>JAFIEI010000025.1 GCA_020832565.1 Salinarimonas sp. | reverse complement strand
ACGAAGCGCGCGAAATGCTCGCCTTCAAGGGCGGCGATGCGGTGAATTTCTGAGGAACCGGGCACCGGCGCGGCTCCCTGCGCCGGTGCCACTTTCGCAGATCGCCTCAGCTCAGGATGGCGTAGACGAAGCGTGCGCAGACGATGGCGAGGAAGATGCCGAAGGCGACCTCGAGCTTGCGCTTGGGCCAGGCATGGGCGAGGTTGACGCCGATCTGCGCCGTGAGCAGCGTCGTCGGCACGACCAGGACCAGCCCAAGCAGCGAGACGAAGCCCAGCGCATCGGGCGGCAGGCCCTCGCGGCCCCAGCCGGCATAGATGTAGCCGAGCGCCCCGGGCACCGATATCAGCACGCCGAGCCCGGCGGAGGTCGCCACCGCCTGGTGGATGCCGCGATTGTGCAGGGTCATGATGATATTCGAGATCTGCCCGCCGCCGATCCCCATCAGCGCCGAGAGCAGGCCGATCAACCCGCCATAGGCGCGTAGTGCCAGCCCCTTGGGCAGATCCATGGCGACGCGCCATTTCTCATTCCCGAAGAGCAGCTTGATCGCATTCACCCCGGCCACCACGATGAAGACCAGCATGAACACCCATGGATCGGCATAACGCGCGATCACGCTGCCCAGAACCACGCCCAGCACCACCGGCACCGCCCAGGCGCGCAGCACGCTCATATCCACCGCGCCCTTGAGATAATGCCCCCGGAACGAGCGGATCGATGTCGGGATGATGATGGCGAGCGAGGTGCCCACCGCGAGCGGCATCCGCACCTCGTCGTCGATGCCCAGAATGCCGAACACCTCGAACAGGATCGGCACGATCACCGCGCCGCCACCGACCCCGAACAGACCGGCGAGTACCCCAGTGAGCGCCCCGGCGGCGAGAAGCGCCACGGCGAGCATGGCGAGATCGGCGATCGGCAAACCGTTGAACATGGAAATGTCATCCGCTGAGGTTGCTTTGCGCGCTGTGTGCGCCTTTTCAGGCGGTGAAGCAAGCGCAGGACGGGGCAGAGGGGCTTGGCGGTTTTGCGGGTCATTGGCCTCGGCTGAAGTGTGCTCGGGCGAAACGGCCATGCCCACCACCAAGAGTACAAGACGATACGTTTAGTATATTTTTCGCTTGACTATCCTCTTTAAGTTGTATTTGAGTGTCATTGCAACAAAAGCGGGCATTGGGCACCATCTTCGCCACCCAGTGCCGTTTCGATACCGATTATTGCGGGGGAACTGCGTGAAGCCTGCATGCAATTGGTCCCGGACAAATTGTCCGCAGGAGGCACGCTGCTTGGAGTAGCATCGATACCCGCGTCCTGAAGTTCTTGCCAGACGTGACGGGAGGACGAATTTGATGGGAAATATCCACTTCAAACACCGCGAGCCGATCGGCTCGTCAACCTTTCCGATGCCTGGTGATCCAGTTGACCGGGACCTAATAGGAGCCCGGCTCAGCCAGCCTGCGAATGACTATAACCAATCGACGGTCTATATCCACATTCCCTTTTGCGATCAGATCTGTTCGTTTTGCGGATTCAACAAGGCGGTCAGCAGCGAGACCACCAAGGAGCGCTACGTCAAGGCGCTGGTGCGCGAAATCGAGATCTACGCCAAGACCGACTACGTGCAATCACTGGACCTGCGCGCCGTTTATCTAGGTGGTGGGACGCCTAACGCCCTAAACGCCAATCAGCTATCGCGCATCCTACAGGCACTTCACGACAATCTGCCGCTTTCGGATGATGTGGAGATCACCTCCGAAGGCGTCATTCAGAACTTCGACACCGCTCGCATCAGAGCGCTTAAAGACGGCGGAGTGAACCGTATCTCGGCAGGTGTCCAGACCTTTGACAAGGCGATCCGTGAGGCGCAGTTGCATATGCGCAACGGTAAGGAAGAACTGCTGGAAGGCATCGCAAACCTGCGCGCCAGTTTCGATAATTTCAACCTCGATTTTATCTACAACCTTCCTGGTCAGACCGATGAGATCTGGGAAGAAGACGTGCGACTGGCGCTGTCATCGGGGGCGCAGCACCTAACCTTCTATCCGCTAGTCTTGTTGGAAAACACAATTTTCTACGCAGACTACGTGAAGAACGAAAAATACGCGATGCCCGATGAAGCGCGGGAGATCGCCATGTACCTTTTCGCACTTGAGCAGTTGAAGCACAGTGTCTATTCCAACCGCTATTCTGTGCGCGATTGGGCACAGCCGGGGCGGGATTGTCGTTATATCCGGATGAACGCAGAATCGAACCACATCTTGGCCTTCGGGGCCGGGGCGCATGGATACCTCGCGGGCGTGACCTATCGCACCATCCGTTCGACCATCAAGTATATGGAGCACATTGAGCAGCAGCATAGCTTGCCCCTCGATGCTATGCGTGCCGCGACCCGCAGGGAATTGATGCAGCGTTATGCAGTAATGGGCCTGCGAATGCGTGATCTTGACCTCGATCCGTTTGCCGAGCGATTTGGCGAGCGCTTCCTCGATGTTTTCAGTACCGAAGTCCAGCAATTGATTGCGAGTGGGTACCTCGTGCTCAACGGGGATCGACTGCATTTTACCGACAAGGGCGACATTTGGGCCAACAATGTGCGCACTCACTTTGAGGGAGGTGCTGCGGCGAAAGTCGGCTACACCGACACTGTCAGCATCGGTCAGGACGGGAAAACGCACTACTCGAAGGTGACGCGGATCAAGGCTTCCGGCGATGTCGAGGCCAACGTCTGAGTGACTATCCTCCCGCTCGTTCTTTCGGCGGGAGGCCTACCTCTAATGGGGGCGGCAGATGTCTGTCATACGCCTTGACATTGCGATCGTTGGAGCTGGTATTTCCGGGCTTGCAGCAACCCGAAAGGTTTTGTCCGAGATGCCCGGCGCCCGAGTTGCTGTGTTTGACCGTGCTGATCGCCCCGGCGGACGCCCTTGCTCGCGGGATCTGGGCGATGGTATGGGGATCGTCGAGTTAGGCGCCGGACGCTTCAGTCCAAATTCGCACCCTCAACTGGCGAGTTTGACGGCGCACTACGGCCAGGCCACCAAGTCATTCGAGTACCGCTTAACCCCGATTCACAGTGGACTGTCCGAGCAAGCAATTATTCTTATGTCGGAAATTTGTAATGAAATTGACAAAAACTATCATTCTACTGAATTGATTCAGCGACATTCAATCAGTTTGCGACGCGCTGCCGTACGCATTGTCGGAAAGGCAAGATTCGATCTGTTGGTCGACCTTTGCGGCTACGACACGCTCAATCACCCTGATCTTACGTTTGAAGAAGGCTTCAGATTGCTGCGCCAACACCCCGAAACCAGCATCTTATTCGGCAGGCAAGACAACAACTGGAGGGCCCTTGTCGGTGGGCTCTCCAGTTTAGTCGATTCTCTGGTTGAGGATTTGGGTGGGCAGGCAGAGTTAAACTTGGAACATGAACTTGTTGGGATTTCCACTGAAGGGGGAGGTGACCATATTTTGCATTTCGAGACGGCATATGGGCAGAAGGCCGTGTGCGCAGGAAAGGTGTTGTTTGCACTGCCGATTTGGAATTCATGTCGAATCAATGGTCTGAACTTGCCGACTATGGTGTGCGCTCGCATTCAGTCGGTACCCCTCATCAAAGCCTATTTTGCCTATGCTGAGCGTTGGTGGGGAGATTTTGGTTTAGAGGGCCGGTGCTTATCAACGACGTCTATGTTTCGAAAAATATACTTTCCTAAAGATGCTAACTATGTGCTGATATATAGCGACGGTACCAGTGCAAATAAGCTACATGAGAGTTTTGTTTTAGACTCAGACATTCATACTACATTTTTGCAAATGATAAGCGATGCCTTGCCTTTCGGCACGGAAATAGCGGCGCTCCCGAATCCTCAAGATTCGGATTATCGGTTTTGGCCACATGGTATTTCTTTTTGGCGCAATGGTCTCAACCTGATTCCTACCGGGCATTGGCAAATCGGACAGGGCGCTGCTGTCTGCTCGGACCTCTTCACGTCCAAACTTGGATGGATCGAAGGTGCTTTGGAGAGCGCGGAATCGGCCGTGCGCGTCCTTTGTGAGAACTGTATATCATCACCCCATAATTGAAATTTTAAATATAAAATGACAAAAAATTCTTCTTAAAGTTGACAATATAGATTAAAGCGATAAGGGCGTGCATCATGCGGCACGCTCGCTAAGCCAACGACCCGGCCTGAGTACAACAAACGTGAGACGAGTAGAATGAAGCCTCATTTTCAACCGGACACGCGCCCGGTTGCCGTCCGGCCCATCATCCTGACCGGCGACCGGACCACTGGTCCCCTTCATATCGGGCATTACCTCGGCTCGCTGCGCAACCGGGTCATATTGCAGGATACGCACGATCAGTTCGTGCTTCTGGCTGATGCGCAAGCCCTCACAGACAATATCAAAAACCCCGACAAGGTGGCAGACAATGTGCTCGAAGTGACCCTCGACTATCTGGCCGCAGGTATCGACCCCGAAAAGACGACGATCTGTCTCCAGTCGGCGCTTCCGGCACTGCCCGAACTGACGATGCTGTACCTCAATCTCGTCACTGTCTCCCGGCTCGAACGCAATCCGACGATCAAGGAGGAAATCCGCGCGCGAGGCTTCGAACGCGACATTCCCGCAGGCTTCCTGTGCTACCCAATCGCGCAGGCCGCTGACATTACCGCCTTCCGCGCCACTGTCGTGCCCGTCGGCGAAGACCAGTTGCCGATGATCGAGCAGACCAACGAGATCGTGCGCAGAGTCAACCGCTCTGCCGATCGGGAGGTTCTGCCCGAAGCCGAGGCCCTGTTGTCCGAGTTCGGGCGCCTGCCAGGTATCGACGGCAAGGCCAAGATGTCGAAGTCGCTGGGGAACGCCATTTCCTTGTCAGCCAGTGCCAGTGAAATCCGCAAGGCTGTCCAGATGATGTATACCGATCCAGATCACCTGCGGGTATCGGATCCCGGAAAGATCGAGGGCAACGTCGTCTTCACCTATCTGAGCGCATTCGATCCGGATCAGGAGGCTCTGGCCGAATTGAAGGCACATTACCAGCGCGGCGGCCTCGGAGACATGGTTTTGAAAGAGCGGCTCAATGGCATCCTGCAAGACGTCATTGGCCCCATGCGCGAAAGGCGCCACGCGTTTGCAAGAGATATGGACAGTGTCCGCGACATCATCCGCGCGGGTACGAGCCGCGCACGTGTCGTCACAGAGACAACGCTCGGCGAGGTCCGGAAAGCATTTCGGCTGTTTCAGCTTTGACGGGCGCGACCGCCATTATCTGGAAACCGGCATCAAATGCCCCCTCAATCCGCCACGCCCTGCCGGTCGCGCATGCTCATCAGCGTGGCGGTGAGGCGGGCGGCGTGTTTGCGGGTGGGGCCGTCTTCTGCAAACACATCCGCCTCGGCGATGGTGAGGCTGCGGCCCGCCTTGATCACGCGGCCCTGCGCGATCAGCCTGTCCCCGGAGGCCGGGGCGAGCAGGTTGATCTTGAACTCGGCAGTGAGCACCCCCGCTCCAGGCGGCATCAGGGTGAGCCCGGCATAGCCGGCGGCGGAATCAGCGATGGTCGCGACCACGCCGGCATGCACGAATCCATGCTGCTGCAGGATGTGATCGGCGAAAGGCAGTGCGATCTCGACCTCGCCCGGCGTGATGCGCGTCAGCGAAGCGCCGAGCGTCGTCATGATGCTCTGGCGGGCGAAACTCGCGCGCACACGGGCTTCGAAATCGGGATCAGCGGTGGCAAAGCTCACGCCGCATCCTCCCGCTCGCGCCGCGCCATCGCCTCACGCACGTGATCAACCGCCGCGCGCAGGGTCGCGATACCCGCATCGGGGGCAACCGCATGGGTCGAGAGATGCCGGCGATAGAGCCGCGCACCGGGCCTGCCGGCAAAGAGCCCGAGCATGTGGCGCGTGATCGAGGCGAACCGCACACCGACTTCAAGCTGGTGCGCGATATAGGGCTCGAAGGCCTCGATCGCCTCGAACGCATCGGCCACGGGCGCCCCGGCCTCGCCAAAAATCTCCGTATCGACCCGAAGCAGCAGTTCCGGATCCTGGTAGGCGGCGCGGCCCAGCATGACACCGTCGAGCGTCACGCCGTCACGGGGGGCGAGCAGCACGCACGCCGCATCGATATCGCGAATGCCGCCATTGATGCTCACGGGCAGGTCCGGATTGGCCGCCTTCAGCGCGAAGACGCGGTCGTAATCGAGCGGCGGGACGTCGCGGTTCTCCTTGGGCGAGAGCCCCTGCAGCCAGGCCTTGCGGGCATGCACCACGATCTCGTCGACGCCCGCCTGCCGGCATGCGGCGGTGAGCGCGTCGAGCGCTTCGCCCGGATCCTGATCATCGACGCCGATGCGGCATTTCACCGTCACAGGCAGCGCCACCGCCGCCTTCATCGCCGCCACGCAATCGCCCACCAGCGCCGGCTCGCGCATGAGGCAGGCGCCGAAACGCCCGTCCTGCACCCGGTCCGAGGGGCAACCCACATTCAGATTGACCGCGCCATAGCCGTAATCGGCGCAGATCCGCGCCGCTTGCGCGAGCTCCTCGGGATCGGACCCGCCGAGTTGCACCGCCACGGGATGCTCGCCCTCCGAGAAACCGATGAGCCGCTCACGCGGCCCATGGATCACCGCCCCGGTCGTCACCATCTCGGTATAAAGCAGCGCCCGCCGCGACAGCACCCGGTGAAACGCTCGGCAATGCCGATCCGTCCAGTCCATCATGGGGGCGACGGAGAAGCGTGATGCCTGCGCGACGGATATGCCGGCATCACGCGCGGAATCCGGCGCGCGGACGCCTGCAATATCTTCATTCTGCGCTGCTACCGGCTCGTGCATGCCTGATCGGATTCCTCTTTGCGCGGGCATATAAGCGTTACGTCGCCGCTATCTGCCGGTTTTCGACGTTCGGGGCAACCGGTTTTGCCTGCGTCCACTCCCCGATCATCCCCCGGGCCCGGCCTTTTCCCCCGCACTGTGCTCCACCGTGCCCAGCGCATCGGCGAGGCGTACTTTCGCCGAACCCGGACGCAGCGGTTTCTGCTGGCTCTCGTGCGGCGACCAGCCGGAGACCCAGATCAGCTCGAAGGTCGCGGGAATGCGTCCGTCGGGATCGGCATAGCGCTCGGTATAAAGCTGGGCCGCGCGCAGCATAAGCGAACGGGTGACCGGCTCGCGGCGGCGCGCGAGGAGCGTGTTCGTCATCCCCATGCGGCGCAGATCCTGCATCAGCGCGAAAGCGTTGTCGTAGCGCACGCGCAGTGTTTCCAGATCGGTAACGGGCAGGGCGAAACCGGCGCGCTGCATCAACCCGCCGAGATCGCGAATATCGGCGAAGGGCGCCACGCGCGGGCTGAGCCCGCCCGTCAGTTCGCTCTCGGCTTCGGTGAGAGCGCTGCGCAATTCGTGCAGGGTGGCGCCGCCGAGCAGGCAGCCGATGAACATGCCGTCGGGCTTCAAGGCCCGCCGGATCTGGATCAGCGCGCCGGGCAGGTCGTTCACCGCATGCAGCCCCAGCAGCGACACGGCGAGATCGAAGCGCTCATGCGCAAATGGCAGTGCCTCGGCATCGCCGATCACCCCATCACCGCGCGCAATGCCTGCCGGCGCCACCCGCAAAACGGTTTTGGCGCGACCCGACTGGCGCAGATGCCGCGCGACGCTCGCATCGGGACTTTCCACGTCGAGCGCGAGGGAAAAGTCGCGCACGACTGGCGTAAGGCGCAGCTCCATATCCTCCAGCGCGTGCTGCAGCAGAAAATCGGCATAGCCCTGCGCATGAGCCCGGGCCAGGCGGCGGCGCACAAGTGGGCGATCGAAGACGAGTGGCGAGTTCATGAGACCGATATGGCGTGAAAATGCTGCTTCGTGAAGGGGCGGACGTGACGGTGTTACCGGCGCAGCGCGGGTCACGGGGGATCAGCGACTGATGAACGGCGGCGCATGGATCCGGATAATCCGATACCGGGCGGGTAGCCGGCACACAGGTTGCTGGACGCGCCGGACGGCGACGCGGTTCGACAGCCGGCAAGGCAAGAAACGATGCAACGCAACCTCGCCGACGCGTTCTGAACAGTATCAAAACGTCGGAAGTATCCCGAAGAGACCATGACGATAGGGCGTCGGATCGATCAGAACCGGAGGCGTAGCCCGGCCGAAAAACTATGCAAGGTGAATCGCTGCTGGAATGTCCCGTCGTGTCCGACAAAGCTGGAGACATGCTCGGTCTCGCCGCTCAGATCCAGCTGTCTGCCGGATGCGCACTCTCCGGAGACGGGGCACGGGAATTCAGGACACCAACTCTACACCGATCCCGGAAATCGCCTGGACGAGCGCATCCTCGGTAACCTCGTCGGCGCTGAATTCGCGCGTGATGCGCCCGTGATACATCGCCACGATCCTGTCGGAGACGCGCAGGACTTCGGGCATTTCCGAACTGATCACAATGACCGCGTAGCCCTGCGCCGCGAGTTCGCGCAAGAGCCCGTGAATCTCGGATTTTGATCCGACATCGATCCCGCGCGTGGGCTCATCCACTATCAGGACGCGCGGCTGCATCGACAGCCATTTGCCGATGACGATCTTCTGCTGGTTGCCGCCCGAGAGGACCCCCACCGGCTGGCGCCAGCTCGGGGTCTTGATCGCGAGCCTGTCGCGGTACTGGTCGAAGATCGCGATCTCGGCGCCGGAGGAGACAAAGGGCCCGGCGGTCAGGTCCTGCACCTGCGGCAGGGTCATGTTGTCACGACAGCTCATCTGCAGGACGAGCCCCTGCTCCTTGCGATTCTCGGGTACGAGCGAAATCCCGAGCGCGATCGCCTGTTCCGGCGAGTCGATCGTCACCTCCTTGCCGGCGACCCGGATCATACCGCTTTCGCAGCTGCGCAGGCCGAACAGCGCCTCGGCGATGGCCGTTCGGCCGGCACCCACCAGCCCGTAGAATCCCACGACCTCGCCGGCGCGCACGGAGAAGGCGACATCCTCGAAATGAGGCGCACAGGTCAGGTCGCGCACTTCGAGCACCGTGTCGCCCAATCGCGCGGGCGTGGTGTCGCGCGACAGATCGAGACTGCGCCCGATCATCAGGCGCGTGACTTCATCCTCGTTCGTCGCCGCTGTATCCAGCGTGCCGCGATACTGGCCGTCGCGCAGGACGGTGATCCGGTCCGACAAGGTGAAGATCTCGTCCATCCGGTGCGAGATATAGACGATGCCCACGCCCTGCGCCTTGAGATCGTTGATGATATCGAACAAGACCACCTTCTCGGCATCGGTGAGAGAGGCGGTTGGCTCGTCGAAGACGACGACACGGGCATCGACGGTCAGGGCGCGGGCGATCTCGACCATCTGCTGGTTGGCGATGGAGAGATGCGCGACCGTGGCGTCGCCGCGGAAGCTGCAGCGCAGGCGTTCCAGAATGGCGTCAGAGCGCGCGTAGAGTGTTTTCCAGTCGACCCGCCCGAAGGATTTGCGCGGCAATTCGCCGAGATAGATGTTCTCGGCGGCCGACATTTCAGGCACGAGGCTCAGTTCCTGATGGATCAGGACGATCCCCTGCCGCTTGGCCTCGAGCGGTGTTGCCATGCGCACTTCCCGCCCGGCGATGACGATCGTGCCGCCATCGGGCTGGTACATGCCTGCGAGCACCTTCATCAACGTCGATTTGCCCGCCCCGTTCTCCCCGAGCAGGGCATGAACCTCGCCGGGCATGACTTCGAAATCGACGCCGTCGAGGGCGCGCACACCCGGGAAGGTCTTGACGATTCCCTCGAGCCGCAGGGCCGGTTCGCGGGCCGGTCTTTCGATCATGTCCGTCACAGGCGAAGCCCTCCATCGGCGGTGCGGTTGAAACGCTTGTCGAGGAACAGGACGGCGATCAGGATGCTGCCGAGGACGACATAGACGTAGAAAGCCGGGACGTTCATCAGGTTCATGCCGTTGCGCAGCATGCCGATGGCCAGCACACCGCCCAGCGTCCCGATGATGTCACCCTTGCCGCCCGTCAGCTTGGTGCCGCCGAGAACAACGGCGGTGATCACCCAGAGCTCGTAATCGCGCCCCAGATTGGGCGTGGCCGCACCCATCTGCGTCGAGAGCAGCACGCCGGACAGGGCCGCGAAGAAGCCGATGATCATGAAGTTGATCATCATATGCGGCCCCACCCGGATGCCGGCATTCACCGCAGCCTCGCGATTGCCGCCCACCGCATAGGTGTTGCGCCCATGGACCGTGCGCGAGAGCAGGAGGTGCACGGCGAGCGTGCAGAGAAGGAAGATCAGCGCCAGCGCCGGCAACGGCCCGATCGACAGCGCGCTGAAATCGGAATAGGCGAAGTTCATCGCATAGAAGGACTGCTCGCCCGTATAGACGAAGACCAGCCCGCGAATGCCGAGCATTGCGCCGAGCGTGACGATGAAGGCATCGACGCCGGTCTTCCAGACGATGAATCCGTTGAGCGCGCCCAACCCGATACCGACCAGCAGGGCGAGACACACGGCCGGCAGGATCTGCCAGTTCCCCCATGTGGCGAAGACCGCCCAGCTCTGCACATCGACGGCGAAGGCGGCCGCGAGTGCGAGCGTCGCTCCAACCGACAGGTCGATATTGCCGTTGACCATCACCAGCGTCATGCCCAGCGCGATCAGGCCGATCGTGGAGGTCTGGACGAGGATGTTCTGGAAATTGCGGGCAGCGAAGAAGTGATCGGAAACGAGGCTGAAGAAGACGAACACGATCAGCACGAAGACCCAGATCGGATTCCGCACCAGCCAGCGCAAGACCGGATTATCCAGAAGCGGCCTGATGCGATCGGCGGTCGCGCGCGGCAACGTCTCTTCGAGCCCTTGCGGCAGAGCCTGTTCCACGGGCGCATCCGCCTGCACCGGACGGCTTTCCTTGACTGTGTCTGGCGGTGTCATCGAAGGACCTCCCGGTCGAATTTTTTATTTTCGCGCAATAGCTTGCCTGTCGGTCGACGTCACGCGATCGGTGACAGCAGGCGTCCGCGCTTGGCTGCGACATCGAGCCAGACCGCGACGATGATCACCGCCCAGGTGACCAGCCATTGCGTGTAATAGGGCTGCCCCATCAGGATCAGGCCGTTCTGGATGAAGGCCAGCATCAGGACGCCGAGGACCGTACGCAGCACACTGCCGGCACCGCCCAGAAGCGACGTGCCGCCCAGGATGACGGCGGCAAGCACCTGCAATTCGTAGCCCTGGCCGACATTATTCTGCGAGCCCATGACCCGGCTTCCCAGCATGACCGCCGCGACACCGACGCACAGAGCCGAGATCAGATAGGTCGTGAACACCACGCGCGAGCGGGGAATCCCTGAGAAGACCGAGGCGGTGGGATTGCCGCCTACGGCATAGACCCGGCGCCCAAAGGGCATCGTCGTCATAATCACGTGGAAGACGAGCGCCATCAGGCCGAACATGACGATCGGCGTGGCGATGCCGAAGATCGCGCCGCGTCCGAACAAGGCGAACCATGTGCCCTGCTGGTCGACGATATCGACGTTCTGGCCGCCGCTATAGATCAGAACCAGACCCTGTATGACGGAGAGCATGCCGAGCGTCACGATAAGGGAGTTGAGCCGCAATATTCCCACGAGGAACCCGTTCACCGCCCCGAGGCACAGCGTTGCCAAGAACATGACCGGGATCGCGAGTTCCGGGCCGATCTTGTCGTGGAGATCGACGACGAGCACCGTGGCGAATGAGAGCATCGACCCGACGGAAAGGTCGAGATTGCCGCCGATCACCACGATGGTGACGCCCAGCGCCATCACGCCGATGATGGCGGATTGGCGAAACACCGACATGAGGTTGTCGGCGGTCATGAACCTGTCCGACATGATCGTGAAGGCGATCATGAAAACGATGAAGGCGACGAGGATCCCTTGCCTGGCAATGGCGGGTCCTCCCGCCTTGAGGCGGTCCAGCATAATCTGTTCCCTCCCGGGATATTCAGGCGTTTTTCGCCCTTGTTACGCACCGGGGCGAGGATACCATGCCCCGGCGCGAAGTCTTGTGGCCTGAAACGCGCCGTCAGAAGACGGGGCGGTCGAACTCGGCCATGTTGTCCTGGGTGATCTTGGGCGTGTCGAAATAATTGAGCTTCGGCACATCCTCGCCGGCGAGCACGTCGAGTGCCGTCTGCAGGGCCGCCTCGGCGTCATCCACCGGTGACTGATAGACCGACCCCCAGTATTCGCCGCGCTCCATGGCATCGTAGCCGACGGCGAAATTGGTGGCGCCGATGAAGACCATGCCCTCGGCCCGACCCGCAGCGAGCGCTGCGTTCAGGGCGCCGACGCCCATGTTGTCGTCGCCGGAATAGACGCCGTCGATATTGTCGAAGCGCGTCAGGAAGGTCTCCATGGTGCGCTGGGCGCGCTCGCGATTCCAGTCGCCGGGCTGGATATCCAGCTGCACGACGTCGGGGCACAGCTCGGCCAGACGGTCATCGAAGCCCTGCTGGCGCTCGATCGCCGTGGTGTAGCCGGGCATCCCGGTAATCTGCACGATCTCTCCCTCGCCACCCAGCGCCTCGCACATCATCTCGGCGGAGTAGATGCCCTGCTGGATATTGTTGGGGCCGGAAAAGGCGGCGATGAAGTCCAGGCCCGCTTCCGCGATGTTGGAGTTGGTCACGATGACCGGGATGCCTTCGCGATGGGCATTGCGCACGGCGGGAACCAGCGCCTGGCCGTCGGTCGGCCAGACGATGATGGCATCGACCTGCTGCTGGATCAGATCCTGCATCTGGCTGATCTGGCGCGCCACGTCGCCGCCTGCATCGAGAACAATTACGTCGACATCGGGATTGGCATCCGCAGCCGCGATGAAGGCTTGCTCGTAGGTCGTCTGGTAGCTGTCGATGCCGACATTGTTCTGGGTGATACCGATCCGCACCGTGTCGGCTGAAGCGGCGGTCGCCATGGCGAGCGTGCCGCAGCCGGCAAGCAAAAAGCGCATCGTCTTGGTCATTGGTTTTCCTCCCGAAAGACTGTTTCCTGCCGCCCACTCCCCCGAGCAATTCGTTCTTCGAGCACTTCGGCATGAGCCGGGCGGACTTGCAGCGTCTCCATGCTGTCCGGCATCGCCCCGAAGTGACAGAGCATAAATATTCAAAATGAATATATTTGAGATCATTTTGAATATTTTCGACCTATGATCGAATGGCCGTTCTGGACAATCTGAGGATATCGCCGATGAAGACTCGTCGCCCGCCGGCCATGCCGCCCGGATTTCACGGAAAGACCAAAGACGTGAAGATGGAAAATATCCAGAAA
The DNA here is from genome assembly GCA_020832565.1 of Salinarimonas sp. Classification (GTDB taxonomy): domain Bacteria; phylum Pseudomonadota; class Alphaproteobacteria; order Rhizobiales; family Beijerinckiaceae; genus Saliniramus. The sequence continues at coordinate 40,424 of JAFIEI010000025.1, read as the reverse complement.
GACGGATTCATCAAGTCCGTCGCCACCCACGAGGTGGTTGCAGGTTCCGGGCCGACGGCCCTGCCTGCGGCGCTGGGTTTTCTGGAAGCGCTGACAAACGAGATCGACACCGCGCTCGAGGTCGGCGAGCCGAATCCGCATCTGAATATGGTGATGGCGCTCCTGAAGGCGCATCTGGGCGGCAAGACCGTGACGGCGACGATGCTGATCGCAGCCTCCGGTGTCCCCTACGCCACAGCGCGGCGCAAACTGGCTGAACTGCTCGATGCCGGGTTGGTCGAACAGCGCGCGCGAACGCGCTCCGGGAAGTCGTTCTCGTTGCATCCCACGATCCGGCTGATGAATAACTGGCGCCAGCTAACTGACCGGATGATGCGGCTTTGCACCGAAATCCGGGGTATCGGCCCCGAAGCCGGAAGCGAGTATTATTTCGGCGCCTCTTACATGCCGACCAGCCAGACTATAGCACCACCGCCGGTCCTGCCGGAGCCGCTGCAGCTGGGGGGCGGGCTGCGCATCCTGGTGCATAGCGACCCGACCTTCATGGTCATGGAAAATCTCAAGCGCCAGTTCGAGCAGATCATCGGCACCAATATCAGCCAGCGCGCCTTCTCGATCGATCGCCTGCGCGCGGAAGCCCTGCGCAATGCCGAGCGCCGCGTCAGCAAATACGACATCATCGCCGTCGATCTGCCCTGGATCGGCGAGTTCGCGGAAAACGGCGTGCTGGAACCGCTCGATGCCTGCCTCGACCCCGCGCGGCTCGATCCGCCGGACTTTCATACGGCGGGCTGGATGGCGGCGCATTGGGGCGGGCGGCCTTACGGCGTGCCGAGCCAGACCACGCCGGAGCTGCTGTTCTATCGCACGGACCTGTTCGCGGAAGCGGGCCTCGAGCCGCCGCACACGACCGCCGCCCTGCTCGAAGCCGCCCGGCACTTCCATGCGCCTCATCAGGGCCGCTACGGCATTGCCTGGAACGCAGCGCGCGGCACGGCGCTCGGCCATCAGTTCCTGATGACCTGCGCCGATTTCGGCCAGCCCATCGTCAATCTCGATCCGATTGCCGGCGGCTTCGCCGCCGATACCGCCGCGCGCGGCGATATCGTGCCGACGATCGATACGCCGCTCGGCCTGGAAGCGTGCGAATACCTGCTCGCGCTGCTCGAATATTCGCCCCCCGACATCCTCTCGATGTCCTGGTACGAGCGCATTCGTCCCTATGCTGCCGGCAAGATACCGATGGCCTACGGCTATACGCTGCTCGCCCCCTATTTCGAGCGTGATCCGGAATCGCCGGCCAACGGCAATACCGGCTATCTGCCGCATCCTTCCGGCCCGATAGGGCAGCCAGTGGCGCCCGTCGGAGGCTACGTGATGGGCATTCCCGCCAATATCGCGCCGGAACGCCGCGCCGCCGCCGCCGAGGCGCTGATCGCCTTCACCTCGCCGGAGGCGCAGAAGCTATATGTCCTGAACGGCAGCCGCACGGCGCCGCGTTACTCGGTCGGCGCCGATCCGGAGGTGCGCGGCCTGTCGCCGATCTTCGAGGCCGTCGACGCCATGTCGCTGCGCGACGAACTGCAATACTGGCCGCGCCCGCCAATCCCCGAAATCGCCGCGATCATCGAGATCTGCGGCCAGGAAATGCACGACATGCTGCGCGGCATCACCAAGCCGCGCGAGGCCTTGCAGCGTGCACAATCAAGGGCCGAAGAGGCCCTCCAACAAACGAAAATCTCCAGGAGGACGCCATGGATTCCACCCGCCTGAAGGGCAAGAACATCCTGATCACAGGCGCCGCACAGGGCATGGGCGCACAGAATGCACGCCATTTTGCCGCCCAGGGCGCCAATCTCTGCCTTGGCGACGTCAATGTTGAGGGCGTTGCAGCGGTGGCCGACGAGATCAACGCCGCCGGCAACGGCAAGGCGGTCGCGGTCAAGCTAGACGTCACCTCGCGCGCCGAGAACGCGGCGGCGGTGGAAGCCTGCGTCGAGGCCTTCGGCTCGATCAACGTGGCCCTGCTCAATGCCGGCGTGAACAAGCCGCGCATGTTCATGGATATCGATGAAGACAACTGGGACATGATCATGGACATAAACGCCAAGGGCGTTCTTCTGGGCATGCAGGAGGCTGCACGCGCGATGATCGCCCAGGGGCCGATGCCGGACCATCCCTACAAGATCATTCCCGTCGGCTCGATCGTCTCGCGCACGGCCTTTCTCGACGTGATACCCTATTCCTGCTCGAAATACGCGGTGCTCGCCATGATCATCGGCGGCGCCAAGGCGCTCTGGGAGCACAAGATCACCGTCAACGGCTACGGGCCGGGCGTGGTGCGCACGGAATTGTGGGAACAGCTCGACAAGGATCTGGTCAAGATCGGCATGTTCGAGAAGGAAGGCCAGTCCATGGATCATCTGGCCAGCACCATGATCACCATGAAGCGCTACAGCTACCCGGAAGACGTGCAGGGCACCGCCGCGTTTCTGTGTTCCAGCGACAGCGACTACATGACCGGCCAGCTGATCATGATCGATGGCGGCATGATCATGCAGTGAGCCTCATTACTCAGTGAGCTTCGCGGGCCGCTATCGGCCCCCATCGCGATTTTCGAAAAACGATCACCCGATACCGGCGGCCCGTCCCGCCGACGCTGAGGATCTGTCTCATGTCACGCGCTCTTTTACCCAATCTCCTGACCCCTCAGGATCTCGAACCGCACTGGAAATGGGAAGGACGCCTTCCCGCCTGGGGGCATACATCCGTCGATTTCGAGCGCCGCATCGACCATGACCGCCTGCGCCGATACCGGCTCGCGCGCACCCGCCAGGCCCTGCAGGCCTCGAAAGCGGGCACGCTGCTGCTCTTCGACGTCAACAATATCCGCTATGTCAGCGCCACCAAGATCGGAGAATGGGAACGCGACAAGATGTGTCGCTTCTGCCTGCTGACCGGCGACGACGCGCCCTATGTGTGGGATTTCGGCTCCGCCGCCATGCATCACAAGAAATTCTCCGACTGGCTCGTGCCGGATCATTGCCGCGCCGGCGTGGTCGGCATGCGCGGCACCATCCCGCCGGAATTCGGCCTGATGCGCAAATATGCCCGCGAGATCGCCGGCCTGATCCGGGATGCCGGCATGGCGAACATGCCGGTGGGCGTCGATTACGCAGAGACCGCCATGTTCCACGCGCTTCAGGAAGAAGGGCTCGATGTCGTCGACGGCCAGCAGATCATGCTGGCGGCGCGCGAGATCAAGAACTGGGACGAGATCCAGCTCCTGACCCAGGCGGCCAGCATGGTCGACGGCGTCTATCACATGATCTACGAGGAGCTGAAGCCGGGCATTCGCGAGAACGACATCGTCGCCCTGGCCAACAAGATGCTCTACGAGATGGGCAGCGACGATGTCGAGGCGATCAACGCGATATCCGGCGAGCGCTGCAACCCGCATCCGCACAATTTCACCGATCGCTATTTCCGCCCCGGCGACCAGGCCTTCTTCGACATCCTGCAAAGCTATCAGGGCTATCGCACCTGCTACTACCGCACCTTCAATATCGGTCGCGCCACACCGGCGCAGAACGACGCCTATGTGAAGGCGCGCGAATGGATCGACGCCTCGATCGCCATGATCAAGCCCGGCGTGAGCACGGACAAGGTCGCGGCGGTCTGGCCCAAGGCCGAGGAATTCGGCTTCCCCAACGAGGATGCCGCCTTCGGCCTGCAATTCGGCCACGGGCTGGGTCTTGCCCTGCATGAACGCCCGATCATTTCCCGCGCGGTCAGCATGGATCACCCCATGGAGATCCAGACCGGCATGGTCTTCGCGCTGGAGACCTATTGCCCGGCCGCCGACGGCTATTCCGCCGCCCGGATCGAGGAAGAGGTGGTGGTCACCGATACGGGCTGCGAGGTGATCAGCCTGTTCCCGGCCGAAGACCTGCCCATCGCCAATCGCTACTGAAATCAATCCCCCACAGGATGATCGCCATGGCTGACGCCGAACCAAAAACGAATGCCGAGGATTACCTGCGGATGTATCGCCAGATGGTGCGCATCCGCACCTTCGAGGACAATGCCAACCAGCTGTATCTCTCGGCCAAGATGCCCGGCCTGACGCATATGTATTCCGGCGAGGAAGCGATTGCAGTCGGTATCTGCGAGGCGCTGACCGACGAGGACCGCATCACCTCGACCCATCGCGGGCACGGCCATTGCGTGGCCAAGGGCGCGGAATTCAAGGAGATGTTCTGCGAGCTTCTGGGCAAGGAAGAAGGATATTGCCGGGGTAAGGGCGGCTCGATGCATATCGCCGACCAGAGCCACGGCAATCTCGGCGCCAATGCCATCGTCGGCGGCTCGATGGGCATCGCCACCGGCTCCGCCCTGCGCGCGAAGCTCCAGGGATCGGACGATGTCACCGTCTGCTTCTTCGGCGACGGCGCCACGGCGCAGGGGCTGATGTACGAGGTCATGAACATGGCGGCGCTGTGGAAGCTGCCGGTGATCTATGCCTGCGAGAACAACGGCTATTCCGAATATACCCGCACCGAGGAGATCGCGGCAGGCTCCATCACCGCGCGGGCGGAGGCGTTCGGCATCGAGGCGCATCAGGTCGACGGGCAGGACGTGCTCGCCGTGAACGCCCTGACCCGGCGCCTGGTCGAGCGCGCCCGCAGGGGCGAAGGGCCGTTCTTCATGGAGCTGATGACCTACCGTTATCACGGCCACCATGTCGGGGACATCAACCGCGAATACTACCGCTCAAAGGATGAGGAGAAGGACTGGAAGGAGAATCGCGACCCCATCATCCGCTTCCGCGCCTGGCTCGTCACTGAGGGCATCGCCAGCGAGGACGAGATCGAGGCGATGAATGCCGAGATCGTCAAGGATGCTGCCGAGGCGGTGTCCTATGCCGAGGCCGCGCCCTATCCGGACGCGTCCGAGGTCGACATGCATGTCTATGCGGATTGAGGAGGCAACGATGCGCGAGATTACCCTGTCCCAGGCCGTGAACGAGGCCATCGCCGAGGAAATGCGCCGCGACCCGACCGTATTCCTGATGGGCGAGGACGTGGCCGAGGCCGGCACGCCCTTCAAGGTTCTCTCCGGCCTGGTCGAGGAATTCGGCACGCAGCGCGTGATCGACACCCCGATTTCCGAACCCGGATTCGTCGGCATGGCCGTCGGCGCGGCGATGACCGGAGGCCGCCCGATCGTCGATCTGATGTTCGGCGACTTTCTCTATCTGGTCATGGATCAGCTGTGCAATCAGGCTGCCAAGCAGCACTACATGTCCGGCGGCAAGCTGACGGTGCCGATGGTGTTGCGCACCAATCTCGGCGCCACCCGCCGCTCCGCCGCCCAGCACAGCCAGTCGCTGCAGGCGTTGGTGGCGCATATTCCCGGGCTGAAGGTGGCTTTGCCGTCATCCGCCTATGAGGCCAAGGGCCTGATGAAGACGGCGATCCGCGACAACAACCCGGTCGTCATCTTCGAAGACAAGCTGATGTATCAGGACAAGGCGCCGGTGCCGGAGGACGAATATCTGATCACCTTCGGCGAGGCCCATATCAAGCGCGCGGGGCGCGACATCACCCTGATCGCCACATCCTCGATGGTGCAGGTCGCGGAGAAGGCAGCCGCTATTCTGGCCGGCGAGGGAATCGAGGCGGAAGTCATCGATCCGCGCACGATCGTGCCGCTGGACGAGGCGAGCCTGCTTGCGAGCGTGCGCAAGACCAGCCGTGCGATCGTGATCGATGAAGGCCATCAGAGCTACGGCGTCACCGCCGAAATCGCATCGCGGCTCAACGAAAAGGCCTTCTACCATCTCGATGCGCCGGTCTTGCGCATGGGCGCGATGGACGTGCCCGTGCCCTTCAGCCCGGCCCTGGAGGATCTGACAGTCCCCACCCCGGAGCGGGTGGTGGAGCAGGCGCGCAAGCTATGCGCCGGGGAGCTGATCCATGCCGCATGAGGTGACGATGCCGCAACTCGGCATGACGCAGGATACGGGGCGTCTCGTCCAATGGCTGAAGCAAGCGGGCGAGAAGATCACGCGCGGCGATCTCCTGTTCGAGGTCGAGACCGACAAGGCGACGATGGAGATCGAGGCGCAGGCCGACGGTTTCCTCACGCATGTCACGGCCGGCGAGGGCGACGAGGTCCCCGTCGGGAAGGTGATCGCACGGATATCCGAGACGGCTGATGCTCCCGATGACGATACCCCGCGATCGCATGAACCGGCTCGGGCAGTGCCGGAGCCTGCGATCCCGCCCGCATCGCCTCCCGCCACCGAAACCACATCCAAGGCTTCGATCGAGCCGCCATCGGCACCTGGCCGCATTCTCGCCTCCCCCAAGCTGCGGCGCATCGCCCGTGAGGAAGGGCTCGATCTGGCGCGTCTGGCGCGCGCAGGGCACCCACAGCCCTATCACATGCGCGATCTGGAAACCCTGCGCAGCCTGCTGCCCGAGGCCGCATCGCCTGCGCCATCCGCGTCCATGCGGCTTCGCGCTGCCTGCCCGCAGGACGGCTTCGCCGAATTCGCGCGCTGGGCCGCCGATGCGCAGGGGCTCGCCGATGCGGATGCGCTGCTCGCCGGGCTCGCAGGGGCCAGCCTCGGTCATGGCGAAACGGTGGTCGCGGTGGAGCGCTTCGGCGCGATGCGCGCCTATCGCGTACCCCGCGCACGCCGGCTTTCCGCCGTGACCGCGAGCGACGACGCGCCGGTCCTGCGCGTGCGCGACCTGCGGGGAACGGCCATCGAAACCGTCGCGATCGGCGCGGAGGCGTTGCCGGTTCTCACGATCACGCAACGCGGCAGCGCATTGGAGATCATTCTCGAATGCAGCGCCGGGCAGATGGACGGCCCTGCCGCGATCGCCCTTCTCGATGCCTTCGCCAGCCGCATGCGCGAACCCCTGCGCCACCTGTTCTGAACCCTTGAGGCCATGATGGATTACACCGATCTCTATATCGACGGCAGCTGGCGCACGACACGCGAGCGCTTCGACGTCATCAACCCGGCAACCGAAGCCGTTCTGGCTTCCGTCGCCTCCGCCGATACAAACCACGCCGATGCCGCCCTCGACGCCGCAGAAGCCGCGATGGCCGAATGGGCGGCGCGCACGCCGCGGGCGCGCTCCGAGGTCCTGCGCCGCGCCTTCGAGCTGATGACTGCCCGGCTCGAGGATTTCGCCCGGCTGATCACGCTGGAGAACGGCAAGGCCCGCGCCGATGCCATGGGCGAGGCCGCCTATGCCGCCGAGTTCTTTCGCTGGTTCGCCGAAGAGGCGGTGCGCGCCGACGGGCTGATCACGCATGCGCCGGCATCGGGTGCGCGCATCATCGTGCAGCACAAGCCGGCTGGCCTCGCCGTCTTGATCACGCCGTGGAACTATCCGGCGGCGATGGGCACGCGCAAGATCGCCCCCGCCCTCGCGGCGGGTTGCGGCATGATCATCAAGCCCGCCTCGGAAACGCCGCTGACCATGCTGGCGCTGATGCCACTTCTGGAAGAGGCGGGCGTGCCGAAGGGGCTCGTCAACGTGCTGCCCTCGAAACGCACCGGCGCGCTCGTCGATCACATGCTGCACGATCCGCGCGTGCGGGTGGTGAGTTTCACCGGCTCGACGGCGGTGGGGCGCAGGCTCCTGAAATCCGCCGCTGACCAGGTGCTCAAACCGGCCATGGAGCTTGGCGGCAATGCACCCTGCATCGTCTTCGAGGATGCCGATCTCGACATTGCCGTCGAGGGCACCATGCTGGCGAAGATGCGCAATCTCGGTGAGGCCTGCACGGCGGCCAACCGCATCTATGTGCACGCGGATGTCGCCCCTGAATTCACCCGCCGCCTCACCGCCCGCATGGCCGCCCTCAAGGTCGGCGACGGCACCGATCCGGGCGTTGATGTCGGGCCGCTGGTCAATGCCGATACCCGCGACAAGGTCGCAGCTTTCGTCGCCGATGCCGTGGCAAAGGGCGCGCGGGTGGAATGCGGCGGGGAAGTCCCGGCGGGCAAGGGCTTTTACTATCCGCCGACCGTGCTCTCGAACGTGCCGGAAAATGCGGATTGCGTGCATGACGAGATTTTCGGGCCCGTCGCCGCGATCCAGACATTCCATGACCAGGAAGACGCCATCCGACGCGCCAATGCCACCGAATACGGGCTCGTCGCCTATGTCTTCTCCGGGGATTTCAAACGCGCCCTGCAGGTCTGCGAGCGTCTCGAATACGGCATGGTCGGGCTCAATCGCGGCCTTGTCAGCGACCCGGCGGCGCCGTTCGGCGGCACCCGGCAATCAGGGCTCGGGCGTGAGGGCGGGCATGAAGGCATGCTCGAATTCATGGAAACCCAATACATTTCGGCGAGCTGGTAGGGGATATCGGGATGTCTGAGATCATTGCTGCACCGTCCGTCCGGCGCATGGCCCGCGAGCAGGGAGTCGATCTGGAGGAGCGCGCGCGTGCGCTCGGCCGCACGACCATGGCGCGTGAGGATATCGCGGGTGATGGCCGGGCAGACGGTGCATCGGCGGCGGTGCCTTCACCGGCAAGCAATACGGCCTATTGGGAGGTCGATCACGCCGCCTATGGCCCGGTGAGCACGGAACCTACCGGCCGCATCGCGCGCGTCGCCGCCGCCAATCTCGGCGCAGCCAATGCGCTGATCCCGCAGGTCACGCATCACGACCGCGCCGATGTCACCGCTATCGAGGCGCTGCGCCGCAGCCTCAGGGACGAGGCGTCGGCACGCGGAATCAAGCTGACCGCGCTGGGCTTCCACGTCGCGGCACTCGCACGCTGCCTGCGCGCGTTTCCCCGGTTCAACGCCTCGCTGACCGCGGATGGCGAAAGCCTCGTTCTCAAGGATTACGTGCATATCGGAATCGCGGTGGATACCCCGCACGGGCTGATGGTCCCGGTCATTCGGGATGCGGACCGTAAGGGCTTGTGGCAGATCGCCTCCGAGATCACCGATCTGGCCGCGCGGGCGCAATCACGAAAGCTCGGCCCGGACGCGATGGGCGGCGCATCGATGACGATCACCAGCCTCGGCGGGATCGGCGGGATCGGTTTCACCCCCATCGTCAATCCGCCGGAAGTGGCGATCCTCGGCATTACGCGCACCGAGACCGTCACGGTCTGGGACGGCGACACACCGCGCCCGGTGCCGATGGTGCCCCTCGATCTCAGCTACGATCACCGCGTCATCAACGGCGCCGATGCGGCCCGTTTCACCGTGCATCTCACGGCACTCCTCTCCGATCCCCGGAAGATGTTGATCTAGGGGTCGCGCACCGAGGAGGAAGTGGGCTTGAAGCTTGTGAAAGAAATCTGCTGGATGGCTGTAATTCGTGGTGCAGCTTGCCCCCGACGGATTGTTCTGCATGTTTGATGCGCTGGCGACTTCCCCGCGCTCACCGCAGAGTGCGAAGTTCATCCCGGCGCGAACAGGGCCGCGTAGCGCCGGTGCGTCCGGCGCAGGGCGGCGCGCAGGGCCAGGGCCGAGAGACGTTCACGCAGTCCCCACGGCGCATCGAGGCCCATCCGGCGCAGGGCTGCGTCTTCGCCCTCGACGGGATGGCTTCGCATCCCGTGCCAGAGGAGGCCGACAAGATCCCGGCGCCTTGCACTGGCGGATTTCAGCGCCGAAAGGGCCGGCAACAGACGGCGCTCGACGAGGGTGAAATCCGTCCCGAAGGGGAAGGCCGGAAGCTTTTGCGCATGGGCAAACAGCCAGGATTCGAGCCGCTCCGGCGTGTTCGCGCGGGCGTGCTCGGGGATGCGGTAATCCTGCGGCAGCTTGCCGGCCTCTTTCGCCTCGCGTTCCAGCATCGGCTGAAAGCGGGCGTCGGCGATTGCGATCAGGGCCGCGATCACCTGCGCGTCGCTCCTGCCGCGCAGGTCGGCGATGCCGTACTGGGTCACCACGATATCGCGCAAATGGCGCGGGATGGTGACGTGGCCGTAGGACCAGACGATGTTGGAGGTCACCTCGCCGCCGCTCTCGCGGGTCGCGGGCAGGGTGATGACGGCCCTCGCGCCGTCGAGGGCGAAGGCCTGTTCGACGAAGTTGAACTGACCACCCACACCGCTGACCACCTGCCCGTCCTCGGTCCCGTCGGAAACGACCGCACCGAGGGCGGTGACCATCATCGCGGAATTGACGAACCGGGCATCGCGGCGCGCGGCGCGCCTTGCGGTTTCGTCGCCATAGAGGCTGTTGGTGAACGAGACCGGCATCATGGAAATCTGCGCGCGCTTCTCGCGGGGCAATGCGCTCAGGCGGGCGTAGAAATCCCGGCTGTCGAGGAAGAATCCGGCATGGATCAGCGCGCCTTGCGCCTCGCGCGTGATGATGCCCTCCTCGAACAACGCGAGCAGGCCGTCGACCAGCATCTCCGTGACGCCGTAGAGCCCGTTCTCGAAAGGCCCCGTCTCGGCGAAGGTCCCGGAACGCCGGAAGGGACAGTCCCGCCAGATCGCATTGATCTCGCCGCGGTGACGCAGGATCAGCGCGTTGGCCAGCGCATCACCGACCTGGCCGATGCCGATCTGCAGGGTTCCCCCGTCACGCACGAGGCGCGAGACGTGCAGGCCGATAGCCTGGTCCTCCAGCGAAACCGGTTGCTTGACGACCGAAAACAGATCGTGCCCCGGTGCGGTCTCGTCCACGAGCAGGTCGATTTCCTCAATGGCCACTTTGCCGCTGCCGGGCATGAAGGGCAATTCGGGATGGACCATGGCAATGAAGGCGAAATCCGCATCCCCGGCGCGCCGGCGCGCGAGCAGATCCGCGGTGATGTCGGTATTGCACGAGAGGCTGAGCGCATCATCCTCTGCGGCGAGAAGCTGCATCACCAGGTTGGGCCGCCGGCTCAGGAGAACATCGAGGGCATGGGTGTAATTGGCGCTGATATAATTCTGCTGGGCATGCGCGACGCCCGTCCAGTTCGGCGCCTGGAAGAAGAACTCGCTCACCCTGATATTGGCCGGCAGGCTACCCTCATGCTGCATGCGGGCGTAGTCGAGCGGCGGATAGTGCCCGAACAGCCGGTCCAGCGCCGGCTCCAGAAAGCGCTTCTCCATATCGCTTCCCGGCTCAGGCCGCTCGAGGGTCAGTGCCGTGAAGATCTGCAGCGAGATCGCCGGATCCGCGACGGCGCGCCGGGTGAGGGCGTTGATCAGATCGACCGGCTTGCCGAGGCCGAGCGGCAGCGCGACGCGCAGGTCGTGCCCCTTCAGAGCGAGGATCCGGTCCACGACCGCCTCGGGATCATCCAGGCGCTCGACCATGTCAGTGTCCGTTGCGCCAATACGGATCTGGGGTGAAGCGTTCCCCGTGACGCCCCTTCAGGCGCTCCAGCGCAGTCGCGATCTCCGCGTGCCCGCGTGTGCGGGCATAATGCATCGGGCCGCCCCGGAACGGAGCGAAGCCGGTGGCGAAGATCATCGCGGCATCGGTCTCCTCCTCGGAGCCGACGATGCCGAGCCGCAGGCATGACGCGCAGGCATCTATCATCGGCAGGATCAGGCGGTCCTCGATATCCTCGGGCGGGGACGCGTCGGAAGCGGGTTTGGGCGTACCCTCCGACCAGTCGTAGAAACCGCGCCCGGCCTTGCGACCGGTCTCACCCGCCTCGACCTTCTCGCGCAGGCGCGCCGGGATCGTGGCGATCGATTCCGGCAGGGCCTCCTGCATGCTCTGGGCCACGTCGAGGCAGATGTCGAGACCGACCTGGTCGGCCAGCACAATCGGCCCCATCGGCATGCCGAAGCGCGTCGCGGCCGTGTCGATCACTTCCTTGTCGACGCCTTCCTCCATCAGAAGCAGCGCCTCCATCAGATACGGCATCAGGGCGCGATTGACGAGGAAGCCGGGCGAATCCTTCAGTGCCACCGGCAGCCGCCCGATCCCGTCGCAGAAGGCCAGCAACCGTTCGCGCGTCTGCTTGTCGGTACGCGAATGGCTGATCACCTCGACAAGAGGCACCTTGCGTACCGGATTGAAGAAATGCAGGCCCGCGAAACGCGCCTTGGCCGGAACCCGATCGACGAAACGCTCCAGCTGCAGGCTGGAGGTGTTGGTCGCGAGGATCGCCCCCGTCTTCATCGTGGCAGCGAGATCGGCGAAGATCTTCTGCTTGATCTCGGGTTTCTCGGGGCCGGCCTCGATGACGAGATCGGCCCGGGCCGCGCCATAGCCGAACGGATCCGGCATCAGCCGGTCGAGCGCGTCGCGTGTTTCGAGACTGTTCAGGTGCCCGTCCTCGCAGATGGCGCGGGCGGTCGCGACCGCGCGACCGAGGGCCGCCTTGTCGGGGTCACTCAGGGTCACCCGCTTGCCCTGCCGCGCCACCCAGCCGGCGATCTCCGCCCCCATGATACCGGCGCCTACGACATGCACGGTCTTGATCCCGTCCGCGCCTTTCGCCGCGTCCTTGAGCGTCTGGCGCAGGGAGAAGACCCGCAGAAGATTGCGGCAGGTGGTGGATTGCAAAAGCCGGGCGAAGGAGGCGATTTCGGCCTTCTGCATCGCCTTGGTATCGCCTCCATGCTCTGCCCAGAGATCGATCAGGGCATGCGGTGCCGGATAATGCTCCTTGGGGGCCTTCGCCTGCGTCTCCCGGCGCATGCGCCCGGCGGCGAGGTTGCGCGCGGCGGCCAGTTCGAAGGCGCGTTGCTTGAAACTGCCGTTTTTCCGTTTCACGTCACCGCGCAGGACCGCGGCAATCGCTGCCGGAAGGTGCCGTTCCAAGGTCACGAGATCGGCGATGCCGAGCTTCTTCGCCTTGCGCGTATGAGCGGAGGAACCCGTCAACATCAGCGTCATGGCCGCGAGCGGGTCGATCAGGCGCGGCAGGCGGAAGGTGCCGCCCAGCCCCGGATGCAGGCCGAGGCGCACTTCGGGAAGGCCGAAGGTCGCTCCATCGATGGCCACGCGCCAGTCGCAGGCAAGCGCGATTTCGTAGCCGGCGCCGAGGGCCGGGCCATGCACGACGGCAATGGTCGGGCATGACAGCCCCTCCAGCCGATCAAGCACGCCATGGGCTTCGCCCAGTAGCGTTTCGAAATCGTCTGATCCCGCCTCCGACAGCATGGCGATATCGGCACCGGCGGCGAAACCCGCCGGCTTGGCCGAGCGGATCACCAGCGCCTTGGGCAGGTCCTGCTCGACCTTGTCGAGCTGCTCGGCGAGTTCACGAAAGACCGCCTGCGATATGGTGTTGACCCGTTTGTCACGGCAATCGAGCACCAGCCAGCCGAGCCTGTCCTCGTCCATCGCATAGCGCCAATGTCCGCTGCCACGGGCCTCGCCGGCCGGGCCGAGTTCGAGGCGGTTGGTGTCGAGAATGTCGGAAAGCTCGTAACGGGACATCACGCCACCTCCAGCAACATCGCACCGCCCTGTCCGCCGCCGATGCACTCGGTGGCGACGCCACGTTTGCCTCCGCGCCGGCGCAGGGCATTGGCCAGATGCAGCACGATCCGGTTTCCGCTCGTACCGACCGGATGGCCCAGTGAGATCGCGCCGCCGTCGACATTCAGCTTCTCGCGCGCGACGGCGCCGAAGGCGCTGTCCAGGCCGAGTGCCTTGCGGCAGAAATCCTCGTCGCGCCAGGCGGCCAGGCAGGCCAGCACCTGGGCGGCGAAGGCCTCGTTCAGCTCCCACAGATCGACCGCATCGCAAGACATTGCGTTACGCATGAGCATCGGCGTGGCCGACATTACGGGCCCGAGGCCCATCACGGCGGGGTCGAGCGCGGCCCACTCACTGTCGATAATCCGCGCCAGCGGTGTCAGCCCGTGGCGCTCCACCGCCTCCTCGGAGGCGAGTATTGTCCAAGAGGCGCCATCGGTGATCTGGGATGCATTGCCCGGCGTCACCTTGCCGTAGGGGCGTTCGAAGGCGGGTTTCAGCTTGGCCAGCGATTCGATCGTACCGTCGGCCCGCACGCCGTCATCCTTCTCGTAGACATTGCCGTCGCGATCGAAGGCCGGCATCACCTCCTCTACCAGCGTGCCGTCCTCCTGCGCGCGGGCCAGACGCTTGTGGCTATCGAGGGCGTAGGCATCCGCCATGCTGCGATCGATGCCGAAGCGATGCGCAAGGATTTCGGCGGTCTGGCCCATGCCGAGATCCGTGATCGGATCGGTGAGGCCGCGCTCGAGGCCGACAACCGGCTTCAGATCACCCGGGCGGATATTCACCGCCGCACGCGCCGTCGCGACCGGGCCGGATGCGCGCTGCATTCCCGACAGCCAGCCGACGGCTTCCTCACCGAGCACCAGCGGGGCATGGCTGAGCGCGTCGGTACCGCCGGCGAGGATCAGATCGGCGCCGCCCTCGCGGATATAGCGCCAGGCCGTATCGATCGACTGCATGCCCGAGCCGCAATTGATCTGCACGGTGAAGGCGACCATCCGCTCGCCCATGCCGAGCCGCAAGGCTGCCACGCGGGCCGGATTCATCTCGTCGGCGATGACGTTGACGCAGCCCAGAATCACCATGTCATAGGCATCGGGCGCGATAGGCTGGCGCGCGAGCAACGGACGCCCGCATTGTACAGCCAGATCCACCGGCGTGAAGGGGCCGCGCTTGCCGCGTGCCTTCAGGAAAGGTGTGCGTGCCCCGTCCACGAGATAGACGGCGCGATGATTGGATTTTGTGCTTTTCATTCGGCAGCCTCCTCGCGGGGACGGGGCTCTTGCGCGGCGGGAGCGCCGGGGAACAACTGCGCCATTTCCTCTTGCGTGAAGTCGTCCACTGCGATGGCCCGCGCGACCGCCGCCTGCATGGCATCGAGGCCGGCCTTCTCCTCGGCGCTGAGAAGGCCTGCATCGACGGCCTGCTGTGGTGTCATCTCGATCTTGCGCAGCTTCTGCTGCAGGGGCTCGGTCTCGATGACGCGTTTGAACGCCTCGTTCAGTACGGCGATGCCGGGATGGTGGCCGCCCTCGAAGAAATCCCCCAGCAGGCGATCACGGGTCTCGCCGGGCTCACTGATCAGGCTTGCGCAGGTCGCCACGAGCGCATCCGAGGGCGCGCGGGGACGGCTGCCCGGTTGGGTGGCGAAACGCAGGATGAGCGCAGCCCAGCGCGCGGGGAAATTTGCCAGCACACCGTCGAGCAATTCACCGATCCGCGCGAAGCTGCGACGGGCATTGTAGGCGACAAGGGGGAAATCGGCGTCGTGGCGCCCCTCATCCTCCCAGCGCTTGAGAACGGCAGAGAGGATATACATTTCGCACAGAATGTCGGCCATGCGGCCCGACAGCATCTCCATCCGCTTCAGCCCGCCACCGATGGTGAGGAAGGCGAGGTCGGCGGTCAGCGCATAGGCTGCCGACCAGCGCGACAGCTCGCGGTAGATCGGCGCGGCGCGACCGGCGCCTGCTGGAGCCGGTGCGAAGCGCGCGCCGGTCAGTGCACGCCCGAAACTGCGTCCGAAGGTACGCAGGGAATGGCCGACATGGCGCCAGAAATGCTGGTCGAATTCACTCAGCGCCTCGTCCGCCTGGCCCTTCTCGAGGGCGAGGATCTCGTCGAGCAGATGCGGATGCGCGCGGATCGCACCCTGGCCGAAGACCATAAGCGAACGGGTGACGATGTTCGAACCCTCGACCGTGATCCCGATCGGGACCGCCCGATAGTGCGCCGACAGGTAATTGCCCGGCCCGTCGACCACTGCCTTGCCTGCATGCACGTCCATCGCATCATCGATAGCGGCGCGCATGCGCTCGGTGGCGGTGTATTTCATCAACGAGGAGATCACGGCAAGCGCGCGGCCCTGGTCGAGACCTGCGCAGGTCAGTCGGCGTGCGGCATCGATGGCGTAGGTTTCGGCGGCCAGGCGCGCGAGCGGTTCCTGCACCCCGCCGAAGCGGGCGATCGGCAACTTGAACTGCTTGCGAATACGCGCATAGGCGCCGGTGGTATGCGCCGCCGCCGCCGTACCGGCACAGGCGAGGGAGGGCAGGGAGATGCCGCGCCCCGCGGCCAGCGCGCTCATCAGCATGATCCAGCCCTTGCCCGCATATTCGGGACCGCCGATGATGTTGTCGAGCGGGATGAACACGTCCTTGCCCGTGGTCGGGCCGTTGAGGAACATAGTCGCGGCGGGAATATGCCGGCGTCCGATCTCGACCCCCTCCAGATTCGCAGGAACAAGGGCGCAGGTGATCCCCGGTTCCGGTTCGTCGCCGATCAGGCCGTCGGGATCGTAGAGCTTGAAGGCGAGCCCCATCAGGGTGCAGACCGGGGCGAGGGTGATGTAGCGCTTGGCCCAGTTCAGCCTGATGCCGATCACCTCCTCGCCGTCGCGCATCTCGCGGCAGACGATGCCGGTATCGAGCATCGAGGCGGCATCCGATCCGGCAAAATCGCTGGTCAGGCCGAATGCCGGCAGCTCGCTCCCATCGGCGAGACGCGGCAGCCAGTAATCCTTCTGCGCATCGGTTCCGAACAGGTGCAGCAATTCGCCGGGGCCGAGCGAATTCGGCACCATCACCGTCACGGCGGCGGGGATGGAGACCATGGAGATCCGCCGAACCACCTGTGAATGGGCGAAGGCGGAAAAGCCGAGCCCGCCATATTCGCGCGCGATGATCATGCCGAAAAAGCGATGCTCGCGCATGAATTCCCACACGGCGGGAGACAAGTCGCCGTCGAGCCGGTTGATGGCCCAATCGTCGATCATGGCGCAGAGCTCGCGGCACGGCCCGTCGAGAAAGGCCTGCTCCTCCGGCTTCAGGACCGGGGCGGGCACGTCGCGCAGCATGCCCCAGTCGGGATTGCCCGAAAACAGCTGCGCATCCCACCAGGTCTCACCTGCGTTGAGGGCCTCCCGCTCGGTTTTCGAGAGGCTCGGCATCGCCCCCTTGGCCCAGCGAAAAATTGGCTTGGTAAGGTAGTTCTTTCTGAAATTGCCCATCTGCAACCTCTTCATTCGGGTAACGTCAACCGGAGCGGGTCAGTGATGGTTCCTTCTGAGCACAATACCCCGTTCCCCCGGCTCGCGACAAAGCCGGAGATCCGTGTTCGTAGAGCATGCCGGCATTTCCCCGAGGTTTCAAAGATTGCCTGCACGGATCGCCGCGGGGAATGAATGGGTTTCGGTCTGAGACCCGGCCGCGAGGAAGTCGCTCGGCTCTGCGTCACACTGGAACGGCCCCCTCCAAACGAACGGGGCGTCGCGGCGATCGAGCATATAAGAGTTTTGGAAGGTGCTGCGCGGGACGTCGGGTGGCAAGCGCAGTTCGCCTGCATCAAGGGGGGCTCTTCATGAGACGCTTTGGACTCGGGTTGTTGCCGGGCGTCTTGCTGGTCTTCGCGATCGGCTCCGGGGCGAGTGCGCAGGATGCCGGGCAGATCGGCTGGGGATCCGAGATCGCGCATGTCGTCGAAGCCCGGTGCGGGTTTTCGGCCGATGATTTCGTCATGAACGCGCAATCCGAAGGCATGCGCCTGCGACTTGCATTCAGGGGCGAAGGGACCGAAGAGAGTGTCGATTTTGGCGATGTTTCCAGCGTCGACCTCTCCTTCATCGACGCACACGCGATGCGTGGCCAGCAATTTCGCATGTCCAGTTCCCTGGGCGACATGGGCGAGATTACTGCCGGCCCCGATCATGCGGTCGGGCGTTTGCACCTTCGACCGGCATCGGCGCAAGCCCTTGATGCCCAGCCGGACGGCTGGACCATCACATACGACTTCCGCTGCACGGCAGAGTATTTCTGATGCTTCAGATCCTTTGCGCCAGAAGCGCCCGGCTGACCTCGGTGATGGAGGCGTGCCGGTCGCGGTCCGCATAGCGTGAGATCAGCGCGTATTCGAGGCCCCGATCGCTCCAGTAACTGGCGCGGCCCTGAGGCAGGGCGCGGTAGCTCGGCGCGCGCGGCCTGTCGGTCGCAGCCGCCTTGACCACGAGTGAAAGACGCTCCCCCCCCTCGTCTTCGTAGATGTATTGCGCCAGGGGCCCTTCCTTGTTGCCGAGCAACCGGGCACCGATGAGCTGCAGTCCGACGATGTCGAGTTCGGGCGGCGCCACCGCATGCCCCATCTTCTCCTCAAACCAGCTGGCTGCAAGCGCCAGAGCCTCGGCGCGAAACTCCGCCGGGAATTGCTGATCCTCGGCGAAGACGAGATGCGCGCCCGCCGCATCGGCTACATAGCCCGGATAGGGGGCGTTCGCATACTCATAGGCGGATTGGCCGAACCAGCCTGCAGCAACGAGAATGGCGGCAGCGGCGGTATTGCGTGCGTATGGCGCAAGGCGCGCGCGCCAACTCTTCCGCGCTGAAGCCTCGGTTTCAACGCGTTCGGCAAGGGTGGCAGCCAGAGCCTCGCTCAGTTCCCGCGTTCGCGCATCGGTTTCCGCCGGATCGTTCTCGTACGGCGCCAGAGCGGCGGCGGCCTCCTTGAGCGCCGCATTGTGCGCGATCATGCTCTCGACACGCTCGAGGCGCTCGGGATCCTGCGCGATGCGGGCGACGATCTCGGCGTGACGTTCGGGGTCGAGTGTGCCGTCGATGATACGTTGGATATCCTCGTCGCTCACGTCATCCTTGGTGGTCTTTTCGATCATCTGTGCGATCCTCCTCAGGAAACCAGCCGGAGATGAGGGGCTTTCGCGCCTCCGACGACGCGCCGCAGCGCCTCGCGTCCGCGTGCCAGCCGGGACATGAAAGTGCCCAGCGGCACGTCGATGACGCGCGCAGCATCCGCATAGGTCATCTCGTTGATAGCCACGAGCACGATGGGCTCGCGATAGTGCTCCGGCAGGGCATGCAGGGCGTCGAGCACCTGGCGCAGCTCCACTCTGACGGGTTGCGCCGGCGGCTCCGCCGGCTCGGCTATGACGGGCCGGGCCGCGTCACGCACACGCTGCTTGCGCACGTTGTCGATGAAGACATTGTGCATGATGCGAAACAGCCAGGCGCGCAGATCGCTGTCGGGCTGCCAGCGATCCGCTGCCGCTATGGCGCGGGTCAGGCAATCCTGGACGAGATCCTCGGCTTCGTCCGGTTTGCGCGTCAGCACCATGGCGTAACGGCGCAAACTCGCGACATGTCCGGTAATCTGCTCACTCAAATCCTGCCGCGACACCGCCTCTCCTCCTCCGGATTGCCTCAATATCGCTCACAAACGGGCGGTGGAGCGGTTTCATCCCGGAAAGCTCCGAGAAACGCATGCGGCGGGATGACGCATCATTCACCTGTTATCGCCGTGCAGCTCGAACCGCGCCCGCAGTCCGATCAGGATGCCGCAGATCAGATGCACGAGATACGCGGTCAGCGGAAAGGCGATGAAAGGGGACAACACGAGCGGGGCGACCGCGATGGCGATGCCGAGCGCCGCCATGTCGCGCCAGTCGCGCCGCAGCGGCTGCGCCACGCTCTTCGCCGCGACGAACACCGCTGCCATGGCGAGCAGTGTGGTGACGATGCCGGGTCCCGCATAGAGATCGGCGCGCATCGCATAGGCGATGAGGGCGAGCGATACCCCGAGTGCGACAACGGGCATCGGAATACGCAGAAACTGGATCGGTTGCATGAGCGTGCCTCCTCATGGCGCAGGATTCAGAAGTTCAACGTCGTCACCAGTTCGTTGAGCTGGATCACGGCGCGGTTGATGTAGAAGCCCTGCAAAACAAGATGATTGGCGAGAAACCCGTCGCTGCGGGCGTTCATCACGATCGGTGGATCGAGTTGCGAGGCATAACGCAGGGTCATTACCGTCTGCTGCCAGACATGCGACAGCCCGCGCGCGGCGATCAGCATCTCGAAATCGCGGCCGAGCTCGCGCAGGAGCAGGTAATAGGCGTAGGTCACCCCCTTGTTGCGGAAGAAGATGTCATCCGCCTCGAAATCGATCAGCCAAAGCAGATCGCTGCGGCTGTGCTGCTCGAGCTGCGCGGTTTGTGAACCGAGATCATCGGCGATCCGCGTCAGGGTCGAGGCCAGCGCATCGGCGCGCCGTTCGAAGATCGCCTGCCCCTGGGCCACGCGGTTGTTGTAGGAGGTCAGTGCACGCAGGGCGGCGCGGTACTGCTGATCACTCGTCACCGTCGGCATCAGCGACTTCTCGAATGCGATATGCCAGATATCGCCGGGGAATTGCAGAAAGCCGGCAGCGCGCTCAAGATCCGGATCCGCCCGCGACGAGCCGCGTGCCCGCCCGATCGTATCCACCATCTCGAAGGAAAAGCGCCCCAGCGCCTGGATGATGCCGAGCTGGAAATTCGGGGCGTTGTCGCGCAGGCCGCCCGGCATGAACCACGGGTCGTTGGGCAGCCAGCCATGCTGGTTGACCTCGCGATCAACCAGGGCGATCGCCATGTTCATGGCATGGCTGCCGCCTTCGACGGCGGCGGGGGGCATGAAGTCGGGATTGGCGTCCATACGCGTCATCAACGTGCCGATGATGCCGAAATAGACGACGAGAAACCCGGCAAACCAGATCACGCCGCGCCGGGCGATGGTTCGCCAGCCACGCCCGAAGGTGATCCTTGCCACAAAAATCGCCGCATCGGCAGCCAGGGCGCGCGGACGGCGCGGCGCGCGTCGATCAACGGGAGTCTTGTCCCGGGGCACCGGCACGAGGGCGCGCGAACGGCCGTCGGCGCCATATGATCCTGCGGGCAGATGGCCGGCCTGCGCCATGATCAGGTCTCCCCACGGTTTGCCGAGACCGGCTGGCTCGCGGCAACGGCTTTATCGACACAGAGCGGTGTGAGCGGCCTCTCGGCCGGCGCGGGCAGCGCATCCGGTATGGTGAGGACCAGCGGTGTTGATCGCGTCGCGCCCTTTCGGGTCGTCGCCCCCTCCTGCAAGCGCCGCGCCGCGTCATTGGCGACGAGAAAGGCGAAGAACAGGCCGAGCGCGGAGATCAGAACCAGCTCGATGCCGAAAATGAAGATCCCGAACAGACTCGTCATCCCAAAGGGCAGGGTGATCGCCCAGGCCAGACGCGGCGAAAGCGCGAACAGGCTCGCCAACGGCTCAAAGCCGTTATCGCGCAGGAATATCAAGCTCTCCCGGCGCGCGGCGCGTCTGATCATCTGCATCGTGGGCAGAGCATCCAGGCATGAGTCGAGCCCGGCGCGGACCCGACCGTGCAGATGGCGCATAGCGGCGGTCGTACCCGTAGCCGATGCGGCGGATTTCTCCGACAGGCTGCGCAATACCGGATGCGTGCGCGGATCAGCCAGGGCCGGTAGTGCCCGAAACGCCGGCATAGAGACGAGGGCGGGCGCGCGCGTGGCTTCGCGGGTGGATACGTTTTCGCGAATGGTCATGGCTGCCTCCGGGTTCGAGTGACAGATCGCAAACGGTCCTGAGCGCGGTTTCATCCTTCTGCATTGTCGAAATCGAATTCAGTCCGCTGCGATGACGACATCCCGTCGCAGCGGGGATGAAACCGGAATGCGGCCCGTTTGAAGGGGGAGAACAATCGCAGGAGAAGGAGAAGTCCGATGCTGGCACGCATTGACCAGTCAGGGGCGAAATCGCCGATCACACGCCATCAGGACGGGTTGATGCGTCAACTCGTGCAGGAGAGCATGGACCGGCTCGGCACGTTTTATCGCGACTGGCGGCATGAGCGCGATATCGCCGCCATTACCCGCGTGCTGGAGCGGCTCAACGACCGCCAACTCGCCATGCTCGGCCTGTCGCGGGCGATGCTCGACGTGGATGTCGAACGCCTCGCAATCCGCGCCGCTCACCAGGAGTACGCGGCGTATGCGCAAAACGAGACAAGCGGCGCAGCGACCCGGCGCAACAGCCGGCAGGATCAGAGGATCTCGCTGTTTCATGCCTGAACATTCGCTGATCCGATGCGGACCATAAGACAGATCCAAAAGCCGCCCGATAAGATTCGGGCGGCTTTCTTCTCCGTGAGCTGGAGGCCGAATGAGGGGATCGCGTCATTCTTCCGGCAGCGGCGTCTCGATCACCGGCGCAACACCCGCAGCCTCCTCCGCACGCAGTTCGAACATGCCGACGGCGATGACCGCGAGCACGAGGGCAGCGATGGCCGTCTGGCCTAGTCGCAGGCTCTCGGCGCGCTGAGACAGCATCACCGGAATGCGGCGGGAGACGCGGCGCAAATCGCGCGCACGCCGTCTGCCCGCCGCGTCGATCCGCCCATGCAGGGTAACGAAAGGCGCGGCTATCTGTCCGATGAAGGCGCTCGTTCCGACCTCGAGCGCGTAGGCGCGGATGACTGCGGCGAGCGCGATCACCATACCGGCAATGATTGGCAGCGGGTCGGCGGGCTTGTCGGCGAACACGGCAAAGCGCGCCTCGCGAGCAATCAGCGACCAGGCCATCGGCAAGAGAGCTGACAGCGCGACAAGGCCGAGGACGGGCACGACGAGGCCGTCGGGCTGCGCGCGAACCGACTCCGGCGCCGGCGGAGCCTGTTTCCAGAGTGTGTAGCCGAACCGCGCCATCAGCAGCGTCGTAGCGATGCCCGACAGGGACAGGGCGATGGTCAGCCATGGCAGCCACGCGGCGGAGCCGGCTTCCAGCGCAGTCTTGAGCGCTTCCTTGCCGAGGGCTCCCGACGTGGCGACGAGCCCCGCTAGCGCCGCGGCAGGCAGGGCAAGGGCGAGCATGACGATCAGGCGCGCGCGCAGAGCGCTGATCGCGCCGAACATGCCCGCGCCGAGAAACAGCGCGCCCTTGGCCAGTGCGTGATGCGCGGCGAGAAAAACCGCGACGGGCAGCAGGGCCGGCCAGGCGGTAGGTGCCATCAACCCGGCACCAAGAGCCAGCGCGACGATGCCCATCTGGCTCACGCTGGAAAAGCCGAGCACGGCCTTGGGACTATCCTCGCGCACACCGATCAGCGTTGCAGCGAAGATCGTGACGAGCCCCGCCGCAAGCATCAATGTGGCATGGTCGGGATAGGCGTGGAGGCCAAGCGGCAGGGTCGCGATCATGCCGAACAGACCCGCCTTGATCATCGCCCCCGAGAGCACCGCACTTGCGGGAACCGGTGCCGCCCCGTGGGCCGGCGGCAGCCAGAAATGCAGGGGCATGATGCCGAGCTTGACGGCGAAGCCGCCGATCAGCAGGGAAACGCTCAGCCCCGAAAGCTCCGCCATGCGCAGATCCGCCAGCAGCGATGAACCCGCCTCGCGGGTGGCCAGCAGCAGCCCGGCAAAGAGCGCGAGCTCGCCGGCCACGACGAAGGCGATATAAAGCCGCCCGGCGCGATAGGCCTTGTCGCTGCGCGCATGCACGACGAGCCCGAACGAAGCAAAGCTCATCAGCGCGAACAAGGCATAGAAGCTGAACGCGTCCTGCGCCAGGATCAGCCCGATATTGCCGGTCATGGCGAGCAGGAAGCAGGTGATGAAGCCTGTCGCGTGGACATCGCCCCGCATCCAGCGTCGCGCCGTTGCCGCAGCCGCCGCCCAGAGGATCGCGGTGAAGGCGAGGAAGATCTTGCTCACCGAATTGAGCCCGATCACCGTGCCCATGATCAGCCAGGACTCGCTCAGGTTCGAGGGCGGGGCGAGCAGCGCAAGTGCGAGCGCCGGCAGCGGCGCGATCACCGCAAGCCGCAGGACGAGCGCTCGCGCTGCAGGCAGGAGCGTCAGCACGGCGAGGGCGAGCGGGGCCGCAATGGCGGCATACAGCATGACATCCGACATGATCTTCACTCCCGATACGGTCCTTACTCACGATATTCGATGGCGACGATGAAGCGGGTCCATTCCAGCGGGCTGAAGGGCGCGTTGGCGAGCCCGCCCGCGATCAGCACCAGAGCGGCGGTGACGAGTGGCGGCGCCGACAACATCCAGCCGATCCGCCGCCCGACCGGGCGCGCGGCGCTCGCATCGCCGGCATCGACGAACCAGGCCCGGTGCAGCATCGGCAGGAAATAGGCAGCGTTGAGGAGGCTGGAGCCGAGCAGGAGCGCGATCACCCAGCCCTGGCCGGCATCGAGCCCGCCGCTGGCGAGGTACCACTTGCTGACGAAGCCCGCGAGCGGTGGCAGGCCGATCATGGCGAGCGCGGCGAGGGTGAAGGCGAGCATGGTGCCGGGCATGCGCCGTCCGACCCCGTTCATCCCGCTCACCGTCTTGACGCCGAGCCCTTCGGCGAGATTGCCCGCGGCCATGAACATGGTGATCTTCATCAGCCCCTGATGGATCAGGTGGGCAAGCGCGCCGATTGCCGCGATCGGGTTCGCGAGCGCGACGCCGAGCGTGATGTAGCTGACCTGCGAGACGGTCGAATAGGCGAGCCGCTTCTTGATATCGTCCTGGGTGAGGGCGCGCAGGGAACCGTAGATGATGGTGATCCCGGCCGCGATCGCGAGCGGCAGGGTGACGCCGAGATCGACGGCGACATTGATGCCGAACACCTCGTAGACCACCCGCATGATGCCGAAAGCCCCCGCCTTGACTACGGCCACCGCGTGCAGCAGCGCCGAAACCGGGGCCGGCGCGACCATGGCGATGGGCAGCCAGGCATGGAAGGGCACGAGCGCCGCCTTCACCCCGAGCCCGGCGATCAGCACGACGAAGAGCATTGTTGCCTGGACCGGCGAGGCCGCAGCGATATCGGCCATCATGCCTCCGGCGGCGAAATCAGTGCCGCCCGCCATGACCCAGAGCCACAGCGTTCCGACCAGCAGAACCAGCCCGCCCGCAAGCGTATAGATCAGATAGATCCGCCCCGCCCGCAGAGCCTCCGCCGTGCCGCGATGGATTACGAGTGGATAGGTCGCAATCGTCAGGAGCTCATAAAAGAGCAGGAAGGTGAACAGATTGCCCGCCATGGCGATGCCGACCGTCGCGGCCACGCAGAGGCTGAAGAAGCCGAAGAAGCGCGCGCGATGCGGGCCTTTCTCGAGATAGCCGACGGAGTAGATCGTCGTGATCAGCCACAGGATCGAGGAGAGCGCGATGAACAGGATCGCCAGCGGATCCGCCTGGAGCTTGAAGGCGAGCCCGGGCAGCACCTCGAAGCCGACCCCGTAGATCGTCCCCTGCGACACGCGCCAGCTCAGCCAGGCCACCAGCCCGACCTTGATCGCGGCGGCGGTGAGGTTGATTGTCGTGCGCAGCCGCGCGCTGCGCTCCGGCAGGGCGAAGAGCAGCGGCACGATGCCGAGCGAAGTGAAAAGGATCGCCAGAGGCAGAAGCGTGAATTCCATCGAAGGAGCCTCGGTCAGGGGGGGTGAGGTTGAGCTTGAGGTGGTTGCGGTCATGCTGCGGCGCTCACGGCACCGCCCCGAACGGCGCGCCGATGCTGATCACGCCGATAATCTGCACGGCGACGAGACCCGAGATCACCGCGATGACGGCAAGCATCAGCGGCGGTGCATCGGCGATGGCCCAGCCGTGATGCTCCCCCACCGGATCCGGCGCGCGATCAAAGCGCAGGAAGCCGATCAGCGGGCGGCTGAGATAAGCGACGCTGAACAGGGTTCCCGCCATGGCCACCACCACCCAGATCCAGGCGCCGGCACGCATGGCGCCCTCCATCAGGAGCCATTTGCCGGCAAATCCCGCGCTCGGCGGCAGGCCGATCAGGCTGATTGCGGCGAGCGCGAAGGCGAATTGCGCCAGGGTGGGGCGCAGATGGCTGCGGTCGAGATCGGCGATCCGGTCATGGCCGGTCTCCTGCGCAATCCGCCCGGCGGCGAGGAACATGGCGGCCTTCGCCACCGCATGCGCGACCATCAGGAGCACCGCACCCTGCCAGGCCGTCTGCGCACCGATCGTGCCGGCGAGCGCGAAGGCGACGCAGATCAGCCCGATCTGGGCGACGGTCGACCAGGCCACGAGCAGCTTCAGCCTCTGCGTGCGCAGGGCCTGGACCGAACCCCAGATGATTGCCCCGGTCCCCATCGCCCCCACGAGCATGCCGATCCGTTCGCCCGGGCCGAAAATCTCTACCCAGAAGCGCAGGAGGATGTAGAGCGAGGCCTTCAGAACGAGCCCCGAGAGCAGCGCGCTCGCCGGCGCGCTCGCCGAAGCATGCGCGTTCGGCAGCCAGAAATGCAGCGGGAACAGGGCGGTCTTCAGGGCAAGGCCGACCAGCATCAGTGCGAAGGCGAGCATCATGGCCGGCTCACCGGCATGGACTGCGAGCCCTGCGAAATCGAGCCGGCCCGCCTGGAGATAGGCAAGCCCCACCGCCATCAGGAAAAGCAGCGCGCCGAGCATGCTTGCAAACATGTATTCGAGCCCCGCCCGCATGGCATCGAGCCGTCCGGTCAGCACCGTCAGCCCGATCGCGGCGAGCGCGATGACCTCGATCATGACATAGAGGTTGAAGATGTCCGTCGAGAGGTAGGCGCCGTTGAGGCCGCAGAGCAAAAGCAGCCAGAGCGGCCAGAAATAGCGCCGCATCCGGGCGCTCTCCTCCCCCGCATGCCGGGCGGAGAAGGTATCGAGCGCGCCGAGGCTGACGAAGCCGCCAACGAGGACGTTCATGCCCAGCATGATGATGGCGAGCCCGTCCGCGCGCAGATCTAGCCCCAGCGGCGCGCCCCAGCCGCCGAGCGCGACGATGACCGGGCCGCCTGGGATCACCTGCAATGCCAGCATTGTGACGCACAAACCTGCAAGGGCCAGGGTCATCAGCCCGATCTGCGGTGCGATGCGCGGCACAAGAAAACTCAGCACGGCGCCAAGAAGCGGGACGAAGACGGTCAGGGCGAGCCAGTCGAGGGAAACGATCTCAGTCATCGCGGCCATTCTCCAGGCTGTGAATGCGACGGATCAGGGCGAGCGCAACGGCAGTGGCGCTGACCATGACGACGATCCCGGTAATCACCAGGGCATGCGGTACCGGATCGGCTGCCAGTCCCGGCCCGCGCCAGGCGGCGACGATCAGGATGAAACTCGCCCCGACACCGCAGAGCTTGAGCGCAAGCACCCGCCGCAGGCTGTCGCGCAGGCTCAGCGCCCCGAACAGGCCGATGCCGAAGACGAGTATCCCGGCCAGACCGAAGATCACGCCCGTGTCGGGCATTGTGGCGTCGAGATTCATGCGCGTGCCTCCCTCACGGTGACTGCCACCGGCTCACGCCCATGGAACAGGGCCGCAAGCGTCGCGGCGATCGAGATCGTGACCACCGCCTCGATGATCAGGATCAGGCTCTTTGCGTAGGCAGCCGGGTATTCGAAGGTGGCGCGCCCGCCTTGGGCGACGAAAAGCGCAACGGCGGCAAACAACGCTGTGCCGATCACGAAGGCGATGCGCGCCGCACCGCGATGCGCCGGTAATGGCGTATAGGCGCGGGTGATCAGGAGGATCAGGCCTATGGCGGCGAGCACCGCGCCGCCCTGGAAGGCGCCGCCCGGCGCGATTGCCCCGACCCAGAGCAGATAGACGCCCACGATCACCGCCGCCGGCAGGATGAGCCGGGCGAATCCCGCATAGACCTCGCCCATGACCGGAGCCGGCGCACGGGTGACGCCGCGCTCCACCGACCAAACCGCGATGATGGCGACGAGCAGCACGACCACCTCCATCAGCGTGTCAAAGGCGCGGTAATTCAGCAAAACCGCTGTCACGGGATGCTCCACGCCGCTCGCTAGGAGATTCTGCGCGACGAGCCCCTCGAGCCCCGGCCCACCGATCGGGGTGGCGAGCAAGGCGCCGATGCCGGCGAGCGTCGCCAGAGCGCAAAGCGATGCGTTGGCCAAGACCGGTCCGTCCATGCGCAGCGGCGCAGACAGGGTGCGCCCGCGCAGATGCGCCAACGTTTTCAGGAGCAGCGCCCCGGTCACCCCTGTGCCGATCGCTGCCTCCGCAAGCGCGACATCGGGCGCGGCGAGCCGCACCCAGGCGAGTGCCGAGAGCAGGCCGAAAACGACGAAGCAGACGATCATGGCGAAGGCGTCGCGCAGGACCAGCACGCCGGCGGCGATCGCGATGATCGCAAGCGCGAGGACGAGATCGAAAATGATGAGCACGTCGATCATCGGCGCGTCTCCCTCTGCGATGTATCCTCACGATGCGCCTGCCCATCCGCCCGCGCATGGCGCGCGACGAGATGGGCGCAGGTGGCAGCCGACAAGGCGACCAGCAGCCAGATCAGCACAAGCCGCGCGATCTCTCCCGCCGATCCGGCGAGCAAGGCGGCGCCGAGACAGATCAGGGCGAGGCCGAGCCCGTCGGCCTTGGTCAGGGCGTGCAGGCGGCAGAAGGTGTCGGGAAACCGCACCAGCCCGACCGTACCGGCGATGAAGAACCCCGCGCCCGCCATGATGGCGAGAGCGGCAACCAGCTCGAAGATGATCATTCTTGAGTTCCCCTGGAGGCGAGGATGACGAAGCAGACGAGGGTGACGCCGGCGAGCATGGCGAAGACCAGCGCCACGTCGAGCAGGGCCGGCATCGCCATCACCTGCGAGAGCAGCACCAGGATCGCCACGGTGGTGGTGCCGGTAAGCTGTGCCGCTAGCATGCGATCTGCCGGCGCCCTGCCGCGAAATACCGGCACGAGCCCGACGATGAGCGACGCAAGCAACACGAGAGCGACCGAGGCAATCAGCGTGCTCATGGAGCGCCTCCCGTATGCGAAACGCTATCCTGCGTGCCAGGCGCGAGGGCAAACAGGGCCGCCACGCGCCATTCCAACGCAGCGAGTTCGGCATGGGTGTTGCGGCGCAGATCGAGGCTGTGCACGATGACGCTCGCGCCCTCGATTTCGGCGCTGAGCGTGCCGGGAAGGAGCGAGATGGCGTTGGCGAAGAAGATGCGCGGCGCACCTTGCGGCAACCGGGTCGGAAAACGGCAAAAGCCCGGCGCGAGCGCCAAATGCAGGCGAAATGCCCGGCGGGCG
Organism: Salinarimonas sp.; assembly: GCA_020832565.1. GTDB lineage: Bacteria > Pseudomonadota > Alphaproteobacteria > Rhizobiales > Beijerinckiaceae > Saliniramus. The sequence continues at coordinate 11,585 of JAFIEI010000025.1, read as the reverse complement.
ACATCCGTGGCGCCGAGCACCGATTGCAGCGCGAACCAGCCGGCGAAACGAAAAGCCGCAACCGGCGCGATGCGCCAGCGCGTTGCCGGCGTCGTGGCGAAGGCCAGCGCCCCGGCGAGGGCGATGGCAGGGATGCCGAAGGCCAGCGAATCCGGACCGCCACCGGTTAGCACGAGCCACAAACCCGCCGTCACCGGCACGGCCCAGAGGAGCCGGCGCAGGCACCGTCGCAGGGCCCTCTCACGCGGCGAGCGGGCGAGGACCGGCAATATCGGAGGCGTTTGCGCAGGGCCGTTACCGGGGTTCGGCGACGCATAGGCATACAGATTTCGCGCCCGCGCCCGGACCGGAAGCTGCGCCGTGTCATCGCGCGCGTGATCGTGTCCGTTGCGATTGATCGCGTTCATCGAGCCCTCTCCCACGGTTCGTCCCGGCATCAGCGAGACGCCCGCCGCTTGGAAAACCGCGCTGCCTTCTGCATGCAGCGCCTCTCCCGTTGCGATGGGCGTCATGTGTTTGCTGAAACCTGAAGGAAAGACGGATGAACGCCGGGAATAATCCCGAAATCGGCACGTTTTCGCAAAGAATCGCCGCGCGCTTGGGTTTTCGCGCAAAGAAAAACCCGCTGGAGGTATGATCCGGCGGGTTAATCTGTCTCAAGTGGTCTGGCCGGCGCCATCTGAGGCGTCAGGGGTGGTGTCCGGTTTTGCCGCCTTGCGCTGTCTGATCAGATCATAGCCGGCCATTCCGGTAATGGTGATTCCGGCAATCAGATGCATCAGGAAGGCCCATGACGAGAAGGCGCCGAAGCCCGGAAGCAAGGGGGCGAACAGGATCAGCACGCCAATGGCGGCCATCAGCCGACCGTCGATGACATCCGGCGCCAGGGCGAGCTTGCCCCAGAGCAGCAGCGCCACGCCGCTCAGTATCATCGCCGAGGCGACCGGGACACCGTAGGTGAGGCCGAAAAGCGGTGTGAGAAAAAGGGCCGAAGCCGCCGCGAGCGTCAATCCGGGAAGGCCACGCGCATGAGCGAATAGTGTCTTGAAAACCTGCATTGCAAAACCTCCTTTGCCTCGAAGGGCGCCCGTAACGCCGGATGCGAGCTTTACCTCTGCGGCGCCAATCGCCTGATGGTTTGCTCGACTAACGGATCGATGCGGAGATTCATCCGCGCGCGGGCAGGCAGTGCTTTCACGAAAGCGTGAACCCGCGCTCACGGTCGTTGCGCGCGCTCCTCCTCCAGCGCCTGTGCGATATGCTGTGCGAGCCGGCGCGCCGGCAGGCCCGCATCGGCGGCAGTCATCAGCACGATCTCCGTATCCGAGAGCGCCGGCATCAGCGTGCCGGCATCCTTCGCAAGATCTTCCGGCACCAGGTCGCGGGGAAGCACGGCGACGCCGAGACCGGCGCGCACCGCAGCGAGCGATCCCGCGAGCGAACCACAGACATAGGCTGCCCGCGCCTGGCGCTGCGCCCGCGAGAGCGTATCGAAGGCGCGCTTGCGATAGACGCAGGGCTCGGGGCTGACCACGAGGGGCATGCGCCCGTTCTCGCGGAAAAGTCCCTCGTCACGCGCCGCCCAGACCAAAGGCTCCGACCAGACCTGCTGGCCGTCGAGCAGGGCGGCGGGTTCGCGTTTGGCCAGGGCGATATCGAGTTTGCCGGCGCGAAACAGATCAAGAAGATTGAGCGTGAGATCGCAGGTAACCTCGAGCTGAACACGCGGATGCGCCTCGGCGAAACCGGCCAGCGCGCGCGGCAGATGCGCCGTGGCGAAATCCTCCGGCGTGCCCAACCGCACCCGTCCGTCCAGCATCGCCTCGCCGAAGGAAGCCAGAGCCTCGTCATGCAAGGCAAGCATCCGCTCGGCATAGGGCAGAAGCCGCTCCCCAGCCGGCGTGAGCGTCACCGCGCGCACATTGCGCCGGAAGAGCTTCTGGCCGAGCGACTGCTCCAGCCGGCGCAATTGCAGGGATACGGCCGATTGGCTGCACAGGAGCAATTCCCCCGCGCGGGTGAAGCTGCCGGTCTGCGCGATTGCGAGGAAGGCGCGCAGGAGTGTGAGATCGAGACGGGCGGCGGCCATGGCGGGTCTCCCGGGGCGGCGGGCTGATATGCATTTCATTTCGTAATGGAAAGACGTTCTTTAATCAATTTCCGAAATGCAAATCCTTCCGCTAGCGTCCCGCCATCGTCACAGCGGGTGCCGGCCCGGCGCCTGAACGAGGGAGACCGCGCATGAACCAGCAATTCGCACCGAAGACGTTTGAGCCCGCCTTGCACGCTTCCCCCGATACGGCGGCGGTCGCCGTCGCCGAGGGTGACGGGATCGGCCCGGAGATCATGGAGGCTACCCTTTCCGTGCTCCGCGCGGCGGGTGCGCGCATCACGCCGGTTCCGGTGCAGCTCGGGCGCGCGGTCTATGGGGCCGGTACCGCGTCAGGCGTCTCACCCGAGGCCTGGGAGATCCTGAAGCAGACCGGTGTGCTCCTGAAAGGCCCGGTCACCACGCCGCAGGGAACGGGGGCGAAGTCGGTCAACGTAACCCTGCGCAAGAGCCTCGGGCTGTTTGCCAATGTCCGCCCCTGCACCGCCTTCGCCCCCTATGTGGCGACGAAGCATCCCGGCATGGATGTGGTGATCGTGCGCGAGAACGAGGAGGATCTCTATGCGGGGATCGAGCATCGCCAGACCGACGAGGTCTATCAGTGCCTGAAGCTGGTCTCGCGGCCCGCCACCGAGCGGATCATCCGCTACGCCTTCGAATATGCGCGCGCACACGGGCGCAGGAAGGTCTCGTGCTTCTCCAAGGACAACATCATGAAGATGACCGACGGGCTGTTCCATCGCGTCTTCGAGGAGGTCGCGGCGGAATATCCGGAGATCGCGCATGATCACTGGATCATCGATATCGGTGCGGCGCGCCTCGCCGCCGATCCGGGGCGCTTCGACGTGATCGTCACCGGCAATCTCTATGGCGACATCATCTCCGATATCGCAGCCGAAGTCGCGGGCTCGGTGGGGCTCGGCGCTTCCTCGAATATCGGCGAGAACGGCGCCATGTTCGAGGCGATCCATGGCAGCGCGCCCGATATTGCGGGCCAGGGCAAGGCCAACCCGTCCGGGCTGCTGCTCGCCGCCGTGCAGATGCTCGAGCATCTCGGCCAGGGCGATGTCGCGGCGACGATCCGCAATGCCTGGCTCGCCACCATCGAAGCCGGGATCCATACGGCGGATATCTACAAGCGCGAGATCTCGTGCGAGCTTGTCTCGACACAAGGTTTTGCTGACGCGGTGATCGCGCGGCTGGGCCGCGAGCCTTATGCGTTGACGCCGGCTCGTACCGGCGCCCCGGTCACCGCCCCGACCATTCCGCAGATCGTGCGGCGCCGGCCTGCGGCGAAGGAACTGGTGGGGATCGATGTCTTCGTGCATGCGGCGGATGTCGACGTGGACAGCCTCGCCGACAAGCTGCTCATCGCCTCGAGATGCCAGCCGGTCGCCGTGACCATGATCAGCAACCGTGGCGTCAAGGTATGGCCGCAGGCTCAGGTGCAGACACTCCTCACCGATCACTGGCGCGTGCGCTTTCTGTTCACGGTTAAGGCGAATAACGGGTTGCCCTGGCAATTGCTGCACGCCCTCACCCTCGGCGGGGTCGAGGTCATCAAGACCGAACAGCTCTACCGCTTCGACGGCGAACGCGGCTATTCCCTCGGCCAGGGTGAGTGAGGCCACCCACCCCCGGGGGAATACACCGAAGTCAACGGGGGCAGAGCCCCCGTGACGCCGATCGTGCCAGATTCGCCGTCTACCGGAGACAGTGGATGCGGTCCGGCAGTTGCAATTGCGGGCCAGAATGCGGCGGGGGCAGATTTTCATCGCCACTTCGCGAAAGCCTTCTGGTTGCCGCACATTGCCCACCCAGGGCCCTGTACGCCATCATTGCATCAGGCGGGTACCGGCTGGCGAATGCAACGATGTGTCGAAGCAATGAATTGGAACGCTCGACCCGGCTCTGTCCATCAGGATAGCGTTGGAAACACTTCTGACGATCTTGCTTCGCGCGCAAGACCGGCGCTTTCCTCGTGGTGCTGCCATGTCGACTCCGGCCAAGCGTGCACCCTTCCATTCCTGAGAATGAGTGCACGACCAATGCTCAGGCTGGCGCGATCACGTTCGGCGATGCCGTGGGCTTTCATTTTCATTGGCTGATAGGCGGGAATTAGCCAATGTTTACCAGCAACGATTGGTAGTTCGAAAGGTTAACCCGTGCTTTCAGGGTTCAGGGCCAGCCGGTTTCCGCTCCGGTCGAATATCGCGTAAGCCGAAAGATCGCGACCCTGAACGACGTCGTCGGCCATTTTCTCGAGATGGGGTGTTGCAAGATCGCGTTCGGGCATCCGCCCGCCCTGATCGGTCAGGGTGGAAACCATTACCATATCCCATGGCTGCCCGACGCTGTCGGCCTCGGCCACGAGCGCTTCGAAGCTGATCTCGGGTGCGAGTTCGAGATCGTTGGCCATGACCGGCGTGAGCGTGCCACTGGCCTCGTCGGGCCCACGCTGTTCGGCCACCTCAATAGAAAGCAGAACGAGAAGCAGACGTTGCGACACATCGCTTTCGACGCCTTCGGCGATCAGGTCGTCAAAATCGGTCCGATCCATCTGATTCTCCTCCGCTCAATGCGCGTTTCACCCTCGACGGCCCGCCAATCGACAGCGCTCCCCGCTCGCGTTGTGTGCCATTATTCAGCAGTATGGGCAATGGAAGCCGTCGACCCCGGTTCGAAGCAAGGTCATATCGATGTGCTCTTTCGCATCAGAGCATTACGAAACGCCCTGAAAATCGTTAATGCCTGACGCAAGGCATGCGATGAAGCCACAAGGGCGCAGATGGCATCATACGAAGCGGGATCAAGGGGAATTCCGCCGTCTCCCCGGCCTCCGCAAGCTTCCTTGGGATGCCGGCATTTTTCTCGACGAAATACACCCATTCCTCGATCAGTTGAGGCCAATTCGCGATGTGATCGAACCTCGCTGCGTTCAGGCCATCGAGGATCCGGTGGGCAACCGTTTCGTATGCAAGGCGTTCTGCCAGTTCATCTTCAGTAAAAGAAGTCTCGTTATTGAAAGACTATAGCCGCAAGATGACGGCATCACACAATTCCGGCAGCCTGTTCGAATCCACAACTTCCATGGTGCTGGCCAGTGATCTCAACAAACGTCGCCGTGCGACGAACGAGTCTGAAGTTCCGCGGCTGGCACGAATCAGGAAAACTTGGAGCTCACGGGCACCGCCGCTGCGAGAGCGCATTTGCATAGAATTGCGGCCACCGGAACGGCGGGCGAGATAGCCTGGGCGCATCAATCATCTGCCCTGATCAGGCAGCGACCGTTTCCGCTTTTCGATTTTGACACATCTTATGGAGACGTCACAGGAGAGCAGGAAGCTGAACCTGCGCAAGTTGTTGATCTGACTTGCTTTTCTGGCCCGGGAAAAAGTGGTAGCGGAGGAGGGACTCGAACCCCCGACACAAGGATTATGATTCCTCTGCTCTAACCGGCTGAGCTACTCCGCCCCGTTGCGCATCGCATTCGCGATCGCGCGTCGTCGGCCCGGGGGATATACGGAGCGCGGCGCGGGGTGTCAAGCGACGCCACGCACGCATTTTCCGTTTTTCACTTGCGCTTGACGAGGCGCATGAGCTTGAACCAGCCGACGGGAAAAAGCGGCGCGATTTCCGCGACTTCGACATCTCCGCGCGCCTCCGCCCAGGCCTTGATCCGCTCGATGCGGAAGGCCGAGCTCCAGCCCACCTTCTTCATCAAGGGCGCCACCCATTCCTCGACTTTCGCCTTTGCGCCCTTGTCATAGCCGAGCTTGGAGGAAATCACGATCTCGCCGCCCGGCTTGAGCACCCGCATCGCCTCGTCGAGGGCGCCTTCCGGATCGGGCACGAGGGGGATGACGAAGGGCACAGTCACGGCATCGAAGCTCTCATCGGCAAAACCGAGGCGGCAGGCATCCATGGCGGCGACGAGGCGCGTTTGCGGTGCGGCGCCGGAGAGCATCTTGTCACGCGCGCGCTCCAGCATGTGGAAGGAGAGATCGACGCCGATCACGCGCGTCCCATCCGGGTACCAGGGCAGGACCAGCCCGGTGCCGACACCGATCTCGAGGATATCCGGCCCGACCTTCGCTGCGGCGAGCGCGGTCTTCGAATGCGCATCCGCAAGGAGCTTGTGATAGACCCGGTCGTAATAGGGGGCCCAGCGCTTGTAGGCGCGCTTTTGTCCTTCGAGATCGTAGGCGACGGCCATGTCTTTTCCGTTGGTTGGCGCAACGCGGCTCAGGCCGCGCCGGCATTCTGGGGGGCGCTGACGCCGATCGTGTCGAGCCTCGGCGCACCGACGCGCGTCGCGATGGTGCCGCCACCGAGCACCCGGGCGCGCGGGTCTTCGCTCTCGTAGAAGACGCAGGCCTGGCCGGGCGAGATCCCGTCCTCCGCCACGAGCAGTTCGACCTCGGCGACGCCGTCCCGGACGCGCAGGATCGCCGGGTTGGGTGCACGGGTGGAGCGCACGCGTGCGCAGATTTCGAGCCCCGCCTCGCCGATCTCCGCGAGCGGCACATCGCCCAGCCAGTTGAGATCGCGCAGGATGATCCGGCGGGTGGCGAGCGCCTCGCGGGGGCCGACGATGACGCGTCCGCGATCGGCATCGAGCGCGACGACGAAGAGCGGCTCGCCCACGGCGATGCCGAGCCCGCGGCGCTGTCCGACCGTGTAATGGATGATGCCCTCGTGGCGGCCGAGCACCCGCCCGTCGAGATGCACGATATCTCCCGGCTCCGCCGCATGCGGCTTCAGCTTGGCGATGACATCGGCATAATTGCCGTTGGGCACGAAGCAGATATCCTGGCTGTCGGCCTTCTCGGCCACCACCAGACCGAGCTCGCGGGCGAGCGCGCGGGTTTCGCTCTTTTCCTGCTCGGCCAGCGGAAAGCGCAGCATGGCTAGCTGCTCGGGCGTCGTCGCATAGAGGAAATAGCTCTGGTCGCGCGAAGGATCGAGGGCGCGATACATCGCCCGGCCGCCATCGGCACTGGCGCGGCTCGCGACGTAATGGCCGGTGGCGAGCACGTCGGCGCCGAGTTCCTGCGCGGTGGCGAGGAGATCCCTGAACTTGATCGAACGATTGCATTCCACGCAGGGGATCGGCGTCTCGCCGGCGAGGTAGCTGTCGGCGAAATTGTCGATCACCGCCTCGCGGAAGCGTGATTCGTAATCGAGCACGTAATGCGGGATGCCCAGCATCTCGGCGACGCGACGGGCATCGTGGATATCCTGGCCAGCGCAGCAGGCGCCCTTGCGATGCACGGCGGCGCCGTGATCATAGAGCTGCAGGGTGATGCCGATGACGTCGTAGCCCTCGCGCTGCATCATCGCGGCGACGACGGATGAATCCACGCCGCCCGACATGGCCACGACGACGCGCGTCTGCGACGGTTCCTTCGCAATGTCGAGGCTGTTGAGCATGGGCTCCTCGTCCTGGTTCGGCTGGTACGGCACGCGCCCCCGCGCGTCTCCATACACGGGATGGGCGATGATTTCCAGCGCTGCCGGGGTCGGATGCGGTTGCGCTGCGGGATGCCGTGTTTCGATTCTCGGAAACTATGCCTGCAATCAGTTGATTCTTTTGACCAAATGAGTTGGCGCGCCCATGAGCCAGATGCTGATCCAGAACTATCTCGCCGAGCTCGACCGGCTGCGGCGGATCTCCGGCACGAATTCGGAACTGGTCATCCGCGAGGCTTTCAAGGACCTGCTCAAGGGCTATGCCCGCGCGCATCACCCCTGTAATATTTGCGCTATTGCAACGTGAGCGTGATTCGGCGCATCGCGTTACTAATAGCTGGTTCAAGGGTGGACGATATAGATGAAACTCGCGGCGCTCGAGACCTTTTCTGACACCCTGAAATCCAAATTCGCCTTGCCGGGCTCCGCCTCTCCGGAGGATCAGCTCAAGCCGCCCGTTGCGGATCTCCTGAAAGCCGCCGGCGCGCAATATGGCCTGACGATCGAAACCCGTACCGAGACACATCTGTCAGACCACAAGGTCAGGCCGGATATCGCCGTTTATGTCAACGGCCTGATCTGCGGCTATATCGAATTGAAGGCGCCCGGCCTCGGCGCGGATGCGCCCCGGCTCAAGGGCGATCACAACAAGCAGCAATGGAAGAAGCTGCAAGCCCTGCCCAATCTGATCTACACGGACGGGCGGGAATGGGCGCTCTACAATGCGGGTGAACGGCCCGACGGGCAGCCCCTGCTGCGGCTGAATGACGATCCAACGCAAAAAGGCAAGGCTGCGGTTTCGCAAGCAGACGCCGAAGCGCTGGAGCGGCTGCTGCGCGGCTTCTTCAACTGGAGCCCGAGCGTTCCGCACACGCCATCCGGCCTCGCCGCCTATCTCGCACCGCTGACGCGTTTTCTGCGCACGGAAGTCGAGACCGCACTCGATGTTTCCGGCTCTGCGGTTGAGCTTCTGGCCAATGAATGGCGGCAATTCTTCTTTCCGGATTCCGACAATGCGAAATTCGCCGATGCCTATGCGCAGACCGTGACCTATGCGCTGCTGCTCGCACGGCTTTCGGGTGCCGCGAAGCTCGATACGGCGGACGCCGCCGCCATCCTCGACAAGAATAACGGCCTGCTCGCGCGCACCCTCGAATTGCTGGGCCAGCCGGAAGCGCGCAAGGAATTGTCGGTCGGCTTTGCACTTCTGGCACGCTCGCTCGAAGCGCTCGATCCGCATGATTTCATGAAGTCCAAGCCCGATTTGTGGCTTTACTTTTATGAAGACTTCCTCGCCGCCTACGACCCGAAGCTTCGCCGGGATTACGGCGTCTATTACACGCCGCGCGAAGTCGTGGAATTGCAGGTGCGTCTGGCGTCGGAATTGCTGGAAAAGCGTTTCGGCAAGAAGCTCGGCTTCGCCGATGACGGGGTGGTCTTCCTCGATCCGGCGGTGGGCACCGGCACCTATCCGGTCGCGGCGATCAAGCATGGTCTGGACAAGGTGCGCGAGCGCTCCGGCCCCGGCGCCGTGCCGGCGCGCGCCCGCCAGATGGCCGAGAATATGCACGGTTTCGAGGTGCTGGTCGGCCCCTATGCGGTCGCCCATCTGCGCCTGACCCAGGCGCTGGAAGGCGCCATCAACGAGGCGCGGGAAGACGGCGCGCCGGAGGAAAAGCTCGACAAGCGGCTCAACATCTATCTGGCAGATACGCTGGAAAGCCCCAACGCCGCCCCGCCCGGCGGGCTGACGCTGACCTATCGCGCGCTGACACGCGAGCACGAGGCTGCGCGGAAAGTGAAGAACGAGGGGGAGATTCTCGTCTGCCTGGGCAACCCGCCTTATGACCGGCAGCAGATCGAGGATGGCGACACGACCACGCAGCGCAAGGGCGGCTGGGTGCGGTTCGGCGATCAGGTCGAGGGGGCTGCAAAGCAGGAGGAGCAGGGCGAACGCGCCATCCTCAAGGATTTCACCGATCCGGCGACGCAAGCCGGGGCGGGTGTGCATCTGAAGAACCTCTACAATGACTACGTCTATTTCTGGCGCTGGGCTTTGTGGCGGCTGTTCGAGCAGCAGGAGAGCGGCGGCATTGTCACCTTCATCACCGCGTCGAGCTATCTGGCCGGGCCCGGTTTTGTTGGGGTGCGCGAGGTGATGCGCCGTACGTTCGATGAGCTTTGGATTATTGATCTGGGCGGCGATAACATTGGCACACGCAAAACGCCCAACGTCTTCAATATCCTGACGCCCGTTGCCATCGCCATTGGCGTCCGGGCAGCGAAGCCTTCGCCGAATAAGCCTGCGAAGGTGCAGTATTCGAAGATCGAAGGCGTAGACCGGGACGATAAACTGAGCCAACTTGAGCCTTTGGCCAATTTCTGTGACCTTGTGTGGCGAGAATGCGCAGACGGCTGGCACGCACCTTTCCTTCCTGCCGGAAAGGGAGATTATTTCGCTTGGCCGAGGCTTATTGATCTGTTCCCTTTCCAGCGGAGCGGTTCGATGTTCGGCAGGGCGTGGCCTGTAGCAGAGAACGAGACGACACTGCGAACAAGATGGGATCGGCTTATTGCCACCCCAGCAGCCGAAAAGCCGAAGGCGTTTCACAATAACAACTACCGGAAGGTTGAACGCGCATACCCGCACCATTCCTCGCGCCTGTCGCTTCCCGCTATTTCGGGATTGACTGGAAAGGACGCGAGACCGGAAATCCGACAATATATGTGGCGTTTTTTGGATCGCCATTTCGCGTTTGAGGACAACCGCGTTAACGATAGAATGGGCGGCCTTCTGTGGGATTTAGTTTCGGAACATCAGGTTTTCCTGATGACCATGAGCACGAAAGTTATCGGCTATGGGGCTGGTCTTTGCGTCGGTGCCGCCGTTCCCGACAAGGATGCCTTTTGCGGTCGTGGCGGCAAAGATATCATCCCCCTCTATCGCGACGCGGCGGGAACCGAACCCAATGTCACCTTTGGCCTGCTCGACGCGTTGGGCAAGGAATACGGCTCCGCACCCTCGGCGGAAGACCTTGCGGCTTATGTTTATGCGCTGCTCGGCGGGCAATCCTATACGCGGCGGTTCTGGAACGAGCTGGAGACGCCCGGGCCGCGTGTGCCGCTGACGAAGGATGCGGCGCTCTTTACCGAAGCCGCCGCGCTCGGGCGCAGGCTGATCTGGCTGCATACCTATGCGGAGCGCTTTCAGGGGCCGGGTCGCGGCGATGAGGTGCCGCAGGGATCGGCGCGGATCGTCAAGGGGGTCTCTTCCGATCCCGCGCACTATCCGGAAAAGTATTCCTATGATGAGGATGCGCGCGAGATCATCGTCGGTGAAGGCCGCTTCGGCCCCGTTGCGCCCGCAATCTGGGAATTCGAGGTGTCGGGCCTGAAAGTCGTGCAATCCTGGCTCGGCTACCGCATGAAGAAGCGCGCCGGCAAGAAATCATCGCCCCTTGACGATATCCGCCCCGAGCACTGGACGGCGCGGATGAGCGACGAATTGCTCGAACTTCTCTGGGTGCTCGAAGCCACGCTGGCCATGGAGCCGGAGCTCGAATCGGCTCTCGACAGGGTCGTTGCCGGCGCCTGCTTCCAGGCATCCGAGCTGCCAACCCCTCAGCCTCACGAACGCAAGGCGCCCGGCGCAAAAGCCAGGGCCGGAGACGACCTCTTCGCCCTGCTCGAAAGCGAGGAAGAGGAAGAGGACGACTGACTTCCCCCTCCATGAAGGCCGCGCCCCGGCCTCCCTCCCCGACGGCGTCATTGCACCAAGTTAGAAACGGTCTCCCACCTGAGCACGGACATCATCGTGCAGATCGATGTCGCATGCCAATGCGAACATACAAGCTAGAAAGCCGTCTACGGACGACCGCACTGGCCTTTGGGCCGCAGCCCTGGACATACGCCAGCGCCTCCCCGGCCATGAAGGTCGAGGAGGTGCCTTTTCGGTCGACACCGACCGCTACAGGAAGGGGTTTCGACGCCCCGGAGCCGGATT
>JAFIEI010000080.1 GCA_020832565.1 Salinarimonas sp. | reverse complement strand
GCACGGAAATCCTTGCAACACGGGCCCAAAACACGTATTGCACTGCGAAAGGTCCGAACACCCCGACGTCGCATGACTGTATGCATTGCGTGAAGGCGGCTGGAATGCCCCGCCGCATGGCGTCGGGCGACGATCTTTCGGACCAGTATCTTCTTCAGGCGGACGCTCCATGAAACTGCGCAATATCGCGATCATCGCCCATGTCGACCATGGCAAGACCACCCTCGTCGACCAGCTCCTCGCCCAGTCGGGCGCCTTTCGCGAGAACCAGCGCGTCGCCGAACGCGTGATGGATTCCAACGATCTGGAGAAGGAGCGCGGCATCACTATCCTCGCCAAGGCCACCTCGGTGGTCTGGAAGGACACCCGCATCAACATCGTCGACACGCCGGGCCACGCCGATTTCGGCGGTGAGGTAGAGCGCATCCTCAACATGGTGGATGGCGCGATCGTGCTCGTCGACGCTGCCGAGGGCCCGATGCCGCAGACCAAGTTCGTGGTCGCCAAGGCTTTGAAGATCGGCCTGCGCCCGATCGTGGCCGTCAACAAGATCGACCGTCCGGACGAGCGGCATATCGAGGTGATCAACGAGGTCTTCGATCTCTTCGCCGCCCTCGACGCCACCGACGAGCAGCTCGACTTCCCGATCCTCTACGGTTCCGGCCGTGACGGCTGGATGGCGGCGGCACCCGAAGGCCCGCGCGATCAGGGGCTCGCTCCCCTGTTCGACCAGGTGCTCGCGCATGTCCCCGAGGCCGAGGCCGAGGCGGGACCGTTCCGCATGCTCGGCACCATCCTCGAGGCCAACCCGTTCCTCGGGCGCATCATCACCGGGCGCATCACCGCCGGCACGGTCAAGCCAAACCAGACCATCAAGGTGATCGGCCAGGACGGCAAGACCATCGAGCAGGGCCGCGTGAGCAAGATCCTCGCCTTCCGCGGCATCGAGCGCCAGCCGATCGAACTCGGCGAGCCCGGCGACATCGTCTCCATCGCGGGCCTGACCAAGGGCACCGTGGCCGATACGTTCTGCGATCTCTCGGTCGAGAAGGCGATCGCCGCCCAGCCGATCGACCCGCCCACCGTCACCATGTCCTTCCTCGTCAATGACAGCCCGCTGGCCGGCACCGAGGGCGACAAGGTGACGAGTCGCATGATCCGCGACCGCCTGCTCAAGGAGGCCGAGGGCAACGTCACGCTCAAGATCGAGGAATCCGCCGACAAGGATTCGTTCTTCGTTTCGGGGCGCGGCGAATTGCAGCTCGCCATCCTGATCGAGACCATGCGCCGCGAGGGTTTCGAACTCGCCGTCTCGCGCCCGCGCGTCGTCTTCAAGAGCGACGAGGCCACGGGCGAGCGGCTGGAGCCGATCGAGGAAGTCGTGATCGACGTCGACGAGGAACATGCGGGGATCGTCGTGCAGAAGATGTCCGAGCGCAAGGCCGACATGGTCGAGATGAAGCCGTCGGGCGGCAACCGCCAGCGGCTGGTCTTCTACGCGCCCACGCGCGGGCTCATCGGCTATCAGAGCGAATTGATGACCGATACGCGCGGCACCGCGATCATGAACCGCCTGTTCAAGGATTACGAGCCCTACAAGGGCGAGATCGCCGGGCGCCGCAATGGCGTGCTGATCTCCAACGATTCCGGCGAAGCCGTCGGCTACGCTCTGTGGAACCTGGAAGATCGCGGCCCGATGATGATCGAGCCGGGCTGGAAGGTCTATCAGGGCATGATCATCGGCGAGCACAATCGCGAGAACGATCTCGAAGTGAACGTGCTCAAGGGCAAGAAGCTCTCCAACGTGCGCTCGACCGGCAAGGACGAGGCCGTGCGCCTCACGCCACCGATCCGCATGACGCTGGAGCGTTCGCTGGCGTGGATCCAGGACGACGAACTCGTCGAGGTCACGCCCAAGAACATCCGCCTGCGCAAGGTGCTGCTCGATCCCACCGTGCGCAAGCGCGCCGACAAGCAGCGCGAGGTCGCCTGATCCGGCCCGCGCGATTGCGTATGGTCGCGCGGGACGCTTCGCGATAACGCTCGTCTTTGTCGTGATCAGGTGCAGTTGTGATCAGATGAAGGAGGGCGAGCGGCGATGAGCACGTTCGGGATGGATGACTGGCAGGCGCTCGTTGCGGACGAACGCGTTCTCGTGACGCGCGACATCCTGCGCTACAACGACATGGACGATAACGGCCATCTCAACAATTCGGTCTTTACCGTCTTGTGCGAATCGGGCCGCGTGCATTTCTTCCGCGAGCGCGTGACCCCGCATCTGCCGAAGCATACGTTCTTCGTGATCGCCCGCATCGCCATCGATTTCAAGGCCGAGGCCTTCTATCCCGGCGAGGCGCTGACGGCGACCTGGCTTGAACATCTGGGCCGCTCGTCCCTGCGCGTGCGCCAGAAGATCATCAGCAACGAGAAGCTCGTCGCAGAGGCGGAGGGCATCTGCGTGGTCATGGACCAGGCCACGCGCAAACCCTTCCCCATTCCGGATACGACACGCGCAGCCCTCACGCCGCTTCTGCGCGAGGGCTGAAACGCGCATGTCAGCCTTTGCCGGCACCCGTGGTGCGGTTGAAGGAAGGCGGATCGGAAGCCGGGAACGAATCCTCCAGCGCCTGGTCGACGGCTTCTTCCGAGCGCTTGGGGCGCCCGGCGATCGGGCCGGATTCGTCCTTCGGACGTTCGTCATTGTGGCGCATCGCCTCGTCCTTCATGGATTCCGGCGCCGAAGCCCCGGGAATCGCCTTGGACTTCGCCGGATCGGGCTTTTGCGCGTCATGCGCATGCGGTGCGTTGGTCTCGGGATCGGGCTTGTTCCAGGACATGGTGACCTCCATCACTGCCGCGGTGCGGCTTTCACCTGTCAACGCACCAGCGCGCGAAAAGATCGCTGCCCGGTGAAGCGCATCGCGCCCTGCGGCAACACTCCCATCCGGCAATCGGTTCTCGCGCCTTGACGGGAGCGGGTCCGACGGCTCACGTAAAGCGGTTCAAGGACGAGGATCTACGGGCATGAATTTCGCCAGCGACAACATCGTGGGAGCCAGTGAACAGGTGCTCCGGGCCCTGATCGAGGCCAATTCCGGGCCGCTGCCCGCCTATGGCGACGACCCGCTGACGCGGGAGATCGAGACGCGTCTGGGCGAGATTTTCGAACGCGAGGTCGCGGTCTTTCTCTGCGCGACGGGGACCGGCGCCAACGCGCTGGCTTTGTCGGCGCTGGTGCCGCCCTGGGGGCTGTGCGTGTGCCATCGCGAATCGCATGTCATCGACGATGAATGCGGCGCGCCAGAATTCTTCATGCATGCGGCCAAGCTCGCCGGGCTTCCAGGGACCGGGGCCAGACTGGCGCCCGAAACGCTGGAGACCTGGCTCGCGGAGCTCTCCCCGAGCGTCAAGCAGATGCCGCCCAAGGCGCTGAGCCTGTCACAGCTGACCGAATGCGGCACGGCTTACGGCCGCGACGAGATCGCCGCGCTCTCCGCCATCGCCCATCGCAACGGCATGAAGGTGCATATGGACGGGGCGCGTTTCGCCAATGCGCTGGTCAGCCTGGGCTGCACGCCCGCACAGATGACCTGGCAGGCGGGAATCGACGTGCTCACCTTCGGCGCCACCAAGAACGGCTGCCTCGCCGCCGAGGCGATCGTCTTCTTCGATCCTGCGGATGCGCAGGCGATGCCCTGGCTGCGCAAGCGCGGGGGGCACACTCTCTCGAAGGGGCGGCTGCTCGCGGCGCAGTTCAAGGGCTATCTCGCGGATGATCACTGGCGCGACAATGCCCGCCACGCCAATGCCATGGCCCAACGCCTCGCCGAGGGGCTCGTCGCGCGCGGCATGCGCCTCGCCTGGGAGCGTGCGGGCAACGAAGTCTTCGTGATCATGACGCAGCCGAGGGCCGAGGCTCTGCGCGCGAAGGGCTGCGCCTTCCATCCCTGGTCGCCGGCGAATCTGGCGCCTGAAAACGCGCTCGCTGCTGATGAAGGCATCTTCCGGCTGGTGACGTCTTTCGCCACCGGGCCGGACATGGTCGATGCCTTCCTGGCGCAGGTCGACGAGACGAAATGAGCAAAGCCGCGCGCGATGGCGTCAGAGGCTGCCGAGGAAGAAGGCTGCCATGCACAGAACGGCGATCGAAGCGGCGAAGCCCATCGCCGCGCGCTTGAAGGACGGGACTTCACCCGTATGCGCGTGGCCGCTCGAAAGGCTCACATTCTGTGCGTTACGCTGCATGATATTCCCACTCACAACCGCCCCCGTCGAAGCTGTCCCTGTCTCGTGCACGCACCAGCCGACACTGTTGCGGCACTGCGATACCCAATAGCGCAGGATTGGTAAATCACCCGGTAACGGCTTTACGAATCCTGATGCATCCGGGCAACATTCCAGACTGTTCTTCGGTTCCGATATTCCCTCTTGATGCCCTTGCCGTTTTAATATAAAGATATCTTTATATCTCAATCGCGCCATGTCGCTGCCCTTGGGTAAGCATGGCCAGACGGGTGGATGATGCGGTCTGGACTCAATCTTTCGCTGAACGAGGCACTCGTCGCGCTGCGCGCGGCGGGCGAGGAGACGCGTCTGCGTATCCTCGCGCTGCTCGCGGCGGGAGAATTGTCCGTTTCCGACCTGACTGAGATCCTCGGCCAGTCGCAGCCGCGTATCTCGCGTCATCTCAAGCTGCTGGTCGAATCGGGCCTGGTCGAGCGTCATCGCGAAGGCGCCTGGGCCTTCTTCCGGCTCGCCGACCGGGGCACCGCCACGCAGCTTCTGCATCCCCTGCTCGACGCGCTCGACGGCACCGATCGCCACGTCTCCGCCGACAAGGCGCGGCTGCAGGCGAAGCGCCGCCAGCGCGCCGAAGCCGCTCAGGCCTATTTCGCCCGTATCGCGCCCAAATGGGACGAGCTGCGCTCGCTGCATGCCGGCGAGGAGGATGTCGATGCCGCAGTGGCCGAGGCGCTCGGCGATACACCCGTCCACAATCTCATCGATCTCGGCACGGGAACCGGGCGCATGCTCGGGCGGCTCGCCCCGCTCGCGCGCCGTGCGGTCGGCCTCGATGCCAGCCACGCCATGCTCTCCGTAGCGCGCGCCAATCTCGAGAAGGCCGGCGCCGGGCGGGTCGAATTGCGCCAGGGCGACATTCACGCGCCCCCGGTCGAGGAGAACGCCTTCGATCTGGTCGTGATCCACCAGGTGCTGCACTATCTCGACGACCCCGCGCGGGCCCTGCGCGAAGCGGCCCGCCTCGTCGCCCCGGGCGGGCGCATGCTGATCGTCGATTTCGCTCCGCACGCTCTGGAATTCCTGCGCGAGAAGCAGGCGCATCGCCGCCTCGGTTTCTCGCACGAACAGATCGGTGACTGGCTCGATGAGGCCGGTCTCGACTGCTCCCTCACCCGCGACCTTCCCCCGCCTCAGGGGATCAAGGACGCACTTACCGTTTCAATCTGGCTGGGTCAGGACCGCCGCGTGCGGACCGATTGGCCCCTGCAGCCCAACAACAGAGAGGTCGCCTGATGCAATCTCGTTCACGCGCTACCGAAGGCACGCCGTTCCGTTCGGTTTCCTTCGAATTCTTTCCGCCCAAGACCCCGGAAATGGAGAAGACCCTGTGGGCCTCCATCGAGCGGCTCGCCCCGCTCGGCCCGACCTTCGTTTCCGTGACCTACGGCGCCGGCGGTTCCACCCGCGAGCGCACGCACAACACGGTGTCGCGCATCGTCAAGGATACGAACCTGAAGCCGGCAGCGCATCTCACCTGCGTGGCGGCGACCCGTGAGGATGTCGACGAGGTGGTCAAGGGCTACCACGATGCCGGCGTGCGCCATATCGTGGCCCTGCGCGGCGATCCGGTCGAAGGCCCGGGCACGGCCTACGAGCCCCATCCCGGCGGCTACGCCACCTCCTGGGAGCTGATCGACGGCATCCGCAAGATCGGCAATTTCGAGATTTCGGTCTCGGCCTATCCGGAGAAGCATCCGGATGCCGCGAGCCTGGACGCCGATATCGACGCGCTCAAGCGCAAGGTCGATGCCGGCGCCACCCGCGCGATCACGCAGTTCTTCTTCGATAACGAGCTCTACCTGCGCTACCTCGACAAGGTCCGCGCCAGGGGGATCGACATTCCGATCGTGCCGGGTATCGTTCCCGTGCAGAATTTCAAGCAGACGGCGAATTTCGCCGCGCGCACCGGGGCGAGCGTGCCGGACTGGCTCGCAGCACGCTTCGAGGGGCTGGAAGACGATGTCGCGACCCGCAAGCTCGTCGCGGCCGCCGTGGCGGCGGAGCAGGTGATCGACCTGGTTGATCAGGGCGTGGAGGATTTCCACTTCTACACGATGAACCGCGCCGATCTGGTCTATGCCGTCTGCCATCTGCTCGGCATGCGCCCCGACCAGCCCCTGCAGCACGCCGCATAAGCGCGACGCTTCAACCATTCACGAAAAACGGCGGTCGGGCATGCCCGACCGTTCGCATTCAAAAAACCGGGAAGAGATTTCATGTCGCAGATCAAGCACGCCGATGGTCGAGAGGTCCGCAAAGCCCTGCGCGAGGCGGCGTCCGAGCGGATCCTGGTGCTGGACGGCGCCATGGGCACGGCCATTCAGGACAGAAAGTTCTCCGAGGAGGATTTCCGCGTCGAGCGCTTCAAGGATCATGCGCATGATCAGAAGGGCAACAACGACCTTCTGATCCTGTCGCAGCCCGAAGCGATCCGCGACATCCACCTGGATTACTTCCTCGCCGGCTCCGATATCGTCGAGACCAACACCTTCTCCGGCACCCGCATCGCCCAGGCCGATTACGGCATGGAGGAGATCGTCTACGAGCTCAATCTCGAAGGCGCACGGGTCGCCCGCGCCGCCGCCGAGCTCGCGCAGAAGAAGGATGGCCGCCGCCGCTTCGTCGCCGGTGCCATCGGTCCGACGAACCGTACGCTCTCGATTTCGCCGGACGTGAACAATCCCGGCTATCGCGCCGTCACGTTCGATGAAGTGCGCGACGCCTATGCCGAGCAGGTGCACGGACTCGTCGATGGCGGTTCGGACCTGATCCTGATCGAGACGATCTTCGACACGCTCAATGCCAAGGCCGCGAT
This sequence comes from Salinarimonas sp., assembly GCA_020832565.1. Lineage (GTDB taxonomy): Bacteria > Pseudomonadota > Alphaproteobacteria > Rhizobiales > Beijerinckiaceae > Saliniramus. Next base: position 3,285 of record JAFIEI010000080.1, on the reverse strand, counting down.
CATGGCCATTCGCAGGGTCTTCGAGGAAAAAGGCGTCGATCTGCCGATCATGATCTCCGGCACGATCACCGATCTCTCGGGCCGCACGCTCTCGGGCCAGACGCCGGAGGCCTTCTGGAACTCGGTCAACCACGCCGATCCCTTCACCATCGGACTCAATTGTGCGCTTGGTGCCAAGGAGATGCGCGCGCATATCGCCGAGCTCGCGCGCGTCGCGAATACGCTCGTCTGCGCCTATCCCAATGCCGGCCTGCCCAACGAATTCGGCCTCTATGACGAGCGCCCGGAAGCGACGGCGGAGATGATCGCCGAATTCGCCGATGCCGGCCTCGTCAACATCGTCGGCGGCTGCTGCGGCACGACGCCGGACCACATCCGCGCCATCGCCGAAGCGGTTGCCGGCAAGAAGCCGCGCGAGATCGTCAAGCCCAAGACCTATCTGCGCCTGTCGGGCCTCGAGCCCTTCACGCTCACGCCGGACATTCCCTTCGTCAATGTGGGCGAGCGCACCAACGTCACCGGCTCGGCGAAATTCCGCAAGCTGATCACCGCCGGCGATTACGACACCGCCCTCGACGTCGCCCGCGAACAGGTCGCCAACGGCGCCCAGGTCATCGACGTCAACATGGATGAAGGCCTGCTCGATTCCGAGAAGGCCATGGTGGACTTCCTCAATCTCGCCGCCGCCGAGCCGGATATCTCGCGCGTTCCGGTGATGGTCGATTCCTCGAAGTTCCACGTCATCGAAGCCGGCCTGAAATGCGTTCAGGGCAAGGCGATCGTGAACTCGATCTCGATGAAGGAGGGCGAGGAGGAATTCCTCAAGCACGCCCGCATCTGCCGCGATTACGGGGCAGCCGTCGTCGTCATGGCCTTCGACGAGGAAGGCCAGGCCGATACGGCGGCGCGCAAGATCGAGATCTGCACCCGCGCCTACAAGCTCCTCACCGAACAGATCGGCTTCCCGCCGGAAGACATCATCTTCGATCCCAACGTCTTCGCCGTGGCGACGGGTATCGAGGAACACGACAATTACGGCAACGACTTCATCGAAGCCGTACGCGCGATCCGCGAGACCCTGCCGCATGCGCATGTCTCGGGCGGCGTGTCGAACCTCTCCTTCTCCTTCCGCGGTAACGAGCCCGTTCGTGAGGCGATGCACACCGTGTTCCTCTACCACGCCATCAAGGCGGGGATGGATATGGGCATCGTCAATGCCGGCCAGCTCGGGGTCTATGAAAACCTCGATCCGGAACTGCGCGAATTGTGCGAGGATGTCGTCCTCAATCGCCGCAAGGACGCCACCGAGCGCCTGCTCGACGCCGCCGCCCGCTTCAAGGGCGACGGGTCCGGCGCGGTCCGGGTGCAGGATCTCGAATGGCGCAAGCTGCCGGTCGAGAAGCGGCTCGAACACGCGCTGGTCAACGGCATCACCGAATATGTCGTCGAGGATACCGAGGAAGCCCGCCTCACGGTGGAGCGCCCGCTGCACGTGATCGAGGGCCCGCTGATGGCCGGCATGAATGTCGTCGGCGACCTGTTCGGCGCCGGCAAGATGTTCCTGCCGCAGGTGGTGAAATCCGCCCGCGTGATGAAGCAGGCCGTGGCCCATCTCATGCCCTATATGGAGAAGGAAAAGGAAGAAGCCGGGCTCGATCAGCAATCGGCTGCCGGCAAGGTGCTGATGGCCACCGTCAAGGGCGACGTCCACGATATCGGCAAGAACATCGTCGGCGTCGTGCTCGCCTGCAACAATTTCGAGGTCATCGATCTCGGCGTGATGGTGCCCACCGCGAAGATCCTCGACGAGGCCAAGAAGCACAATGTCGACGTGATCGGCCTGTCCGGCCTGATCACGCCGTCTCTCGACGAGATGGTCAATGTCGCCTCCGAGATGGAGCGCGAGGGCTTCGACATCCCGCTCCTGATCGGCGGCGCCACCACCAGCCGCGTGCATACGGCGGTGAAGATCCATCCCTCCTACAATCGCGGCCAGGCGATCTACGTCACCGATGCCAGCCGCGCGGTCGGCGTGGTCTCCAACCTGCTCTCGGAAGACCAGTGCGATCCTTATCTGGAGGGCATCAAGGCGGAATACGCCAAGGTCGCCGACGCGCATGCCCGCGCCGAGATGGACAAGCAGCGCCTGCCGATCGAGAAGGCGCGCGCCAATGCGGTCAAGCTCGACTGGAGCAAATACGAGACCGCCAAGCCGAGCTTCTTCGGCACGCGCGTGTTCGACAATTACGATGTCGGCGATCTCGTCCCCTATATCGACTGGACGCCGTTCTTCCAGACCTGGGAGATGAAGGGGCGCTACCCCGACATTCTCCAGGACGAGAAGCAGGGCGAGGTGGCACGCCAGCTCTTCGACGATGCGCAGGCAATGCTCAAGAAGATCGTCGAGGAACGCTGGTTCAAGCCCAAGGCCGTGATCGGCTTCTGGCCGGCCAACAGCATCGGCGACGATATCCGCCTCTACGACGACGAGAATCGCAAGAAGACGCTCGCGACCCTGCACGGCCTGCGCCAGCAGCTCACCAAGCGCGGTGATCGTCCCAATGTCTGCATGTCCGACTTCGTCGCTCCGGAAGACAGCGGCGTCGCGGATTTCGTCGGCGGCTTCGTCGTCACGGCGGGCATCGAGGAAGTGGCGATCGCCGAGCGCTTCGAGCGGGCCAACGATGATTACGGCTCGATCCTGGTCAAGGCGCTGGCCGACCGCATCGCCGAGGCCTTCGCCGAGCACATGCATCAGCGCGTGCGCAAGGAGTTCTGGGGCTATGCGCCGGACGAGACGCTCTCCAACGAAGAGCTGATCACGGAAGCCTATGCCGGCATCCGCCCGGCCCCGGGCTATCCGGCCCAGCCCGATCATACCGAGAAGGACACCCTGTTCGACCTGCTCGATGCCACCAAGAGCATCGGCGTCGAACTGACAGAGAGCAAGGCCATGTGGCCCGGCTCCTCCGTCTCGGGCTTCTATATCGGTCACCCGGAATCCTACTATTTCGGCGTCGCCAAGGTCGAGCGCGACCAGGTCGAGGATTACGCCATGCGCAAGGGCATGGATATCGAGGAGATCGAGCGCTGGCTCGCCCCGGTGCTCAATTACGACCCGGCCAAATACGTCAAGGCAGCGGCGGAGTAAGCTGCTGCCGGGCGACCGGATAATTTCGGTGATACGAATGGAAAGCGGCGCCCCCGGGGGCCGGGTTTTGTTGGGGGGGGCCGGCGGGGGTTGCGCGTAACCCGCGCCCCCGCCCCGGGGGCCGCCCCCCGAAA
>JAFIEI010000024.1 GCA_020832565.1 Salinarimonas sp. | reverse complement strand
GTTCGGAGTGGAAGGTCCCGTTCTTGCCGGTGAAGCCCTGGCAGATGACCTTGGTGTCGGAATTGATCAGAATGGACATGGGATCGTCGATCTCTTCTTTCGTTCAATGCGATGCGAAGGGGTTGACCACCTTCACGTCGCCATAGCTCTGCGCGTGATTGAGGTCTTCGGAATACAGGGTCGCGCAGCCCAGACGCTGCGCGGCGGCGATGATGGCAGCATCCCAGTAGGATACGAGATAGCGACGGCTGAGACGGAGGGCTGACCGCACCAGCTCCGTATCGACCGGAACGACGGGGAAGACGCTCAGCCTTTCGATCCAGGTCTCGGCTTCCTCGCGCGCCAGCGGGACAGCCGGTTTCTTGATCACGTTCACGTAAAACTCGGCGAGGACCTGTGCCGAGAGCCCGAAATCCGCTTTCTCCAGAAGATCCCAAGCCCGCGCCGCCTTTTCAGGAGCATCCTTGCGACCGGCAGCCGCATAGATCAGGACATTCGTATCCAGGAAGGTTTCAGCGCGCATGGCTGTCCTCCCTGTCGAAGCGGAAATCGGGTCCGAGCCGTGCCTCGCTGCTTTCGCTGAGACGCTTGAGGTCGGCGATCGCGGATTGCGCGCGCTCCTGACCGCGAACGAGCGTTTCCAGATGCGCGCGCACCAATGCGTTGACACTGGTTTGCTGGCGGGCCGCATAGATGCGGACCTCCTCCAGAAGCTTTTCGTCTATGGCCAGAGTGATGTTCTTCATCGCCGGTCTCCGCATGCACACATAGTTACACATATTATGTGTGCATGCATCGTCCTCCTCAACCGCCGCGAACGGCGCTCACGATCTTCTGGGCGGCATCGTCGAGATCGTCTGCGGGGATCACGTTGAGGCCCGATTCGCGGATGATCTGCTTGCCTTCCTCGACATTGGTGCCCTCGAGGCGCACGACGAGCGGCACCTGCAGGCCGACCGCCTTCACCGCGGCGATGACACCGCGTGCGATCACGTCGCACTTCATGATGCCGCCGAAGATGTTGACGAGGATGCCCTTCACGTTGGGATCGGCGGTGATGATCTTGAATGCCGCCGTGACCTTCTCTTCCGAAGCGCCGCCGCCGACATCGAGGAAGTTCGCCGGCTCTTCGCCATAGAGCTTGATGATGTCGAGCGTTGCCATGGCGAGGCCGGCGCCGTTGACCATGCAGCCGATCGTGCCGTCGAGCGCGATATAGGCGAGGTCGTATTTGGAGGCCTCGATTTCCTTGGCGTCCTCTTCCGTCAGATCGCGCAGTTCCTGCACGTCCGGATGGCGGTAGAGGGCGTTGGAATCGAAGGAGACCTTGGCATCGAGGCAACGCAGCTTGCCGTCGGTGGTGACGATCAGCGGGTTGATCTCGAGCATCTCCATGTCCTTCGAGACGAAGGCATTGTAGAGCTTGATGGTGAGATCATTGGCCTGCTTGGCCAGATCACCGCTGAGGCCGAGCGCCTTGGCGACCGCACGCCCGTGATGAGGCATGGCGCCGGTGGCCGGATCGACGGTGATGGTATGGATCTTCTCGGGCGTGTCATGGGCGACCTGCTCGATATCCACGCCACCTTCCGTCGAGACCACGAAAGCCACGCGACCGGTTTCGCGATCGACCAGCGCCGAGAGGTAGAATTCCTTCTCGATGTCGGAGCCGTCCTCGATATAGAGGCGGTTGACCTGCTTGCCGGCATCACCGGTCTGGATGGTGACAAGCGTCTTGCCGAGCATCTGCGCGGCGAATTCCTTCACCTCGTCGATGGACTTGGCCAGGCGCACGCCGCCCTTTTCGCCCGCTTCCGCTTCCTTGAACTTGCCCTTGCCGCGACCGCCGGCATGGATCTGGCTCTTGACCACCCAGAGCGGGCCGCCGAGCTCCTTCGCCGCAGCCTCGGCCTCCTCGGCGGAGAAGATCGCGACGCCGCGCGAGACGGGCGCGCCGAACTCCTTCAGGAGTGCCTTGCCCTGGTATTCATGGATATTCATGGAAATCCTCTTTCATCAGCTGAAACGAGAGCGGCGCCACCGGGGCGCCGCGCTGCATTCCGCAAAGATCACTTCGCAAGTTCGGGATTGATCTTCTTGCAGGCATCGACGAGACCCGTGACCGAGGCCACCGACTTCTCGAACATGGCTTTTTCCTCAGCGGCGAATTCCACCTCGACGATGCGCTCCACGCCATCGGCGCCGATCACGATCGGCACGCCGACGAACAGGCCGTCGACACCGTATTGACCGGTGAGATGCGCCGCGCAGGGCAGGACGCGCTTTTTATCCTTGAGATAGCTCTCCGCCATGGCGATGGCGGAAGCAGCCGGCGCATAGAAGGCCGAGCCGGTCTTGAGCAGGTTGACGATCTCGCCGCCGCCCTTGCGGGTACGCTCGACCATGGCGTCGAGCTTCTCCTGCGTGGTCCAGCCCATCTTCACCAGATCAGGGAGCGGGATGCCCGCCACGGTCGAGTAACGCACCAGCGGCACCATGTCGTCGCCATGGCCGCCGAGCACGAAGGCTGTGACGTCCTGCACGGAGACGCCGAATTCCTCGGCGAGGAAGTGGCGGAAGCGCGCCGAATCGAGCACGCCGGCCATGCCGACGATCTTATTGGCGGGAAGCCCGGAGAACTTCTGCAGCGCCCAGACCATGGCGTCGAGCGGGTTGGTGATGCAGATCACGAAAGCGTCCGGGGCATATTTCTTGATGCCCTCGCCGACGGCCTGCATGACCTTGAGATTGATCTCGATGAGATCGTCGCGGCTCATGCCGGGCTTGCGCGGTACACCGGCGGTGACAATGATCACGTCGGAGCCAGCGATATCGGCATAATCCTGCGCGCCCTTGTACTTGGCGTCGAAGCCGTCGACGGGGGCGGATTCGGCGATGTCGAGTCCCTTGCCCTGCGGAATGCCTTCGGCGATGTCGAACAGGACGACGTCGCCCAGTTCCTTCATGCCGACGAGATGAGCCAGGGTACCGCCGATCTGGCCGGAACCGATGAGCGCGATTTTCTTGCGTGCCATGAGGACATGAACCTCGTTGTTATGACCTGTCGGGGAAGCGGGCGCGTATAACCTTCGCCAGCCTCCAGTGCGGGCCTCTTTGACTCATTCGTTGCCGGGGTTCAAGGCGTTGAAACCCTTAAGGGTTCCCGAGCGTTCGTGATGTCTGGCGCGCCATTCCGGGCAAGTGCCGATCGAGCATGCGCAAAAACGCCTTTTTCAAAGCGACTTACCGCACATGCGCGGCGGCCTGCCTGCGCCTCGCGCGAGGGTGTTCCATGGAAAACGAAAAAAGTGACAAATGACAAATTCTGTCATTCTTGCAGCCTGATCCGGATAATCCGACTCAGACCTGTCCCACCGCCAGGCTGCGCAGCACCACCCGCAGCATCACGTTGAGCCGCTCGTCGAGGACGGTACGCGGGACACGCACGTCGATGCGCACCATGGCCGGATTGACGAAGCGCTGCACGGCATCGATGACGAAGGCGATCGCCCGGTCGCGGTCACGCGGGTTGAACACCTCCGTGGTGACGCCCTCGTCGATCACCCGCTCGAGCAGGCGCAGCTGCCGTGTGCGGTGCTTGCGCGCGATGCCGCGCGAAGCTTCCACCGCCGCCACATAGACGGCGAAGATGTTGGCATTGCGCTCGGCGCATTCGCGGTATTGCCGCGCGATGGCGAGGACGAAGCGTTCGAGCTTGTCGTCTGCGGGATCGGGGCTGTCGGCAATATCGCTGAGCGAGGCCTCGACCTCCTTGAGCCATTGCCCGGCAACGGCGTCGATCAGTTCGGCCTTGGAGGGAAAATAGCGGTAGACATTGGCATGCGTCATGCCCGCTTCCTCGGCCACGCCCACGACCGTGAGGCGGCGCGCGCCGAAGCGGCTCAGATGCTCCGCCGCGACCTGCAGCAGCCGCGTCTCCGGCGAATCACGTCGGGGCGGGAGGTTGGCCGGATTGGCCAGTGGTGTGGCGAGCGGGCTCATCTGCCTTCTTTAGCGCGACCGCGCGCGAAGGCAAAACACGCAATGTTCGCCGGGCGCGCTATGCGAAAGCCCTGTAGCTCATCTCGGCGCCGAGAAGCAGCAGCGAGACGAGGAAGATTTTCCGGAAGGTCGCCGGCGCGATTTTCCGGCGCAGCATCCCGCCGGCCCACATCCCCGCCAGTGCCGGCGCGAGTGCGAGGACAGAGAGCCCGAACCGGTCGAGGGCGAAGGCGTCGTGTAGACCCAGCCCGATCGCCAGAGCCACCGTCGACACGGTAAAGGACAGGCCCAGTGCCTGGATCAGGTCGTCTCGCGACAGGCCGAGTGCCTGAAGATACGGCACGGCGGGGATCACGAAAATCCCGGTCGTGCCCGTAATGATCCCGGTCAGGAAGCCCGTGAGGGGGGAGAGCCAGAGTTCCGCGCGGGCGGGTACGTGGCGTTGCGGCGCGAGCAGCGTATAAGCGGCATAGACGATCAGCGCGATGCCCAGTGCCGTCGTCGTCGCTGCGGTGTCGCCGCGTGCGAGCCAGCCTGATCCGAGCATCGTCCCGATCAGGATCGCGAGCATCATCGGCCAAAGCCTGCGCACGAGCGCCCTCGTGGCGGTGCCGGCGAGGAACTGCCACAGATTGGTGGCGAGTGACGGCACGATCAGCAGGGAGGCCGCAGCCAGCGGCGAGATCAGCGCCCCGAGCACACCCATCGCGACCGTCGGCAGCCCCATGCCGATTACGCCCTTGACCGTTCCGGCAGCGAAGAAGGTGATCGTCACGAGGGCGAGGAGGAAGGGATCGCTCATACTCCTTATTCAACCGGATAGCTTTGCCGGGCAATGCGGATATTGCTCATCCCGGAACGGTCGACCCTAGTAATCCGGTACGAGATAGGCCGCACCCGCGCCGCGCCGTTCCTTTGCAAGCGTGATCTCGGCGCGTGCGATGGAGCGCAGATGCACCTCGTCGGGACCGTCGACGAAGCGTAGCGCACGGCCCCACCTATAGATTTCGGCGAGCGGGGTGTCTTCGGTGAGGCCCATGGCGCCGAAGACCTGCATGGCGCGGTCGGCGACGCGGGTCTGCAATTGCGCGGCGACCACCTTGATGGCGGCGATCTCGCCGCGTGCGGCCTTGGCGCCCTCCCGATCCATGCGATCAGCAGCGTTGAGGCAGAGCAGCCGGGCCTGGTCGATCTCGATCCGGCTCCAGGCGATCCAGTCCTGCAGATTGGCGTAATCGGCCAGATGACGGCCGAAGGTGCGCCGCTCGAGCGCGCGTTCGCACATCAGTTCCAGCGCCAGCTCGCATTGGCCGATAGCGCGCATGCAATGGTGGATCCGGCCGGGGCCGAGGCGCGCCTGGATCAGCTTGAAGCCGTCGCCTTCCTCGCCGATCAGATTCTCGCGCGGGATGCGCACGTTGCGATACAGCGTCTCGCAATGGCCTTCGAGCGCATGGCGCCCAAGCAGGGGCAGGTTGCGCACGATGCTGAAACCGGGCGTGTCGAAGGGCACGATGGCGAGCGAATGCCGGCGATGCGGCTCGGCCTCCTCGCCGGCTGAGCGCCCCATCACGATGACGAAACGCGCATGCGGGTGCAGCGCGCCGGTGGTAAACCACTTGCGCCCGTTGATGACGTATTCATCGCCCTCACGGCGGATCGTCGTCTCCAGATTGGTCGGATCGGAGGAGGCGACATCGGGTTCGGTGATGCCGATACAGGAGCGGATTTCACCCGCGAGCAGCGGATCGAGCCAGCGCTCGCGCTGCTGCGGCGTCGCGAAACGGTGCAGGAGTTCCATATTGCCGGTATCGGGCGCCGAGCAATTGAAGACCTCGGAAGCCCAGGGAATGCGCCCCATGATCTCGGCGAGCGGCGCGTAAGCCAGATTGCTCATGCGCGTGCCCGGCTCGTTATCGCGCAGATCAGGCAGGAACAGGTTCCACAGCCCCTGTTCGCGCGCTTCCTGCTTGAGCGTTTCGATGATCTCGCTCGCGTGCTCCCCGCGCCGCAAAGCCGCCGTGACATCGGCATGGGCGGGCAGAATACGCTGATCCATGAAGCCCTGGACCGTGTCGCACCAGGCGGCGGTTTGCGCGTCGCGGGAAAAGTCCATCTCGGATCTCCTCGTTGAGCGATGATCATGCGCATGATCGGAGCCGCTGCATTCCGCTACGGCATTGCGCCGGATCAAATGCCCGCACACCAGCCGGGATGCGCAACCGCGCACGAAGCCCTGCCGAGCGCCTTCGCCCCGCCCGACCGGCACATCCATGCGACGCTCTACGGCTATATCGGCGCGGTGACCGGAGGCTATCTGCTCACGACATTGTCTCTCGCGCCGGGCGCGCCGCGACGCGCAGCGTGGCGCGGATCCCGAGCACCACTCCGGTTAGAATCAGCGCCGCGCTGGCGATCTCGATGAGTGTTGGCCAGAGCTGGTCGGCGACGAAGGCGTAGACGAGGCTCGACAGTGTCTCGAATACGACCAGCTGCCCGGCCATGGCGATGGGCAGAACACGGGCGACGCGGTTCCACATCACCGTCGCCAGCCACGAGACGACGATGCCGAGGAACAGACTCCCGGCGATCAGGCCGAGAAGCAGCGCGCGATCCGCGAATACCGCCAGATTGACGGCGGGCACGACCGCATGCGCGGCCAGAATCAGCGGAAGCGCCGCAAGCGATAATCCTGCCGTCGCGATGCCGATCGCGACCGACCAGGCATTGGCATCCACATGTAACCTGGCTTTCATGTATTGCGCGTTGCGGATGCCGTACCATGTCCACAGCACCAGCGCACCGAGGGCGGCGAGAAGGCCCCACAGGGTGCGGTTTGCCGCGACATCGTCGCCCGTGCGGGTGAGTGCATGCCCGTTCAAGAGGACGAGGCCGAGCAGGATCAGGGTGATCGCCGGCGCGAGGATGCGAAAACGAAACTCGCGCTGCATGATGTTGCCGACCACCGCGACCGTGACCGGAAGCGTGCCGATGACGAGCGCCGCAATCGGCACGCCGCCGAGTTGGACCGCAGTCACCAGAAGCGCGTAATAGCCGACATTGCCGGTGAAGGCGAGCGCGAACGCCATGCCCCAATCGGAGCGTGTCATGCCGGCCAGGCTGACGCCGCGCCAGGTCGCGAGGATCATGACCGAGATGGCGCCGTAACAGAGATACCGCCCCAGCGTGATCAGTATCGGATCGACATCGGAAAGCAGATGCGGAACCAGGAAGGCGAAACCCCAGATGCAGTTGACCAGTATGCCGAGAAGGATTGCTGCAGTAATAGACATTAATGGGATGGCCCGATTTCAACAACGATGAAGAACTCAATTCATTCGGCGACAAATTCCCGTGTTCAACTGGTGCAATATCTGGTCGACGAGATACTCGGGCGGCATGTCCTGACCCAGAAATCTGGTGATCATCGAGTAGCAGTAGCTGCCCGCGTGATCGAAGCGTAACCAGTCGCCAACACGCATTTTGGGTAGCGTGATGCCCCGCGCCATGAAGTCGCGCGAGTATGTTGTTGCTCCGACCACATCAACAGGTTTATCGAATGGGCTCTCACCATTCGGGAAAGCGGGCGCAACAGGGTTAAAGTCTTCGTAGAACATCGCGCGGGGGATCAGGCTTGCGCTCGCGTTGGTGCATACTATCCACCGATCCGGTCGCTCCTTTACGTCAGTTACCTGTACGAAGAAGCTCGCCGTGTCGCCGAACATGGCGCGCCCCGGCTCCAGCACCAGCGTAACCGAATGACCGCGCCGTTCGCTCAGGCGGGTCATCCGCTCCGTGAGTGCCGCATCATATGCCTTGAAATCGAAGCGGTCGGGTTCGAGTGGGAAGCCGCCGCCCAGATCGACGAAATCCAGAGACCGGAAAACCTCCGACAGCGCGATGGTCCTGTCGACACCGGTGATCAAGTCTTCGATATCGGTTACGTCCGTACCCAGATAAACGTGCGGACCCGTGAGCGTCACATCGCTCTTTGCCGCGACATCGAAAGCTGATGATATTTCGCTCTCCATGACGCCGATTCGGCTTTCCGGGCCGATGAAAACGTTGTTCTTCGACTTTTCATCGATGTTCAACCGAAACCCGGCCCGCCCGCCCGGCGACAGATGTCCAAACAATGCAACCTGCGCAACCGAATCGAGATTGACCCAGATGCCGATGCGGACAAGTCGACGCATCACGTTTTCCGGCACTCCAGTGCTCGCGAAGACCACATTATCAATGCCTGCCGCTTCGGCGAGGGCGAGATGCTTCAGTGAGTTCACGAAAAGACCGAATCCGTTCTCCCGCAGCAACCTCAACAGTGCGGGATTGTCATTTGCCATGCTCGCAAAATGGATTTTCGTATCCGGGTAGGAAAGCGACCGAAAACGGCGGATATTCGCCTCTATCTTCGACTTATCGTAGAGATAGAACGGTCGCTGCAGTTGAGTGCAGGGCGAGAGTGCAGACTCGGAAACTGCCATATCATCGCCTCTTAACAGAAATTATCGGATGTTTTTATCGATTTTTGCAATCTAAAGTATCTAAGATGATCATGAAATCAACCCTCTGGCGATTGAATTTTTCGCAGACACCGAACGTCGCACCACGCGTCACATGGAGCCTTGCGCGCAGCCTTCTTCGTCGCCGCCCCTCAATCCACGATATCCTCGGCCTCAAGCCGTTCGCGCGTGCCGATGCGATCGGAGACTTCACCCGGCTCGAAATCGGGGGCGTTTTCCGCGTCTTCGACGCTCACATCCGTCAGCAGCAGGATCTGGGCGGGATCGTCACGCGAGGTGGTGGCGAACTGCGTATTTGCGGCATCGATCGCGATGGTGCGACCGCCGATCCCGAGCAGGCCGTGCTTGTCGACGACGATGAGCTGCATCTGACCGGCATCATCGAGCAAGATGTCGTCGATGACGCCGATAATGGCGATATCGTCGAGTTCATCGGCATGAAACAGCGGCAGGCCTTGGCCATCCCAGTCGGCGGGGACAATCACCTCGCCGGGATCGACCCCGTCGGGGCGGGCATAGACATCGCGGCCCATGAGTTCGCGCGTCATCAGGTCCCCGGGCATGGCGCTCTGCGCGAAGGGAGCGGATTCGGTGTCGCGGTCCTGGGCCTGCGCCAGCGATGCGCCGGACAGGGTAAGTCCTGCCGCCAGGACGAATGCCGTCGTCGCAAGAAGCGTTTTCATCGGTCTTCTCCCCGTTTTCGCCCGCTACCGCGCCAGGTGCAGGAAGAGGCTTCGCTCTGCTCCCACCGACGATCGGGCGTGGTGATCTTTGTGGCGAGGGGAACGGCGGGGCTTGCCGGGATGTTCCCAGGCGGGAGAGAATTTGTCTGCATAGAGCAAGGGCACGAAGCATCATGATCACGGGCTGGTTCGAATTCGCCGGCGTCTTCGCCCTGTTTCTGGCAACCCATTATCTGCCGCCCCGCCCGGGCCTGCGCGGGGCCTGTGTCGCTCATCTGGGGGAGCGGGTCTATCTCGCGGTGTATTCGCTGATCTCGCTCGTTCTCCTCGGCTGGCTGATCGTCGCCGCCGGACGCGCACCCTTCATCGCACTGTGGGGATATGCGCCATGGCAGAGCTGGGTGCCTAATCTCCTGATGCCGCCGGCATTGCTGCTCGCCGCTTTCGCGATCGCCGCGCCGAACCCGTTTTCCTTCGGCGGGCGCAGGCCGAGGAATTTCGACTCCGAGCGCCCCGGCATCGCCGGGATCACGCGCCATCCCCTGCTCTGGGCGATCGCGCTATGGGCGGGAGCGCATCTCGTGCCCAACGGCAATCTCGCGCATGTCCTGCTCTTCGGCTTCTTTCTCGCCATGGCGTTTGCGGGAATGGCGATTCTCGACCGGCGCGCGCGAAGGCGTATGGGGGCGTCGCAATGGCGAGATCAGGCACGCAGCACCGCGCTCATCCCTTTCGCTGCCGCGCTGCGGGGTGATCTGCGCCTGCGCGGCTTCGACGCGCTACCGACCAGGCTCGCCGCCTTCGCCGCAGCCTATCTCGTGCTGCTGTCGCTGCACGGCCCGGTGCTGGGTGTGTCGCCCTTTCCGGTCTGAGGATCCGGCGGGGGACCCGGCGAGGGGCGTGTCAGGATGAACAGCGCGACGCAGCCCATCACCAGCGCAAGAAACCACGGCGCCCATGCCATCGGCGCGAGCGCGACGCTGATCGCGTAGGAAACGGCGATCGCGATCATGGCCATGATCTTTGCCCGCAGCGAGATCGCCCGCTGGTCGCGCCAGTCCCGCAGGGTGGGACCGAAGCGGGGATGGGCGTGCAGCCAGGCTGCGAGTTTCGGATCGGCGCGGGTGAAGCAGAAGGCGGCGAGGATGACGAAGGGTGTCGTCGGCAGAAGCGGCATGACGATGCCGATCGCGCCCAGGCCCAGGCTCGCAAATCCCGCACAGCGATAGAAGAAGGCGCGCATCACGTCCTCACCCTCACGGCAGGCGAGTTCGGCCCGCCCGGCTTCGCGCTCCGTTCATTCGCCGTTCTTCCATTCATCGATAAACTGGCTCGGCTGCACGAGTTTCCAAAGGGCGGCGGGATCCCCGATCACAATGCGTCGACCGCTCGTCGTCACGTCATAGGCGGCGAGAGTGGCAAAGGCGCGGGAGAGATTTTCGGGCGTCATGCCGAGCAGCGAGGCCAGCACGCGCTTTTCGAAGGGAATGGTGATCTCGCGTGCGCCGTCGGCGATCTCGCGCTGCCCCAGTAGCCAGGCGGCGAGGCGTTCGGCGCCGGAGCGGAGTTTCTGATTCTTGAGTTCACGCACGACCTCGCGATAGCGAAAGCCGAGTTCGCCGACAATCGCGCGCGCGAAGGCCGGCTCCTCGGCAAAGACCTTGCGGACGGAGGCTGCCGGCAGCATCAGGATGCGGCTGGCAACCAGCGTGCGGGCGGATTTCAGATAGATCTCGTCGGTGATCACCGCAGCGAGGATGAAGGTCGAGACCGGCTGCACGATGGTGAGCACCGTCTCGCGCTGGCGATCGCGGGCAAACATCTCCACCAGCCCTTCCAGCACCACATGCAGGAAATCCGGGTGCTCGCCTTCATTGATCAGGGTCACCTGCGCCGGGAAGCGCTGGAGGAAGGCTGCCTGGGTGAGCTCGCGAAAACCGGCATCGCTGATTCCCTGAAACAACGGCAGTTCGCGCAGGAGGTCGAGATCGTCGCTTCGCATGGTGTTTTCCCTGATAACAGAAACGAACCTGCCTGCAAAATTGATGAAGATCAATTTGTAAATATACTTAAAGCAATCGTAGAGATAAACTATACAAAATAGACAGTTTGCCTATGAATATCCAGAAATTATTTTGGAAGTTCTCCAGAAAAAATTGATCTCGATCAAGTCCCCGATCTGCTGCCTTCCGTTTCATGGGCTCGAAGTCATCCGGAGCGGCGTCGAGACGAGGTTTTCGACAGCGGGTTCGGATGGCAGGCATCGAAACCTGGAGCCATCCGATGCATGTGATGCTCGCCTATGATCACTCGCGCAACGCCCGCATCGCCCTTGAGGGTCTGATGAAGCTGTTCGACGCGGCAAAGCCCGAGGTCACGCTGATCTCGGTGATCGAAGAGCCGGGCAGCGCAACCGATGCCGTCGACGACATGTTCATCACCCAGTACCAGGAGCAGAAGGCCGGTGCCGAGGCGGCGGCCGCCGAGCTCACTGCGGCGGGTTTTTCCACCCGCGTGCTCTTCGCGGAGGGTGATGCGCGCAAGATGATCCTGCGCGCCACCGAGGAGCGCAATCCGGACGTGCTCATCCTCGCCCGCCACAGCCACAAACCCGATGGCGGGTTCATCGCCCGGCGCATCGACGCGCTGGTGGAGGAGTTCGACCACATGACCTTCGGCTCCGTCAGCGCCTTTCTGGCGCGGCGGGTGCAGTGTCCGCTGCTGATCCTGCCGGCGCCCTAGGCGTCCGCCAGACCCTCTCCGCGATCCCCCGTCGCCCATCGATGACGCTTCCCGCCCCGGACATATGGCCCGGGCCACGAGGACAGGAAAATGCAAGTCAGCGACGTCTTCAAGTTCAGGAACCGGGAGATCCGCGCCCTCCATCTGACATGGATCGCCTTCTTCATCAGTTTCTATGTCTGGTTCAACATGGCGCCGCTCGCCACGAGCATGCTGCGCAGTGTGGACTGGCTGACGAGCGACGACATCCGCCTGTTCGCCATCGCCAATGTCGCGCTCACCATTCCCGCGCGCATCATCGTCGGCATGGCGCTCGATCGCTACGGGCCCCGCCGGGTGTTTTCGGTGCTGCTCGTCCTGATGAGCATCCCCGCCCTCGTCTTCGCCTTCGGCAATACCAAGGAACAGCTCTTCGTCGCGCGTCTGGTGCTCTCCTCGATCGGGGCGAGTTTCGTCGTCGGCATTCACATGACCGCGCTCTGGTTCAAGCCCCGCGATATCGGCTTCGCCGAGGGGCTCTATGCGGGCTGGGGCAATTTCGGCTCGGCGGCTGCGGCCATGACGCTTCCCACCATCTGGCTCACCGTTTATGGCGGGCCCGATGGCTGGCGTTACGCCATCGCCACCTCGGCGGTCGTGATGGCGGCCTATGGCGTGTTCTACTGGTTCGCCATCACCGACGGCCCCACCGACGACACGCACAAGAAGCCCCGCAAGGCGGCTGCGCTGGAAGTCAGCAGCTGGGGCGATCTCGTCCTGCTCATCCTCTTCATCATTCCGATGGTCGGCATCCTCACCATCCTGGTCTGGCGCGTCCAGCAGATGGGCTATCTCGATACGATGACGGCGGGCTACATCTATTTCGCCATCGCGGTGGTGATCGCCTATCAGATCTTCCAGGCGCTGCGGGTGAATATCCCCATCCTGAAGAAGGGCGTGCCGAAGGACGACCGTTATCCGTTCAAGAGCGTCGCCGCGCTCAACGTCACCTACTTTGCCAATTTCGGCGCCGAACTCGCTGTCGTCTCGATGCTGCCGATGTTCTTCGAGGAGACCTGGGGGTTGACGGCAGCGGCGGCCGGACTGGTCGCGGCCTCCTTCGCCTTCGTCAACCTTTTCGCGCGGCCGATGGGCGGGATGGTTTCCGACCGCATGGGTAACCGGCGCTTCGTGATGCTCGCCTACATGTTCGGCATCGGCATCGGCTTCGTGCTGATGGGGCTGCTCGACTCCAACTGGCCGCTGATCGTCGCAATCGCCATCACCATCTTCTGCTCCTTCTTCGTGCAGGGAGCCGAGGGTGCGACCTTCGGCATCATTCCCTCGATCAAGCGCCGGGTGACCGGCCAGATCTCGGGGATGGCGGGCGCCTACGGCAATGTCGGCGCGGTGTTCTACCTGTTCCTCTTCACCTTCGTCTCGCCCTCGACCTTCTTCTTCATCATCGCCGCCGGCGCCTTCCTCAGCTGGCTCGTCTGCCTCGTCTGGCTGAAGGAACCCGAAGGCGGCTTCTCGGACGAATACGTGATCTCCTCGGTCGACGAGGCGATCGCGGCGGAAGCCCGGCGCAAGCGCGAGGCCGAGGCCGAACTCGCCCGCATCTTCGCCGGCAGCGAGAAGGTCAACCTTCAGGAAAAGGCCAACGGCCTCACAGTCACCGCCCGCTTCAAGACCCTCGAGGAATTGCGCGAAGCGCTCGCGCGCCTCGGTGCCGATCTGAGCCCGCATCCCGACAACCCGTCCCCCGGCCCCGACAAGCCCGCCACGGCGCGCTGAACGGCTCCTGCCGCAATTCGCCACAAGGAAAGGCATCAAGGCCATGGCAACCGACAAGACACTCAAGCAGCCGCCCGTCTCGGGCACCTGGCTGGAGCGCTGGGAACCCGAGAACGAAGCCTTCTGGCGCGAGCAGGGCAAGACCCGCGCATGGCTCACCCTGACCGTGACCACGCTCAATCTGACGATGGCCTTCATCGTCTGGTTCCTGGTTTCGGCCCTCGTGGTGCGCCTGCCGCAGATCGGCTTCCAGTTCACCCCCTCACAACTGTTCTGGCTTGCCGCCATGCCGGGCCTCGCCGGCGGGACGCTTCGTCTGGTCCATATGTTCCTGACGCCGATGTACGGCACGCGGCACGTCGTGAGCCTGTCGACGCTCTCGCTGCTGATCCCGCTGGTCGGCTGGTTTTATGCCGTGCAGAACCCGGACACGCCGTACTGGGTGCTGATGCTGCTCGCCTTCCTCGCCGGCCTGGGCGGCGGCAACTTCTCCTCCTTCATGCCCTCCACCAGCCTTTTCTTCCCCAAGAGGCTGCAGGGGACCGCGCTCGCGATCCAGGCCGGGATCGGAAATTTCGGCGTCTCGATCGTCCAGTTCGTCACCCCCTGGGTGATCGGCTTCGGGCTGCTCGGCGGCATGGCCTTCATGGGCGACAGCCAGACCATGACCCGCGCCGGTGTCGAATCGCAGATCTGGCTGCAGAACGCGCCCGCGGTGATGATCCCCTTTGTCGCGGTCTTCGGCATCACCGCCTGGATCATGCTGAAATCGGTGCCGATCAAGGCGAATTTCGCGCAGCAATTCGATATCTTCCGCTCGCGCCACACCTGGTCGATGACGTCTCTCTACATCATGACCTTCGGCGGTTTCTCGGGGCTGGCCGCGACCTTCCCGCTCCTGATCCGCGAGGTCTATGGCGGTTTCGAGAATGCGCCCGACCCGCTCGCATGGGCCTTTCTCGGCCCGCTGGTCGGCTCCGCCTCGCGCGTCGTCGCCGGACCGATCTCCGACAGGTTCGGCGGGGCCCGCGTCACCCACTGGGCCGGGCTCGGCATGGTGGTCTGCACGGTGCTCGTCGCACTCACCACCAATCCCGATACGCTCGACAGCTTCTGGCTGTTCGTCAGCGCCATGCTCGCCCTGTTCTTCTTCGCCGGTGTGGGCAACGCCTCGACCTTCAAGCAGATGCCGATGCTGTTCGAGCCGCGCCAGGCCGGTGGCGTGATCGGCTTCACCGCCGCGATCGCCGCTTACGGCCCCTTCATCTTCGGGATGCTGTTCGCCTGGTCTTTCGCCTCGTTCGCCGCTGCGACGCCGATCTTCTACGGCCTCGCCGCCTTCTTCGCCTTCAACGTCGCTCTCAACTGGTGGATGTACGCCCGCCGCAACGCAGCGAATCCGTGCTGACCGCCTGAAAAAGATCTTCGAGAGGAAACCACCATGTCACATTTTCTGGATCGCCTGTCCTACCTGCGCGAGAAGGTCCAGACCTTCTCCGACGGCCACGGCATCACCACGAACGAGAACCGCGCCTGGGAGGACAGCTATCGCAAGCGCTGGCAGCACGACAAGGTCGTGCGCTCCACCCATGGGGTGAACTGCACGGGCTCGTGTTCCTGGAAGGTCTATGTCAAGGGCGGCATCGTCACCTGGGAAACGCAGCAGACCGACTATCCGCGCACGCGCCCCGATCTGCCCAATCACGAGCCCCGCGGCTGCTCGCGCGGCGCGAGCTATTCCTGGTATCTGTATTCGGCCAACCGCGTGAAATATCCGCTCGTGCGCTCGCGCCTCGTCAAGCTGTGGCGGGAGGCGCGCGCCACGATGACCCCGGTTGCGGCCTGGAAATCCATCGTCGAAGACCCGCAAAAGCGCGACGCCTACACGAAGAAGCGTGGCCTCGGCGGCTTCGTGCGCGCCGGCTGGGAGGAGGTCAACGAGATGATCGCCTCGGCCAATGCCTACACGGTCAAGACCCATGGCCCGGACCGGGTGATCGGCTTCTCGCCGATCCCGGCCATGTCGATGGTCTCCTATGCGGCGGGCTCGCGCTATCTGTCGCTGATGGGCGGCGTGTGCATGTCGTTCTATGACTGGTATTGCGACCTGCCGCCCTCCTCACCGCAGACCTGGGGCGAGCAGACGGACGTGCCCGAGAGCGCTGACTGGTACAATTCCGGCTTCCTGATCCTGTGGGGCTCGAACGTCCCGCAGACCCGCACGCCCGACGCCCATTTCTATACGGAAGTGCGCTATCGCGGCGCCAAGAGCGTGGTGATCTGCCCGGATTACTCGGAAGCCTCGAAATTCGCCGATCTCTGGGTCTCGGTGAAACAGGGGACCGACGCGGCGCTCGGCATGGCCATGGGTCATGTCATCCTCAAGGAATTCCATGTCGATCGCCAGGTGGACTACTTCACCGACTACGTGAAGCGCTACACCGACATGCCGATGCTGGTGCGACTGGTGCGCGACGACAAGGGCAACCTCATTCCAGAGCGTTTCCTGCGCGCTTCCGACATGGACAAGAAGCTCGGCGAGAAGAACAATCCCGAATGGAAGACCCTGGCGATCGACGCGCCCACGGGCGAGATCGTGGTGCCCAACGGCTCCGTCGGCTTCCGCTGGGGCGAGACCGGCAAGTGGAACCTCGACGCGAAGCGCGCTGACGGCAAGGCGGTCGATCTGCGGCTCTCGCTGGCGGGTGCCGAGGACGGGTTCGAGGATGTCGCCTTCCCGTATTTCGGCAATCTCCAGCACGAGCACTTCACCTCGACCGAGCATGACAGCGTGCTCGCGCGCCGCATTCCGGTGAAGAAGGTCCAGACGGCGGAGGGCGAGATGCTCGTCGCCACGGTCTATGACCTGTTCCTGGCCAATTACGGCGTCGATCGCGGTTTCGGCGGAGACAATGTCGCGAAAAGCTTCGACGACGACGCGCCCTATTCCCCGGCCTGGGCCGAGAAGATCACCGGCGTGCCGCGCGACCAGATCATCACCGTCGCGCGTGAATTCGCACTCAATGCCGAGAAGACCAATGGACGTTCGATGATCATCATCGGGGCGGCGATGAACCATTGGTACCACATGGACATGAACTATCGCAGCGCCATCAACATGCTGGTGATGTGCGGCTGTGTGGGGCAATCCGGCGGTGGCTGGTCGCACTATGTCGGCCAGGAAAAGCTGCGCCCGCAATCGGGCTGGCTGCCGCTCGCCTTCGGTCTCGACTGGGGCCGCCCGCCGCGTCAGCAGAATTCCACCTCGTTCTTCTACGCTCATACCGACCAATGGCGCTACGAGACCATGGAGGTGAAGGACATCCTCTCGCCGACCGCCCCGGCAGGACCGTGGGACGGCGCCATCATCGACTACAACATCCGGGCCGAGCGCATGGGCTGGCTGCCCTCCGCGCCGCAGCTCGAAACCAACCCGCTCGAAGTGGCCAGGGCTGCGGAAGCGGCGGGGATGGAGGCGAAGGATTACGTCGCCAAGGGCCTCAAGGACGGTGACCTCAAGCTCTCCTGCGAGGATCCCGACAATCCGAAGAACTGGCCGCGAAACCTCTTCGTCTGGCGCTCGAACCTGCTCGGCTCCTCCGGCAAGGGGCACGAATATTTCCTCAAGCACCTTTTGGGTACGTCCCACGGCGTGCTCGGCAAGGATCTCGGCCCCGAGGGCAAGACCCGGGCGAAGGACGTCGTCTGGCACGAGAAGGCGCCGGAAGGGAAACTCGACCTGCTCGTCACCCTCGATTTCCGGATGTCGACCACGGCGGTCTATTCCGACATCGTCCTGCCCACGGCGACCTGGTACGAGAAGAACGACCTCAACACCTCCGACATGCATCCCTTCATCCATCCGCTGACGGCGGCGGTGGACCCGATCTGGGAATCGCGGTCGGACTGGGACATCTACAAGGGCCTCGCGCGCGCCTTCTCGGATGTGGCGCCGGAAGTGCTCGGCGTGGAGAAGGACGTCGTCCTTACACCGATCCTGCACGACACCCCCGGCGAGATCGCCCAGCCCTTCGACGTCAAGGACTGGAAGACGGGCGATATCGAGCCGATCCCCGGCAAGACCATGCCGCAGGTCACCGTGGTCGAGCGTGATTATCCCAATCTCTACAAGCGCTTCACCGCGCTCGGTCCGCTGATGGAGAAGATCGGCAACGGCGGCAAGGGCATGGCCTGGAACACGGAGCACGAGGTCGAACTCCTGCGTGAGCTCAACGGCACCGTCACCGAAGAGGGCCCGACCAAGGGCATGGCGAAGATCGAAACCGCGATTGATGCCTGCGAGGTGCTCCTCATGCTCGCACCCGAGACCAACGGCGAGGTCGCGGTCAAGGCCTGGGAAAGTCTCGCCAAGTTCACCGGTCGCGAACACGCCCATCTCGCCCTCCCCAAGGAAGACGAGAAGATCCGCTTCCGCGACGTGGTCGCCCAGCCGCGCAAGATCATCTCCTCGCCGATCTGGTCCGGGCTGGAGAGCGAGAAGGTCTGCTACAATGCCGGTTATACGAACGTCCACGAATTCATCCCGTGGCGCACTCTGACAGGCCGCCAGCAGCTCTATCAGGACCATCTGTGGATGCGCGCCTTCGGGGAGGGTCTGTGCGTCTACCGTCCGCCCGTCGATCTGCGCACGATCAAGCCCGCCCAGGGCAGCGTCGGCAGCAACGGCGAGAAGGAAGTCGTTCTCAACTTCATCACGCCGCACCAGAAATGGGGCATCCACTCGACCTATACCGACAACCTGCTGATGCTCACGCTCAGCCGCGGCGGGCCGTGCGTCTGGATCAGCGAGCGTGATGCCCGCCAGGCGGGGATCGTCGATAACGACTGGATCGAGCTCTACAACGTCAACGGCGCGATCTCGGCCCGCGCGGTGGTCTCCCAGCGCGTCAAGGAAGGCATGTGCATGATGTATCATGCGCAGGAGAAGATCGTGAACACGCCCGGCTCCGAGATCACGGGCCAGCGCGGCGGGATTCACAACTCCGTCACCCGCGCGATCCTCAAGCCCACCCACATGATCGGCGGCTACGCGCAGCTCTCCTACGGCTTCAACTACTACGGCACCGTCGGCGCCAACCGCGACGAATTCGTTGTGGTGCGCAAGATGGCGAGGGTCGACTGGATGGATGACGAAGCCGACCCGCAATCCAATCAGGCCCCCCAGGCCGCTGAATAACAGGTGATGACATGAAAATCCGCGCTCAAATCGCGATGGTGCTGAACCTCGACAAGTGCATCGGGTGTCACACCTGCTCCGTGACCTGCAAGAACGTCTGGACCAACCGGGAAGGCATGGAATACGCCTGGTTCAACAACGTCGAGACCAAGCCCGGTATCGGCTATCCCAAGGATTGGGAGAACCAGGACCGCTGGAACGGCGGCTGGAAGCGCAGGAAGAACGGCAAGATCGAGCCGCGTATCGGCTCGAAATGGCGCATTCTGGCGCATATCTTCGCCAATCCCGATTTGCCCGAGATCGACGATTACTACGAGCCCTTCGATTTCGACTACGCCCATCTTCAGGATGCGCCGGAATCGAAAACCTTCCCGACCGCGCGCCCGCGCTCGAAGATTTCGGGCGAGCGCATGCAGAAGATCGAATGGGGCCCGAACTGGGAGGAGATCCTCGGCGGTGAATTCGCCAAGCGTGGCGCGGATTACAACTTCGCCGGCGTGGAGAAGGACATCTATGGTGAGTTCGAAAACACCTTCATGATGTATCTGCCGCGTCTGTGCGAGCACTGCCTCAATCCGACCTGCGTCGCGGCCTGTCCCTCGGGCGCGATCTACAAGCGCGAGGAGGACGGCGTCGTCCTGATCGACCAGGACAAGTGCCGCGGCTGGCGCATGTGCGTCTCCGGATGCCCGTATAAAAAGATCTATTACAACTGGTCTTCGGGCAAATCCGAGAAATGCACCATGTGCTATCCGCGCCTCGAGGCGGGGATGCCGACCGTCTGCTCGGAAACCTGCGTGGGCCGGATCCGCTATATCGGCGTCGTGCTCTACGATGCCGACAAGATCGCCGAAGCGGCGGCGACGCCCGACGAAAAGGATCTCTATGAAGCCCAGCTCGGCGTCTTCCTCGATCCGCGTGATCCGCAGGTGATCGCCGAGGCGCGCAAACAGGGCATCCCCGAGAGCTGGCTCGAAGCGGCGGTCGCCTCGCCCGTCTACAAGATGGCGATGGAGTGGAAGATCGCCTTCCCGCTGCATCCCGAATACCGGACCATGCCGATGGTCTGGTACGTGCCGCCGCTCTCGCCGATCCAGTCCGCCGCCCAGGCCGGAAAGATCGGTCATGACGGCGAGATGCCCGATGTGCGCTCCCTGCGCATCCCTGTGAAATACCTCGCCAACCTGCTCACCGGCGGCAAGGAAGAGCCGATCGTCACCTGCCTCGAGCGCATGCTCGCCATGCGCGGCTACATGCGCGCCAAGACCGTGGACGGGGTGATCGACGAGAAGCTCGCCGGCGATGTCGGCCTCACCGGCGGGCAGATCGAAGAGATGTACCGCTACATGGCCATCGCCAATTTCGAGGATCGCTTCGTGATCCCCACCACGCATCGCGAACTCGGTGTCGAGGATGCGGCGGATCTGCGCGGCTCCTGCGGCTTCTCCTTCGGCTCCGGTTGCTCGGAGGGCAATCCCAAAACGAACCTCTTCGGCGCGCCCACGGGCAAGCCGCGCAACCCGGTCGAGATGGCGTGAGGAGATCATGACAATGAAGACGCTGAAAGCTCTTTCCGCCCTGCTCGCCTATCCGAGCCCGGAACTCCAGCAGGCGATCCCGGATATCCGCGATCTCCTCGCAAGCGAGGGGGTGCTCGACACACGGGCGCGCAATGCCCTCGCGCCGCTCCTCGAGCGGCTCGCGAGCACCGATATCTACGAGGCGCAGGAAGCCTACATCCTGCTCTTTGACCGCTCCCGCTCACTCTCGCTGCACCTGTTCGAGCATGTGCATGGCGAGAGCCGCGACCGGGGCCAGGCGATGGTGGACCTGCTCACGCTCTACGAGGAGGCAGGCTTCACCATCGCGGCGAACGAGCTGCCGGATTTCGTGCCGCTCTTCCTCGAATATTGCGCCACGCGTCCCTCCGCCGAGGCCTGCGGGCTGCTCTCGCAGCCGGCGCATATCTTCGTCAGCCTGGCTGAGCGCCTGCAAAAGCGCGAATCCGACTATGCGCCGATCTTTTCGATCCTCGTGGCGCTCGCCAGCGAGAAGCCGCAGGCGGAAGCCTTCGAGGCGATTCTCCCGGATGGGGAAGAGGATCCCAACGATCTCGAGGCGCTCGACGCGATCTGGGAGGAGGAGGAAGTGCTCTTCGGTCCCGGCGCGGCCAACGAGGATTGCGGGGTCGACAGCCTCGCCGCGAAACTGCGCCAGGCGCGCCGCCCCGCGCCCGGCCTCGAAACTCCGCAAATGCTCGGTCCGCGCACCGAGATCGTCCACCGCCAGCGCAATCCGTCGGCGGGGCCGACGGCCCGTTGATCACAGAGGATGAGGACAATGGATTTCTTTCTCTTCGGCATCATGCCCTATATCGCGCTGTCCGTGCTGATCATCGGCTCGATCGCCCGCTACGACCGCGCTCCCTATACCTGGAAGGCGAGTTCCAGCCAGTTCCTGCGCCGCAAGCAGCTGGTCTGGGGGTCGGTGCTGTTCCATGTCGGCATCATCATCGTCTTCTTCGGCCATCTCGTCGGTCTGCTGACGCCGACCTGGGTCTTCGACCTGATGGGGATCAGCTACGGCGTGAAACAGTTCCTCGCCATTGTCGTCGGCGGCATTGCCGGCGCCATGGCGATCGTGGGCGGTGCGATGCTGATCCACCGGCGGCTCTATGATCCGCGCATCCGCAAGCAATCCAGCTTCGCCGATACCGGGATCATCATGCTGATCTGGGCGCAGCTCGTAATCGGAATGGGCACCATCCTCGTCTCGTTCCAGCATCTGGATGGCGGCGAGATGGTGCGGTTCATGAACTGGTCGCAGGGCGTGTTCACCTTCCGCACGGATGCCTATCTCGAGGTCGTGGGCGTGCACTGGATCTACAAGCTGCACATCTTCGTGGGCTTCATCATCTTCATCCTGTTCCCGTTCACGCGCCTCGTGCACATGTTCTCGGTCCCGGTGAAGTACTTCTTCCGCCCCGGCTATCAGGTCGTGCGCTCGAAGAAGATCGATGCCCGCAGCGCGGCTCCCGGCCACAAGGTCCATCCCGCCGAATGATATCGCCGCCTGCGCCGGACCGCCTGGCGCAGGCGATCCGAACCTGTCCGATCCCCTGTTGCACAAGGAAAGCGAGACCTGTGATGTCCGCCGAGAATTCAGCTCCGTCCACCGATTGTTCCGTCAAGCCGGATCTCGCCAAGGCGGGCCCGCGCAATGTCGTCAAGGTCAACGGCGTGGTGGTCTCCCGTGCGATGATCTCCCGCGAGACCCAGAATCATCCCGCCGCCAATCCCGTCGGCGCCTGGAAGAAGGCCGCGCTCGCCCTCGTCATCCGCGAGGCGCTCTCGCAGGAGGTGAAGCGCCTCGGCATTGAAGCCGAGCCCGCGCGCGATTCGGAAGGGCGCCGCGAGACGCCCGACGAGGCCAATATGCGCGCCCTCGTGGAGCGCGAGATCGCCGTGCCGCAGGCGACCGAAGAGGAATGCCGGATCTATTACGAGAAGAACCGCGAACGCTTCCGCGCCCCCACCATCGACGAGGTCAGCCATATCCTGATCGCTGCCGATCCGGCGGATGCGAAAGCCTTCGCGGCGGCCCGCGAGAAGGCCGGACAGGCGATCGCGCAATTGCGCGAGGCGCCGTCCCTCTTCGCCGATCTGGCGCGCGCCCTGTCGCAATGCCCGACAGCCCGCGAGGGCGGTCGGCTCGGCCAGATCGGGCCGGGCGATACCACGCCGGCCTTCGAGACCGCGCTTTGCGCCATGCGCGAGGGCGAGATTTCCTCCGAGCCGGTCGAGACCCGTTACGGCTTCCACGTCATCCGCCTGCATGCGCGCGCGACGGGTGAGGTTTTGCCCTTCGAGGCGGTGCGCGAGCGCATTGCGGAGTATCTCGCCGAGGCCGTGAGCCGGCGCGCCCAGGCGCAATACGTCGCCAAACTGCTCGCGCGCAGCAATGTCGAAGGGATCGAGGTCGGTTCGCCGGGCGATCTCAACGTCCACTGAATCCGGGCCACAAGGGGAGAAATGCCATGCTCATGGGTGAATTGATCAACCGTTTCGAGGATGAGGGCGTGGCCATGGAGACGCTGATGGCCATCGGCGATCTGACGCTCGCCACGCAGGTGCGTGAGGCGGCGGCGCAGGAGGGGATCACCCCCGGCGTCTTCCTGACCCGCGCCACCCGCATTTTCACCAACGAGGCGAGCGAAGACGACTGGCTGTCGCTGATGGGGGCGATGGGGCGCGCCGAAGATCCCGGGCTCGTCTGCCTCTCGCGGATGCTCGCCTTCGCCTTCCGACCGAGGGGAGCCGTCCATGCCTGCTCTCACACGCAAGCTTGACGCAAAAGCGCTTGATGCCCTCGACCCGGCGCTGCTGGCACGCCCGCTCGCCTATATCCTCGCCGACCATCATCGCCAGCGCGGTCTTTGCAGCGCGCTGGAGGCGTTGAGCGAACAGAGCCCGCCGGACCGCGCGCTGCTCGCGCAGGTGCTGCATCATCTCGAAACCGAGATGGCGCGCCATCGCGCCGACGAGGAAGAGGATCTGTTCCCACTGCTGCGTGCGCGGGCAAGGGACGAAGATATCGAGCGGGTCCTTGCCCTGCTCACCCGGGAGCACCGCCAGGACGAGATCGACACGCGGATCATCGCCGAGGGGCTGCTGGATGTGCGCGAACGCGGCGATACCGGCCTCGATCTCGATCTGTGCGAGCGCATCCGACTCTTCGTGCGCCGCCAGCGCCGCCATCTGGCGGTCGAGAACGCCATCGTCATGCCGCTCGCCGAAGCGCGCCTCGCCGCCGCCGATCTGCGGCTCATCGCCGAGAACATGGCGCGTCGGCGCGGCCTTCCGGCGCCACCGGCAGCGCCGCAGCCTCCTTCACGAAAGAGAAAGTAACCCCATGCCCTGTCCCGGTTTCGCCTCCTGCAACGCCCCGCTGATCGACGGCCATGCGCGCCGGGTCACCTATCTGCGGGTGTCCGTGACTGATCGCTGTGACCTGCGCTGCGTCTATTGCATGTCGGAGCAGATGAGCTTCCTGCCCAAGCGCGACCTGCTCTCGCTGGAAGAACTCGACCGGCTGTGCAGCGCCTTCATCGGGCGCGGGGTGCGCAAGCTGCGCCTGACCGGCGGCGAGCCGCTGGTGCGCCGCGACGTTCGCGAACTCTTTCGCATGCTCTCGTGCCACCTCGCCAGCGGCGCCCTCGACGAGCTGACGCTGACCACGAACGGCACGCTGCTGTCCCGCCATGCCGCCGATCTCGCCGCCGCCGGCGTGAAACGCGTCAATCTCTCCCTCGATACCCTGGATCCCGCGCGTTACCGCGCCATCACCCGCTGGGGGAATCTGGGCAAGGTGATGGAGGGGATCGCCGCCGTGCAGGAAGCGGGGATCCGCGTCAAGATCAATGCCGTGGCGCTCAAGGGGGTGAACGAACACGAGATCCCCGATCTCGTCACCTGGGCGCATGCGCATGACATGGACATCACCTTCATCGAGGTGATGCCGCTCGGCGATGTCGGAGCGGATCGCGACGACCAGTTCCTCTCCCTCGCGAAGGTCCGGCGGGACCTGGCGCAGCGTTTCACGCTCACGCCGAGCGCCCACGATTCGGGCGGCCCCGCGCGCTATCTGGATGTCGCCGAGACGGGCGGGAAGATCGGCTTCATCACGCCGCTCAGCCATAATTTCTGCGAAAGCTGCAACCGTGTGCGCGTCACCTGCACCGGCCATCTCTATACCTGCCTCGGCCATGAGGAGGGCGCCGATCTGCGTGCGGCCCTGCGCGGCTCGGAGGCCGACGACCGGCTCCATGCCGCGATCGATCACGCGCTCGCAAACAAGCCCAAGGGCCATGATTTCGTCATCGACCGGCGTGGCGCGGCCACGCTGCCCCGCCATATGAGCGTGACGGGAGGATGACCATGGCAAGAACCGCCCGTATCGGCATCCTCACCGTTTCGGACCGCGCCTCGCGCGGCGCCTATCCCGACGAGAGCGGGCCGGCGATCCTCGTCTTCCTGCAGGACGTCCTGACCACGCCGTTCACGCCGGTGAGCCGCATCGTCGCGGACGGGATCGACAGCGTGCGCGAAGCGCTCGTCTCGCTGGTGGATCGCGAGGATTGTGATCTCGTTCTGACGACGGGCGGCACCGGCCCCGCGCCGCGCGATCTTACGCCGGAAGCGACCGTCGAAGCCTGTGACCGGCTGATGCCGGGCTTTGCCGAGGTGATGCGGCGGGTGAGCCTCGAACAGGTACCGACCGCGATGCTCTCGCGCCAGGTAGCCGGGCTGCGCGGCAAGGCGCTGATCGTCAATCTGCCGGGCAAGCCGTCCTCGATCCGCCTGTCGCTGACGGCGATCTTTCCCGCCATTCCCTATTGCCTGGATCTCACCGGCGCGGCCCGCCTCGAGACCGACCCGGCGATCGTCACCGCTTTCAGGCCGAAATCCGCCTGAACCCATGTCATTGGAGGCCTGTCATGGCCACGCTGTCCCGCTTGCAAACGCCGCCGATGCCGACCCTGTTCACCTACGGCTTTCGTCCGTTTTTCCTTTTCGGCGCGCTCTATGGCGGGCTCGCGATTCTCGTCTGGAGCGCGATGTTCGGCCATGGGGTGATGCTGCCCACGCATTTCGGCCCGATCGACTTCCATATCCATTCGATGCTCTACGGTTTCCTGCCGGCGGTGATTGCGGGGTTTTTGCTGACCGCCGTGCCGAACTGGACCGGGCGCAAGCCGATCAGCGGCGCGCCGCTCGCCGCGCTCTTCGCGCTCTGGCTGGCGGGGCGGGGCGCGACGATCGCCTCCGATCTCATCGGCTGGCAGCTGGCCATGGCGATCGATCTGGGTTTCCTCGCGGCTCTGGCTCTCGTGATCGGGCGGGAGATCGTGCTCGCGGGCAATACGCGTAATCTGAAAGTCGTGGCCGTGCTCGCCGCGCTGCTTGTCGGCAACGGGCTGTTCCACTGGGAAGCCGCGACGACCGGCATGGCGACCTACGGCACGCGCATCGGCATCATTGCGGGCGTCTTCCTCGTCATGCTGATCGGCGGGCGCATCATCCCCGCCTTCACCCGCAACTGGCTGACCCGCGAAAATTCCGGGCGCCTGCCGGTGATGTTCAACCGCTTCGATCTCGCCGCGATCCTCGTTGCGCTCGCCGCGCTCGCGCTCTGGAGCGTGATGCCGCAAACCATGGCCGGCGGCGTCCTGCTGATCGTGGCGGCGGGGTTGCATCTGGCACGCCTTCTGCGCTGGGCGGGCGACCGGACCTTCCGCGAGCCGCTGCTTGCGGTCCTGCATGTCGCTTACCTCTTCATTCCGGTCGGCCTCCTGCTGCTCGGGCTCTCCGTCCTCGATGCGCGGATATCGCCGAGTGCGGGACTGCACGCCCTTACCGGCGGCGCCTTCGGGGTGATGCCGCTTGCGGTGATGGCGCGGGCGAGCCTCGGCCATACGGGGAAGGCACTGACGGCCGATCGCGCCACGGTGGCGGTCTTCGCCGGCATCGTGGCCGCCGTGCTCCTGCGCATCGCCGCAGCGCTGATGCCGGAATTCGCCGCCTTTCTGCAGATGGTTGCGGCGTTTTTCTGGGCCGCCGCCATGCTCGGCTTCGCCGTCGCCTATGGGCGCCTCCTGATCCTTCCACGCGCGGCATGAAGGGGAGGAAGCAATGTTGAACGAAAACGCCCACGATCTCGGGGCCGTAAAGCCGCCGGCGGTGGAAGATAACGCATCGGATCTGCTTCGGCGGCTGCAAGTGGTTTTGTCGCGCATCGATCTCGATTGCGCCTGCCGCGCCACCTTCGAGGACGCGATCACGCGTTTCTCCGGCCTCGAACAGCGCCGCCTCGCGCGCCGCCATCTGCACGAGGCACGGGAATACAAGCAGCGCATCGCCGCGCTCATCGATCTGCTCGGCGAGATCGACCAGTTGAGCGAGGGCGAACCCGATCGCAGCGTCTTCGGCGAAACCGCCCTGATCTTCGACGAGATCGCCGCGTCGGCACACAAGGCCGGACAGACGATCCGGCGCCTCGATACCTTCAAGGGAGAATGACATGCATATCGCAGCTGTAACGGCCCCAAGCGGTGGAGCGCTCGATCTTCTGCTCGCCGATACCGCGTGGAGCCTCATTGCAGACGGCCTGCGCCCGGCGGGTCTCATACAGGTGAATACGGCGCGCGCCGGGATACGGCGTTGCGACATGGACGTGCAGGTCCTGCCGGAGGGGCAGGTCTTTCGCATCAGCCAGTCACTCGGCCCCGGCGCACGCGGCTGCCATCTCGACCCGGCGGGTCTCGAAGGTGCGATCAGCGCAGTGCGGGCTGATCTCGCCGAGCATCGCCCCGATATCCTCATCGTCAACAAGTTCGGCAAGCACGAAGCCGAGGGGCGCGGCTTCGCGGGGCTGATCGCCGACGTGCTCGAAACGGGTATCCCGGTACTGGTCGGCGTCAATGGGCTCAACCGTGACGCCTTCGAGAATTATGCCGGCGGGCTTGCCCATGTGATCGATCCGGACAGGCGCGCTGTTCTCGACTGGATCCGTCGGGTGACCGTCACTGAACCGGCATGAACGCGCTGGATATCATGCCGTGCTTGCGGCGACACGCAGC
Source organism: Salinarimonas sp. (assembly GCA_020832565.1). Taxonomy (GTDB): domain Bacteria; phylum Pseudomonadota; class Alphaproteobacteria; order Rhizobiales; family Beijerinckiaceae; genus Saliniramus. The sequence continues at coordinate 26,676 of JAFIEI010000024.1, read as the reverse complement.
GTCGCCCGGATGCTGAGGATCACGCCGGTGAGAATCAGTGCCGCGCTCGCAACCTCCGCCGGATCCGGCAGGCGTTGATCGGCGATGAACGCGTAGAACAGACTGGAGAGCGTTTCGAACACGACGAGTTGTCCGGCCATGGCGATCGGAAGCACGCGGGCGACGCGATTCCACAACACCGTCGCCATCCAGGACACGATGATCCCGAGGAAAAGGCTTGCGGCGATGAGCGCGAGGAGAAGCCCGGCATCGTCGAGCACGGCAAGATCAACCGCAGGGACGACCGTATGGGCCAGCAGCAGCAGGGGGAGTGCGGCCACTGACAGCCCGGCCGACAACCTCCCCACTATTCCGCAACGGCTTCCAGTGCCTCGGGATCGCTATCCGCCCCCCTGCCATCGGCGAGGCTCTTTTCGATCGCCATGATACGACGCCGCGCCTTGGCGGCGTGCTCGCCGCAGCGGCGCAGGCGGTCGATGGCGGTGACGAGGCGGTCGAGGGTCATCGGGTCGATGGCTCCCTGCGCAGCCGCCACGAGCAGCGCGCTCTTCATGCGCTGGTAAGCGCTCTCGACGCGCTCCGCATCCGCCTGCGCCGAGCCGGTGCCGCTTTCCGGCTCATCGGGGACGGGGGCGATGAGACCGGCGACGACGAGGTCGCGGTATTCGATCAGCGCGTCGCTGATCGCCTTCGGGAGGCCCGGGCGCTCGAGATCCCCCGGGCGCACATTCGCGGCGAGGCTCGCAAGGCGCTGATAATGCTGGAGCGCGCGCAGCGCATGGGTGAGGGCATTGGCCAGATGCGGCTCCATGCTGGTGAGCTGGAGGCGTCCGATGAAGCTGCGGATCGCCCCGATCAGCCTGTCGACTGCCTCGAAGCGCCCGTTCGCACGCGTGACCCGGCGCGGATCCGCGCCATCGGCCAGCATCATCCGTGCCGCGCCGGTGGCGATGGTGCCGAGCCGGCGCAGTTCGAGGGCGATGCTGCCCACGGCGAGATCGGGCACGGCGCTCGTCGTCGGGTCAAGATGCTGCGGGCGGGCGAGATCCTCGTCTTCGGAGCGGAAGCGTGCGTCCAGCCAGCGCACGAGCGGCGTGGCGATCGGCCAGATGACGAGAATGCCGATCCCCTTCACCAGGGTGTGGAAGATGGCGATTGCGGCTGCAATGTCGATACCGGCAATGCGCGCACCGTCGAGATCGGCGCCCGTCCAGTCGCTCAGTGCGCTGGCCAGTGCGATCAGGAGGGGCAGGGCGATGATGGCGATCGTGGCGACGATCAGATTGAAGATCACATGCGCCAGCGCCACCCGCCGCGCCGCCGCCGTCGCGCCGATCGTTGCGATAAGCGCCGTCGAGGTGGTGCCGAGATTGGCGCCGATGACCAGCGCGGCGGCGGTCTCGAGATCGAACAATCCACCGCTCGCCGCCGTTATCGCTATGGCGATGGAGGCGCTCGAACTCTGGGTCAGCTGCGTGATGATGAAACCGATGACGACGAAGAGCAGCGTGCCGGCAAAGCCCGGAATGATGAAACGCGAGATATCGATGGTCTCCGCGAGGGTCCCGAACGTATCCTTCAGAATGACGATGCCGAGAAAGAACAACCCGAACCCGGCCAAGGCCTCGCCCAGCGAGCCGGCCTTGCGCTCGCGCGCGACGAGGCGCAGCATCGCGCCGATGCCGATGGCGGGCAGGGCGAGCATGTCGATGCGCACGTTCACCCCCACGAGCGAGATCAGCCAGCTCGTCGACGTGGTGCCGAGATTGGCGCCGAACACCACCCAGACCGCCTGCGGCAGGTTCAGGAGCCCGGCATTGACGAAGCCGATCGTGGCGATCGTCACCGCGGTGGAGGATTGGGCGATGGCGGTGATCGAAAACCCCGCCGCAAGACCGCGCAGGCGCGTTGCGGTCGAGCGCGCGAGAATACCGCGCAGGGACGAGCCCGCGCCCTGGCGCAGCCCGTTCGTCATCGCACTCATGCCGAGGAGGAACAGGCCGATCCCGCCGAGCAACCCCATCAATGCTGATACCGTCAACGCCACCTCGTCATGGTCGGTCGTGAAACTGCGTCATTCTCGCCTTTGCGCGCGAACCGCGTAAACTGTATCCACCCCCCGAATCGTCCCAGGAGGGCATGAGGCCATTATGCGCTTTCGTCGCAACATCGTCGCCGGGCTGCTCGCGATCATCCCGCTCTGGTTCACCTATGTGGTGATGAGTTATTTCGTCAATCTGCTGATCAGCGCCGGCAAACCGACGGTCAACACCTTCGCGCGGCGAATCCGCACCGACAACATGTTCCTCAGCGATCTGTTGATGGCCTACTGGTTCCAGTCGACCATGGCGCTGCTCCTCGTGCTCGTCACGCTCTATCTGCTTGGCATCCTCGCCAATGCCGTGGTGGGGCGGCGCATGCTGTTCTATGTGGACAATGCGATGGAATACGTGCCGCTGGCCAAGACGATCTACCGGGCCACCCGCACCTTGATGAACTCGCTGCAATATGATCCGAAGATGCGCCAGCGCGTCGTGCTGATCGAGTTCCCCTCCCGCGACATGCGCGCCATCGGCTTCGTCACCGCGACCTTCATCGCCACCGATACCGGCGAGGAGGTGGCCGCTGTCTATGTCCCGACCACACCGAACCCCACCTCCGGCTATGTCGAGATCGTGCCCTCCCACCGGCTGGTCTGGCTCGACTGGAGCGCCAACGACGCCATGGCCTTCATCGTCTCGGGCGGCTCGCAGACACCCGGCCATATCCGGATGAATCCCGAGGCGACGCCGGCGGATCGGGTGTGAGCGGGAGCGTATTGGCCTCAAGTCATTAAGAGCGTTCTGCCTCCGGAGCGGCGCGGTTGCGCGGGCGCGGGACGAGGGCTCCGAGTGTGACGAGGGCAGCCGGATAGAGCATCGCGAGCGGATCGCGCAGCGTCATGACCGCGAGCACCGTGGTGATCGCCACGAGCGCCGCGCCGCGTATACGCCAATCCGTGACGGCGAAGAGCAGGACGAGGGCGGCGATACCGTACAGGATCAGGAAGTTCTGACCGGCATAGGCAAGCAGGTCGCCGAGCGGGAGGTATCCGAATCCCGCAAGCCCGATCGCGGCGACCAGCATCACAACCACCACGAGGACGCTGCGCAAAGGTGTTCCATTCGTGGTCCTTGCGAGGCTCGCCGGCAACAGGCCGGCACGCGCGGTCGATAGCACCATGCGCGATACGGCCCACACAGCCGCTGAGAGATTGGCGAAGATCAGAAGGACCGCGGCAGCGGCGACGAGAAGTCCGGCATTTTCGCCGTAATGCGTTGTGAACAATGCGGCGAAGGGCGCCTCGTATCCGTCGGAGATGTTGCTCCTGGCGATGATGATCGCGAGTGCGAGATAGAATGCGATGGCGATCACGAAGGAAAAAGCCATGGCGAGCGGAAAATCGCGGGCCGGACGCTTGAACTCCTCCGAGAGATGCGCAGCGACCTCCCAGCCAGTAAAGGCGAAGAACACCATCATGAAGACGGCTGCATAGGTCGTCATATCATGCTGCAATGTCGGCCCGGTGATCGCGCGAGCCTCGCTGCCGGCGCCGACGGCGACGAAACCGAAAATGACGACGGCGAGGAGAACCGCGATCAGCATGGATGCGATGGTCCCGCCGGCGCGTCCGGCCAGTTCGGCCGACAGGAGGTTCACCAGCGCAGCGCAGACGAGGATGCAGGCAGCCAGCAGGTAGGGGGAGAGGTCGATAAACGCGGATGCGTAATATCCCCCCGTTATCGCGATCGCCGGCAAGCCGAGGGCAACGGCCCCGAAGAAGAGGAAAGTGCTCATCACATAGGCGCGATGACCGAAGATGCGTCCTGCAAGCGCCGGAATTCCGCCCGCATCGGGATAAAGCCGACCAATCATGGCAAAGACGACGAGAAGCGGAATCGCGGCGCTCCCGCAAGCGAGCCAGATCCAGACCGCCTCCGCACCGAGTTCACGATAGGCCAGCCCCGGAAGCGTGAGCAACCCGGCACCAAGCACGATGTTGAGCATCATGCCGGTGCCGCGAAAGATGCCGAGCGTTTGTTTCAGATCAGACATGGTGGTTTCCCGGATGAATCAGTCATCGGTGCGGCCAGTGCCGCGATCGGGAAAACGATGATTGCGGGTGCGTTTGACTACAATCTTGCGATTTGACCGGCTTTTGACGGATCGCTAAAGCGAGAAGCGTTTGGGCGGGGGAGAGGATGGCAATCGACGACGGCTTGAGTGACACAGATCGGCGCCTGTTGGGGTTTCTCGCCCAGGATTCGCGCCGCCCCTTGTCGGAGCTCGCCGCGCTGCTCGGGGTCTCGCGCCAGACGGTTCACAACCGCATGACGCGGCTCGTGGAGCAGGGCGTGATCAGCCGCTTTACAATCGAAACGCACGATGAAGCGCGAGCGAGCGCGGAGCCGCCGCAGGTGATGTTCACCCTCAACCTTCGGCAGAATACCTGCTCCCTGCTGTTTCAGGAGATCAAGGCCTGGCCCGAACTGGTGCAATGCTGGTCGGTCACCGGTGATCGCGACATGGTCGTCATCGCGCAGGCCGTGAATGCCGAGGATGCGGAGCGCCTGCGGGCACGGCTATCGCGCCATCCCGATGTTCTCGAAATCCGCACGGCGCATGTCCTGCGCTGGTGGAAGCGTTGACACCCGGCCATATCCGGATGAATCCCGAGGCGACACCGGCGGATCGGGTGTAAGGCTTTGTGCGTTGCACAGACCGGATGCCTGATCACCGGAGTCTAGCCCGTTCATGCCTGCCCTGCTCGCCGCCGCGCCGCTGGCGCTGATCATCGCCCTGATGCTCGGATTGCGCTGGTCGGCGGCGCGTGCCGGGGTGGCAGGGCTCGCGGTCGCGCTGCTGATCGCCTATCTCGGCTTCGGCTATGGTGACGTGGTGGCAGGCGAGATCGGGCGCTGGCGCGCGGGGGTCTTCGCCTTCGCCGAGGCAGGGTTCACGGCGGCGACGATCCTGTGGATCATCTTTCCCGCCCTTTGCGTCTACGAGATCCAGAAGCGCTCGGGCGCCTTCGACGTGATCCGCGCGGGGCTGGCTTCCGTGTCGACGGATCGCCGGGTGCAGGTCCTGCTAATCGCTTGGTTCTTTGCCTTGTTCATGGAGGGCGCAGCGGGATTCGGCACGCCCGTGGCGCTCGCTGCGCCGCTGCTGGTGAGCCTCGGATTCACGCCGCTCAAGGCGGTGACGCTGGCGCTGATCGGCCATGCGGCGGGGGTATCGTTCGGGGCGGTCGGCACACCGATCCTCGCGCAGGCCGATCTCACGGGCGAATCGGCGCAGGCGATCGCGCAATGGACCGGGTTGATGCATCTCCTCGTCGGTGCGGTGCTGGTCGTGCTTTTGATGCGCGTTGCCGATGACGGGCGCTTCATTGCCCGTGACGGGCTGCTGGCGATCCTCGCCGCATTCTGCTTCCTCGTACCCGCAGCCCTGATCGCCTGGGCGGTCGGGCCGGAACTGCCGACCTTTGCCGGCGCGGTGGTCGGGGCGATGGTCTTCGTCTTAGCGGTCAGGCGTTTCGGGCTGGAGCGGGCCGATGACGGCGCGCAGCCTCGAAGCAACGAGAAGGTCCGGCCTCCCGCGACGACGGCCCTCCTGCACGCCGCCGCACCCTATCTGCTGATCGTCACCCTGATCCTGATCACGCGCATGATCCCGCCCATCGCGGAAGCGCTGCGCGGGTTCAGTATCACCTGGAGCCTGCCCGGCGGCTTTTCCGGGCGATTCGACTATCTCTACCACCCCGGCACGATGCTGATGACGGGCTTCGTCCTCGGCGCGCTGCTCCAGGGGCGCAGCGTGGCGGATATGGCGCAGGCGGCTGCGGCCGCTGCGCTGCGCCTGGCGCCAGTACTCATCGCGCTGGTGGCCATGCTGGCGATCTCCCGGCTGATGGTGCATGCGGGCATGATCGATACACTCGCGGAAACGGCGGCGGGGGCCGGGGGCGCATGGCCGCTGCTTGCGGCAGGTGTCGGGGCGCTCGGGACCTTCGTCACGGGCTCGGCGACGGCGTCCAACATTCTTCTGAGCGAATTCCAGACGGCCAGCGCGCGCAGCCTCGACTTGCCGCTGGTGGTGATGCTCGCGGCACAATCCTTCGGCGCGGCGGTCGGAAACATGGCCTGTCCGCACAATATCATTGCCGGGGGAGCGACGGTCGGTCTGCGCGGGCGCGAGGGCGATGTGCTGCGCGCGACATTGCCGGCGACGCTGATCTACGCGCTGCTCGGCGGGATCGTGACGCTGCTTCTCATCCTTTGACTTGTGCCCGGTGGTGTTTCGCCTTGCTGCGAATGCCTGGTTGAATGTCGTTTCGTCGACAAAGTGGTTTACAAATATTATTAATCAGGCTATATATACGCTGAATTGCAGGTTTTATTGTAAAAAGCATTTCTCGACGTGAATTTGTTTCGTTCTGAAGCAGCGTATTGGAACGGGACATCTTTCTCGTCGCGAGCCTGTATTTCGCAATTGCGGTTCTTATCTGTAAGTTTTGGTGGAGACCTATCCGCATATTGCAAGAAATCGTACCGCATAGATTCATTCGGAAAGTCCGATTTCGATCATAATGATTGGTGAGTAAAACAATTTTAATCAATTCTGACTACAGCCATGTTTGGGAAGTTTTGTGTATTCACTTTCGATTAACCATCAGCAATAATAATTGAGTGGGCCGTTCCCGTTTTCGATTCGGGGTGGCCGGAGAATGTCGTCCCTCAGGCATCGCGCTGCGGGCTATTGCGCATCGGTGCTGCGCCGAGGGGCGGTCATTCGACGGGGCTGATTTGTATATCGGGAGGGCCGGGTGGCGTGCAGGGGCAGACGTCTTCGCGGGGAGGTTGTTCCATGGCGAGACACAACGCAGCATGCCGGACGGTCGCATTATTCGTGAGGAATTTGTGATGCAACGTCGTTCTCTATCGCCCGCCGCAGCCGTCAAGACGGTGAAAGAGCGGACTTTGCCCATTGACAAGGATGTCTTCGCCGAGCGCCTCTGGAGCGCGATCAAGCGCAGCGGCCTGACCTACAAGGAAACCGCGCGCCGCGCTCAGGAGCATCTGCCGCCCGGCGCGCGCATCAGCGATGTGAGTGTCTGGTCCTATGCCAAGGGCCGTAGCCTGCCGCGCCGGATGACGCATGTCGAAGCGCTGAGCAAGGTTCTGGGCATCGATACGGACGAACTCCTGACCACGGAACCTTTCCCGGCACGCGGGTCGGAAGGGGGAGACGGCGCGAAGGAGGTGCATATCGAGGATTTGGGCGACGGGCGCGCCTTCCTGCGGATCGCCCAGCCGCTGCCCTGGCAGGTCGCGGTCGAGATCCTGCGACTGGTGAAGGCGGGGCCCGAGGAAGCAGATGCAGCGTCTTCGGATTCGCAAGAGCGTACGGCCGCCGCCGGCGATACGGTGTTGTCGGAAGATGATGCTTCCGTCGGTGGGAAGAAGCCAAGCGGTCCCGAAGGCAGCGCGCTGGATCCGATCGGTGCGCCGGAAGCTCCCGCAGGCGACAAGCACTGAATACCCGCCCAGAATGCCCGTGTCGCGATGCCAGAGCGGGCGCAACGACGTCTACGGGTGCGGGCGGGCCCGAAAGCGGTGTCTCGGATGCCGTCTCATCCACATCGCATTATTGCGCGCAGGGTTTGCGGGAATCCGGATCGAACCTTGCCGCTTTCTCGACATTGTCATGGAGAAGCTGCGCGCTCCCGTGGCACCGGTGCGATGATTCGCTCCCGGCGCTGCGTCAGTTCTGACGAGTCGAGGTATTCATGACACTCACGCGACGTTTTCGTCTCGCACCCGGTTTCGCGCGCCTGATCGGGCGTGAGCGGCACGCCATGCCCGTGGTCGAGGGGCATTTTCCCGATCAATCCGACAGGCGTTCCTTCCTGCGGCTGGAGGGTGAGAGCTGCACGCTCGTGCTCCAGGACCTGCTACCCGATGGCGGGGTCTCGGAGGAGCGCACCGAGGTGTCGCGCGCCCAGGGCGAGGTCTTGATGGATGTCTGTGCCGGTCGCGTTGTCTATGAGCGTATGCCTTTCGAAGGCGGTGGCGGTCTCGATGTCGAGATCCTGCGCTTCGTCTCGCCGCTGCCTTGCGCGTTCATTCTGCTGCACTTCAACGATTCCATGCAGGCCAACGGGTTCCGCCCGCCATTGTGGTTCGGGGCGGAACTGACGCAGGAGGAAACCTGCGAGCCGCGTCTCGTCGCGCTCGGGCGCAAGCCGGCGGCGCATGACGGCAGCATTCAGAATGCGGCGCTCGAATCGCTGCTCGACCATCTCGAGACCCGTTCCGGTCGCCATGGGTCCACGCGCGGGCTCGGTGATCTGGTCGCTCATGCCCCGGCTCAGCCGGCAGCGCCGGCGCAAAAGAGTGCGGCTTCCGCCGCGCCGGCATCGTCCGGGCAATCGACGTCAGCCTCTACACCTGCTCCGGAAGCCGTCGCCCGCGCCGCACCGCGCCCCGTCGACCCTGCAGCAGTTCCGCCGCGTCAGGGGCAACCCGCGCGCCCGCGCGCCACGCCGTCGGCGGCCAATGCCGCACCGATCCGCCCGAGCCAGGGCGATCCCGGTGATGATCAGGACCAGATCTTCGATGACGGCGCGCGCAAGCCGGCCCAGCCTGCACCGCGCGTCGCGGGCCGTCAGGGATAGAGCCTGAAACACAGGGCGGTGCGGTGAAGGCGAAGCGCCCGGGCAGGGCCGGCTAACCCGTCCGCGCTGCCTGTGGATGCAGCGCAATGCGCGGAATTTGATCGCCATTGCACAGCAAATGCGCGCGACATCTGGCCTGATGCGGCTACGCTGGTGGCGTGGTCCGACCCTAGTTTTCGGTCTGGATTCGAGCCTGCCAGAGGGAAAGAGGCGCCGCCGACGGATGTGTTTGCGCAATGCGCATCACATATCCGCCGAGCGGCGCCCGCTCTTTTCCACGCTTCACAGCCGAATGCGCCGACGGGCCTGCGGATATGCTGCGCCCGCACTCGGCTTGCGGGCGCTTCCAGTTCATCGGCGCGGTGCCGCTGATCCACGCGCGGTGGGGCGGCCTCAGGCGGCGGGGCCTGCTTCGGGGCCTTCGTCGGATTGCAGCTTCTCGAAGAATTCGAGCCAGGCTTCCTTCGGCTGAGCGCCGGATACGGCATATTTCTCGTTGATGATGAAGAAGGGCACGCCCGTCACACCCACTTCCGTGGCCCGGCTCTCCATCGTCGCCACAGCGTCGGAGATCGCTTCGCTGCGGATGACCTCGCCGGCGAGTTCCGGGTCCAGCCCGACCTGCTCGGCGATGCCGATCAGGATCTGCGGATCGCCGACATCGGCGCCTTCCTCGAAATAGGCCCGAAACAGCGCTTCGGTGAGATCATCGCCGAGGCCGACATCGGAGGCCTGCGCCACCAGCATGTGGGCGCGGCGGGTGTTGGGGGTATGGACCATCTTCTCGAAGGCGAAATGCACGCCCTCGGTATCGCCACGCTGCTTCATCTCGGCATCGAGCTCGGCGCCTTTCTCCGCGCCGAATTTCTGGGCGCGATAATCGGCACGCGGCATGCCGCCCTCGGGCATGTCGGGATTGAGCTCGAAGGGGAGCCAGGACACGCTCGCCTCGACGCCGCTCTCCGCCAGGGCGCTTTCCAGACGGCGTTTGCCGAGATAGCACCAAGGGCAGATGACGTCTGAGATCACGGTGATGCGCAAGGGCTCGGACATGCTGTTTGCTCCTTCCTCCGCATGCGGCAGAGGAGTTCGTCAGTTGATTTCGGGCTCCGGTATGCCGCCACTTCCCTCCAGGAAGTCAAAGTCGCAACCGGTATCCGCCTGGGCGATGTGTTGCGTGTACATTTTATAGTAACCCCGGGGATAATCCCGCGGCGGAGGTTCGTAGCCCTTGAGGCGATCCGCGATTTCGGCATCGCTTAACGCCACGTCGATTCGTCTATTGTGCACATCCACGGTGATCATGTCACCCGTACGCAAGGCCGCCAGCGGCCCGCCGACGGCCGCTTCCGGTGCGACATGCAGGATGCAGGCGCCGTAGCTGGTGCCGGACATGCGGGCATCGGAGATGCGCAACATGTCGCGAACGCCTTGCTTGAGCAGCTTTTTCGGGATCGGCAGCATGCCCCATTCCGGCATGCCCGGCCCGCCGATCGGGCCGGCATGACGCAGCACCATGATGTGATCGGCGGTGACGTCCAGATCGGGATCGGCCACCGCCTTCTTCATCTGCGCGTAGCTGTCGAAGACGAGTGCCGGGCCGGTATGCTGCAACAGGCGCGGCTCCGCCGCCGGCGGCTTGATCACGCAGCCCTTGGGCGCGAGGTTGCCGTACAGGATCGCCGTACCGCCCGAGGACGAGATCGGGTTGTCGAGCGGGCGGATGACGTCGTCGTTGTAGATGCCCGCATCCGCGATCGCATCGCCCATGGTGATGCCGGCGACCGTCATGGCGTCGCGATGCAAGAGGCCCTCCAGCCGCTTGAGCAGCGCGCGGATGCCCCCGGCGATATGGAAATCCTCCATCAGCCAGGCGCCGGAGGGACGCAGATTGGCGATGACGGGGACCTTCTGCGCGTAATCGTCGAAATCCTGCAGGCTGATCTCGACGCCCGCACGGCGCGCCATGGCGACGAGGTGGATCATCGCATTGGTCGATCCGGCCAGGGCATTATGCACGTAGAGCGCGTTCTCGATGGATTTGCGGGTGAGGATATCGGAGGGCTTGAGATCCTCCCAGACCATCTCGACGATCCGCCGCCCGCAGGCCGAGGCCATGCGCGGATGCGCGGCATCGGCGGCGGGGATCGAGCTGGCGCCGGGCAGGGTCAGGCCGAGCGCCTCGGTGATCGAGGTCATGGTCGAGGCCGTGCCCATGGTCATGCAGGTGCCGTGCGAGCGCGCGATGCCGGCCTCGATCTCCTTCCATTCCTGATTGTCGATATTACCCGCTTCGCGCTCGGCCCAGTATTTCCAGGTATCGGAGCCGGAGCCGAGGATGGTGCCGGCATAATGGCCGCGCATCATCGGGCCCGCCGGCATGAAGACGAAGGGCAGGTTCATCGAGATCGCGCCCATCACGGTGGCCGGCGTGGTCTTGTCGCAGCCGCCCATAAGCACCGCGCCGTCGATCGGATAGGAGCGCAAAAGCTCCTCCGTCTCCATGGCGAGGAGGTTGCGGTAGAGCATGGTGGAGGGCTTCTGGAAGGGCTCGGAAAGCGAGATCGCCGGCAACTCGATGGGGAAGCCCCCCGCCTGCCAGATGCCGCGCTTCACATCCTCGACGCGCACCTTGAAATGGGCGTGGCAGGGATTGATGTCGCTCCAGGTATTGATGATGCCGATGATCGGCTTGCCCATGAAATCCTGGTGGTCGTAGCCCATCTGCAATGCGCGCGAGCGATGCCCGAAAGCGCGCAGGTCATCGACGCCGTACCAGCGGTGGCTGCGCAGTTCTTCCGGTGACTTTTTTGCGGATTTACGGTGCGAGTCTTGCGCCATGATCGTCTTCCTCCCGACATGCGTCCCCGCTTCGATCGGGCAGACGCTGATTTTCCGGAAGGGTGCGCGGACGGGCCGAGCCGCGCAAGGCGCAGCCGCGCAAACCCGCTTGCCGGATTCGCGCCGCCTTCAGGCGTGTCTCCGCCCTGAATCGCGAGCGCTCTCTATTTGTTGAGGGTGAAGGCCACGATGATGGCGAGGAATGTCGGGGTCAGCAGCAGCGCGGGGATGATCACCGCCGCATAGCCGAATATCACAACCGCCAGCGCCCAGAGCACCAGCAGGTTCACCACGAAGAAGATGCGCGAGAGCGTGTCGCCGTAGACGGCATCGCGCAAGAGCCAGCCGAAGAGGGGGATCCAGTAGAGGGCGCGCAAGACCATGGGGGACAACTCCGTGCGTGCTGATTACGGGTGTCGCTTACCGCGCCCGGATGCGCCGCGCCGAGGCGGCGAAAGGTCGCTGCGTAGTCACCCGTAATCGGGTTGAACAGCGCCCGCGGTTCTCAAGCCGCCAGCGCTGCATGTTCGCGCGCGGCGATCTCGAAAGAGCGCAGCCGCGCGGCCTGATCGTAGATCTGCGCCGTCACCATGATCTCGTCGGCGCCCGTGCGGGCAATGAAGGCGTCGATGCCCGCGCGCACGGTTTCAGGACCACCGCAGACGGTGCCCGGCGCGAGACCGTCGAGCAGGGAGCGCTCGCCCGGGCCGAGGCCGGCCTCGTAATCGGCCACGGGCGGGGGCAGGGGCCCTGGGCGCCCGTAGCGCAGGGCGACGAAGGCCTGCTGGCGCGAGGACATCAGGTAGCGCGCCGTCGCGTCGTTCTCGGCGGCAAACACGTTCAGCCCGAGCATGACATAGGGCGCGTCGAGATGGCGCGAGGGCTGGAAGCGTTCGCGATATACCGCGATCGCATCCATCATCTGCGCCGGCGCGAAATGCGAGGCGAAAGCATAGGGCAGGCCGAGCATCGCCGCGAGCTGCGCCCCGAACAGGCTCGATCCGAGAATCCAGACCGGCACGTCGAGCCCCGCCCCCGGAATCGCCCGGACCTGCTGGCCGGGTTGGACGGGATCGAAGTAATGCATCAGTTCGACGACATCGTCGGGAAACTGATACGCATCGCCGCTCAGATGGCGCCGCAATGCCTGTGCCGTCGCCTGATCCGTTCCTGGCGCGCGTCCGAGCCCGAGATCGATCCGTCCGGGAAACAGGCTCGCAAGCGTTCCGAATTGCTCTGCGACGACGAGTGGAGCGTGGTTGGGCAGCATGATCCCGCCGGCCCCGACGCGGATGGTGCGCGTCGCGCGGGCGATATCGGCGATGACGATCGCGGTCGCGGCACTCGCGATACCGGGCATGTTGTGGTGCTCGGCCAGCCAGTAGCGCCGGTAGCCGAGCGCCTCGGCATGGATGGCGAGCTCGCGGGTCCGCGCCAGCGCCGTCGCGACATCCTCGCCCTGGGCGATCGGGGCGAGATCGAGAACCGAAAGTCGCGCCATGCCTGCACCTCCATGCTTTCACCGCTTCCGATGATTGTGCATCTGCACGGGAGGGATAGCAAAGGGCATTGCCGCAATCGCCGTTTTGGCCATGGTCTTGCGCTTTCGCGGTGGGCTCGGATTTGCTCCGGTGATTATCCTTGCCACGCCAACCGTTCAGCGGTGAGGGCGGCATGAGCCGGTCGCGTCTAGGCGATCTGTCCTGCGCAGAATTCAGCAGCCAATCTTGATTGCGCATCGGCGAAGTAGCGTAGGACGGTTCCCAAATTGATTAACCAATGCTACTATTGATAGATAAACAAATACGATCACACCAAATAGGTCGCGAACCATGCGGGCAATCACCTCCTTGCTTCTTGCTCTCGTCATTTCCGCAGCCTTTGTCACCAAGGCCTCTGCATGGGAAGGAGGCGACGGGGGCGCAGGGGGGTGTTGCCTCGTACCGCCCGAGCTTTCGGGGATTGCAAAAATTCTGGAGGCTTCTTTCGAAGCAACGGATCATGATACCTTGGCGCGGCAATCCTGGGCGCGTGAGTTGTGCGACAACCATCCATGCGGCAACGACGTCTCCGAAGATCAGGCTCGTGATCTGCTGCAGAACTTTGGCGCCAGAGTGCGGCAAGAGCGCGCTGAAGAGCGTGCTGATCGGAACCTCAACGTCTCTATTGCAGGTGTTTTTGTGTCCGTGATCGCAATCTTGGCGACAGGGCTTGGATTCTTCGGAACAAAGCAAGCCAGGCGCAATGCGCGATCAGCGCTTGATAAATCCATCCGAACCGAAGCTTATATTGACGGGTGGGTAGCACGACAAGCGCGGCCACCTGAGAATTGACCGATACCCCGGGCGACGACCTTCGCAACTTTGGGTCTGGCAGCGCGTTTTTGACCGATGAGCAGGCTTGGTTTTCGGCTCGTGGTTGAGTCACGGTCGCACCCGCCCCGCTCCCGACAAGCTTAAGCCTTAAGGTAAACAAATCGAAAATGCGGCCGGGTGGAGGAATCCGTTGCTTCCGCCGCGATTTCTTATATTTTTAATAAAACCTAATGGATCGCCCGAAGCTTCGGGTGCAGCCATGCCCTCGATGCTCAGGTCCGCCGCATCTCCTGGGTTTCTGGGGCCTGACCGGCGGGCGCGTGCGATTGGCCTCCTCAACTCCACGCCCCGCCGGTCAACTCGTTTCCACCGCAATCAATCAGACGTCGCTTCCTCAGCGTCAGTGAGGGCGGCGATCTCATCCAGCCAGCGTTCGAGCCGCGCGCGGTTCACGCCGAGATCGGAATGGCCGATCTGGCTGCGCGAATAGAGCGCCAGCATGGATTGCCCGGGCCCCGCGCCGTAGACCCGCGCCACCACCGTGTCGGGATACCGCATCAGTGCCGAGCGGATCACGAAACGCTCTTCTTCCTCCCAGCGCGCGGAATAGACGAGTTGTGTCCGCGGCTGTGCCAGGGCCACCTCACGCACGATCTCGCGAAGACGCGCGCCGGGCAGCGAAAAGACCGGTGTGGTGAAATCCACTTGCGTGTCGCCGCAGATGTCGGGATGGCAGGCGAGGGCGTCGTTGGGGGCGTTGCGACGGGAGAGGTTTTCGAAATCGACACTTCCCAGATCAGGTGGGCCGAAGACCAGCGCGTAGGCATCGTCGATGCCCCCGGGTTCCTCGCCGCGCCACAGAAGAAGCCCGAAACCGCCGGCGAGCAGGGCGAGTATGGCGAGGGTGATGAAAGCGATTCGCAGTGTGGCCTCCCGGGAATTCAGAAATGCTGTAGCTTATTACCGAATTTTCGCCGCTTCGGATTAGGGCGTGCCGGAAAAATCGCGTAAAGGGAAGACGCGCCGCCACTTCGGCGGTGAATCGGCAATAACTGCACGCTACACCACCAGGCCAGATCGCATGTCCGCATCCGCACCCAAACTCCGCTTCGCCCCCTCGCCGACGGGTCTGATCCATATCGGCAATGCCCGCACGGCCCTGATGAACGCGCTCCATGCCCGCCGGCATGGCGGCAGCTTCATCCTGCGTTTCGACGATACCGATCGCGAGCGTTCGCGTGCGGAATACGCGCAAGCGATCAGCGACGACCTCGCCTGGCTGGGCATCGATCCCGATATCACGGTACGGCAATCTGAGCGCTTTGCCCTGTATGACGAGGTCGCCGACAGGCTGCGTGCGATGGACCGGCTCTATCCCTGCTACGAGACGCCCGATGAGCTCGAATTCAAGCGCAAGCGCCAGCTCGCGCGCGGATTGCCGCCGATCTATGATCGCGCCGCGCTCGATCTCGATGCGGATGCGCGCGCAAAGCTGGAAGCGGAGGGCCGAAAGCCGCATTGGCGCTTCAAGCTCGATGCCCGTGTCGTCGTCTGGGACGATCTGGTGCGCGGGGAGAGCCGCGTGGATTGCGCTTCGCTCTCCGACCCCGTGCTGATCCGCGCCGACGGCACTTATCTCTACACCCTGCCATCGGTGGCCGATGATGCGGATCTCGGCGTGACGCATATCATTCGCGGCGAGGATCACGTCACCAACACCGCCGTGCAGATCCAGCTCTTCGAACTGCTCGGCGCCACGGTGCCGGCCTTCGGCCATCACAACCTGCTCACCACGGCCTCGGGGGAGGGGCTGTCCAAGCGGCTCGGCCACCTTTCGCTCTCGGCGCTGCGCGAATCCGGTTACGAGCCGATGGCCGTCGCGGCGCTCGCCGTGCTGGTGGGAACCTCCGAAGCGGTGCGCCCGTTGGAGAATCTCGACGTGCTCGCCGGGCTGCTCGATTATTCCGGTATCTCACGAGCTCCCGCGAAGTTCGACGAGCACGAACTCGAGAACCTCAATGCCCGCATCGTCCACGAGATGCCCTATGACGAAGCGCGTCCGCGCCTCGAAGCGCTCGGCATCGGGGGGGGCGCGGCTTTCTGGGAGGCGGTGCGCAAGAACGTCACCCGTTTGCCGGAAGCGCGCGACTGGTGGCCGGTGATCACCGGGCCCGTCACGCCCGTGATCGAGGATGCCGCCTTCTGCGAGACCGCAGCGCGGCTTCTGCCCGAGGGTGAGCCGGATGGCGAGACTTGGTCGGTCTGGACCAAGGCGCTCAAGCAGGAAACAGGTCACAAGGGGCGCGCCCTGTTCATGCCGCTTCGCCTCGCCCTGACCGGTCGCGACCACGGCCCCGAACTCGGCCCGCTCCTGCCGCTGATAGGGCGCGAGAAGATTCTGGCGCGCCTGCGCGGGGCGGCTGGGTAAGATCTTTGAGAGTGCAGGTTTTCACGGGCTGTTAAAGATAACAGTTTGGATTCTTCGATCAGATCAAGAATTCATTCAGTATGGTCATCGTTTCAAGCAATCAAACACAATTTTAACCGAAGCAATTAAGGAGATCGACTCTCCTCGCGCCTAGTCTCGGCCTTGACAGACAACGCGCCGTACAAGTCGCAAGCAATGCGGCGGCGGCTACAGTCAAGGGCGTCAAAAGATGAATCGTGTCGAGCATTGGCAGGCGAACGATCAGGACGGAGCGGCCACGCCGGAAGCGCTGGAGCGTATTGCGCAGCATCTGGTCGAGGGTTCGACCCTAACCGGGGCTGCGCCGCTGCGCGGGCTGGCGCTGAGCCTGGCCACGCCGGAGGGCGCGGAAACGCCGCTTTTCGACATTCTTGGCATCGATGCACGCGACGAGGTGGCCTGCCGTCTCGGTCAGTTCCACGAAGAAGAAGTGGTCGCGATCTGGCGTCGGATGGGCGCCGATTCGGGCCTCGCGCTGATGCTGCACAACGAAGACGGCTCCCTGCTGGAGCCCTATCCGCAGGTCGGGGCGGTGCAACTCGGTCGCACGAAACATCGTCGCCGGCACGGGCTCCTGCGCGAGCGCCGCCCGCGTTTCCTCACCCGCCGCAAGACCGGCCGCAGCGCCGATCGCCCCCTGGTACACCGCGAGCGCGAAATCTTCTCAGGCGCGCGCGGCTGACGCTATTCCGAGATTCTCCGCAAGACATTCCGTACACGTCGCCGCGCGACGCGATCAGCCGCCAGCCTTGCGTTCGGCGAGCAGCTTCTCGGCGACGCGCGGGGCGAAATAACTCAGCACCCCGTCCGCCCCGGCGCGCTTGAATGCCATCAGGCTCTCCATCATCGCCCGCTCACCGTCGAGCCAGCCATTGGCCGCCGCAGCCTGGATCATGGCGTATTCGCCGGAGACCTGGTAGGCGAAGGTGGGTACGCCGAACTCGCGCTTCACGGCGTGGATGATGTCGAGATAAGGCATGCCCGGCTTGATCATCACCATATCCGCCCCCTCTTCGAGATCGAGGGCGACCTCGCGCAGGGCCTCGCGGCTGTTGGCCGGGTCCATCTGATAGGTGCGCTTGTCGCCGATCAGCGTGGCGTTGGTGCCGATCGCGTCGCGGAACGGGCCGTAGAAGGCGGATGCGAATTTCGCGGCATAGGACATGATCTGCACGTCCCAGTACCCCGCAGCGTCCAGCGCCGCGCGGATGGCGGCAACGCGCCCGTCCATCATGTCGGAAGGGGCGATCACGTCGGCGCCGCATTGCGCCTGGACCACCGCCTGGCGGGCGAGGACCGTGACGGTTTCGTCGTTGAGGATGCGGCCCTCATGCAGGAGGCCGTCATGGCCGTGGCTGGTATAGGGGTCGAGCGCGACATCGGTGACGATGCCGATCTCGGGCACCGCATCGCTGATCGCCCGGCAGGCGCGGCAGACCAGATTGTCGCCGTTGAGCGCTTCCGAGCCGTCCTCGTCGCGCAATGCGGCGGGTGTATAGGGAAACAGGGCGATCGCCGGGATGCCGAGCTGCGCGGCGCGCTCGGCCTCGCGCACGGCGATGTCGATGGACAAGCGCTCGACGCCCGGCATGGAAGGCACCTGCATCCTTTCGCCGGACCCTTCAGTGACGAAGAGTGGCCAGATCAGATCGGCGACGTCGAGATGATTCTCGCGCACCATCCGCCGGCTCCATTCCGTCTTGCGGTTGCGGCGCGGGCGCTGCCGAAGGTCCAGCGCGCCTTCCTTCGCAAGCGGCGCGCTCGGGGCTTGGCGGTCGACTTCGCGCAGATGTGCGCTGCGGGGCTGGAACGGGGTCGGGGTGGACGACATCGACTTCTCCGTGCCGCTGATGGTCGGGGGATGCGGCTTCGACGCAATCTATAGCATTTCGGAATCATTCCAAGAATGGGGACATATCCGTATCGCCGCAGCGTTTTCACCCATGGTTGACCGCGCCGGGATCCGGGGTCTAACTGTCGCATCGTGGCGGGCAGGCGCATGCGTTCGGCGCCGGCCTGAAATGCGGGTTTTCCCGCGAGGAACGAGCGGAGCCGATGTAATGGCGCAGGCAAATTCCGATGACATTTCGCCGGCAGGCGCATCCGAAGCCGAGGTGATCTGCGAGCGCGTCGGGCGCGCCGGCATGATCACACTCAACCGGCCGAAGGCGTTGAATGCCCTGACTCTCGGCATGGTGCGCGGCATGCGTGAAGCGCTCGACGCCTGGGCCGATGATCCGCAGGTCGGTTGCGTCGTCGTCGAGGGTGCGGGCGAGAAGGCCTTTTGTGCCGGCGGCGATATCCGCCGACTCGTCGAGGCGGGGCGCGCGGGGCGACCGGAAGAGGCGCTCGCTTTCTGGCGCGAGGAATACGAGCTCAATGCGCTGATCGCCGATTATCCCAAGCCCTATATCGCCCTGATCGACGGGATCTGCATGGGCGGCGGCGTCGGCATTTCGCTGCACGGCTCGCACCGTGTGGCCGGTGAGCGTTATCTCTTCGCCATGCCGGAAGTCGGCATCGGCTTCTTTCCCGATGTCGGTGCGAGCTACGCGCTGCCGCGCCTGCCGGGCCGGACCGGGTTGTATCTCGCACTCACCGGCGCGCGGTTGAAATGCGCGGATGCGCTCGCGCTCGGCCTTGCGAGCCACGCTGTCGCCTCGCAGGATTTCGACGCGATCCGCGAGAATCTGCAGGCCGGCGAGGCGCCGGATTCGGTCCTTTCGGCTCATGCGCGCGATCCCGGCACGCCGCCGCTCGATGCCCAGCGTCCGATGATTGACCGTGTCTTCGACGAGGGCTCGGTTGCCGAGATCATCGCGGATCTCGAATTCGAGGGCAGCGAGGCTGCGGGCCAGATCGCCAAGACCATCAGCAGCAAATCACCCACATCGCTGCGCATCGCCTTCGAGCAGATGCGCCGGGGCGCGGAGATCGATTTCCGCGAGGCGATGCGCATGGAGTTCCGGATCGTATCGCGCATCCTCGACGGCAAGGATTTCTACGAGGGGGTGCGCGCGGTGCTGGTCGACAAGGACCAGAAGCCGCAATGGGACCCGGCGAAGCTCGCCGATGTATCCGACGAGGTGGTCGCCGCCTATTTCGCGCCGCTGGGTGATGCGGAGCTCGACGTGTGATCGGCTTCCTGCGCCGCGGCGCCGCCATTCGCCCCCCATCGCATCCACGCGAAGAACGCAGCGACGCCGCCCTGCGCAGCCAGCCGCTCGCGCGTCCGCGCCTGAGCTGGAGCCGTGTGCTGATCTGGTTCATGCGCATCATGGCGCTGCTCTGGATCGCGCGCGGCCTGAGCTACTGGGCCGTGATCCTCGGTGCCGGCGAGCCCGGCCCCGCCTTCGAGGATCGCCCGCCGGGGGTGCAGACCACCATCGTCTATTTCGCCGTCATCGACCTGATCGCCGCGATCGGCCTGTGGCTGATGACGAGCTGGGGCGGGGTCCTGTGGCTTCTGGCGGTGATGAGCTACCTCATCCTCGCCGCCTTCGTACCCGCAGCCGTGGCGCTCAACCTGGTGATGGGTCTGACCTATTGCGCGCTGATGGTGCTCTATCTCGGGCTTTCCTACCTCGCCGGCAGCGAGGAGCAATAGGTCGTTCGGGACCGCATTCAAAACTATAAGTTGTTTTTTATGAATTTATGCAATCCATATTGCTATTTCGCGAATCGGCGTGTATGCCTGTCGCGACGTGAACATTTCGGGAATATCGATGCAGGTCGAGCTGACATTGCAAGCGCCTCCGGGGAGCGATTACAGCGCGCGCGATCTCGGGCATCTGCTGCACAAGCATCCCGATCGGGTGCATGTGCGTGATGCCGGGACGGGATGCCTGACGGTTTTCTTCGCGCAGAAGTCCGATGCCGAGACGCGCGCGATCCTTCATCTCGATGTCGACCCGGTGGCGCTGGTGCGTGGCAGGGAAGGGCGGCGGGGCGGCCCCGGCGAGGGGCTTTTCGGGCAATATGTCAACGACCGCCCCTATGCGGCGAATTCGCTGCTGAGCGTGGCGCTGGGGCGGGGAATCGGGCAGGCGCTCGCCGGGCGTTCGAAAGAGCGGCAGGCATTGGCGGAACGGGCCCTGCCGTTCGAGCTGCGCGTCACGCCGCTCGCGGTCCACGGCGATGCCGCACTGATCACGCGCCTGTTCGCGCCGCTCGGCTATGGCGTCGAGGCAATACCGCTGGGGGAGACCGGGTTGCGCGCGGTGTTCGACCTGAAGCTCACGATCACTGCGCGGCTTTGCGATATTCTGGGGCATCTGAGCGTGCTCATCCCCGTGCTCGACGATGCCAAGCATTACTGGGTCGACGATACCGAGATCGACAAGCTGGTGGCCCGCGCCGGCGACTGGCTGGAGCGGCACCCGGCGCGGGAACTGATCACGCGCCGCGCCCTGAAGCATCGCCGCGATCTCGTCGCGGATGCGCTCGCCCGGCTCGACCTTTCCGCGCTCGATGAAGACGCGGTTGCGCCGCCTGCGGAGGAGGGGGCAATGGAGGGCGCGCGGGAGGCAGGCGCGGCGGGGCGCGGGGCGTCGATACGCCTGCACGATCAGCGGCTCGACGCGGTCGCCGCGATCATCGCCGAATCCGGCGCGCGCAGCGTTCTCGATCTCGGCTGTGGCGAGGGGCGGCTGATCCGGCGGCTGGCGGCTCAGGCGGGGATATCGCGCATTCTCGGAATCGACCCGTCCCGGCGCGCGCTGGAGGCCGCCGCTGCGCGCCTGCGTCTCGACGAGGCGGATGAGCGCATGCGCGAGCGGGTGCGGCTTCAGGCGGGCAGCCTCACCTATGGCGACCGGCGCTGGCGCGGCTTCGACGCGGCGACCCTCGTCGAGGTGATCGAGCATATCGATCCCGCCCGTCTCCCGGCGCTGGAAGCCGGATTGTTCGGTGATGCGCGGCCCGGCATCGTGGTGGTGACCACGCCCGACCGTGCCTATAACGCGGCCTTTGCGGGGATGGACCCGGGTGCTCTGCGCCACGACGATCATCGTTTCGAATGGGACCGGGCGGAATTCGCCGCCTGGGCCGGGCGTGTCGCGGACCGCTTCGGCTACGGATTCGAGATCCGGCCCCTCGGCCCCGTCGATCCCGTGCATGGGGCACCCTCGCAGCTCGCCCTGTTCACCCGCGAGGTGGGCGCATGAAGATCACGATTCCGGATTTCGCCCTCGTCCTGCTGATCGGACCAACCGGTGCCGGCAAGTCGCAATTCGCGCGGCGGCATTTCCGGGAGACGGAAGTGATCGCTTCCGATCACTGCCGCGCGCTGGTGGCTGATGACGAGGCCGATCAATCCGCCACCGAGGACGCTTTCGCCGTGCTCGAGGCGATTGCCGGGCGGCGCCTGAAGCGCCGGCGCTTCACGGTGATCGACGCCACCTCCGTCCGGCGCGAAGACCGGGCGCGGCTCGTCGCACTCGCGCGCCGCCATCACGCCCTGCCTGTGCCGCTCGTCCTCGATATTGATCCGCAGATCTGCGCCGCCCGCAACGAAGCCCGCCCCGATCGCGCCTTCGGGGCGCATGTCCCGCATAACCATGCGAAGGCCCTGCGCCGCGATCTGCGCAATCTCGGCAAGGAGGGGTTCCGCCATATCCACGTGTTGCGCACGCCGCAGGAGGTGGATGCGGTCGAGATCACCCGCGTGCCGCTCTGGACGGATCAGCGCCACGATCACGGTCCGTTCGACATGATCGGCGATGTGCATGGCTGTTTCGACGAACTGACCGCGCTTCTCGATGCGCTCGGCTATCAGCGCGACCCGTACGCGCCGGGCGAGAGCCTGATGGGTGCGCGCCATCCGGATGGGAGGCGCGCTTTCTTCGTCGGCGATCTCACCGATCGCGGCCCGCGCAATGTCGATTGCCTGCGCCTGGTGATGGGAATGTGCGCGCAGGGGCAGGCGCGCTGCGTGATCGGCAATCACGATTTCAAGCTCTCGAAATGGTTGCGCGGGCGTAAGGTCAAGCTCGATCACGGGCTCGATGGCACGGTTGCGGAGCTCGAAGCCTGCTCGCCGGAATTTCGCGCAAAGGTGGCGGATTTCATCGATGGTCTGCTCTCCCATGCTTGGCTGGCGGATGGGGCGCTGGTGGTCGCCCATGCCGGGCTGAAGGAGGAGATGCACGGGCGCGGCTCGGCGGCCCTGCGCAGCTTCGCCATGTTCGGCGAGACGACCGGCGAGACCGACGAGGCCGGCCTGCCGGTGCGTCTGGACTGGGTGCGCGATTATCGCGGCGATACGGAAATCGTCTACGGCCACATTCCGGTTGCGCAGGCGCAGTGGCGCAACAATACGCTTTGCATCGATACCGGTTGCGTCTTCGGCGGCGCGCTGACCGCATTGCGCTGGCCCGAGCGCGCGATGGTCTCGGTCCCCGCCGCACGTGAGTATGCGCCGCCGCTGCGTCCGCTGCGGTCGCCCGGGCCCGATGGCGCTGACGGGGTGGTCCTCCCTGAGGCGGCGCCCGATGATGCGGGTCTCCTCTTCTTCGACGACTTCGCGCGCAAGCAGCGCATCCAGACGCGGCTGGGAGCCAGCGTCACGATCCCGGAGGAAAATGCCCTCGCGGCGCTCGAAATTCTGAGCCGCTTCGGTATCGATCCGCGCTGGCTGATCCACCTTCCGCCCACGATGGCCGCTCCGCCCACCGCCCATGACGGATCGTATCTGGAGCATCCCGATCAGGCGCTCGCCTATTATGCGCGCCAAGGCGGCGGGCCGGTGATCGTCGAGGAAAAGCATATGGGCTCGCGCGCGTTGATCGTCGTGGCGCGCGATGCCGGAGCGGCCGCGCGTCGGTTCGGCGTGACGGACGGCAGGGCCGGCGTGGTCCATACCCGCACCGGGCGCGCTTTCTTCGCCGATACCGCGCTGGAGGCGCAGGTGGTGGCGCGCATCGCGGCAGCCGTTGTTACGGCGGGATTATGGGACGAGCTCGCGACGGATTGGCTGCTGCTCGATGCCGAGATCATGCCCTGGTCGGGCAAGGCGCAGGACCTGCTTGCCCGGCAATACCGCCCCACCGCGACCGCTGCGCAAGTCTCGGCACAGGCGTTGCTCGAAGCAATCGCGGCGGCGGATGACCCGGATGAATTGCAGGAACTGCGCGCGCGGGCGCAGAGCCGGAAGGCCAATGCGGAGGCCATGCAGCGCACGCTCGCCGGTTATTGCTGGGAGGCCGATACGATCGATGCATGGCGCATCGCCCCGTTTCATCTTCTGGCGGTCGAGGGCCGCGTGCTCACCGCGCAACCGCATCACTGGCACATGCAGACACTCGCGGGGCTGTGTGCGCAGGATCCGATCCTGCGCGAGACCGGCTGGCAGGTCATCGATCCGGCATCGGCGAGCGAGCGCGAAGCCGTCGTCGCCTGGTGGGAGCGGCATACCGCGCAGGGCGGGGAGGGGCTCGTGATCAAGCCTGATGCCTTCATCGTGCAGGATGGTGCGCGACTGGTCCAGCCTGCGATGAAGGTGCGCGGACGCGATTATCTGCGTCTCGTCTACGGCCCTGATTATGATATGCCCGACAATCTCGTCCGGCTGCGCCAGCGCGCACTCAACCGCAAGAATTCCCTGGCCGAGCGCGAATTCCGGCTCGGCCTCGAGGGGCTGGAGCGCTTCGTGGCACGCCGATCCCTGCGTGAGGTCCATGCCTGTGCTCTCGGGGTGCTCGCGCTCGAGAGCGAGCCGGTGGATCCCCGGCTGTGAGGGCGGTGATGGGCCGTCTGAATCATGCCTTGCGCGAATGCCGCAAGTCCGCATGGGCGTCATGCATGGTTGCCGTTGCAGAAGGTCCGGCTAGCCTGACCCTGCGGGCGTTGCTTGCGCCCGTAAGGGAGGAGCCAGACCATGTCGCGCGCACAATCAAAAATCCGCGTTTCAACCTTCGACGGCCCCGGCGCGAAAGCGCAGATCCGGGAGGTGCCGTGGCCGAAAGTCGGTCGCAAGGGCGCCCTGATCAAGGTCGCCGCCTGCGGTGTCTGCGGTACGGACCTGCATATTCTCAAGGGTCACTGGCCCAAGCCCCTGCCATGGCCGTTCACGCTCGGGCACGAGATTTCCGGCGTCGTGGTCGAGATCGGGCCGGATCTGAAGACGGACTGGATGGATCAACCGATCGGCGAGGGCTCGAAAATCATGATCCCGCCCTTCATGCCCTGCGGCGATTGCTATTATTGCAAGCACTATCCCGAGCATTCCAATCGCTGCCAGACGCCGGTCTATTACGGGCGCTATCTCGGCTTCGACAAGGCGCCGCATCTGTGGGGCGGCTGGGCGGAATATGTCTATGTCGATCTCGAAATGCTGCCGGGCACCAAGATCTACAAGCTTCCCGACGACATGTCGCTGCGCTTGGGCGCCCTGTCGGAGCCGATCACCTCGACGATACGCGGCTTCGCGCGCGCCCAGCGCATGGGCGGCTTCAAATGGGGCGATACGGTCGTCGTGCAGGGATCGGGGCCGATCGGCATCCTGGCCATCGCCGCTGCGCAGGAAATGGGTGCCGGCAAGGTGATCTGCGTGGGCGCGCCGGAGAAGCCACGGCTCGAACTCGCGCGCCGTTTCGGCGCCGTCGCCACGGTAGATATCACGCAGATGACCGATCAGGAGGAGCGCATCGCGCATGTGCGCGAGCTCTGCGGCGGCTATGGCGCGGATCTCGTCATGGATTGCACCGGTCATCCCACGGCAGGGCCCGAAGGCATCGAATTCCTGCGCGATTCCGGGTTTTTCATCGAGATGGGCCAGTTCACCGATGCCGGCTCGATCATGACCAACTGGCACCGTTTCGTGGCCAAGGACATCACCATCATGGGCTCCTGGGCCTTCACCGAGAACGACCTCGCGCTCGGCGTGAAGATGCTCCACCACGCCGCCGATCGTTATCCCTGGCTAGACATGCAGACGCTCTATCCATTCGACGATGCCGGGCTCGACCAGGCGGTGGGCGATGCGATGGCGATGCGCACCGTCAAGTCGACGATCATTCCGTTCCCGGAAATGGTGGAAGGCGAAGCGTAAGCCTGGATGAAGCGGCGGCGGGCGCCATGCGCCGCGCCGCCCTTTCGCGTATCAGCCGCGCGGACCCTGCGCGATGAGCGGCGTGATGCGCCGGATCGTGACGCGGCGGTTGCGGCGTTCGGCTTCCTGCGTATCGATCTTGAGGAATTCCTCGCCATAGCCCTGCGTGACCAGATTCTCCGGCGGGACGTCGTAGAACTGGCTCAGGATGAAGGCGACGCTTTCGGCGCGACGATCGGAGAGCGACAGGTTGTCTATGGCGCGGCCGACGGCGTCGGTATGGCCTTCGATCAGGAAGATCTCGTCGGGGTTGAGAGCGATGACGTCGTTCATGGCATCCGCGACCCGTTCGAGTTGATCGATCTGCGCGCGGCTCAACCGCCACGAGCCCGTATCGAATGTCACCGTGTCGAGATCGACGCGGGCCATGTAGTCGCGCAGGTTCGGATTGTACCGCACCTCGTCCAGCGTATAGCGCTCCCGAAGTTCGGCGACGGGGGGTGCCAGGAAGATGTCAGCGAGATCATCCTCGTAGACGTCGCCGTAATCGACGATATAGCGGTCGCGCGGGATGCGCACGACGGGCGGGGGAATCTCGACGCGGAAGGAGAATGAGCTGCCGTCATAGCCGAAACGCGCGCCCTCCCGGCGGTCGTCACGGCGGTCGTCACGACGATCGCCGCGGCGTTCGCCCCTGCGCTCCTCGCGCCTGTCGCGATCCGTACGGACCTGGCGGGTATTGTCGATCAGTACGGTTTCGGTGCCGTCGGCCTCGCGGCGGATGCGGCGCTGGAGATTGCCGTCCGTGTCGAGAATGGTGATGATTTCGACATTGCCTTCACGCGGCGCGATCAGGACGTCCTCGTCGCCCCGACGCTCGCGGCGGACGTTTGAATAGGTGCGGCGTACGCGCTCGTCCTCGGCCTGCCGAAGGATGAGCTGGGTGCCCTCCTGGATGATGGTCCGTGCGCCCGCTTCCTCGGTGATGGTGACGCCGTCTTCGGTCCGCTCGCGGCGGCCTTCGCGAACATCCTGAAAGCGCTCGGGCTCGACCTCGACTTCGGCTTCCGCAGCGGTTGCAGGAGCCTCTGCAGGTGCGCGCTCGCCTGTACGCTCACGTTCACCTGTACGCTCGCGATCACCCGTGCGCTCGCGCCGTGTGCGCTCGGGCTCGGACTCGGCTTCGCGCGTGCTCGGTGCGGTGGTTGCCGGCGCCTCGGCGGGAGCCGACTCGGCCTCTGCTTCCTCGGCCGGAGCGCGCCTGCGGGTACGCTCGGTGGCGTCG
>JAFIEI010000023.1 GCA_020832565.1 Salinarimonas sp. | reverse complement strand
CGCCTCGCATCCCGGGCTGCGAGCGCCTATATTGGGAACCCGCCGGGTGACCGGCACCACCCTTCCTCTACGGGAAAATCCCTTGTCCGACACGCCGCAGCAGATTCCGCAAAGCCAGCAGACGCACTTCACCGCACCGGACGCCCGCGATTTCGGGCATGTCGACATCTGGATTTTTGATCTCGACAACACCCTTTATTCGCACGAGGCGCAGATCTGGCCGCAGGTCGATGCGCGCATCACCGCCTTCGTGGCTGACCTGTTCGGCATCGACGGCATGTCCGCGCGCGCTTTGCAGAAATATTTCTATCACCAGCACGGCACCACGCTGAAAGCGCTGATGGACGTTTATGGCGTCGATCCTTACGCCTTCCTCGATTTCGCCCACGATATCGATCATTCCGCCATCGACCTGAACCCGGCCCTCGGCAAGGCCATCGAGGCGCTCCCCGGTCGCCGGCTCATCCTGACCAACGGCTCGCGCAAGCACGCGGAAAACGTCGCGGCGAAGATCGGCATCCTCGATCATTTCGAGGATGTGTTCGATATCGTCGCCGCCGATTTCATCCCCAAGCCGGACCGGCGTGCCTACGAAATCTTCTTCGAGCGCCACGATGTCGATCCGGCGCGTGCGGCCATGTTCGAGGATATCGCCAAGAACCTCGTCGTACCCCACGATACCGGCATGACCACCACCCTCGTCGTGCCGGCGACCATCGACCCGTTCCGCGAGGATTTCGAACAGGAGGCCGTGCAGGCCCCCCATATCGATTTCATCACCAGCGACCTTGCCGATTTTCTTGCCAGCAAGGTACTCCCGCGCTTGCCCTGATGGAGTGACGCGATCGGTGACCGCTCGCCCCGGAGTTGAGGCGGGAGCATTACCTTTATGCCCGGCATGTCAGCGCCACGGTTCCACCTCACCCCTGATCCTTGAGGGGAGGGAAGTCGCGCCCTCCATGAAGCGCAGGGCTTCACTCCGCCGCCAGTACCCCGCCGCCGCGATTGTCGATGATGCGCGTCTGCGCGCTCTCCTCACCGGCAATCTCATTTAGCGCCTTGATCAGGAGGTTTTCCGCAACGCGGGCGCGGTAGGCGGCGCTGGCGCGGTGGTCGCTCAGCGGGGAGTAATCCCTTGACAGAGCGGCGCGGGCGGCCTGCCAG
Source organism: Salinarimonas sp. (assembly GCA_020832565.1). Classification (GTDB taxonomy): domain Bacteria; phylum Pseudomonadota; class Alphaproteobacteria; order Rhizobiales; family Beijerinckiaceae; genus Saliniramus. The sequence goes on along the minus strand of JAFIEI010000023.1, from coordinate 54,731 downwards.
CTCGCCGGATCGTCCAGATCGGCGTCGATCAGCGCGGTCTCCGCCGCTGCTGCGCGTCTGGGCGTCGCGGCCATGCCGCCATAGGCGATGCGCGCCGCGCTGATCCGTCGCCCCTCAAGACCGATGCGGAAGGCGCCCATCACGGCGGAGATATCCTCGTCGAATCGCTTGGACACCTTCAGGCAGCGAAACGCCTCACCCGCCGGCAGCGGCGGCAGCACGACCTTGCGCACGAATTCCCCAGGGCGGCGGTCCTGCTTGCCGTAATCCAGGAAATAATCCTCGAGCGGCATCTCGCGGCTACCCTGTGCGCCTTGCAGATGCAGCCGCGCACCCCAGGCAATCATGGCCGGAGCAATATCGCCGATCGGCGAGCCGTTGGCGATGTTGCCGCCGATCGTGCCGGATGCGCGCACCTGAGCCGAACCGAAGCGACGCATCAATTCGCCGAGATCAGGGTCGAGCCGCGCGAGCGGCGCATGCGCGCGGGCATGGCTGACCATGGCGCCGATCTCGAGCCCTGCTTCGCCCTCCTCCAGCGTGGCGAGCTCCGATACGCGCCCGAGCCAGATGATCTTCTCGATCTCGCGCAGGGACTTCGTGAGCCACAGCCCAACATCGGTCGATCCGGCGAGCAGCGTCGCATCCGGATGGGCGGCGCACAGGGTCGCGAGCGCAGCGAGGCTCCCGGGCGCGGTGAAGAAGCGCGTTTCGTCGCCGATGAACAGATCGCTTGCATCATCGAGCGCGGCGAGGGCCGCAGCGCGATCGGTGCGGCTGGCGGAAAACGCCGTTGCGGAGGGCTCGACGCTTGCAGCGCGCGCCGCGTCACGGATCGGACGGTAGCCGGTGCAGCGGCACAGATTGCCCGCGAGCGCATCGTCGATCACCGCCTTGTCGAGCGGACGCGGCGCCTCCTCGTGCAGGACGAAGAGGCTCATCACGATGCCGGGCGTGCAGAAGCCGCATTGCGAACCATGATGGGCGACCATCGCCTCCTGCACGGGATGAAGCGCGCCGTCGGGCGCGATATCCTCCACGGTGACGAGATCGGCGCCGTCGATCTGGCCGAGCAGGAGAATGCAGGCATTGACGGGCTCATAGACGAGCCGCCCCTCGCGCAGGCGTCCGAGCGCGACGGTGCAGGCGCCGCAATCGCCCTCCCCGCAACCCTCCTTGGTGCCCAGCGCCCGCTCCTGCTCGCGCAGATGGTCGAGCAGGGTCGTGCGCGGGTGGAAATCCGCGATCTCGCGCGCCACCCCGTTGCGGGTGAATCGGATCGCCCGACGCGTTACCTGCCCATGCCCCGATGCTGCGTTACCCGCCATGATGCGCCACCAATCCCCGCTCAGATCATTCGCACTGGATGATGGGGCAGGATGGCGCCGCTGCCAACGGGGCAATGTCGCAGAATATTGCTCGGTCGCTGAGAACGGGTTCGGCATTCGTGCAAGGACGGACCTGCAGCGAGGAAAGCGATAATGCCGCGATTCCCCGCCTCACGCATCGACGGCGCCGTCGATTGCATCTATCAAGCTCGCAAGCTGCCCTGATCGCAATTGACTGCGTGGCAGCCGACACGACCACCGCGCCGGCAGGCGCACCGGCAGCGAGAAACCATTCCATTGATTGATGACATTCCTTTCCTCGACGACGAGACCCGCCCCCGTGCCCCGGCAATTCCGGAGGCGACGGAAGCCCATCGTGCCCATGGCCGCCGGCTCGGGCTTTTCCACCGGTTTCATCTGCAGCAGATGGCCATGGTCGCCCGCGCGATAACGGCACTGGAGCAGGGTTCGGGCGATGCGCATGCGCTGGCGCGCGATGTCGGCAACATGGCGATGCTGGACAATTACCGCCGCGTTGGCAGCCTGTGCGGGCAGGAATGCCAGATGCTCACCCTGCACCACACCATCGAGGATCAGGAGATATTCCCCCGCCTGCGCAACCAGAGCACGGGGCTGAAGGCCGTGATCGACCGGCTCTCGCAGGAACACGAGATCGTGCATACGCTGCTGGAGCGCCTCGAACAGGCAGCCCTGGTGATGGTGCGCACGCCCTCCGCGCAGGCGCTGGCAGATCTGCGCACGGTTTTCGAGGCGCTGCACCGCGTCGTCGCCTCGCATTTCGGCTACGAGGAAGAAGAACTCGCAGAAGCGCTCGGGTACTACCGCATTCCGCTTTGATTGAAGCGACGGCGCTTCAGCCGGCCGCACCGCTGCGGAAGGACGGCGCACGGGCCATCAGGCAAAGGATTTCGAGAACCATCTGCGCGGCGACATGCGCGGTATTGCTCGTCGTGTCATATTGCGGGGCCACCTCGACCACGTCACCGGCGACGACGTCGATCCCGGCGAAGCCGCGCATCATGGCGAGCACTTCCCGCGGCGTGAGCCCGCCCACTTCCGGCGTGCCGGTTCCAGGCGCGAAGGCGGGATCGATCGAATCGATATCGAAGCTGACATAGACCGGCCCGTCACCGACGACCTCGCGCGCACGCCGGATCACCTCGGGAATGCCGATCGCGTCGATCTCCTCGGCATGGATGACGTGCATGCCGGATTCGTAGGAGAATTCCCAAAGCCATTCCGCCGCGCCGCGAATGCCGATCTGCACCGTGCGCTCGGGATCGAGCACGCCTTCGAGCACCGCCTGCCGGAACGGGCCGCCGTGATGGAACTTGGTGCCCTCGAACTCACCCGAGGTATCGCAATGGGCATCGATATGGATCATGCCCAGAGGCCGGTCGCGCCCCAGCGCCTTGAGAATCGGCAGGCTGATCGAATGATCGCCGCCCACGGCGAGCGGCCGCACGCCGGCATCGGCGATCGCGGCGAAGCAGGCCTCGATATCGGCATGGCATTGTTCGAGCGAATAGCGGCTCTGCAGCGGCACGTCACCGACATCCGCGACGCGCATTTCATGCACGGGCAGCGCCTTGAACACGTGTTCATAGGGCCCGACCCGCTCGATATTGCGCACCGCACGCGGCCCGAATCGGGAGCCGCTGCGGTTGGTCACGCCGAGATCCATCGGTACGCCGACCAGCGCCACGTCGAGACCCGAATACCCCTCCCCTGCCGCATCGGGGCGATAGGGTGCATCGAGCAGGGTGCCCGGGTTCATGAACGGCCAGGCGCGCTTCTCGCCGTCGCGGAACTGCGTATCGGCGACGCGCCGGAAATCCGGATCGAAGATATCGCCACCCTTGGCATTGCCGTAGCGGGCGCGCAGGGCTTCGAGCTTGTCGCGGTTCATCGCCGGTCTCCGTCATCGGTCGCGTATCGGAATACGGCCCCGGGGCAAACCCGGAACCGTTCAGGCTCATTATCTGTGCCGATGAATTGAGGCCGGGTCACTCGCCCTTCTGGACCGATTCCGCGGCACGCGCGAGAAGCGCCACCATCTGCTCGCGAATCTCCTGATCGCTCACCGACGCGTCGAGATCGCCGCGCACCTTGCGGAACACGTCCTCGTCGCCCGGCTCCTCGAAATCGGAGAGAACCACGCTCTTGGCATATTCTTCGGCATCCGCAGCGCTCTTGCCGAGCTTCTCCGCTGCCCACAGGCCCAGCAGCTTGTTGCGGCGGGCCATTGCCTTGAAGCGCAATTCCTCGTCATGCGCGAACTTGTTCTCGAAGGCATCCTTGCGTTCATCGAATGTGGTCATGGTCTGCTCACTGGTTCAGCCGAAATCCGCCGACGGCTTCCCGCTCCGTTTCGATCACGGAGCGTGCCGCTCTACCTATCGATATAGCCCCGCACGCGCGCTCACGCCACCCGTGTCGTTCCGGATCAGGGCCGATTCCCGACAATCGGCAGCCCGATCCGAAAGCTTCGTTGTGCATTGCCGTGCGATCATATAGGTTGCGCGCGAGCGGGCGGCACCGAGCCGTTCGACCGCGCCGGAATTTCAGCCCGCGCAGCCGATCGCAACCAGGAGCCGCCTCCCTCCGATGGATTTCAACAGAACACGGTACACGCCCATGAATCGCCGCCGTCGCATCTACGAGGGCAAGGCCAAGGTCCTCTTCGAGGGACCCGAACCCGGAACACTCATCCAGCACTTCAAGGACGACGCCACCGCCTTCAACGCCAAGAAGCACGAGATCGTCGACGGAAAGGGCGTTCTGAACAACCGGATCAGCGAGTTCATTTTCCAGAATCTCAATGATATCGGCGTTCCGACGCATTTCATTCGCCGGCTCAACATGCGCGAGCAGTTGATCCGCGAAGTCGAGATCATCCCGCTCGAGGTCGTGGTGCGCAACGTTGCCGCCGGATCGCTCTCCAAGCGGCTCGGGATCGAGGAAGGCACGCAGCTGCCGCGCTCGATCATCGAATTCTATTACAAGAGCGACAAGCTCGACGACCCGATGGTCTCGGAAGAGCACATCACCGCCTTCGGCTGGGCCACGCCGCAGGAGATCGACGACATCATGGCGCTCGCCATCCGCGTCAACGACTTCCTCTCCGGCCTCTTCCTCGGCGTCGGCATCCGCCTCGTCGATTTCAAGATGGAGACGGGGCGTCTGTGGGAGGGTGACATGATGCGCATCGTCCTCGCCGACGAGATCTCCCCCGATTCCTGCCGTCTGTGGGACATCAAGTCCAACGACAAGATGGACAAGGACCGCTTCCGCCGCGATCTCGGCGGGCTGATCGAAGCCTATTCCGAAGTCGCGCGCCGGCTCGGCATTCTCTCGGAAAACGAGAGCACCCCGATGGGCGGCCCGCGCCTGGTGCAGTAGGCACGAACAGGACGGTTCATGAACGCGCCGGTGCGACCTGCTCCGGCGCGTTTTCTTTTGCCGCCCGGAGTCCGTCGTCAAAGCTCCTTGGCCATATCCCGCAGGCGGAATTTCTGGATCTTCCCGGTCGAGGTCTTGGGTACCTCCGTGAAGATCACCGTGCGCGGGCATTTATAGGCTGCGAGATGCTCGCGGCACCAGGCGATCACATCCTTTTCCGCCAGCTTGCGTCCCGGCTTCATCTCGACGAAGGCGCAGGGGGTCTCGCCCCATTTCTCGTCGGGCTTTGCCACCACGGCGCAGGCGGCGATGTCGGGATGCTTGTAGAGCGCTTCCTCGACCTCGATCGAGGAGATGTTCTCACCGCCGGAAATGATGATGTCCTTCGAGCGATCCTTGAGCTGAACATAACCGTCGGGATATTTGACGCCCAGATCGCCCGAATGGAACCAGCCGCCGGCGAAGGCCTTGGCCGTGGCATCCGGGTTCTTGAGATAGCCCTTCATCACGACATTGCCGCGCATCATCACCTCGCCCATCGTCGTGCCGTCGGCGGGAACCGGCTCCAGCGTCTGCGGGTCGAGCACGTCGAGCCCTTCGAGCGTGACGTAGCGCACGCCCTGGCGGGCCTTCTTCGTGGCATAGGATGCTGCGTCGAGATTGTCCCAGTCGCGGTCCCAGTCATTGACCACCGAGGGGCCGTAGGTCTCGGTGAGGCCGTAAATGTGGGTGACGTTGAAACCGCGCTCCTTCATTCCGGCGAGCACCGATTCGGGCGGGGGCGCGGCGGCGGTGAAGAAATCGACGCTCTGGACGAATTCGCGCTGCTCGTCATCCGGCGCATTCAGCAGCGTCGACATCACGATCGGCGCGCCGCACAGATGGGTAACGCCGTGATCGGCAAGCGCGTCGAACATCGCCTTCGCGCGCACCTGGCGCAGGCAGACATGCGTGCCCGCGACGATCGAGATCGACCAGGGGAAGCACCAGCCGTTGCAGTGGAACATCGGCAGGGTCCAAAGATAGATCGGATGCTTGCCCATGCCGCAGGTGACGATATTGCCCATGGCCAGCAGATAGGCGCCGCGATGATGGTAGACGACGCCCTTGGGATCGCCGGTGGTGCCGGAGGTGTAATTGAGCGTGATCGCATCCCATTCGTCGTCGGGCATGGCCCAGGCGAATTCCGGATCGCCGGAGGCGAGGAAATCCTCGTAATCGACGGAACCGAGCCGCTCGCCCGGACCGTCATAGACGGGGTCGTCCACATCGATGACGATGGGCTTGCGCTTTGCCAGTTCGAGCGCCTTGGCCATGGTGGGGGAGAATTCCCGGTCGGTCAGCAGCACCTTCGCCTCGCCGTGATCGAGGGAGAAGGCGAGCACGGCCGGATCGAGGCGGGTATTGAGGGTGTTGAGCACGCCGCCGGTCATCGGTACGGCGTAATGGGCTTCGAGCATGGCGGGAATATTGGGTAGCATCGCGGCCACGGTATCGCCGCGCCCGATCCCGGCCTTGGCCAGCGCCGAGGCGAGGCGACGGGTGCGCGCATAGAACTCGCGGTAGTCGCGCTTAACGGGGCCGTGGATGATCGCGGTATGGTCGGGGAAGACGCTCGCGGCCCGATCCAGGAAGGTCAGCGGCGTCAGTGGCTGATGGTTGGCCGGGTTGCGGTCGAGATCGATATCGTAGGCATTGCCCATGGTTGCGCCCTCCCCTGGCTTCTGTTCCCGCCGGTGCACGCGTTTTCGCGGCTTTCCGACCCGTTCAGAGTAATCGGGATTGCGCGCCTGTCGAGCCCGGAATCGCGTGCCGAAAAGCCGGTTCGGCGTTGACTTTCCGGGCGCCATCCGCCATAAGCCGCGCCAACGACGACAGTGCTCGCCTGCGAGCGCTGCCGCATTCATTGCAGCCAGAGAGATGCACAGGAACGGTAACGGAGCCAAGCGGCCCGCTCGTGCCTGCGCCATGTGACCGGAGACAGGCCGTGAAAAGGACTTATCAACCCAGCAAGATCGTGCGCAAGCGCCGCCACGGCTTTCGCGCCCGTATGGCCACCGTCGGCGGCCGCAAGATCATCGCGGCGCGTCGCGCCCGTGGCCGCAAGCGTCTCTCGGCGTGAGCGAAGCCGGGCGACCGGACGAATCGCGCGTCGATGCGCGACTCTTCCCCTTCGGTCGCCTGACGAAGCGCAGGGACTTCCTGGCGGCGGCTGCAGGCCGCCGTTTTCATACCGAGCGCATGACGGTTCAGGGCCGGCTGCGTGGCGACGATGCCGAAGGCATGCGCATCGGCTTCACCTTGACCAAGCGGGTCGGCAACGCGGTCGAGCGCAACCGCATCAAGCGCCGGCTGCGCGCGGCGGTGAGGGAATTGGGAAGCGCGGCGCTGGAATCTGCGGCGTCGCCGCGACGCAAGGACGCAGAGGCCGCCGCTGCCGTGATTTCGCCCTGTCACAAGGGTGACAAGGGTGGGACGAGGCAGGCGGAACAATCGCCGATGGAGGCCTCGCAGCCGTTCTGGCCGTCGCTCGCGGCGGATATCGTGGTCATCGGCCGCCGACCTGCCATCGAGGCACCCTTCGATGCACTCGTGGCAGATCTGGCTCGGGCGCTGCCGAAGGTGACGAAGCCGGGCGATCCTGCTAAGCGGGACCGCGCGCGGGACGGGCGGGGCGGATCGCAACATCGCCGGCGCGGACGGGGCGGCGGCACGGTGACAACGGGGCAAGCCCCATCACGGCATTCTTGAAGCCAATTCGTGGACGGGTATCGATGAATCGCGAGGACAACAAAAACCTCATCCTGGCTATCCTGCTCTCGGTCCTCGTCTTTGTCGGCTGGACCTATTTCTACGGCGCGCCGCAGATGGAGCGCCAGCGCCAGGAAGCCGAAATGGCGCAGCGCCAGCAAGAGGCGCAGACCCAGCAGGAACAGCAGAACATCCCGGTTCCCGGCGAGGCGCAGATGCCGCGGCCCGAGGGTACTCCCGATGGCACCGCAGAACCCACCGCGCCGACGAGCGCTCTTCCCGGCGTCGCCATCGAGCAGTCCCGTGACGAGGCCCTGCGCGCCAGTCCGCGCGTGACCATCGACACGGCTTCCAAGCGCGGTTCGCTGAACCTGCGCGGGGCGCGTATCGACGACATCATCCTCAAGGACTATCAGGAGACCGTCGAACCCGACAGCGACAACATCGTGCTGCTGTCGCCGACGGGCTCGGCCAATCCCTATTATGCCGAGTTCGGCTGGGTCGGCACGGTTCCCGGCGGCGTGCCCGATTCGCAGACGCTCTGGGAAGCCGATCGCGACCAGCTCACGCCCGGCGCACCGGTCACGCTGACCTGGGAAAACGAGGCCGGCATCGTCTTCAGCCGCACGGTGGCGATCGACAACAATGCCATGTTCACGATCGAGGACCGGGTCGAGAACACCGCCGACGAAGCGGTGACGGTTTTCCCCTACGGCCTCGTTTCGCGCCATGGCGAACCCGAAACCATTGGCTTCTTCATTCTGCACGAAGGCCTGATCGGCGTCCTCGGCGACGAGGGCCTGCAGGAATATTCCTATTCGAACGTGCTCGGCGCATCGCGCATCACCGGCAACGTCCGCGGCACGACCTGGACCGACAATCTCGGCGGCTGGCTCGGCATTACCGACAAGTACTGGGCCGCGACGATCATCCCCGACCAGGCGACGCCCTTCCAGGGCCGCTTCACCGTGGATGAAGGCGGCACGCGCCCGATCTTCCAGACCGACGTTCTGGGCCAGGGAATCGTGGTGCCTCCCGGCGAGACCGGTGGCGTGACGCAGCGCCTCTTCGCCGGCGCCAAGGAAGTCGACGTTATCGACGACTATCGCGACAATTACGGCATTCTGCGCTTCGACCTGCTGATCGACTGGGGCTGGTTCTACTTCATCACCAAGCCGATGTTCTACGCGCTCGATTTCTTCAACGGGCTCGTGGGTAATTTCGGCGTAGCGATCCTCGTCGTGACGGTCTTCCTGAAGATCTTCTTCCTACCGCTCGCCAACAAGTCCTACGCCTCGATGGCGAAGATGAAGGCGGTGCAGCCGGAGATGATGGCGATCCGCGATCGTTACAAGGACGATCGCATGAAGCAGCAGCAGGAGCTGATGGATCTCTACAAGCGTGAGAAGATCAATCCGGTCGCAGGCTGTTGGCCGGTCCTGATCCAGATCCCGGTCTTCTTCGCGCTCTACAAGGTCCTGTTCGTCTCGATCGAAATGCGCCATGCGCCGTTCTTCGGCTGGATCCAGGATCTGGCCGCGCCGGATCCGACCTCGATCTTCAACCTGTTCGGGCTCCTTCCCTTCGCCGTTCCGGCCCTGCTCACCGTCGGTGTCTGGCCGATCCTGATGGGCCTGACCATGTTCGTACAGATGAAGATGAACCCCGAGCCGACGGATCCGATCCAGAAGGCGGTGTTCACCTGGATGCCTGTCATCTTCACCTTCCTGCTCGCCTCCTTCCCGGCGGGGCTGGTGATCTACTGGGCGTGGAACAACTTCCTCTCCGTGCTGCAGCAGGGCTACATCATGCGCCGCCACGGGGTGAAGATCGAGTTGTGGGACAATCTGCGCAAGCTGGTCACCCGCGAGAAGCCCGAGCCCGAGCCCCCGAAGAGTTGACCGGGGATCACGCCGACGAGATCGGGCGCGTCCGGCAGGGTCGGACGCGCCCGTTTGCATGACGGGGCCAAGCCAGTGGAGAGTGTCATGAGCGACAGCGAGCATCCGGAAGACGAAGCAGTCGAGACCGGCCCGGATTTCGTGGAAGCCGGGCGCAAGCTCTTTGCCCGCGAGTCGCAGTTCAGCACGGCGGCCAGCGGCACCGACCATCTGCCGCCGATGCACAAGCTCGAGATTGCCTTTGCCGGGCGCTCAAATGTCGGCAAGTCGAGCCTCGTCAACGCGCTGACCGGCCGCAAGACGCTGGCGCGGACCTCGCATACCCCCGGCCGGACGCAACAACTCAATTTCTTCGATCTCGGCGGCTTCTGCACCCTCGTCGACATGCCGGGCTACGGCTATGCCGCAGTCAGCAAGGAGAAGGTGAAATCCTGGACGCAGTTGATCCACGCCTATCTGCGCGGGCGCGCCAATCTCGCGCGCGTCTACGTCCTGATCGATTCCCGCCACGGCTTGAAGACGCTGGATACGGAGGTGCTCGACATGCTCGACACCGCAGCGGTCTCCTACCAGATCGTCCTGACCAAGGCGGACGAGCCCAAGAAGGCCGAACTCGCCGCGATCATCGAGAAGACGCAGGCCGCCATTGCCCGGCGCCCTGCCGCCTTCCCGTCGATCATCGTGACATCGAGCCGCGAGAAGTCCGGCGTGGAGGAACTGCGCGCTGCAATCGCACAACTTCTGCACGAGCGCGGCGAAGCGATCCCGCAATGACGACGGCGCGGATCTTCGTCATCGTCGCTGGTCTCGCCGGATTGAGCGGCATCGCGCTCGCGGCGATGAGCGCACATGTGGTGGGCGGCGACACCGCGACGATCGCAGCCTATTTCCTGCTCTTCCACGCAGCCACGCTGATCGGCCTCGCCGGCCTCATCGCCCAGGGCGAGGCCGTCCATTCCCGCACGGCCGGGATCGCGGGCTATGTGCTGGTCGCCGGCATGGTCCTGTTTTGCGGCGATCTCGCCCTGCGCGCGCTCTACGGCATCCGGCTGGCGCCGTTCGTCGCCCCCGTCGGCGGCATCACCCTCATGGCCGGATGGCTGCTCGTGGTGATCGCGGCGGTGCGGGGCCGCTGAGGATCGCGCGGGAAGAAAAGCCGTCCTCGCACGGATGCGGCTTTCGCCCGCTGCAATCTTGCTCTAAAAGCGCGCGACAGAACAACGCGACGCCGCACGCATAGCCGTATGAGTCGAGAGAAGCCAATGAGCGAAGAAAATCCCAGCGCCCATACCCGCGCCGAAATCCTCGTGCAGGCCCTGCCGCATATGCAGCGCTATGACGAGCAGGTCGTGGTGATCAAGTATGGCGGGCACGCCATGGGCGACAAGGATGCCGCGAAGGACTTCGCCGAGGATGTCGTTCTGCTCGAGCAATCCGGCCTCAAGCCCATCGTCGTGCATGGCGGCGGGCCGCAGATCGGGCGGATGCTCGAGAAACTCGGTATCAAGTCGGAATTCCGCGCCGGCCTGCGGGTCACCGACGAGGCCACCGTCGAGATCGTCGAGATGGTGCTCGCCGGCTCGATCAACAAGCAGATCGTCGGCTGGATCTCGGGTCAGGGCGGACGCGCGATCGGGCTGTGCGGCAAGGACGGCAACATGGTGCGGGCGAGAAAGATCGCGCGCACCGTCATCGATCCCGATTCGAAGATCGAGGAGATCGTCGATCTCGGCTTCGTCGGCGAGCCCGAACAGGTCAACCGCAACGTCCTCGATGCCGTGCTCAAGGCGGAGCTGATTCCGGTCCTCGCTCCCGTCGCGGTCGGCAAGGACGGCCAGACCTACAATGTCAACGCCGATACGTTTTCCGGCGCGATCGCCGGCGCGATGCATGCCAAGCGTCTGCTGCTCCTCACCGACGTGCCCGGCGTGCTCGACAAGAACAAGAACCTCATCCCCGAGCTTACCGTCGATCAGTGCCGCAGCCTGATCGCCGACGGCACGATCACCGGCGGCATGATCCCCAAGATCGAGACCTGCATCTATGCCCTCGAACAGGGGGTGGAAGGCGTCGTCATTCTCGACGGCAAGGTGCCGCACGCAACCCTTCTGGAACTCTTCACCGATCACGGGGCGGGGACGCTGATCCGACGCTGATCCCGCGCGCCCGACTGGCCGATGAAACGCCGCGCCGGCGAAGTTTGACGCGCGAAGTTGCGGAACCAAACACGTAGCTTGACCGTTACCTCCCCAACGGGAGGCTTCATGCATGAGTAGCGGCAAGTTCAACGTCGGTCAGCAGGTCCACATGATCGAGGATCGCAGCAACATCGTGCGCGTTCATCCCGATCAGCTCGCGGCGATTTATGAAATCGTTCGTATCGTCCCGGGCGAGCGTGACGGCGAATTGCAATATCATCTTCGCAACACCGCCGAACCGCATATGCGCTCCGCGAGCGAAAGCCAGCTGCGCGCGGTCTGATCACCGATATTACAAAGTAGCCGGGCGCCGAGGCGGAAGGATCTGCACCGGCGCACCGCCGGTCGTGGCAGCCGCACCCGTTTCACCCGGCGGCGGCGGCAGGTCGGGGACCGTCTGCGGCGCGTTCAGGTCGAAGCCGGTAAAGGCCAGCGGGTCGAGCCGCGTTCCCTCCGAGACATCCACTGAGAGACCGACACGTCCGGGATCGCGGACATTGGCAAAGGCCGCGTCCGGGGCAAGCTCAGGCGCCAGCCCCTGGTCTGTGCCCTCGCGTGGCGTATCCAGGCTGCCCTGCTGATCGAGCACATCCTCCGCATCCTCGATCCGGTCGATCTGCTGCTCGTGCTGCTCGCGCCGCTCGCTTTCGATCTCGCGCCAGCGCGATACGGCACGGCGATGCTGCTCGTAGGTCTGCGAGAAGGTATGGCCGCCCGTACCATCGGCGACGAAGAAGAGTTCATCCGTCCGCGACGGATTGGCGACGGCTTCCATGGCCGCGCGCCCCGGATTGGCGATCGGACCCGGCGGCAATCCGCTGATCACATAGGTATTGTAGGGCGTCTCACCTTGGATTTCACTGCGGCGGATGCCACGCCCGAGTGTCCCCTGCCCGCCCACGAGACCGTAGACTATGGTGGGATCCGATTGCAGGCGCATGCCCTGATTGAGGCGATTGATGAAGACGCCTGCAACGCGCGGGCGCTCGTCGGCACGCCCGGTTTCCTTCTCGACGATCGACGCGAGAATGACGAGCTCTTCCGGCGATTCGAGCGGCAGGCCGTCCGCGCGCCGCTGCCAGATCCGCTCCAGCTCGCGGGTCTGGGCCCGCTGCATGGCCTGGATGATCTGCGCACGACTCGTACCGCGTTCGAATCGGTAGGTGTCGGGCATGAGGGAGCCTTCTTCGGGCACCTCGGCGATCTCGCCATCGAGAATCTCGTTATCATTGAGCAGATTGACGATCTGATAGCTCGTCAGCCCCTCCGGAATCGTCACCGAGTGGAGGAGCGAGCGCCCCTGCGCGATGATCTCCATCGCTTCGTTGATGCTGATATTGGCGCGAAAGGCGAATTCTCCGAATCTGAGATTGCCGCGCTGGCCGCTGATCACGGTTGCGATCTGAAACAGCAGCGGCTGGTCGATCACGCCTTCGCGCGCGAGGATCTCGGCGATTCCCGCCGTTCCGGTATTGCGCGGGATCATCACGACCTGATCATCTTCGAGCGGACCGGGTGCGGCGGCCTGGCGCGCAACGAAGACGAGAGCGATCACCGCGATCATGCAGATCAGGGCAAGGAAACTGAAAAGGCCGCTCAGCGTCGACAGCAGCCCCCCGCGCGGGCGCCGGATGCGCGCGGGCGGTGGTGGCGCGATCGCCGGCTTGATGGCCTCACCGGGGCTGCGCGGGGCCACCCGCTGGGCGCTTTGGGAACCCGCTTGCTCGTGTTGCTGCGCGGACGCGGCATCGTCTTTGGTGGGGCGTCTTGAAAACATGGTCCAATCAGGGGCTCGTCGACTTCATCGGCATGCGATAACGGCAGCGTGCGCGACTATGCAGGAGCGCGCCGCCGACCGGAAGCGCATCCTGATGCGGATCTGTGGCGAAGTTACGCCAGGCCCGCCGCGCTGACAAGCGGATCAGCAAAGTGAAGCCTGCGATCGTCAAGCGCCCGATACGATCAGGTGACGCGCTTGAAGATCAGCGATGCGTTGGTGCCGCCGAAACCGAAGCTGTTCGACAAAGCCACGTCGATACGCTTCTCCTTCACCTGCTTCGGCGCAAGGTCGATCGCCGTCTCGACGGAGGGATTGTCGAGATTGAGCGTCGGCGGGACGAGGTTGTCGCGCATGGCGAGCAGCGAGAAGATCGCCTCGACCGCGCCCGCAGCACCCAGAAGGTGCCCGACGGCGGATTTCGTCGAGGACATGGCGAGCCCCTCGGCAGCGTCGCCGACGAGGCGCTCGACAGCCTTCAGCTCGAGCTCGTCGCCGAGCGGCGTCGAGGTGCCGTGGGCGTTGATATAATCCAGATCGCTGGCCTGGATGCCGGCGCGCCTGAGCGCGGCGCGCATGCAGCGAAAGGCGCCGTCGCCATCCTCCGAAGGCGAGGTGATGTGGAAGGCATCACCCGAAAGCCCGTAGCCGATGACTTCGCCATAGATCTTCGCGCCACGCGCCTTGGCGTGTTCGTATTCCTCGAGCACCACGATGCCCGCGCCCTCGCCCATGACGAAACCGTCGCGGTCCTTGTCATAGGGGCGCGAGGCGCGCTCGGGCTCGTCGTTGAAGCCGGTGGAAAGCGCCCGACAGGCCGCGAAACCGGCCACCGACAGGCGGTTGACCGGTGATTCCGTGCCGCCGGCGACCATGACCTCGGCATCGCCGAGCGCAATCAGCCGGGCCGCATCGCCGATGGCATGCGCGCCTGTCGAGCAGGCGGTGACGACGGAATGATTGGGCCCCTTGAGGCCGAATTCGATGGAGACGTAGCCGGAAGCGAGATTAATCAGACGCCCGGGAATGAAGAAGGGCGAGATCTTGCGCGGGCCACGGTCGCGCAGCGTCAATGCCGCGTCCGCGATACCCTCGATACCGCCGATACCGGAACCGATCAGAACGCCGCTTTCGGCCTGATCCTCATAGCTGGTCGGATGCCAGCCGGCATCGTCGAGCGCCTGACGGGCAGCCGCCATGGCGTAGACGATGAACTCGTCCACCCGGCGCTGGTCCTTTGGATCCATCCATTGATCGGGATTATAGGTTCCGTCGGAACCATCCCCGCGCGGGATCTGACAGGCGATCTTGCAGGGCAGATCGGATGTCTCGAAATTCTCGATCCGCGCAGCGCCGCTGCGCCCCTCGAGCAGCCTCTTCCAGGTCTCTTCCACGCCGCAGGCGAGGGGCGAAACCATGCCGAGACCGGTGACGACGACACGACGCATCATACCAACCCGTTCATGCAGGAAGACGGCGGGATCGCATGACCCCGCCGGAAACGGCAATCAGCCGGAATTCTTCTCGAGAAACTTGATCGCGTCGCCGACCGTCACGATGGTCTCTGCGGCGTCATCGGGGATCTCGACGTTGAACTCTTCCTCGAACGCCATCACGAGCTCGACGGTGTCGAGGCTGTCGGCGCCGAGGTCATCGATGAAGTTGGCATTGTCCGTCACCTTGTCGGCCTCGACACCCAGGTGCTCGACAACGATCTTCTTCACGCGCTCAGCGATGTCACTCATCGTTGGTTCCTCGTATCACTCGTCGCTTACGCCCGCTCGGGATCGAGGGGCTTCGGATTAAAAGGGCCTGGCCGAGGCTCATGGTGAGCGAACGGCTCGCGTGTGGTGCAAAAGCCTTATTTCGCTCCCGGGTCAAGCCCCCCAGCTACAGGTTGAGACAGGATTATCACGTCCCCGTCCCGGATGCGAGAGGCGCGTACGCCTCGTCACAACTTATCCAGAGGCTTATAACCTCCTCAAATCATTGCCATTCCGCCATTCACGTGAAGCGTCTGCCCGGTTACATAGGCAGCTTCGTCGCTGGCGAGATAAAGTACGGCGGATGCAACATCCTCGCCCGCGCCGAGGCGACCGGCAGGCACGTTGGCGAGAATCGCCTCGCGCTGCTTGTCGTTCAGCGCATCGGTCATCGGCGAGGCGATGAAGCCGGGCGAGACCGTGTTCACGGTGATGTTCCGGCTGGCCACTTCCTGCGCCAGCGCCTTCGACATGCCGATCAGCCCGGCCTTCGACGCAGCGTAATTGCCCTGACCGGGATTGCCGGTCGTGCCGACCACGGAGCCGATATTGACGATCCGCCCGTAGCGCCGGCGCATCATGCCCTTGACCGCAGCGCGCGAGAGCCGGAAGGCAGCGGTGAGATTGACCGCGAGAACCGTATCCCAGTCCTCGTCCTTCATGCGCATGAACAGCCCGTCACGGGTGATGCCGGCATTGTTGACCAGAATGTCGAGCCCGCCCATGGCCGTCTCGGCGGCGGGGACGAGACCGTCGACGGCCTCCATGTCGCTCAGATTGGCGATCAGCGGATGGACCCGCTCGCCGAGCGCGCCGGCCAGCGCGTCGAGCGCTTCCTGGCGGGTACCGGATATCGCGACATCAGCACCGCGTGCATGCAGGGCGCGGGCGATGGCGCCGCCGAGCCCGCCTGTCGCGCCGGTAACGAGGGCCTTCTTGCCGGTCAGATCGAACATGGCTGAATCATCCTTTTTGCGTCAGGGGCTTGCTGCGCCCTGAAGCGCCTGCCTGACCTTCTCGATATCCTCGGGCATGCCGACCGCCTGCCCGCTCGTGCCGGAGGCGATGCGCTTTGCCAGACCCGTCAGCACCTTGCCGGCGCCGATCTCGAAGAACGCCGTAACACCCTGATCGGCCATGAAAGCCACGCTTTCGCGCCAGCGCACGGTGCCAGTCACCTGCTGCACGAGCGCATCGCGGATCGCCTCGGGATCGCTGATCGGCCCGGCCGCGACATTGGCGATGACGGGAACGATCGGCGCGTTGATCGTGGCACCTGCGAGCGCTTCGCGCATCGCATCCGCTGCCGGCGCCATCAGGGCGCAATGGAAGGGGGCGGAGACGGGCAGCATCACGGCACGCTTTGCGCCGCGCTCCGTCGCCAGCGCCACGGCGCGCTCGACCGCCGCCTTCGTGCCCGAGACGACCACCTGCCCGCCGCCATTATCGTTGGCGGGATCACAGACCTCGCCCTGCGCCGCGTCGCGTGCGATTTCCGCGGCTTGCTCGAATTCCAGTCCCAGCAGCGCCGCCATGGCGCCCTCGCCCACCGGCACGGCCTTTTGCATCGCATCGCCGCGTATGCGCAGCAGCCGCGCCGTATCGGCGATCGAGAGCGCACCGGCTGCGGCCAGCGCGGAATATTCGCCGAGCGAATGGCCGGCAACGAAGCGGGCATGCTTTCCGAGATCGAGCCCGGCTTCGGCCTCGAGCACACGGATCGTCGCGAGCGAGACCGCCATCAGGGCGGGCTGGGTATTCGCCGTGAGCGTCAGATCCTCTGCCGGTCCCTCGAAAATGATCTGCGAGAGCTTCTGCCCGAGGGCGTCATCGACCTCCGCGAACACGGCGCGCGCCGGTGCGAACGCATCCGCGAGCGCCTTGCCCATACCGACGGTCTGGCTGCCCTGTCCGGGAAATACGAATGCGCGGCTCATCGGAGCTCCTCGACATTTGTGGAAAACCGCACGGGAAGTCGCAAAGCCTGCGCTGCCTGTCAAGCAGGCACGCACCACGCGATCACCGCGAAATCCCCGGCTTCAGAGCCAGGGGCGCTCGGCGAGATTGCTTTCATACGTATCGATGGCCGCGCCTTTTTCGAGCGTCAAGCCGATATCGTCGAGGCCGTTGAGCAGGCAATGCTTGCGGAACGGGTCGATCTCGAAATGGATGACGCCGCCGTCCGGGCCGCGGATTTCCTGAGATTCGAGATCCACCGTGAGGGTGGCATTGGCGCCGCGCTCGGCATCCTCGAACAGGGCTTCCAGCTCCTCGGGCTTCACGACGATGGGCAGGATGCCGTTCTTGAAGCAGTTGTTGTAGAAGATGTCGGCGAAGCTCGTGGAGATCACGCAGCGGATACCGAAATCGAGCAGTGCCCAGGGGGCATGTTCGCGCGAGGAGCCACAGCCGAAATTGTCGCCTGCAACCAGGATCTGCGCATTGCGATAGGCCGGTTGGTTGAGCACGAAATCCGGGATCTCGCTGCCATCGGGATTGAAGCGCGCTTCTGCGAAAAGCCCCTTGCCCAGCCCCGTGCGCTTGATCGTCTTCAGATACTGCTTGGGGATGATCATGTCGGTGTCGATATTGATCACCCGAAGCGGCGCCGCGACGCCGGTGAGAACCGTAAATGCTTGCATATCCGAAACCGTTCGATCACAAGAGCGAAGACGAGCCGGCGCCTGGCGCCGGCGGCTTGTGGAGGCTCTTAGCAGAGCCGGGCGACGAAAAAAAGCCGCATGCTTGCGCAATCCTCGGCGCCGAATCGCATGTCACCCGACCGTGCGACCTCGTAGCCGCTCCGGTTTGGATTGCGAAGCGACGCGCGCGCGTCTAATGGTGGCGTATCATGTGGACGAAACTCGCAAATCCCGGTTTCTTCATGCGCTGGTCGGGCCGCCTGCTGCCGTGGTTCGCCGGCGCGACCGTGCTCGTCTTCGCAACCGGCCTCTATATGAGCTTCTTCATGGCCCCGCCCGACTACCAGCAGGGCGAGACCATCCGCATCATGTATATCCACGTGCCCTCGGCCTGGATGGCGTTGTTCCTCTATACGATGATGAGCATCTCCGCGATCGGCACCCTCGTCTGGCGCCATCCGCTGGCCGACGTCTCGCAGAAGGCGGCCGCGCCGCTTGGCGCCGCCTTCACGCTGGTCTGCCTGATCACCGGGGCGCTGTGGGGCAAGCCGATGTGGGGGACCTACTGGGTCTGGGATGCGCGGCTGACCTCGGTGCTGGTGCTCTTTCTCGTCTATGCCGGCATCATGGCGCTGTGGCGCGCGATCGACGATCCGGGGCGCGCCGCACGCGCCGTGTCGATCCTCACGCTGGTCGGGGCGCTCAACCTGCCGATCATCCGATTCTCCGTCGACTGGTGGAACACCCTCCACCAGCCGGCTTCGGTCTTCCGCATGGACGGGCCGACGATCTATCCCGCAATGCTCTACCCGCTGCTCGTGATGGGGCTCGCCTTCGCGCTGCTGGCAATCACCATGCATGCCTATGCCATGCGCACCGAGCTGATGCGCCGGCGTATCCGCACGCTGAACATCCTCGAAGCCGAGCGGCTCGACAGCCGCGCCGCAGCCTGAGGCATCCGCGAAATCGCCATGTTCGATCAGTACGCCCCCTTCATCATCGGCTCCTACGCCGCCTTCGTCGCCATCATCGGGGGACTCGGGCTCTATCTGCTGATCGACCAGCGAATCCAGCGGCGCCAACTGGCCGAGCATGAAACCCGCCGCCCGCAACGGAAGCAGGATCAATGAGCGAGGAACGCAGGAACGAAGCAGGCAAAGAGAGCATCGGACAGGGGCAGGCGGATCAGCCGGCGAAGCGCACGCCCGACCGTCCGCGGATCCGCTTTATCCATATTCTGCCCGTGGTGATCCTGCTCGGCGTCTCCGGCGTCTTCTTCGTACGTCTGTACGGCGGGGACCCTTCGCTGGTTCCCTCCGTCATGCTCAACCGCCCGGCGCCGGAATTCACCCTCGCCCCCCTCGAAGGGCTGCGCCGCGCCGGCGAGCCGATTCCCGGATTTGCGCAGGCCGACCTGCCGCTCTCGGGCGAAGACGGGGCACGCGTGAGCATCGTCAATGTCTGGGCCTCATGGTGCGTGCCCTGCCGCGACGAACACCCGGCCCTGATGGAGCTCGCATCCGATCCCGAAGTGCGGATGC
Organism: Salinarimonas sp.; assembly: GCA_020832565.1. Classification (GTDB taxonomy): domain Bacteria; phylum Pseudomonadota; class Alphaproteobacteria; order Rhizobiales; family Beijerinckiaceae; genus Saliniramus. Next base: position 35,407 of record JAFIEI010000023.1, on the reverse strand, counting down.
TCGGCATCAACTACAAGGATCGCCCGGAAAACGCGCGGCGCTTCCTCGGCGCGCTGGGCAATCCCTTCGACAAGGTCGGCGTCGACGAAAGTGGTCGCTCGGCGATCGATTGGGGCGTCTACGGCGTGCCCGAGACCTTCATCGTCGATGCCCAGGGCATCATCCGCTACAAGCATATCGGGCCGATCATGCCCAATCAGGTCGAGGGTTTCCGTGAGCAGGTAAATGCGGCCAAGACACCGGTCGAGGGCGCCGAGAATGCACCCGGTGCCACAACCACCGCTTCGCGCTGACTGCCGGAGAAGGCGCTGCCGGCATGCTCATGGCGCGCGCAGGGCGCGTCTCAGCAGTGGTACCAGTGCGGCATTCTCCGCGATCCGGGCCGTCACCGGCAGAACCTCGATATCCTCCGCCGCGCCGAGGCGCACGGCATCTTTCTCGGTGGTGATCAGCCGCAGGCCCTCTCGCTGCGCCCGCGCGCGCAATTCGGCGATCTCCTGCTCGCGGTAGACATGGTGATCGGGAAAGGACCGGCTCTCGGCTACATCGAGCCCGGCCCGGTCGAGCGTCTCGAAGAATTTCGCGGGCCGGCCGATCCCCGCAAAAGCGAGGTAGCGCCCGCCGCGCAGGCGCTCCACCACCTGCGGATCGGGAACCAGCGTCGCCTCGAAGACGGGCAATCCGCGCTTGCGCGCATCCTCGGCAAGGACCTCGCCGGGCGCGCCCTCCCCCATGACAATGAGCGCATCCGCATGCTCCCATTGCCGCGCGAGGGGTGCGCGCAAAGGGCCGGCGGGCAGGCACAGGCCGTTCATCACGCCAACGGCGCCATCGACCAGGAGCAGGGAAAGATCCTTGCCGAGCGCCGGATTTTGAAATCCGTCATCCATGACGATGGCGGTAGCACCGGTCTGCCCGGCCAGATTGGCCCCGGCGGGGCGATCCCCGGAGACGATGACGGGCGCAGCACGCGCGAGAAGCAGCGGCTCATCGCCCGCCTCGCGGTGATCATGCGTCGCGGGATCGACAGCGACCGGGCCGCGCAGGCTCCCGCCATGGCCCCGGGTGAGGAAGCAGGGGCGCTCCCCCTCCTCTTCCAGCAGCGCCGCGACGGCGAGCGCCACGGGCGTCTTGCCGGTACCACCGACGGTGAAATTGCCGACACAGATCACGGGCAGCGCTGAGTGCTCCACGACCCGTCCCATGCGCCAGCCCGCGAAACGCCCGTACAAGGCGGCCAGCGGCGCGAGCAGGCGGGCGAAGGGATGCGGCGGAACACGTTGCCAGAAGGCCGGGGCGCGCATCAGCGCGGCTCCATCTTCACGTCGAGAATGAATGGTTCGACGGCGCGCAGGGTGCGATCGAGGGCGCCGCCGAGCGATTGTACGGATTCGTATCCCGCCCGCGCCATCTCCCGGGTCAGCGCCGTATCGGCGATGAGATCCTCCAGCGCGGCTGCGAGCGCGCGCGCATCGGCGACGGGCAGCGCGCCGCCGGAGCCGTCGAGGGCGTCGTAGACCTCCTCGAAATTATGGACATGCGGACCGTGCAGGATCGCGGTGCCGAGTTTTGCCGGCTCGATCGGATTCTGCCCGCCATGGGGGATCAGCGAACCGCCGACGAAGACCAGCGGGGTCAGCCGGTAGAAAAGGCCGAGTTCGCCGACCGTATCGGCGATGTAGAAATCAGTCTCGCGTTCGGGCTGCTCGCCCAGCGCCCGCCGTGCGGGATTGAGCGCGGAATCGCGCGCGATCTCGGCAATGGCCTCGCCGCGATGCGGATGGCGCGGGGCGATGATGGTGATGAGCTTCGGGAACTTGCGCGCCAGCGCCCGGTGGATGGCCACCACCATCTCCTCCTCGCCCGGATGCGTGCTCGCCGCGACCCAGACCGGGCGCCCTGCGATCATGCCCTGGAGCGCCTCGACCGTGCGCGGATCTGCCGGAGGGGGCGGCGAATCGAATTTCAGATTGCCCGCGACCCCGACACGCGGCGCACCGAGCCGCTGCAGCCGCTCGGCATCGGGCTTGGCCTGGGCGAGGCAGAGCGAGAACCGCGACAGCAGCGCCTCGGCCAGGCGCGGCACCCGCGACCAGCGCCGGAACGAGCGCTCGGACAGACGCCCGTTGATCAGGATCAGCGGCACCTCCCGCTGCTCCAGCGCCAGAATCGCGTTGGGCCAGATTTCCGATTCGGCGAAGAGCGCAAGATCGGGCTGCCAGTGATCGAGGAAACGGCGCATGTAGCGTGGCACGTCGATGGGCACGAACTGATGAATCGCACCCGGCGGCAGGCGTTTGGCGATGATCTCCGCCGATGTGCGCGTTCCGGAGGTGACAAGCACCGTCACCCCCCGCCGCGTGAGCCGCTCGATCACCGGCAGGATCGCCATGGTCTCGCCGATACTCGCCCCGTGCAGCCAGGCGACATGGCCCTCGGGCCGCTCCCGGCCTGCAATCCCGCGCCGCTCGCGCATGCGCTCGGGATCTTCCTTGCCCTTGCGGCGGCGCGCCAGCAGCACACCGGCTGCAGCGGGTTCGAGCGCGGCCAGGCCGTAGTGATACAGGCGCAGGAGCAGCGGGAAACGGGGTGCGGAATGCGGGGGCATCACGAGGCCTCCGCCGCAGGATCGTGGGCCGCGCGCAGATCCGCACCCGGATCACGCGCACCCACGAGCGCGTAGGCGCGCGCATGGACGGCGTCGAGCGCGATCTCGACCTCTCGGCGGCAGCGCTCGACGCCTTGCGCATCGAGCTCACGCGGCACGCTGATGGGCTCGCCGAGCACCATGGCGCCGCGCCCGAAAGGCAGGCCGATCGACGCCTTGTCCCAGCTGTCGAAATCGTAACGGCGACTGGTTACAACCGCCACCGGCACGATGGGCCGGCCCGAGAGGCGCGCGAGGGTCACGATCCCCTCCCCCGCCTGCCGCGCGACCTTCGGCACATCCGCCGTCATCACCACCATCTCGCCGGCTTCGAGCGCCTTGAGCATGGCCCGCAGTGCCTGCGCACCGCCCTTTTCGCGCAGTTTGCCGCGTCCGCGATCCCCCGAGCCGCGTATGGCACGGATACCCAGATGCCGTAGGGCGATCGCATTGAGCTCGCCGTCGCCGGAGCGCGAGACGAGGCTCGCCGCCTTGTCCTGCGGGCGTTTGGCGTAGTGAATCATGAAATGCTGCCCGTGCCACATCGCGGCGATGACCGGCATTTGCGGGCCGATCCTGTCATAAGCGTCGCCCGGCTCGACCACGAATCGGTTCGTGCGCCGCACAAGGCGCAGATAGAGCGCGAGCAGAAAGCCCGCAGCCTCCTGCACCGGGCGAGAACGTCCGATCCGTTTCAGCAATGACATCGCCGCCGCCGCTCCGCTCAGGGCTGCGGCGGATCGAGCAGGCGATGCAGATGCACGATGAAATAACGCATCTGCGCATTGTCCACGGTCGACTGCGCCTTCGCTTTCCAGGCGGCATAAGCGCTGGCGTAATCGGGGAAGATGCCGACGATATCGAGCTCGTCGAGATTGTGGAACTGCACCTCTTCCACGCCCGTCAGCTCTCCGCCGAAGACGAGATGGAGCAATTGCTTCTTGGTCGTCGTGACTTCGCTCATGTGTCGATCCACGCATTTCCGGGCCGAAAAGGGCCGCGATTCCGTTGGCCGCAGGTGCTCAGACCGCACGGCTTTGTTCAGCGGTCCCCGTCATGGCCTCAATCAGCCTCGGATGCAAGATCGATGAAGCCGCAACCAGTTCGCCGTGGACGGGATCCGCGGCATTGTATCGTGGTGCGCTGCCGGCGAGATCGGAGACGCGGCCACCTGCTTCACGCACGATCAGATCGGCCGCGGCCAGATCCCAGTCGCGGGCATTGCGCGATACGAGCGCCACATCGATATCACCGGCAGCCACCCGCGCCAGGCGCAGCGCGAGTGATGGGACCTTGGCCAGCGCCGTCATCCCGCCGACACGCCGCATTGCCGCATCGATCATGGGCTGCGGGCCGGATATCCCGGCTTTGCGCAGATCGCTGCGCGCCGAGACACCGATTGCCGCACCATTGGCGCGCGCACCGGTTCCCGCCTGCGCCTCATAAAGCGTATCGAGCGCGGGCGCGTGCACCACGCCGAGGACAGGCTTGTCGTCGAGAAGGAGCGCGATGGCGACCGACCAGTCGTGATGCCCGGAGAGGAAAGCGCGGGTTCCGTCGATCGGATCGACGATCCATACCAGCCGGGCACCGATGCGCTGATGATTATCCGCAGTCTCCTCCGACAGCCACGCCGCCTCGGGCAGCAACTGTGACAGCCGGATCTTGAGGAAGGCATCGACGGAGACATCCGCCTCGGTCACGGGCGAACCGCCATCCTTGGCCCAGATCCGCGCGCTGGTCTTCTCGCCTGGGCGGAAATAGCGCTGCGCGATCGCGCCGGCCTCCCGCGCCGCCTCGCGCAGGGGATCCGCGAGCGGCATGAAAGAAGGAACACTATGATCTGTCGAAAGCACCATGAGTTTCCGAGCACCGAAGTCACAAAGAATGAGCCATAAGCTGATTCGGCTAAAAAAGGATGAGCAAAACGCCCCGCCGCAGGCCGCGAACCGGCTTTCCCACATCAAACTTCGCCCGCGATTGCGCAGACAGATCGAGCCGCATTCGGTGATCGGCAGATAGAGCACCGCATGCCGGGTTACAAGGCGCGCCATCGGCGCATGCCGGAATTCGGCGTGGCGTCGTGATCCGACACCCATCGCCATGCGCTGGAAAGCCCCTGTCCCGGTCGCGCTCGGGCGCGGCAGAATGCAGCTATCACAGCCGACCATCGGGGAATACAATGAAACGCGTCCTGCTCGCCCAGATCATGCACGAGACCAACACCTTCTCGATCCTGCCCACGAACGAGGAGGCCTATCGTCGACGCTATCTGGTCAGGGGCGCGCCGATCCTGACGCAATTCAAGGACACGGCGACCGAACTCGGCGGCTTCATCGATGCGGCATCGGAATACGGCTGGGAGCCCCTCCCCGCGATCGCCGCCAACGCGACGCCCTCCGGCAAGGTCACGGGGCCGACCTGGGAGATGCTCAAGGGTGCTGTGCTCGATGCCTTGCGCGAAAACGCCCCGATCGACGGCGTCTGCCTCGCCATGCATGGCGCCATGGTGACGGAAACGGAAGACGACGCGGAGGGCGCGCTGCTCGCAGAACTGCGCGCCGCGCTCGGCCCGGATGTCCCGATCGCGCTCACCCTCGATCTGCATGCCAATGTCAGCGACCGCATGGCGGAAAACGCCGATTTCATCATCGCCTACCACACCTATCCGCATATCGATCAGTATGAGCGCGGGCGCGACGCGGCGCGGCTCGTCGACGACGTCATGCACGGGCGGATCAGATCGACCTGCACCGTGGCGCGCCCGCCCGCCCTCGACGGCTGCAATCACGGGCGCACGCAATCGGGACCGATGGCCGAGCTCGAGGCGATGGCGCGCCGGTTCGAGCAGGAGGACGGCATCCATGTCGTCAGCGTGCAATGCGGCTTCGGCTGGTCCGACGTCGCCTTTACCGGCCCCGCCGTCGCCGTCAGCCACGATCCGGCGAAGGCCGAGCGCGCCCGTGCGATCCTGCAGGACATGATCGCCTATATCTGGAAGACGCGCGCTGACACCACCGTGCGCTACCTGCCTCTCGACGAGGCCATGGCCGAGGCCAAGGCCGGCAAACCCGGCGACAAGCCGCTGGTCATCGCCGATTCCACCGATAATCCCGGCGGCGGCGGTTATGCCGATACGACGAACCTCCTGCGCGCCATGATCGAAGCGGGCATCGATAACGCCGCCTTTTGCTCCATCGTCGACCCGGAGGCGGTGGCGAAGGGCCGCGCGGCGGGGATCGGCGCGACGATCACGGTCGATCTCGGCGGCCATACGGATCCGCATTTCGGCCCGCCGATCGCCTGCGAGGGCGTGGTGCGCCATCTCTCCGGGGGCGATTTCGTACATGACGGGCCGATGTGGGCCGGGGTGGCGATCTCGATGGGGCCGACCATGGTGCTCGGCATCGGCGGCATCGACGTGATCGTTTGCACCAACCGCATGCAGACGACCGATCTGCAGGCCTTTCTCAGCCAGGGCATCGATCCGCGCACCCGCAACGTCGTCGCGGTGAAGAGCTCCCACCATTTCCGCGCCGCCTTCGAACCGATCTCCCGCAAGGTGATCGTGGCGGATTCCGGGTCGCTCTGCTCGCCGGTCTATACGCGCTTCACCTACGAGAAGATCCGCCGCCCGGTCTGGCCGCTGGACGACCTGCCGGAGGATACGCCGCTGGCACGGGTTTAATGGGGCAGGTTTGAGCGAGATTAGGAACGCTAAGCCGCGCGCTCTCCGTCATCTGCGTAGTTCCCCTTGCCACCGGTAGAGATCCGCTTCGAGAGCCATGATCGAGCCGACGGGGTTGGTCGTGCCGCCATGGGCACAGTGGTTTCGCGTCCCATAGGTAGCGATGATCTTTCCGAAGGATGGCGATTGCCGATCCATTACCATGGCGAGTTTCGCCTCGAACGGAATTCGCTTACCCAGAGCGGATACCGCATCCCAACCTCGTCTCCGGCCCCAATCCGGGCTTGCCCCCCTCGCGCGCGAAGCATCCTCGAATGTCTCGGTCACGGCCTTTTCGAATTGCGCGAACAACAAGACAAAGAAACCGCGTTCGAAAACATCACGGCGCGCCTCGGCGCGGTCGATACCTGCGATATCGTTGTCGCGCACCATCTGCTCGACCTCGGCGTCGTAGAGCGAGAGCAGCCAATCATAGGTCGCCTTGATTTCAGCGAGTTTCTCCATCTCAGATGAGGCTCTCAAGCAAGGTCGGTGAGAAGCTAGCCCCGTTAGGGCTCTTGTTTCCACCAAAAACCGTCCATCGCGGCGCCTCCCCAGCCTCGGCCAAGTCGACGATATTGAAGGCTCCCCGTGAGGTGAAGAGATCCACACGGCCATTTGCACCGATAACCCACAGTGCTTTCGGCTTGAAAAGGGCGTAGCCGTGTTCACCTTCAAGGCGCAGGATCGGTTGATCGGTGGCGGGCATATCGAATTGCCGCATAAGTTGCTCATGCATAGGGACCCGCCCGCTATCGTCGACCCGCCAGCCCCGGGCGCGCGCCCAGATTTCGACGTCGGAAAACAGGTCATGGAGCCGCTGCCTCCATTCATCGACCCGACATTCGATATGCTCTCTCGTGACACCGGGCGCCGGTGTATCGTCGACCTGTTCCAGTTCATCGCTCATGGTGTCTGCCGTCATACCAATCCTCTGCCGAAGAATAGCCGAAACTTTCGAAGCGTACTAAACCGACTCTACCTGCATTCGAATGAAACAGCAACTAAACGTTCCCGTATCGTTTCGCCTCCCACACCGCCGCACCACCCGACGCCAAAGCCCTCATCATGCTTGCAATCGTGCCCGAAAGGCTGTATCGCCCCTGCAACGTTGTCTCCGGCCGGGGGCTGAACGGATGGCACGCTTTTGCGTGCAGGGCCTTCGCGGTCCGGCATCCTGTGTCTCCGCCTTCGATCAACCGCTCGGGCCTTGGCAGGCTCGAAGGGCTTGGCGCCGGGTCACGTTCGATGAAACGAAGTTGGAAAGGCCGAATATGCCTCTTTATGAGCACGTCTTCCTTGCGCGACAGGATATCTCGTCGCAGCAGGTGGAAGCCCTCGTGGACACGTTCAAGGGTGTCATCGAGAACAACGGCGGCAAGGTCGAGAAGGTCGAGGGCTGGGGCCTGAAGACTCTCGCCTACCGCATCAAGAAGAATCGCAAGGCGCATTTCACCCTGCTCAATCTCGATGCCCCGCCGGCGGCGGTCGCGGAGATGGAGCGGCAGATGGGCATCAATGAGGATATCCTGCGCTTCATGACCATCAAGGTCGAGGCGCTCGATCCCGAGCCTTCAGCCATGGTGCAGAAGCGTGACCGTGACGAGCGTCGCGACCGTTCCGATCGTGGTGACCGTCCCGATCGCGGCGACCGTGGCGACCGCCCGGATCGCGGCGAACGTCGTCGCTCCGAAGAAACCAGCCGGGAGGATTGATCCATGGCACTCGGTAATGCTGGCGCTCGTCGCCCCTTCTTCCGCCGTCGCAAGACCTGCCCGTTCTCCGGCGCCAATGCTCCGGCGATCGACTACAAGGACGTGAAGCTGCTTTCGCGCTACATCTCGGAGCGCGGCAAGATCGTGCCCTCGCGCATCACGGCGGTCTCCGCCAAGAAGCAGCGCGAGCTCTCCAAGGCGATCAAGCGTGCGCGTCTGCTCGGGCTTCTGCCTTTCGTGATCAAGTAAGATCACCCGTTGAACGAACCCGGCGGACCGTCTAAGGACGGCCCGCCATTTCCGGCCCCAGGCTCCGTCGAGCCGAAGGGCAAGTTGGGGCGCAATCCGCGCCCCTAACCACGCACAGGCGCGGGACAGCGAATGACGCGTTACATCGCCCCAGGCATACTGGCCGGACTCGCCTCGGCGGTGCTGATCTCGCTGATCGGCGTCGGCACCGGGCTCGCGGTGATGCTCGTCCTGCTCGCCCCCATTCCCGTCATCATCGTCACCCTCGCCTTCGATCACCGTTCCGGCCTCGTCGCAGGTGCCATCGGTGCGCTGGCGATCACGGCCGTGCATGGCAGCCTGTTCGGTGGCATGGGCTATTTCCTGACCACGGCCCTGCCTGCCTGGTGGCTCGGCTATCTGGCGCTGCTGGGGCGCCCGATGCCGGATGGCACAACGGAATGGTATCCGCTGGGGCGTCTTCTCGCCTGGATCGCCGGCACCGGCGCGCTGACCTATTTCGGATCCTCGGTGCTCACCGGGTTCGATTTCGAAGCCTATACCCGCAATACCCGCGAGATGGCGGAAGCGGTTCTGCGCATCCAGACCGACACCCCCGAGGATGTGCCGCTGCCCGATTTCGGCGATCTTCCCGGCGAGGATATCGCCGCGCGGCTCGCGGGCGCCCTGCCGATCTTCGCCGCGCAGGGTTTTACGGTGATTCTCACCTTCTACATCTGGATGGGTGCGAGAATCGTCTCCGCCTCCGGCCGCCTTCTGCGCCCCTGGCCGCAGATTTCACGCACGATCATGCCGCGGGAGGCGCTCTATACGCTTTTTGCGGTGAGCCTTGCCGCGATCTTTCTCGACGGTTTCACCGGCGTGCTGGCAACGGCGCTGACCGGCGCCTTCCTGATGGCGTTCGCCCTGCAGGGGCTGGCGGCCATCCACGAGATGAGCCTCGGGCGCTCCGGGCGCGGCTTCATCCTGGTCCTGACCTACGTGCTGGTACTTCTCAGCCAGGGCCTCGTCTTTCTGCCGCTCATCATGTTCGGCCTGACGGATACCGCACTCGGGATCCGCGAACGGATGCGCGCCAATCTTACGGGCCGCAACGGCGGCGGCCCGCCCCTCTCTTAGAGACATTCGACAGGAGAAACGAACATGGATGTCATCCTCTTGGAACGCGTTCCCAAGCTCGGCCAGATGGGCGAAGTGGTGAAGGTACGCAACGGTTTTGCCCGCAACTTCCTTCTGCCCCAGGGCAAGGCCCTGCGTGCCACCAAGGTCAATCGTGAGCATTTCGAGACCCAGCGCGCCCAGCTCGAGGCCCGCAATCTCGAGCGCCGCAAGGAGGCCGAGGGTGTCGCCGAGAAGCTCGACGGGCAGACCTTCGCCATCATTCGCCAGGCCGGCGAGACGGGCGTTCTCTACGGTTCGGTCGCAACCCGCGACATTGCCGAGATCGTCACCGAGAACGGCTTCAGCGTTGGCCGCAACCAGATCGAACTGAACCAGGCGATCAAGAATCTCGGCCTGCATCCGGTGCAGGTGCAGCTGCATCCGGAAGTCGAGATCACCATCACCATGAACGTCGCCCGCTCGCACGAGGAAGCCGAGCGCCAAGCACGTGGTGAGGATGTGACCGCCCGCGAAGCCTTCGATCTCGACGAGCTCGGCCTCGAAGTCGGCGCCGCGCTGGAGGAAGATGTCGAGGAAGCCCGCCCCCGCGGCGAGGCCGCCGAGGCTGATTCCGACGAAGGCGACGAGAACCAGCAGGGCTGAGCACGCTCACGCGTTCATCGCGATGACGAAAGGGCCGGGGCGGCGATCGCTCCGGCCTTTTCTTTTTGCGCAAGTCAGCCGCGCGGATCGATCCTGGGAAACAGCACCAGCCCCACCAGGAAACCACCGATATGCGCCTGCCAGGCGACACTGCCCTCGGTGATCCCGAGCGGGCCGGCGCCGACACCGAACAGGAAGTTGAGGGCGAACCAGATTCCGAAGAAGACCATGGTGCGTTTGTTGCGCACCATTTCCGCCAGCGTCTCGCGCGGACGCAGATGCGCGTGGGAATCGATCAGGCCGCCGCTGAAGGGCGTGCGTGCGAAGACGAACCAGGCTGCAGCCCCCATCATGCCGGAGACGACGGCAGAGGCACCGACCATCGGCGTGAAATCGTGCAGATGCGTCAGCCAGTGCGCGAGCGTACCGCCAAGCGCCGTCACGACGCAAAGAAGCAGAAACCGCGCTTCCCCGAGGCGTCGGGCCACGGGCGTACCGAAGGCTGCGAGCCAGAAGACATTGAGCAAGACGTGTGACCACGAGCCGTGCAGCAGGGCGTAGCTCAGCGGACCGAAGATCGAGTTCGGCGCCTCGATGAGCGCCATCCGCATGAGCCCGACGGCACGTGGATCGAGGCCTCCGCCGGCGGTCAGCCGCTCGAACATCGCTTCCTCGGCCCCCGGATTGAGCCAAAGCGTCCAGCTGCCCGGCACGAAGCCGAAGCGGAAGATCGTCGTGACCTCGATTCGCGCCCCGAGCACCGTCAGAAGGAGGTGAATGCCGATCAGGCCGACACACAGCACGATGATGATGCGCGGCAGGTTGAACAGCGGTTCACGTGGCGGCGGAGGCGGGGATAACGGGTGCGGATGCATACGACTCGACAAGCGCGGGACGTTTCGGGGCGGGCGCGCCGCAAAATGCAGGCGGCCGGTGAAAACAGAACGGGGAGGGTCGGTACCCTCCCCGTTCTTCAGGATATCGTGCCCGACAGCAGATTTTGCAATCCGTCTGCCCGGCACCTTTCCCCTCCGAGGGCGAAACGCCCCCACCTCCCGTCCCGGAAGGTCGACAGACACGCCGTGACAAGCGCTCATTACCTAACGTCAATCACCCTATCCCGCCGCAGCGGATTGGCAATTGCAACGTTTCATTAACCTTAACAAATGGTTTCTCGAACGCAACCCATGCGTTCAGGCATAATTTTCGCTAACCATATTCTCCACAGCGTCAAAGCGGTGATCACGGCGGTCGTCCGGGCGCAAAATGGTTCAAAAACATACAATCCCGCATATTCGGCGGGACGGAGAGGCCGTAATGAAACACGCCGCAACCCGGATGCTCTTTTCCTACTGGGACTCGCTGCGCGGGGAGCGCGCCGCGCCGGAACGCGGTGAAGTCGAGCCGGGAGAAATCCGCCATATCCTGGCCGACACCTTCATTCTGGAGATCGAGGAGGAGATCTGCCGTTTCCGCCTCGCCGGCACACGGATCTGCGCCCTGTTCGGACGCGAGTTGAAAAGCTCCCCTTTCGGCGCCCTCTGGGATCCTGCGACGCCCGATGACGGCAACCGTCAGATCGAGATCGTCACCAATGAGACCGCGGGGATCGTATCCGGGCTGGTCGGGCACACTGCGCGCGGGGATACGCTCGACATGGAGCTGATCCTGCTGCCCCTGCGCCATCGCGGGCGCACCCAGGCCCGCGTGCTGGGCGCCCTTTCGCCGGCTCTGATTCCACCCTGGATCGGTTTCGACAATCTCAGCCATCTCAGCCTGAATTCGATGCGCGTGATCTGGCCGATCGGGCGCACCGAAACCCGAGAATTCGCCCGTGACGACGATCCCGTGGAGCGCCGGCGGCGTTTCGTGGTGCATCAGGGCGGGCGCGGCTGAGTCGCCTGCCGAACTTTTTTGAACATTTTCCGGTTGTAGGTACCCGCCCTAAGGCACCGTTAACCGCCACGCCCTATCTTGGATCGGCATGAGCGATCCACTGTGCGGGGTGAGCGGTAGTCATGGGTGCTGCAGAAGCGAGAACGAGCGAAGAAAAGGCGGTCCCGGCATATCGCTCGGACCGGCGGCGCTTCGCGCGTGTGAAGGTTTCGCTGCTCGGGCGTTACATGCTTGCGAACCGGCAGGAATATCCTTGCCAGAGTTCCGATTTCTCGCCCGGCGGCGTCGCTCTCGTAGCGCCTGTCATCGGGGCGATCGGCGAGCGGGTTGTTTGCTATTTCGAGCATGTCGGTCGCATCGAGGGCCAGATCGTCCGCCATACGGATACCGGTTTCGCAATCACCATCAGCGCAACGCCGCGCAAGCGCGACAAGCTCGCCTCACAGCTCACCTGGCTCGCCAACCGCCACGAACTCGGGCTGCCGGAAGATCGCCGCCATGAGCGTATCGTACCAATCCAGAAGGACGTGACGCTTCGGCTCGACGAAGGGTTCAGCGTCCAGGGCAGACTGGTCGACGTCTCCCTCTCGGGCGCCGGTATCGCGCTGGACGTGCGCCCGGCCATCGGCCTCGGGGTCGTCGTCGGGAATACCCCGGCCCGTGTCGTGCGCCATTTCCCCGACGGGATCGCCGTGCAGTTCAACCTGCCGATCCCCGCCGATCGTTTCGACGAGAACATCATTCTGTAGAGCGCCATCAGACCTGACAGAGTCAGATCGGGCGCTCAAAATCATGGTCCAGGCGCATCATTGCGCCCGTCAGCCGGTATCCACCTGACGGCATGATGCACTGCATAGCCTCGCCTCCGTGCCGCGCGGGGCACTCTCGTCCCTCACGGTAACGATTTTCGGCTGCTCCCCTGCGTTCGGATGTTTTCTGCCCGCCATATTCACCATATAGGCAGGGTGGTCGATCGTCGGGGTAGAATCGCTTGCTCAGAACCTCAGATATTCTCGTGCGGCTCGCAGCTTCGGCTACAGGCGATCGCGTCACGCTGTTCGAGATCGTCGCGCGGATCCGTGCACGCGCATTCGGCGTCCTCCTGATCCTGTTCGCGGCCCCCAATGCCCTGCCGATGCCGCCCGGCTTTTCGACGTTCTCGGCGATCTTCATCCTCCTCGTCGCCGTCCAGCTCGCCATCGGGCGCACCGCGCTGTGGATGCCGCGACGGCTCGGCTACAAGTCCGTGCCGCGACGCCATCTCGACAGGGTGATTGCCTGGATCGTCCCGAAGCTGCAGCGGGTCGAGCGCTGGAGCAAGCCGCGCTTCGTCAAGTTCACGCGCCAGAACGCACGGCGGCCACTGGGCGTGCTGATCGTGATCCTGGCTCTCATCATGGCGTTGCCGATCCCGATCATCGGCAACACGCCGCCTGCGATCGCCATCACGCTGATCGGTTTCGGCATGCTCGAGCGGGACGGGGTCTGGGTCGGCGCGGGGGTGGCGATCGCGCTCATCGATATCGCCATCATCGTCGCGCTCGGTTTCGGCTTTGCCACGATCGGCATGGCCATCTACGATTATCTGCCCTCGCCTTTCTGACGCTCCGCAGGCCGCCAGGGGCCCCGTCCGGGGCTGATCAGGCGGCCGTGACGCGATGTCCGGGCAGCCGGCGCGGGTTCTTGCCGAGCAGGATATCGACCTCTTCCGCGCAGACCGGGCGCGAGAACAAGAAGCCCTGCATTTCATGACATCCCAGCGCCATCAGGAAGCGATGCTGCTCCGGCGTCTCCACGCCTTCCGCCGTGACGGTGAGCCCGAGCGCGCGTCCGAGATGCACGATGGAATGCACGAGAATGGCCGATTCGCCCATTTCGTCGAGGCTCTCCAGGAAAGACTGGTCGATCTTGATCTTGTCGAAGGCGAAACGGCGCAGATAGATCAACGACGAATAGCCGGTACCGAAATCGTCCAGCGCCAGCGGGAACCCGTAGTCGCGCAGGCGCCCCATCACCTTCTCGGCCGCATCGGCATCCTCGACCACGACACCCTCGGTCAGTTCGAGCTCGAGCCGCGCGGGATCGAAGCCGGCCTCCTCCACGGCACTGATCACGCTCTCCACGAAACCACGCTGGCGGAACTGGATCGGCGAGACGTTCACCGCGATGCGCACACCCGGCCAGCGCTTGCCGTCTTCACAGACACGGCGCACAACCCATTCTCCGAGCGGAATGACGAGGCCGCTCTGCTCCGCCAGGGGGACGAACTTCGCCGGTGAGATCATGCCCCGCGTCGGATGCGGCCAGCGCACCAGCGCCTCCAGCGATACCACCTGCTTACCATCGGCAGAGAAGATCGGCTGATAATGGATCGTGAGTTCGTTTTCCGCGATGGCACGGCGCAGGTCATCAGCAACGACCTTGCGCATCTGCAGCGCGTCATCCATCTCGCGATGGAAGAATGCACATCGGTTGCGCCCCTCGCTCTTGGCTTCGTAGAGAGCGGTATCCGCCATGCGCATCAGCGTCTCCCGATCACACGAATCGCGTGGGGCAAGGGCGATACCGATCGATACGCCGACATTGACGCTGTTGGAGCCGATGGTGAAGGCTTCCGACAGCGCATGAAGGATTCGCGCCGCGACGACGCGCGCATCCTCGTCGGAGCCGACACCGTTTTGCAGCACGGCGAACTCGTCTCCACCGAAGCGCGCGAGCGTATCGCCCGGCTCCAGCAGGTGCCGCAGACGATGCGCCACCTCCTGGATCAACGCATCTCCCGCCTGATGCCCGTGTGCGTCATTGACCTCCTTGAAGCGGTCGAGATCGAGGAACATCAGCGCGAATCCCCCACTCTGCTCACCAGCACGGATCTGATCGTCGAGGCGCCGCAAGGCCGCATCAAGGGTCTGGCCGAAGAGCAACCGGTTGGGCAGACCCGAAAGCGGATCCTGTCCCGCAAGCGATTCCGCACGCTCATGCGATGCAGCCAGATCACGCGCGACGCGGCGGGTATTCGTCACGACCAGGAGGAAGAGCAGAGCCGTCACTGCGAGCGGGGGAATGGCGGCGTAGCCGATCCTGCGCGTGAGCAGGTCACCCGGCCGCGAAGGCTGCCAGGAGAAGCGCAGGCTCTCACCTGTCGCGATATCCTCGAGGAGCCACGTTGCGCGGTTATCCGGCAACGGAGCCAATTCTCCTTGCTCCGTGCGCAATCCATCGAGACGCGGCATTCCGGGTGCAGCCAGGGCTGCATCGAGATTGCGGGTATCGAGTCCGATCAGAATACGATCATCAGAAAGACGCGCGAACCCTAGAAGAACGAGCTTTCCGTCGATTATGCGGAAATCACCGCCCGTATCGCCGCGCGCGAGCCCTTCATCGAGCATTGCGCGCACCGCCAGAGCGGCGTCGACACCGGCCTCGCGCCCCGCATTTCCAAAAATCCGCCGGTCGATCCAGGAGATGCCATCCGTGTCGGGTTTGACGATTCCGGCAACCATGGAATGTGGCGCCATCTGCAGAAACATCGATTCGCGTTCGGGGATCGTGCCGTCGACATCGCCCTGCAGCGTGGCCACGGCCGCGATCTGCCGACCGAGTTCCTCAGCCTGTCCGGAAAAGCCGTCGGCAAGTTGATGCAGTTCCTGAAGGTGCGCTTCTTCGTTGGCGGCGCGGCTGATCGTGATGACCACGCCGACGCCGAATATGACCGTTCCGACGATGAGGATGGCAGCCCATGAGAACATGCGCGCCATCAGTGCGGAAGAATTAGGAACTGGCTGGAGAGTTTTTCGTGTCATGACGCCCGTCGTCTCGAACCCTGGACGCAGGCTATGAGGAATTCCCTTAGAAACCTTTACTTGTGTTTATCGGAAGCAACCAACCTTGGAATTTCACACATGCGTCAGCCCGTCCGGAACACGCAACGCCCGTCGCGCAGAAGTGCCTGTCCGGATGCGACTTCGGCCAGCGCCTGTGGATAGATCCGGTGCTCCTCGACCAGAACACGTGCCGCAAGTGCCGCCTCATCGTCACCGGGATAGACCGGCACGCAGGCCTGGGCGATGATCGGGCCGGCATCGAGTTCGGGGACGACGAAATGCACGGTGCAGCCATGCACGCGGACCCCCGCTTCGAGGGCCTGACGGTGCGTCTGCGTCCCGCGGAAAAGGGGCAGGATCGAGGGGTGGATATTGATCATGCGCCCTTCCCAGCGACGCACGAACCAGGGTGTCAGCACCCGCATGAAACCCGCGAGGCAGACGATTTCGATCCCCGCCTCGACCAATGCCGCATCCATGGCCTGCTCGAAGGCCTCGCGATCGGGATATGCC
Source organism: Salinarimonas sp. (assembly GCA_020832565.1). GTDB lineage: Bacteria > Pseudomonadota > Alphaproteobacteria > Rhizobiales > Beijerinckiaceae > Saliniramus. Next base: position 19,072 of record JAFIEI010000023.1, on the reverse strand, counting down.
TTGTGGTCGACAATACGCGTCGCGATGCCCGCGTCCTGCGCGCGCGCTATCCCGCCGGCATCGGGGCGGTTCGACAGCACAAGGGAGATCTCTGCCGGATAGTCCGGGGCGCTGGCCGCTCCCAGCAACGACGCCATGTTCGAGCCGCGCCCGGAAATCAGAATCGCGGTGCGGGTCCTCACGCTCATGCGCCACGCTCGTCCATGCCGGCAAATTGCCCGTGGCAAACGACGCGTGCGCCGTCGGGCCCCTCCTGCGGTTTGATGACGCCCAGTTGGACGGGCTCCTCGCCGGCTTCACGCAGAGCAGCAATGGCCGTTTCGGCGGAATCGGCGGCAACGACGACGATCATGCCGATGCCGCAATTGAAGGTCCGGAGCATTTCCGCCTGCGCGACGCCGCCGGCCTCGGCCAGCCACGCGAAGACGGGAGGCGGGGTAATCGTGTTCAGATCGATATGCGCCGCACTCTCCTGCGGCAGCACGCGCGGGATGTTTTCCGGAAAGCCACCCCCGGTTATATGCGCGAGCGCCTTGATCGGCAGCCCGGCCTTCAGGCAGGCGAGCAGCGGCTTCACATAGATGCGCGTCGGGGTCAGGAGTGCCTCGCCGAGGCTCGTCTGCGGCGCGAAGGGAGCGGGCGCGTCGAAGCCGAGCCCGGCACGCTCGACGATTCGGCGCACCAGCGAGAAACCATTCGAATGCACCCCGGATGAGGCGAGGCCGATGATGACGTCGCCCGGCGCAATGTCGTTGCGCGGCAGGAGATTGCCGCGCTCCGCCGCGCCGACGGCGAAACCGGCCAGATCATAATCGTTGCCGCTGTACAGCCCGGGCATCTCCGCCGTCTCGCCCCCGATCAGCGCGCAGCCGGCATCACGGCAGCCCTGCGCGATCCCCTTGACGATTGCTGCGCCCGTGGCCGGGTCGAGCTTGCCGGTGGCGTAATAGTCGAGAAAGAACAGCGGCTCGGCGCCCTGCACCACGAGATCGTTGACGCACATGGCGACGAGGTCGATGCCGACGGTGTCGTGGATACCCGTCTCGATCGCGACCTTGACCTTGGTGCCGACACCGTCATTCGCGGCGACGAGGATCGGATCGCTAAAGCCGGCGGCTTTCAGATCGAACAACCCGCCGAACCCGCCGATTTCGCCATCCGCGCCGGGGCGCCGGGTGGCGCGGACCAGCGGCTTGATCGCGTCGACCATGGCGTTGCCGGCATCGATATCGACCCCCGCATCGGCATAGGTGAGCCCCTTGGGCGGTGTCTGCGCCATGATGCGCCTCCTTCGAGCAATGCGGGGAGTTAAAGCCCCACGCGCGAACAGGCAAGCATTCCTTGCATGACGGCGCCGGATCGTGGCGGTTTTCCCGCGCTATCCGATCGCGCCGCACGGATCGCGCTGATCGGATCAGGTGAAAACCAAGGCGTTATGCGAATACTCACCCGAGCGCAGCAGCGAGACGATCTGCCCGGCAACGGCCTCACGGCTGACGAAACCGTTGCGCCACTCGCCCGGATCAGCCCGCAGCCGCGCCGAGGGGCAAGATACGGCGCGGGTGAGAAAGCCAGGACGCAGGATCGTCCACGCCGTATCGCTGGCACGAATCAGGCTCTCCTGGCGCTCCTTGTCGGCGGCGACGCGGCCCATCACCGTCTCGAAGAGGATGCGCTCCGGAAGCGCCAGCGACCGGCGGCTGTCGCCGACGCCGTAGCCGGTCACCGCCACGAGGCGATCAGCGCCGGTTTGCGCCATGGCCTGGAGCATGACGCGCGTCGCCTGCGAGAAGAGAGAGACCGGTGCGAGCAGCGTTGCCGGATCGGCGCGGATACCCAGGCTCTGAACGACCCCGTCGCAGCCATGCATGGCCTCGGCCAGATCCGCGTATTCCAGCGCATCGCCGCTGAACGCCTCGAAATCGCGATGGCGGATACCGGCCCCGGCGATATTGCGTGCAAATCCCCGCACCCGGTAACCGGCCTTCAGCGCAGCCCGGCATGTTGCCCGCCCGATACCGCGCGACGCCCCGATCACCAGAATGCGCGCGCCCGGCGCAAGCACCTGTTCATCGCGAATCCGATCGTCCTGCATCCGATCCTCCCGTGACCGCCGGTCCCGCCGGTCGGCGCGATCATATCCCGCCATGAACGGCTTCTTCCATGGTGGGGCGCGCATTGCTCCTGACAAGGCTGCCGCTTCATCCGCGTTGCGCGGGCGCGCTCATGCTGGTCAGGCGCTGCGGGCGAACGCGCTGGTGCGCGGTGCTGCCGCGGCCCCGTCGAGCGCTTCGGGCGGGACGGCCTTCGAATAGAGAAAGCCCTGGCCGAGATCGCAGCCCATCGTCTTCAGGAGCATAGCATCTTCCGGGGTCTCGATGCCCTCCGCGACGATCTCGAGACCGAGCCTGCGGCTCAGCGCAACGACCCCGGCGACGACTGTCTGCTTGCGCGGGGACGAAGCGATGCCCTGGATCAGCGAACGATCGAGCTTGATCTGATCGAAGCAATCGCGGGCGAGATAGTTCATGGCGGTGAAGCCCGCGCCGAAATCGTCGAGGGCGATGCGCACGCCGAGCGCCTTGACGGCATCGAGAACGGCGGCGGTGCTGTCGAAATTCTTGATCAGCAGGCTCTCGGTGATCTCCAGCGTCAGACGGTGCGGCGCCAACCCGGTCCGCGCCAGAATCCCGGCCACCTCGGCGGGAAGGCTCGCAAACCGCAATTGCGCCACCGAGAGATTGACGGCGACACCGACCGTTCCCGGCAGCGCGAGATGAGCATCGCGGCAGGCCTGTTCGAGGATGTGCAGCCCCAGCGCACCGATCTGCCCGGAGCTCTCCGCGACGGGGATGAACTCGCCGGGCGTGATCCAGCCGAGTTCCGGATGGCGCCAACGCGCCAACGCCTCGACATGGGCGAGACGCCCGTCTTCGAGGCTCACCTGTGTCTGGTAATGGGGCTGGATCTGACCTTTGCGAACCGCCTCGGGCAGTTCCCGCTCGATGCGATTGCGCCGAATCGCCCGTTCGCGCAAGGCAGGATCGAAGGCATGGACACCGCCACGTCCGTTCTGCTTGGCCTCGGAGAGCGCCAGATCGGCATCGAGCCAGACGGTTTCCGGCGCATCCGGCGGAATCATTGCAACCCCGACGCTGGCATCGATGGTGACGCGTCCGTCCGGCAGATCAAAGGGCTCGGCAATGGCGTTGCGGATACGCACAGCGAGGTCCGTCGCAGCATCGAGCCCGCCGATCTGCGGCACCAGCGCGACGAATTCGTCACCGCCGAGCCGCGAAAAGACGTGATCCGCAGCCGCCTCGTTAAGCACCGGTCGAACGCGCCGCACCACCTCGCGAAGCAACGCGTCGCCCGCCGCATGCCCGAGCGTATCGTTGACGCTCTTGAACCGGTCGAGATCGATCACGAACACCGCCGCGCCCCGGCGACGCCTGTGCCGATCGCCGGCAATCTCGCGGATCAGGGTTTCGAAATACATCCGGTTGGGCAGGCCCGTCAGCGCGTCGTGATTGGCCAGATGCGACACCTGTTCGAGATTGGCACGGGCCTGCTGCTCCGCCTTCGCGAGAGAGCTGTTCTGCTGATAGACGAAGACGAGCTGCGTGCCGCCGACGAGAACGAGCGCAATCAGCGCCCAGCGCAGAATGCCCTCATGCCCCTCGATCTGGTCGCGCAATGCGCCGACTTCCTGAATGCTCGTCGTGAAGGTCTGCGACGTCAGCGCGTTGACGGAAGGCCGCATCCCGTCGAAGATCGGCAAGGCCGTGGCAATTGGTCGATACGCCGTGCGTGGCTCATTCTGGTCGATCTGATCGAGCTGCGCGTCCAGCGCCTCGAACGCGTCACGCACGAGCCGGGCATCGGGAAGAAGATCGGGGCGCCGGCGCAGCATCTCGGCGAAATCGCCACGCTGCCATATCCGGATTCGCCCGCGCAGGATTTCACGATAGAGCAGCCCCTGTTCGAGGTAATGCACCTCGTCGGTCAGGTTGAACAGGACGAGATTGCGCTCCATCTCGGAGAATTCGAACCGCCCGTTCGTCGCCGACCAGGCAACGTCGCGATAGGTCAATTCCGACAATTCACGCTTCTTCGTCTCGATGAGCACCAGCGCACCGGCGACGATCACCGCGAGCACGAAGTGAAATATGCAGGCGAGATAATAGTATTTCCGGCTACGAACCATACATGCCCTCATTCGCCGCCGGAGGGCAATTCTTGGATGCGAGCAACCTGCCATACGGAGCGCGCGTAATAGACGCGATCGCGCAGGCGCGCATCGGAATCATAAGGGTAGACGACGAAAGCCGGGCCCATATCTGAAATGGGCATGTATTCGCCATCCTTGCGCACGGCGAGGATCACGTCGAGGTCGCGCATGTCGGAGAGCGGAATCTCGCTCGAATAATCGTTCAGGGCATGCACCGCGATGGCGGCATCGTCGAAGCCGACCGCATCGGCGAGATCGCGCAGAAGCGGCCCTTCGAAACTGACGACACCGTCATCCCAGGGCGTGCGCGTGCTCACCTCAAAGCGACCGATATCCTCGAGCGCCTCACGATCAAGCTCGGCGACGACCGTGCCATCAGCATCGACGAAGGAAATGCTCTGCCCGAGTTGCGCCGAGGCCGGAGCAGCCGTAAGCGCAGGAACCAGAAGGCAGGCGCAAAGCACCCCGACCCTGACCGCGACACCATATCCATGGATTGCGGCGGCGATGGTACTTGGCGAACGCGGCATCGTTGAACTCCGGCAGGCGATCAAACCTGATCTACATGCCGCTAGGCAATGCTTCGAAATTAAGATATCATTGCAATAAAAATTCGCCGGCACCCAAATTCAGAAAATAAATACTTTGTTTACGCTGATTGTACTCTGTCGTGCCGCCCGGCGACCGTCACGCAGCCAGCCGCGAGCGGTAGGCGATCGCCCGCGCGATCCCCTCCTCGACATGACCGAGCGCCACATCGAGCGCCGCATCGTCGATCAGATGCAGGGTCATTTCCCTGGCCTCCTCACGTGCTGCCTCGGATTCGTAGCGCCGCAGCAGGGCGAGCAGCTTGCCGGCCTCGTCGGCGGGCAGCCGCGTGCAGGCCGACAGCACCCGCTCGATCATCCGCCGCGAGAGATTCGGGCCGGCAGCGGCTCCCTCCCGTGCGGGTTCGCGCAGGGCCGAGAGCGCCGCCTCGAACGCCGGCTGGAGCGCCTGCGGCATTCCCGCCTTGCGATAAAGCGCGGGGAAGCCGGCACCACGGCGATCCTGGATCAACCCTGAAACGCGCGACAGCGGCAGGTTGGCCAGCTCGGCGAAGGCGGCCTCGGCGAAGGCGAGCCCGTGCGACAGCACGGCGCGCAAGATCAGGGCCGGAGTGAGTTGGTTGGTCTCGCGCAGATGCGCGACGAGCCCCTGCACGTCGGCGCTCTCGACGCCGCCCGAGAGAGCGATCGTGGTCTTCTCCTGCGCCTCGCGCACAACGCGTTCGGTGCGCTCGCGATTCATCCAGCCGCGCTCGAGCACGAAGAGCTTCAAGGTATCCGCCACCGCAACGGCGATGGACTGGCGGATTTCCAGCGGCAGATCGCGCCGGGCGAGCATCGCCTCGCGCAGAAGCGCCACATCGCCGTGGCGCGCGAGCATGCGCGCGAGCGCCGAATGCGGAATCTCCGCGCCGGGATTGCCGACGAGTTCGATCAACGCATCAGCAGAGCCGATCTCGGCCAGCGCCGCACAGACAGGGGGCGTGACCTGCACCCGCAGCGCAATCGCGATCTGCGCGAAACTGTCGCCGAGCGCCGCGCAATCCACCAGATCCTCGGTCGAGAGCAACGGCGAGCGCGCCAGCACCAGCGCGGCGATATCCGGCTGGTCGTTGGCGAGGGCGACGATGACGTGACGCGGCGCATCGGGGGCATTGGCGAGCGCTTCCGCAAGGGCGCGACGCACCAGCGGCGCCGGGTCGTCGAGCATCGCGGTGAGTGCCGTCTCCGCTTCCCAGTGATCCTCCTGCGACAGCTCCGAATAGAGGAACGTCCGCGCCAGCGCGCTCACGGCATCGGCACGCTGGCCGGGCGTCGCTGTGCGGGCCCATAGCAGGAAACGGCGTACGATCATCAGCTTCCCCTCCGGGACGTGAATTCCTGCAAATCGAGCGGTATGCGCTGATCGGCGGCACCGGCACCGCGCGATCCGTCCGGACGCGGCGGCGGCAACGGAATGCCGGGCACGAGCGGGCGTTCGCGCGCCGTCACGGCGCCGGCAGATTTCGGTTCGGCGCTGCGCGAGACACGATCGCCATATGGAAAGAACAGCGGCGCATTGGCCGCTGCGGGCCGCGCGGCGGCATCGCCACCGGCATCGCCGGCTCGCGATCGGCCCTGTCCGCCACGCGCCCCCTCGCCGGCCCAGAGGCCGCTCACCGCATCGGATACGGTACCGGGCCGTGCACCGGCGCCGAACAGGCCGTGGAAGGCGGGTCCCGTCATGTTCTGGAACGGCAATTGCGGCTTCCCGCCGCCATCGCCCTTCCCGTCGGCCGGAACTGCGGCATAGGCCGCAGGCGCGCCCCCGGCTTCGGCGCGCCCGAGATTTTCGTGTTGCGCGGCGAGTGCGTGATAGACCGCGCCCGCACCGCGCGGATTGCCCGAGCCGTCATAGAAGATGCGCGGATTGGCCCGCGCCGCTTCGGGGAAAAGCTCCGCCGCATTGCGTCCCGGGTCGCGCGTGGCGGTGTCGATCAGCGTCGCAGCCGAGCCGGCGCCCAGAAAATGCGCGATGTAGAGGTCGGCGGGACGCGGTTCGCGCCCGAGCGAGCGTGCGAGCTGTGCCTGATTCGAGTCGGTGAGCGCGCCGGCGAGTTTCGCGGCGATCGACGGATCCTCGCGCAGGGACAGGATCGCGTTGCGCTGCCCGGGATCGGTCACGGCATAGCGCCCGTCGGGCTGGCGCGATATGGCCTGCGCCTCGGCTTCCAGCCCGAATCGCGCGCCCTCGCTATGCACCATGCCGAGCCAGGTCTGCTCGATGAACTGGAAAAGCCCCGTCGCCGAGGAGGTGGGCGCACGCGCACGCGGATCGAGCGCCGATTCGCGCTCGGCCGTACGCAGCAGATAGTCGAAATCCGTCCCCGTTTCCGCCGCCCCACGCCGAATCGCCTCGACAACCCCGTCACCGGGGCTGGTCGCGGGGGCAGCGGGGCTGGTAAACAGGAACATCGCCATGCCGTCACTCGGTGAAGCGGGTACCGCCGCGACGCTGATGTCGCGGACGCTGCTTCACCGGGCAGAGTGGGCGATTTATGGTAAAGGAAACGCTAAGATCGCCCGCATGAAGCGGAGCAACGACAAAAAATAACAATCGGGAGTTATACCATGGCCGATACGACCGCCGCCAAACCGCCCCCCGGCCCCAGCCCGCGCGGAGGCATGTATTTCGAGGATTTCACCGTCGGGGAGACCATCTCCCATCGCCTGACGCGCACCGTCACGCAGATGGACAACATGCTGTTCTCCAACATGACGCTCAACCCGCAACCGCTTCACATCGATGCGCATTTCTGCGCTACCGAGACGGAATGGGGCCAGCCGCTGATGAATTCGCTGTTCACGCTGGGCCTGATGATCGGGATCTCGGTGAACGACACGACCAACGGGACCACCATCGCCAATCTCGGCATGACCGACGTGAAATTCCCCGCGCCACTCTTCGAGGGCGATACCATCAATTGCACCACGGAGATCGCCTCCAAGCGCGAATCCCGCTCACGCCCGAATGCCGGCATCGTCGATTTCATCCATCGCGCCTACAAGCAGGATGGCACCCTCGTCGCCGAATGCCGCCGCCAGGCCTTCATGCGCAAGCGCGAGGGGTGAGGATATGCGTTCGTATCTGTTCGTACCCGGCGACAGCGCCCGCAAGATGGAAAAGGGCATGGGCTGCGGCGCCGATGCCCTGATCATTGATCTGGAAGATTCCGTTGCGCCCTCGGCCAAGGAAACCGCCCGGCAAGTGACGGCGGAATTCCTGCGCGAGGCAAAGGGCGCAGCCGGTCGCCCGCGCCTGTTCGTGCGCGTCAACGATCTCGCATCGGGCCACACCGCCGCCGATCTCGACGGGGTGATGGAGGCGGGGCCCGACGGCATCGTCCAGCCAAAGGCCTGCGGCGGCACCGATGTCGCGCATCTCGCCGCGATGATCGCGGTACGCGAGGCCGAATTCGGGCTCGATGACGGCGTGACCAGGATCATGGCGATCGCCACGGAAACCGCGCGCAGCATCTTCGCGCTCGGCACCTTCCGGGGCGCGAGCCACCGGCTGGCCGGGATCGCCTGGGGCGGCGAGGACCTCTCCGCCGATCTGGGCAGCGAGGGCAACCGTGATGCAAACGGGCACTATACCGATCCCTACCGCCTCGCCCGCTCACTCACGCTGATGGGCGCGAGCGCGGCGGAGGTCGACGCTATCGATACGGTCTATACCAATTTCCGCGACCTCGACGGGCTCGCAGCCGAATGCCGCGACGCGCGCCGGGACGGCTTCGCCGCCAAGATGGCGATTCACCCCGCGCAGGTTCCGGTAATCAACGAGACCTTTGCGCCGACGCCCGAGGAGATTGCGCGCGCTCGGGCGATCATCGCCGCCTTCGATGCCGATCCGAATGCCGGCGTCGTCGCCATCGACGGGGAAATGATCGACATGCCCCATCTCAAGCGGGCGCGCCGGCTCATGTCACGCGTTTGAGATCGCCACCACCGGCCGGGCGGGCGATGGAGAATTTCGTCGATTCGTTGGCGACGAAGTAATCCTTGTAGCCCGCTCGCGCGATCGGCTGCATCGCGGCGGTATCGACCATGCCCTCATGGATGAAGGCATCGTCGATATGGATACCGATCACCTGTCCGATCGCCATGATATAGGCCGCCTCCCCTTCCAGCGGCTCCAGCGGCAGCACGCGCAGCAGCTTGCACTCAAGCGCCACGGGGCTCTCGGCGACACGGGGCGGCTTGACGAGGCGCGAGGGCGCCTGTGTCAGGCCGGAATGGTCGAACTCGCTCTCGCCGCGCGGCAGCGGTGCCGAGGTGGCGTTCATCGCATCGCGCAGGTCGTAGGTCGCCATGTTGCAGACGAACTCGCCCGTCTCCTGCACGAAGGTGATCGCATCCTTGTAGCCGCCGGAGGAGAAGCAGACCATGTGCGGCTTGTCGGAGACCGCATTGAAGAAGGAATAGGGCGACAGGTTGATGGCGCCCGAGGCGCTCATCGTCGTCACCCAGCCGACCGGGCGGGGCACCACGAGCGCCTTGAACGGATCGTAGGGCAGGCCATGCCCCTTCGCCACTTCATAGAACATCTGTTTCGAACCTTCTTCGGACGCTGTCTGCGCGACAGCCTAGACCGGGCCGGCGCGCGGGGGAACCGCTTCGCGCCGGCACGAGGCGCAAACGGCCTTTGCACGAGAGCCTCAAAGCCAGGTGACGATTTCGCCGAGATCAGGCCGTGCGCGCAGACTGCGCACCGCGTCGCTCGAACCGATATGCACGAAGCCGGCGATACGTTCGTCGGCGGCAAGGCCGAGCTTTTCCAGGAAACGCCGGTCGAAGGCGATCCACTCGGTGATCCAGTTGGCGCGAAAGCCCATGGCGGTCGCGGCGAGGATCAGGTTCTGGCAGGCGGCGCCGGCGGAGAGCACCTGCTCCCATTCCGGGATCTTGGGATGTGAGCGCGCCGATGATACGACGGCGACGACGACCGGCGCGCGCAGCAGGATGTTGCGGGCCTTCTCGACCTGCCCTTCATCCGCGTCGGGGGTATCGGTCTTGATGATGGCAGCCGCTTCATCGCCGAGGCGTGCACGCGCCTCACCCGCGATCACCACAAAGCGCCAGGGCGCGAGCTTGCCGTGATCGGGCACGCGCGCGGCGATGGTGAGCATGTCTTCGAGTTGCGCACGGTCCGGCCCCGGCTCGCCGAGGAGGCGTGCGCCGGTCGAGCGGCGGGTCTTCAGGAGGGTGAGCGTTTCCGGGCTTTCACCGGTGAAATGAATTTCGGATTCCGGCGTTTGCTGATCACTCATGCGCTTCTCCCGCTTGCTCGCTTCGGCATATCCGAGGCGGGAGGTCGAGCGCAAGCCGCAGGCGGCGGCCAATCAGCGCTGGCGGCGCAGGAATTCCTCGAGATTGGCAAGTGCCGAGCGGCGCTCGGTCTCGCTCGCTTCTGTCACCGCCTCGTCATAGAGATTGTGGATCCAGGCTTCGCCGCCCGGATCGGCAGCGTCGCGGGCGAGCGTCAGCCACATCAGCCCCTGCGAGCGTTGGCGCGGAACGCCGATGCCGTTGACGAGCATGTGCCCGAGCACGGCCTGGGCGGGATAATGCCCTTTTTCCGCCGCCAGGTTGAACCAGCGCGCAGCCGTGCGCGCATCCTCGGGGACACCCTTTCCGTCGAGATGCAGGCGGGCAATGGCGTATTGGGCATTGGCATCGCCAAAGAAGGATGCCGCGTAATGGAACATTTCGTAGGCACGACCCACATCGGCGCGCACATAGGTCTCGGGAATGCCGTCGAGGAAATACCGGCCGAGCGCCACGAAGGCGGCGGAAACGACGGATGCTTCGGCCGATCCGGGGAAGGAATCGTGGTTGGAATCGACGATGCGCGAGAAATATTCGAACGCCTTGAGATCGTCATGCGCCACGCCGTCGCCCGCAGCATACATCGAGCCGAGCTTCCACAAGGCGAGGGTATGGCCCTTGCCGGCGGCGAATTCGAGGGCGCGGACCGCCCCCGTCTTGTCGCCGGCATTATATTCACGCACGCCCTCCCGCAGGGCCTCGCGCACCGATGCGAAAGGCGAATCCTCCGGCAGGGGCGCGGCGTAACCGCGCCCGTCGAGAGCGAAGGCGGGGCCTGCCCCGAACAGGAGCAGGCAGAGCGTGGCGAGCGTCGTTCTAGATATCCGCATAGCACTGCTTTTCCGCGGCACCGCCTGGATGCGTCACCGCGCCTTTCTTGGCGGAACCGACCACCTGCGCGAATTTCCAGAGCACGCCCGAGGCGAATTTCGTCTCGCGCGGCTTCCATTCGGCACGGCGGCGTTCGAGTTCCTCATCCGAGAGATGGACATCGAGCCGGCCTTCGACGGCGTCGATCTCGATGATGTCGCCATCTTTCAGGAGCCCGATCGGGCCGCCGACTGCCGCTTCCGGGCCGACATGGCCGATGCAGAAGCCGCGCGTGGCGCCCGAGAAGCGTCCATCGGTGATGAGTGCGACCTTGTCCCCCATACCCTGTCCGTAGAGCGCGGCCGTCGTCGACAGCATCTCGCGCATGCCGGGGCCGCCCTTGGGCCCCTCGTAGCGGATGACGAGAACCTCGCCTTCCTTGTACTGTTTGTTCTTCACCGCCTCGAAGCAGGCTTCCTCACCGTCGAAGCAGCGCGCCGGGCCCTTGAAGACCTGCTTGTCGGCGGCCATGCCGGCCACCTTCACGATGGCGCCGTCCGTGGCCAGGTTCCCCTTGAGGCCGACGACACCGCCGGTCTTGGTGATCGGCTTGTCGGCGGGGCGGACCACGTCCTGATCCGGGTTCCACTTCACCGATTCCATGTTCTCGGCGATGGTGCGCCCGGTCACGGTGAGACAGTCGCCGTGCAGGAAGCCTTGATCGAGCAGCGTCTTCATCAGGAGCGGAATGCCGCCGGCCTCGAACATGTCCTTGGCGACATAGCGCCCGCCGGGCTTGAGATCGGCGATATAGGGCGTGCGGTAGAAGATCTCGGCCACGTCGAAGAGATCGAAATCGATGCCGCATTCATGCGCGATCGCCGGCAGGTGCAGCGCCGCATTAGTCGAGCCGCCGGACGCTGCGACGACGGTCGCGGCATTTTCCAGAGCCTTGCGGGTGACGATGTCACGCGGGCGGATATTGCGGGCGATGAGCTCCATCACCATCTCGCCGGCGGTCATGCAGAACCGGTCGCGCAGCTCGTAGGGAGCGGGTGCGCCGGCGGAATAAGGCAATGCCAGGCCGATCGCCTCGGAGACCGTCGCCATCGTGTTGGCGGTAAACTGCGCGCCGCAGGCGCCGGCGGAGGGGCAGGCGACCTTTTCGAGCTCGGCCAGATCCTCGTCCGACATGTTGCCGACGGAATGGCGACCCACGGCCTCGAACACGTCCTGGACCGTTACGGGCTGGCCGCGGAAGTTGCCGGGCAGGATCGAACCACCATAGATGAAGATCGAGGGCACGTTCAGCCGCACCATCGACATCATCATTCCGGGCAGCGACTTGTCGCAGCCGGCAAGGCCGACGAGGGCGTCATAGCTGTGGCCGCGCATGGTCAGCTCGACGGAGTCGGCGATCCAGTCGCGCGAGGGCAGCGAGGAATACATGCCCTGGTGACCCATGGCGATGCCGTCGGTGACGGTGATGGTGCAGAATTCACGCGGCGTGCCGCCGGCATGGGCGACGCCGTGCTTGACGGCCTGGGCCTGGCGCATCAACGCGATGTTGCAGGGCGCGGCCTCGTTCCAGCATGTGGCGACGCCGACGAAGGGTTGATTGATCTGCTCTTCGGTCAGACCCATCGCATAATAATAGGAGCGGTGTGGCGCGCGCGCCGGCCCCTGCGTCACGTGGCGGCTCGGCAGCTTGCTCTTGTCGTATGTGCGTTCGCTCATCGCCTTCCTCTGCTCCCTGGATGTGGCTTTTTATCGTTCGCCTTCATAAAGAAAGCGTTTGAGGGATACCACGCCCAAGCCGTCACGCCTGCCCCGGGAACTTCGCCCCGCAAACCATTTGCGGAAACCGCAGCCGCGCCACGAACGCAGCGCAAGACGTTGATATTCCACGCTTTTATTTCAAGCACAAGATGGCGCCGCTTTATGGCGCAATCGGGGCGAGGTGGTTGCGCGAAAATGGCTTGTTGAGGATGAATCCAAGGTGTGACCCGCGCGCCACAGATTCAGCGCCCCCCGACGCGCCCATTCCGCGCAGGGCGCTCCACCGGCTCCGCGTTCGCCCCCTTGCTGCGGCAGCTTTGCGAGCAATAGCGCACGTTCTCCCAGTCGCGCGCCCACTTCCGGCGCCAGGCGAAGGGGCGCCCGCAGGCGGCACAGGTCTTTTGTGGCAGATCGCCCTTGCGGCGCATCTTCATGAGGCGTCCCCGTTGTCGGAAACGGCGACATCCGGTGCGCCGAAATCGAGCGCCAGCTGATCGCCGCTCGCTGCTGGTCGTCCGCGCGGTTTGCGCGCTCCATCACGCATGACCGGCAGGCCGCTCTTGCGGCTGCCGTGCCGCTCCTGGATCTGTACCGCGCCGTTGCCGAAGCCGCGTCCCCGGCGAACGGCCCAGACCTTGTCGCGGGCCTGTCGCGCGGCTTTGGCATGATCGATGATCGGTGCGGGGTAGGCCCGGTCCAGCACCCTCCCCGCCTCGTCCCAGCGCCAGGGCTCGTGAATGAAGCGATCGGGCACTTGCGCAAGCTCCGGAATCCATTTCCGGATGAAGCGCCCCTGCGGGTCCTGATCGTATCCCTGCTTCACCGGGTTATAGATGCGGATCGTGTTGATGCCGGTCGTGCCCGATTGCATCTGCACCTGCGGCCAGTGGATACCGGGCTCGTAATCGGTAAACAGCCGCGCCAGATGCAGGCCGGGCGCCCGCCAGTCGAGCCACAGATGATAGCTTGCTACCGCCATCAGCATGGCGCGCATGCGGAAATTCATCCAGCCGGTGGCGATCAGCGCACGCATGCAGGCATCCACGAAGGGTAGCCCGGTCTCCCCGCGTTCCCAGGCCACGAGCCGGTCCCGATCGGGCATTTCGGGACGCAGTCCCGCATAGGCGCGATGCAGGGGGCGCGTCTCGATCGAAGGCTCGGATTCGAGCTTCTGCATGAAATGACAGCGCCAGCTCAGCCGCGAGGCGAAGGAGGAGATCGACCCGCGCCAGCGTTTGTCTCCTTCGTGTGCCGGGCGCTTCACCGCCGCCGCCTGCACCGCCTCGCGCATCGACAGGGCGCCGAGCGCGAGATGCGGCGAGATCCGCGAGCATGCCTCGAACGCCGTGACCGGGCTCGCCATGCCGGCGCGATAGGGCGCGCCGCGCTCGTGCAGAAAACTCGTCAGCCGCGCGAGCGCTGCCGCGCGCCCGCCACGCTGGCGCTGCGGGCAGGGGTCGGCAGCGAGACCGAGATCGCCCGGCCTGGGCAGATGTCCAGGATCGAGACCGTGTATCGCGGGCAGGGCCCGGGGCGCCCCAAGGACAGGCCGGCGCATGAAAGCCTCGCGCCTTCGCCCCCAGCCGTCGCGGCTGGCGAGCCGGCGGATCACGCCGCTCTGGGGCCGCTCGTGGAAGGCGATCCCACGCTCGCGACACCAGGCCGCGACCGCCCGGTCACGCATATAGGTCCAGGCATTGCCGGTCTCTTCATGCGCGTAGAGGGAGGCGATGCCATGGTTTGCGGCCAATGCGGAGAAGACATCGCATGCATTGCCGATGCGCACGACCAGCGGCTGCCCGAGCCGGGCGAGATCGTCGCGCAGGCTGTCGAGAGTCTCCGCGAGAAAGACGTAGTGCCGGGCGGAATAATCGGGCTGCGCCCACATATCCGGCTCGACAATGTAGAGCGGCAGCACCGCCCCGCCCTGCTCGGTGGCCGCCAACGCTGCATCGGCCAGCGCGGCATGGTCATGCAGACGCAGATCCCGCTTGAACCAGACGACATGTAACCCGCCGCGCGCCAACGCTCACTCCGCTTCCATTCAGTTTGCCGCTCAATCGCGCTCTTGATCTGTACGTGCAGCCGTCAGGCGAAGATCAGTTCCGGTCACGAGCCCGTGAGGCAAAGCTGAATGCGCTGCTGCAGGCGTTGCCAGAAGACACAAAGCGCTCCATTTCTTCCGATCAATGACGTTGACGCTGCGGAAGACATGCCCGCTATCGTTGCGCGGAGGAGAGTTCGGTATGCTGATCAGAAACAAACGCAGCTGGGAGATCCCGGAAAGCCAGGTGACGCCGGAGCATGTCTTCTGGAACCGGCGGCGGTTCCTGAAGGGCGCTGCGGGCGGAATCGGCCTCGCCGCATTCTCCGGCCTCGCCGCCTGCAGCGACAATGCGGTCGCGCGCGAGGACGACCCGACCAATGATCTCTACCCGGCCCCGCGCGACGAGAGCTTCACAATCGATCGTGCGATCACGGATGAGAGCGTCGCCTCGAATTACAACAATTTCTACGAATTCGGCTCTTCCAAGCGCGTCGCGGCGGCAGCGCGCGCACTCGAAATCCGGCCCTGGAGCATCGAGATCGACGGGCTCGTCGAGGAACCGCGCACGCTCGATATCGACACGCTGATCCGCGGCGTCGATCTCGAAGAGCGGCTGTATCGCTTCCGCTGCGTCGAGGCCTGGGCCATGGCGGTGCCCTGGACAGGTTTCCCGATGCGCGACCTGATCGCCATGGCGCGACCGCTCTCCTCGGCGAAATACGTGGTGATGCAGACTTTCGAGGACAGCACCATCGCGTCCGGCCAGCGCCAGGCCTGGTATCCATGGCCCTATACGGAGGGGCTGACCATCGAGGAAGCGTCGCATGATCTGACGATGATGGTCACCGGCGTCTACGGCCAGCCGCTGGCCAACCAGTTCGGCGCGCCGCTGCGGCTGATCGTGCCGTGGAAATACGGTTTCAAGTCGATCAAGTCGATCGTGCGGCTCAGCTTCACCGAGGAGCGCCCCGTCTCCTTCTGGGAGGAGCTCGCCAGCCACGAATACGGATTCTGGGCCAATGTGAACCCGGAAGTGCCGCATCCGCGCTGGAGCCAGGCCAGCGAGCGCATGCTCGGCACGGACGAGCAGATCCCCACGCAGATCTATAACGGCTACGGCGAAGAGGTCGCGCATCTCTATGACGGGCTGGAGGACGAGCGGCTCTTCGCCTGAACCCGTCAGGCGGGCTGGTGGGCCGCATCCCCCGACGCTGCCGGTGACGGCGCAACGCGTGCCGTTTCCCGGCCATGCGCGAGCATCAGCATAGCGGGTGTCAGCAGCAATGTGAGCACCGTTGCGACGGTGAGCCCGCCGACGATGGCGCTCGACAATTCCGTCCACCATTGCGTGGACGGCGCGCCGAAGACCATGATCCGCCGGAAGAAGTCGATATTCATTCCGAGCACCATCGGCATCAGGCCGAGTGCGGTGGTCAGCGATGTCAGCACCACCGGTCGCAGGCGCTGGGCGCCGGTGCGCAGGATCGCGTCGTGGACGCTCATGCCCTCGCGGCGCAGCACATTGTAGGTGTCGATCAGCACGATGTTGTTGTTCACCACGATTCCCGCAAGCGCGATGATCCCGATCCCGCCCATCACGATCCCGAAGGGCCGCCCGGTGACGATCAGCCCGATCAGGACGCCCGCGATCGAAAAGACGATCGCGCTCATCACGATCACGGCCTGGCGGAAGCTGTTGAACTGGGTGACGAGGATCAGGAACATCAGTGCGATCGCCGCGATGAAGGCGCTGGCGAGGAATTCCTGTGCCTCCGCCTGATCCTGCGCCTCGCCGGCAAACGACCATTCCACCGCCTCGGGCAGATCCGCTTCTTCGAGGGCGGCGCGCAGGGCGCCGATGCGCTCGTCCACGAGCAATCCGGGCGCGACGTCGGATTCGACGGCGACCATGCGGCGCTGGTCTAGGCGCTGGATCGAGCCGGTGCGCGGCGCCGGCTCGAAACTGACGAAATTAGTGATCGGAACGAGCCCCGTCTGCGTCGGCACGCGCAGCCCCTGGAGCGCCTCGAGCGTGCGATCGCCCGCGGGAAAGCGCACGCGGATATCGACCGTGTCATCGGCGCTTTCGGGCCGGAAATCGGCGATCGTCACCCCTTGCGTGAGCAGCTGTACGGCCTGGCCCAGCATGCTGACATCGGCGCCGAAACGCGCAGCCTCCGAGCGGTTGACGTTGATGCGCCACTCGATCCCCGGGATCGGCAGGGTATCGGTGACGTCGGTAAAACCGCCCAGCCGCGCCATTTCGGAGCGCACCGCCGCAACCGCCTGCGCGCGCGTCTGCGCATCGGCGGCGCGCATTTCCAGCCGCACCGGCTTGCCCTCGCCCGGCCCCATCGCCATGAGCCGCACCTGCAGGGCGATGCCGGGGAAGTCGGCGGTCATGTCGCGGATATCCTGCGCGATCTCGGCGGCGGGACGACGGGCATCCCAGTCGATCAGTTCGAGCTGCAGCGTGCCGACCAATTCCGGATCATCGCGGGAATCGGCAAAGGAACGGGCGATGACGCTATCGATCTCGCCCATCGCGATCAGCCGCTCTTCCACGCGCCGCACCATCGCGTCACGCTCGTGCACGGAGAGATCGTCGCGGGCACGCACCTGGACCTGGGCGAAATCGGGCTCGATATCGGGAAAGAACGAAACGCCGGAACCGAGCTTGCCATAGGCGGCGAAGGACCCGAGCAGGAGCGCCGTCGCGAGCAGCAGCGTCAGCCCCGGACGGCGGATCGCGCGTTCGAGCAGGCGGATATAGAGCCCGGCAGCGCCGCGCATGCGACGCGGATCGCCGGTCTCCGCCTCGCGCAATTGCGCCTGCGCGGCGGCACTCTGCGCCCGCCGCCGCCCGATCAGCCCGCCCGCGACCGGGATGAAGATCAGCGCCATGGCGAGCGAGGCGGTGAGCGTCAGGAGCACCGTAATCGGCAGGTATTTCATGAATTCGCCGACCACCCCGCCCCAGAAGAGCAGCGGCACGAAGACACTCAGCGTCGTCGCCGTCGAGGCGATGATCGGCCAGGCCATGCGCTTGGCCGCGGCCTTGTATGCCTCGCGCGCGGGCTCGCCCTGCTGCAGCTTGCGATCGGCCAGTTCCGTGGTGACGATGGCGCCGTCGACCAGCATGCCCACGACGAGGATGAGCGCAAACAGCACCACCACGTTCATGGTGTAGCCCATCATCCACAGGGCAGCGACGCCGCCGAGGAAGGCACCGGGAATGGCGAGCCCGACGAGCAGCGCGTTGCGCAGGCCGAGTGCCGCCACGATCACGATCATCACGAGAATGACCGCGGCGATGACGTTGGATTCGAGATCGCCCAGCATCTCGTCGACGAATTGCGAGATGTCGAGGGTGTAGTCCACGCTGACATTGCCCGGCCACTCGGCTTCCATCGCATCGACGGCCCCGCGCACGCCCTCGACCGTTTCCAGGATGTTGGCCGCAACCCGCTTCTTGACTTCGAGCGCCAGCGCCGGCTGCCCGTCGATCCGGGCAAAGCCTTGCGGATCCTCGAAACTGCGCCGGACATTGGCGACATCGGCGAAGGTCACCACGGTGCGATCGCGCACGATCACGGGCATGTCGCGCACATCCGCCTCGTTCTCGATCAGCCCCGGCACCTTGAGCACGACGCGCCCGGCCTGCGTCTCGATGGTGCCGGCGGCGATCAGGCGGTTGTTGCGCTCGATCTGCGTGATCAGCTCCTCGAAGGTGATCTGGTAGGTCTCGAAGATGGTGGGATCGATCAAGACCTCGACGAGTTCGTCACGCCGCCCGGTGATATCGACCTCGAGCACCCCGCCGACCCCCTCGATCGTATCGCGCAGATCGCCCGCGACGCGGTTGAGGCTGCGCTCGGGGGCATTGCCGGAGACGATCACGGTCAGCACGGGGAAAAGCGCGGTATTGACCTCGTTGACGGAAGGTTCACTGGCATCCGAGGGCAGGTCCGGGCGCACCTGATCGACCGCGCGGCGCACGGAATTGAGCGCTTCCTCAGCATCGAATCCCGGCTCGAATTCAAGCGTCACCGAGGCGCGGCCCTCGCTGGCCTGGGAGCGCATCTGGCGCAGGCCGGCAATCGTGCCGAGCTCGGTTTCGAGCGGCATCAGGAGCAGCCGCTCGCCGTCTTCCGGCGAAATGCCGTCGAGCCCGGTCGTGACGTAGATCACCGGAATCGGCACTTCCGGCGTCGCCTCCTTGGGGATCACCTGATAGGCGTAGGTACCCAGCGCCAGGATGACGGCCAGAAGGAAGAGCACCACACG
>JAFIEI010000022.1 GCA_020832565.1 Salinarimonas sp. | reverse complement strand
TCAGTGGTAGAACGTCAGCTTCCCAAGCTGAATGTCGTCGGTTCGATCCCGATCGCCCGCTCCATCATCCTCTCATGCGCGATCGCGGCGCATCCGCCCGGGCCGGACGGGTGTGCAAGGGCGCTATTGCTCCGATGCGTCATGGTATTGCCGAAACCGCGCCGGAGCGCTGCTTTACTTTCCCGGCATGATCGCTTCCATTGCAACAGCAATTCGATAGCGAGAGACAAGACAATGGATCTGGCGCAATGGAGCGGCGTGCCGCGCCCTTCGCGGAGTGTCATCGCGGGGCGCTATGTTCGGCTGGAGCCGCTGGAGCGCGCTCATACCGACGATCTCTACGCAGCAGCCGCAGCGCCCGGTGCACAAGAGCGCTTCCGATGGCTGTTCGAGGCCCCCCCGGACGATCGCGCTGCGATGCTGGATTGGGTCGAGGCGGCGCGCGCCAAAACCGATCCGCTCTTCTTTGCCGTGATCGACGAGGCGACGGGGCGCGCCGAGGGGCGGCAGGCGCTCATGCGCATCGATACGACGCATGGCGTCATCGAGATCGGCAGCATCATGTGGGGACCCGCCCTGCAGCGCACGCGCATGGCGACGGAAGCGCTGTATCTCTTTGCCGATTATGCGTTCAGCATGGGATATCGCCGGTTCGAGTGGAAATGCGACGACCGGAACCTGCCTTCCAAGCGGGCAGCAGAGCGTTTCGGCTTCAAGCCGGAAGGGCTGTTTCGCCAGCACATGGTGGTGAAGGGCAAGAACCGCGACACGGCCTGGTTCGCGATGACGGACGAGGATTGGCGGCGACTGAAACCCGTCTACACCAGCTGGCTGTCGCCGGAGAATTTCGACGCTGAAGGCCGGCAGCGCACGGCCCTGCGTTTCTGAACCTCCTGCAGCATGATTGCATCAGGCGGCTGACCGGCAATGCACGAGAGCGATGACGTACGACCTCCCGACCTTCCAAACGAAACACCTCATCGTGAAGCCGCGCACGCTGCTTGACCTGCAAGCCTGCCTCGCGATGGATCGCGACCCCGAGGTCACGCGCTATATCCCCGGGCCATGGGCCGATCCGGATCGCCACGAAGCGTTTGTACGCGCCCGGATCAAGACCGATTTCGGGCCGGGGCTCGGATATTGGTCGGTGGTCCCCCGCGAACGACCCGATTGCTTTCTCGGCTGGATCCTCCTCATTCCCTATGAGGGGATCGGTCCCGAAATCGATATCGGATGGCGGTTCGTCAGGGAGGCCTGGGGAAACGGCTATGCCGGCGAGGCCACGGCGCCGGTCCTCGCGCATGCCTTTCAAACGGTCGGGCTGGAGCGGGTGGTAGCCGATATCGACGACAGGAATGCGCGCTCGATCAAGGTTGCGACCCGGATCGGCATGGCGGATCAGGGCCGGATTGAAAAGGGCGGCATCACTTACCGATCCTTCGTATTGGCGGCGCAGGATCACATGCAAGGCTCAGCCGGCAGGTTGCCGCCGCGTTGATTCATGAAGCTGCCGGGCGGATACCCGTCGGCGGGCCTGCCTCGATCATCGCAAACCTCTCAGCGGCTGCGCCGTTTGCCTATCCGCGACGGGCGAGGAAGGAAAGCAGCGCTTCGGTCGTTGCTTCCGGTGCCTCCTCGGCCAGGTAGTGGCCGCAATCGATCCCGTGTCCGCGCACATCGTCGGCCCAGTCGCGCCAGACCTGCAGGACGTCGTACCATTGGGGCATGTGCCCGCGCGTTCCCCACAAGGCGAGCAGCGGACAGGAAATGCGCCGGCCTGCCGCACGATCCTGCTCGTCAGCCTCGAAATCATAGCTCGCCCCGGCGCGGTAATCCTCGCACATTGCGTGGATGGCGGCGGGGTCGTCGTAGCAGCGCTTGTATTCCGCCATCGCCTCGGGGGTGAAGACGTCGCGTCCGCGATGGAAGAAGAATCCGTCGGTATTGGCCGCGATCACCCGTTCGGGCAGATCATGATGCTGCGCGAGGAAGAACCAGTGCCAATAGCCCAGCCCGAAGGCCATATCGGCGCGGCGAAACATCTCCCCCGTAGGCACGATATCGAGCACGGCGAGGGATTCCACGTGGTCGGGGTGATCGAGCGCCATGCGATAGGCGACGCGACCACCGCGATCATGGCCGACGACATGAAACCGTTCGAAACCGGATGCCCGCATCATCGCGACCATGTCGCGCGCCATCGCCCGTTTCGAATAGGGCTCATGATCTGTGGCGCTCGGCGGCTTCGAGCTGTCGCCGTATCCGCGAAGATCGGCACATATGACCGTGAATTTCTGCGCCAGCTGCGGGGCCACCAGGTGCCACATCACATGGGTCTGCGGATAACCGTGGAGCAAGAGAACCGGGGGACCATCGCCTGCGATGCGGATGTTGATGGTCGCTTCGCCGGCATCGATCCGATCGAGACGAAAACCTTCGAACATATGATCCACCCTTTCACGCATCCGCCCGGGAAACCCGCGGCTCCCAATTGCTCGCACACCGATCCCCATTGTCGCCGGAGCATTCGCGCAGCGAAAGGCCCGATCCGGAAAGGCGGCTTGTGGATGTGCCGCGTGGATGTCCTTTTCGACCATGGCGGTTCACGGCGGTTCATGGCGGTTCATGGCGGTTCATGGCAACGGGGCGTCGGACGCTTCGGGAACTTTGCCTTTCGGCGCCGCTTCCTCCAATCTCTTCTTCACTCGCAAACCGCAAGCGGGCCATGGAGAGATCGCGCGGCGGCGCAGGCATGCGGGGTGATTCCGGGATCGCAGGATGCGAGTCGCGTTCATCGCAGGCAACCGGCCCCGCAATCGGGAGGAAACGGCCATGCAGACGACCACCGACGGCAGTTTCGACATGAGCGCGGCGCCGCTGCGCATCGCGACGCTCACCCTCAAGGTGCGGGACCTCGCAGGCATTGCCCAATTCTATCGAGATATCCTCGGCCTCGCCGTGATCGCGTCCGGTGAGGCGCGGATATCGCTCGGCATCGGCGGGCAGCCGCTCCTGATCCTCGAAGGCGATCCGGCGCTCGATCCGCTGAACCCGCGCGAAGCGGGGCTTTTCCATACCGCGTTCCTGTTGCCCGGCCGGGCGGATCTCGGTCGCTGGCTTGCCCATGCGATGCGCTCCGGCGTGAGGCTACAGGGCGCCTCGGACCACATCGTCAGCGAAGCCCTCTACCTCGCCGATCCCGAGGGCAACGGCATCGAGATCTATCGGGATCGCCCGGCCGGGGAATGGCAGACGCCGTCGGGCGAAGTGCGCATGGCAACGCTTGTGCTCGACCTCGACGACCTTCGAGCCAGTGCCGGCGACAGCGTCTGGGACGGGTTTCCCGCAGGCGGCGTGATCGGCCATGTGCATCTGCAGGTGGGCGATACGATGCAGGCCGACGGCTTCTACCGGGACATCCTCGGCTTCGACGTTTCGGCGCGTTATCCGGGGGCGAGCTTCTACGGCAGCGGCGGCTATCATCACCAGCTGGCCGGAAACGTCTGGAACAGCAAGGGCGCCGGCCGTCGCAGCGGAAATGCCGCCGGCCTCGGCCGCGTGGACATCATGGTGCGCGATGCCGACCATTTCGCCCGCATCATCGCGCTGTCAGGGCGCGCCGGAATGCAAGTCTCACGGGGCGACGCGGCGGTGACGATAGCCGATCCCTGGGGCACGCAGCTGCGCCTCACCCCGCCCGGCTCGCGCTGATCATTCTCGCGCTGATCATTTCACCGAATCCGCGTGCGCGAGCCGCCTTTCGCGCCGCCACTAGGGCGCCCCGCGCGGCGATACGACGCCTTCTCAGGAGCGGGCCGGACTGCGCTCGCCCGGGCCGACCAAGGCTGCCGGATTGGCACGCGCCGATTCACGCACGCTCTCGACTTCCTTGCGCAGCGAATCGCATTCGCGCTTGTACTGCCGCTCGAGCTTGCGATGCTTGCCCTGGACCAGCCAGGCAGCGACGCCGCCGATCACCACGCCGATGGCGAGGGCGACGAAGAGCACCAGCCAGAGCGGTGCCACCACCGACAGGAGGGGGTCGGCTTCCGAAAAAGGATCGAAGGAAATCGTGATCGGCGCGCGATTCGCGATGGCGAGCAGGATGATCACGAAGCCGACCGGCACGAGAATGAGTGCCTTGATGAATCCCGCCATGTCGTCGCCGTTCCCTGATCCGTGCCACATTCACCGCCGGACCGCCGCGGTCCGGCTCATGTCGTCAATCCGCCGCCCGCGCGGCAATGGACGCGCCCGTCGGCACCGCACCGGAGGCACCGGAGGCGCCATTGCTCGCGCCGTTGAGGCGAAGGCGCATTTCCTTGCCCGTCTTGAAGACCGGAATCACCTTCTCCGAGACCGGAACGGTCTCGCCGGTGCGTGGATTGCGTCCGATCCGTGCATCCCGCTTCTTCACGGAAAACGCACCGAAACCGCGTAATTCAACCCTGTCGCCGCGCGCTAGCGCGTCTACGATGGTGTCGAGGATCGCGTTCACGATGTTTTCCACGTCCCTTTGATAGAGATGCGGGTTCTGCTCGGCGATCCGCAGGACCAGTTCGGATTTGATCATGGGCGCTAATTCTTTGAATTTTATCTAGTTTTCAAGTTTAGGCTGCCAGATGGCGAGCAGCCCGTCAAGTTCGATGCGTTCGCGATGACGCGCGAACCCGTAGAGATGTCCCGAGAGATGCTCGAATCCCGCAGCTTCGGCGAAAAAGGCAGCACCCGTCATCAGGTCGAAGGCTGACCGGTCCCGGCGCGGTTGCCAGGTCTCGATCGGCAGATCCGCATCAACCTCATGCGCCTCCGCCAGCCAGTTC
The DNA here is from genome assembly GCA_020832565.1 of Salinarimonas sp. Taxonomy (GTDB): domain Bacteria; phylum Pseudomonadota; class Alphaproteobacteria; order Rhizobiales; family Beijerinckiaceae; genus Saliniramus. The sequence goes on along the minus strand of JAFIEI010000022.1, from coordinate 51,353 downwards.
ACCGCATCATCCTCGCTGCCGATCGCATCGATCAGAGCAAGGCCGAGCGCCCGGCGTCCCGTATGAACACGCCCGTCGGCCACGGTTTCGGTGGCACGCGCATCGAGGGAACGACGCTCGGCGACGAGGTCGCGAAACCACTGATACGTATCGTCGACCAATTCGCGCAGGGCAGCGACGGCTTCCTCGTCGATCTCCCCCGTCGGACTCGGCGCCGCCTTGAGCGGGGTGGAGCGTACCTCCAGCATGCTCACGCCGATATTGTCGAGCAATTCCCGTACATTGGGCATCTGGAACATCGTCCCGATCGAGCCGACCACCGCGGTCTCGCGCGCCACGATATGGTCACTCGCAATCGCCGCGATATAGGCGCCCGAGGCCGCCGTACCCTCGACGAAGGCGACGACGGGCTTTTCCGCCGCGAGATCGCGCAGAGCATGATAGAGTTCTTCGGCCCCCGTCACGGTGCCGCCGGGGGAGTTGATGCTCAGGATCACGCCACGCACCGCGCGCGATTCGCCGAGCCGCTCGAGCATGTCCATCTTGCGCCGGTCAGTGGTGATCATTCCGGAGATCTCGACCCGCGCGATATGCGCCGTGCGGGTAGCGGCGAGATCGCCCGGCCCGACAAGACGCCAGCCGGCCGCGATCAGCACGCCGATGAGGGCGGCGAAACCGACGACGCGCCAGAAAGACAGCTTGCGCCGCATTCTGCGCCGGTCGGCGATCAATTCAGCATCGCTGGCCATAGCCCGCCCTCGCTCTCACCCGATTCGACAGATGGCTTCTGTTATACAGGCCATACCTCGCGCGACAAGCAGAGCGTTTGCACGAATATGAGGCCGGATCCGTCGCCGCGCGCCCGTATCGCCCGGCCAGCCTCGAGGTACGGATGCTCAACCTCCGGCGGCAATCCGCAGGCCACCGGAAGGAACGCGGATCTTGTCCGCGCCCGCAGCGGCCGGATCTGCGGTTCCACGGCCCGCAGCTCCTTTTCCGGATGCGACATAGAGCCCGCGATGCGCCGGATGGGGGGCCAGCGCGTCACTGAGCCCGATGACCGTCTCGGCAGCCCCGAGCAGAACCACCCCGTCCGGGGCCAGCGCCGAAGAAAGCCGGCGGAGCACGTCGGTCTTGGTCGGCTGGTCGAAATAGATCAGCACGTTGCGGCAATAGATCACGTCGAACTGGCCCAGCTGCGAGAAATCCTTGATGAGATTCATCTGCTTGAACGTGACCATCGACTTGATCGCCGGCGAGATGTGCCAGGCATCGCCCTTCTGCTGGAAATATTTGAGCAGCATCTGAATGGGAAGGCCACGCTGCACTTCGAACTGGGTGTAGACGCCCGCCTTGGCCTTTTCGAGCACCTCGGCGGCGATATCGGTCGCGATGATCTCGATCTGCCAGCCCGAAAGCTTCGCGCGCGCCTCGTCGAGAATCATGGCGAGCGAATACGGCTCCTGGCCGGAGGAAGCGGCCGCACACCAGATCCGCAGCTTGCGCTTGCCGGCGCGGGCGGAGAGCATCTGCGGCAGGATCGTTTCCCGAAAGATGTCGAAGGGTGTCTTGTCGCGGAAGAAGAAAGTCTCGTTGGTCGTCATTGCCTCGACCACCGCCGTCTCCAGCGCCCGGTCGCGCCCCTGGCGCAGCTTGGTCACGAGATCGGGAACACCGGTCAGCGAAAAGCGCCGGCAGATCGGCCCGAGCCGGCTGTCGACCAGATAGCGTTTCTCCGCCGAGAGCGAGAGCCCGGAGCGCTCCTTCAGATAATTGCGGAGATAGTCGAAATCGGCATCCAGCATTACCTGCTCCCACCTATATAGCGTTTGGCCGCTCCCGCGAGATCCCGCAGCGGCAGGATTTCATGCGCGAGGCCGGCCCTGGCGATCGATCCGGGCATGCCCCAGACCGTACTCGTCGCCTCGTCCTGAACGATCACCGCACCGCCGGCTTCGCCGATTGCGCGCGCACCATGGGTGCCGTCGGAACCCATTCCGGTGAGCACCACGGAGAGAACCTGCGCGCCGAAGATCGTCGCGGCATCAAAGAAGAGCACGTCGACCGCCGGCTTGCAGAAATTCACCGGCGCCCCGTCATCGAGGCGCAGCACCACCGAGGCGCCGCCATTGCGGCGCAATCCCATATGTTTCCCGCCCGGCGCCACGTAGATGCGTCCCGCCTGCAGCGCTTCGCCGTCCTTCGCCTCCGCCGCAGGCAACCCCGTCTGGGCGCCGAGATGCTCGGCGAAGACGGCGGTGAAGACCGGCGGCATGTGCTGGACCACGAGGACGGGCATGTTGCGCAGAAGCGGGCCGAGCCCCGTGAGAAACTCACCGACGGCACGCGGCCCGCCCGTCGATGCCCCGACCACGAGAACCTTCTTGGGCGTGTTCGATGCAACCGGCCGCAGCGTCGGGGTGGCTCGGGCCGCGCCGACGGGCGCGCGGGCGGATACCGGGGCGCCCGCATTCGCGCCCGGGCGGACCGGCGCGGCTGCACCTCCCGCCGGCGGGGCGCGCAGGAATTGTCGCGCGGTCGGAGCCGCACCCGCAGCCGCGGCTCCGGGCATGCTGCGCTCGACACGGAACGTGCGCGCGCCGGAAGCGGCGCCGGCCATCGGTCGCCCCCCCGCAGCTGCCGACATCATCGCCGGCGTCGCAGCCGCATCGACACCGTCGCGGTGGCGCGCGGCAAGGCCCTCGATCTTGATCAGGAGATCCTGCCGGAAAGTCACCGAGGTGGTCACACCGCGATGGCTCTCGGGCTTGGCCAGATAATCCACGGCACCCAGCGAGAGACATTTCAGGGAGGTCTGCGCATTGCGCTGGGTGAGCGTCGAGACCACGACGATGGAGACACCGGGGCACTTTGCCAGCAGCAGCGGCAGGGCCGTGATGCCGTCCATCTCGGGCATTTCGATATCGAGCAGGACGATCTCGGGCTTGGCGCGGGCGATCTGGTCGACGGCGACGCGCCCGTTATTGCAGGTGGCGACCACCTTGTGGCCGGCCTCTTCGAGCCAGCGCGCCGTCAGGCCGCGTATCACTACGCTGTCGTCGACGACCATGATCCGCATCGGCGTGGCGGTAACGGATCCCTGATTCGAAGCTGTCGCGATGGACATGAACTCATCGACTCCGGTGCGCCACCCTTGCGGGAAGGCGCGCGAAACAAGCTGGCATCACTGCCGGGGAACGAAGGTGTGGGATGCGCCGTCGCGCGGTTCAGACGAGCCCGACTTCCTGCATTTTGGCCGTCATGATCTCCTTGTCGAAGGGTTTCATGATGTACTCGTCGGCACCGGCACGCATGGCGCGGGCGATATTGCCGACATCGTTCTCGGTGGTGCAGAAGACGACTTTCGGCGCCTCGCCACCGGGCAGCTCACGCAGCGCCTTCAGGAAGGAATAGCCGTCCATGACCGGCATGTTCCAGTCGAGCAGGACCGCATCGGGCATCTCGGACCGGCAGCGCTGCAGCGCCTGCTCGCCGTCCTCGGCCTCCGAGGTGCGGAAGGACAGGCCTTCGAGAATGCGCCGGGCAACCTTCCGGATCACGGCAGAATCATCAACGATCAAACAATGCTTCATCGCGCCCTCCTCAGGGTCGTCAGGCTGCGCGGGATTCCGCGTCGAAGGCGAGAACCGCATCGACGTCGAGAATGATCAGGAGGCGCTCGTCGAGACGATGCACCCCGCGCGAAAGCTTTACCCAGGCCTGATCCATGTGAACCGGGCTCGGCTCGTGTGTCTCGGTGGAGAGCTTCATCACCTCGCCGACGGAATCGACGAGCAGCCCGTAGGATTCGCCGTTGCGCTCGAGGCCGACCGCCATGTCCTGGGCGCCCTCCTCACGATCGGGCAGACCGAGGCGGCGGCGCAGGCACATCGCGGTGACGACGCGTCCGCGCAGGTTGAGCAGGCCCATGATTTCGCGCGGCGCCAGCGGCACCGTGGTCAGCGATGAGGCGATGAAGACGTCGTGCACCCGGTCGATCGGCAGGCCGAACATCTGGTCACCCAGCATGACGGTGACGAATTCCTCGTATTCCTGCACCGCGCGCCCGTCGCGCCCGGCTTCGTTGACGTTGGCGGCCATCATGCGGCTTCTCCCAGCTGGGCTTCGGTTTCCGCGAGCGCGGCGACGAGGCCGCTGCGGTCGAATTTCGCGATGAACTCACAGATGTCGAGCTTGCGCGCTTCCTCGATCGCCTCGGGCGTGACGGCGGAGGACAGGGCGATCACCGGCAGGCGCGAGAGCCGTGCCTGTGCGCGCACAGCGCGGATCAGCGCGAAACCGTCGCGGCCCGGCATGTCGACATCGGCGACCATGGCGTCGATGCGCCGATCGGAATTGAGCGCGGCGAGCGCCTGCTCGGTTCCCGCCGCCGTGATGACGCGGTAGCCGGCGGCCTTGAGGACCGGGCTGAGCATCTCGCGGAAGAAGGAGGAATCGTCCACGAGCAGCACCGTGCGGGCATTCTTGAGATTCCTGACCGGGGCACCGGAGGTCCAGTCCTCATGGGCCAGAGGCAGGTAATGCACGATGTTGACGATCTCGGTGGCACGCCCGCGCAGCACGGCGGAGCCGAGCAGATCCGGGCGATCGGCGACGAGCTCGATATCGAGCACGTCGTCGATGATGTCGACGATCTCGTCCACCACAAGCCCCATGGCACGCTCGCCGTCGGAGAAGACGACCAGCGCCTGCGGGCCCTCGCTCTTGATCGCGATCGCGGGATCGGCCGGCACCAGCGGCATCAGCTTGCCGCGATACTGGATCAGCGGACGCCCGCCGACCCACTCGATCTTGGCCGCATCGATCTCCTCGAGGCGCGTGACCAGCGACAGCGGCACGGCCTTGTGGGTCTCGCCGCCGCCGCGGAAGACCAGCAGCGTCGTCGATTCGTTGTCGTTGCTCTCTTCCATATCCTCGGCCGCCTCGACCCCGAACTGCGTATCACCCGAACCCTGGCCGACCATCTTGGCGATGCCGTTGGGATCGATGATCAGCACCACGGCACCGTCGCCGAGAATGGTATTGCCGGAGAACATCGGGATATGGCGCAGCTTGGTCGCCATCGGCTTGACCACGATTTCCTCGGTATGGAACACGCCGTCGACGAGAATGCCGAAACGCTGGCGCCCGACCTGCGAGACCACGACGAAGCCTTCGTCGCCCGGATTGGCCTCGGCCCCGTCGAGGCCGAGAACCTTGCCGATCGGGACGATCGGCAGAAGCCGGTCGCGCAGGCGCAGCACGGGCGTGCCGTTGATCCGTTCGATCTGGTGGTCGGAGCCGTTCTTGACGCGCACCAGTTCCAGCACGGAGACCTGCGGGATGGCGAAGCGCTGGTCCTGGGCGGAGACGATGAGCGCGGCCACGATGGCCAGGGTGAGCGGGATCTTGATGGTGAAGACCGTGCCCTTGCCCTGCTCGGAGCGGATCTCGACGGTGCCGCCGATCAGCTCGATATTGGTCTTGACCACATCCATGCCGACGCCGCGCCCGGAAACCGAGGTGACCTGGGCTGCGGTCGAGAAGCCGGGATGGAAGATGTACTTGGCGATCTGCGCCTCGCTCATCCGCTCGACTTCGGCCTCGCTGGCGAGCCCCTGCGAGACGATCTTGCGGGTGATCGCATCGTAGTTCAGGCCCTTGCCGTCATCGGCGATCTCGATCGTGATGGTGCCGCCTTCATGATAGGCGTTGAGGCGGATGGTGCCGCGCTCGGGCTTGCCGGAAGCACGCCGCGTCTCGGCATCCTCGATGCCGTGATCCGCCGAGTTGCGGATCATGTGCGTCAGCGGATCCTTGATGACTTCGAGCACCTGGCGGTCGAGCTCGGTATCGGCGCCCTGCATCACCAGTTCGATCTTCTTGCCGAGTTCCGACGACAGATCGCGGATGACACGCGGCAATTTCTGCCAGGCGGTGCCGATCGGCTGCATGCGCGTCTTCATGACGCCTTCCTGCAGCTCGGCAGTGACGTGCGAGAGGCGCTGCAGCGGCACCTTGTAGCCGCTGTCATCCTCGCGCCGGGCGATCTCGAGCAGCTGGTTGCGGGTAAGCACCAGCTCGGAGACCATCGTCATCAGGTGTTCGAGCGTATCGACATTGACGCGGATGGTCTGGACCTTGGCGACGTTCTGCTCGGCGCCGGCATTGCTGGGATTATCCTTCGCCTCGGCCTTCCTGGCAGAAGCTGCCGGCTTCGTCTCGGCGGATTTGCCGTCGGCGGACTTGACCTCGGCGACGGGCGCCGCAGCGACGACAGGCGCTTCGGCAACGGAGGCTTCGACGGCTTCTTCGGCTGGTGCGGCATCGGGTTCGCCGAGGACGCTGCCCTCCATGACCACGGGCGCGTCGATCTCTTCCAGCGCACCCTCCTCATCGTCAGGGCCGGGCGCTTCGAGGAACGCGCGCTCCAGCTCGTCCAGGGGAATCTCGCCCGGCAGCAGATCGCGCTCCAGTTCCTGGAAGACGAAGCCACCGGCAGCAGGCGCCTCGTCCGACGCGGTGCTTACCGAGGTTTCTGCAGGCGATTCTGCGCTCTCGGCCTGTTGCCGGGCCAGAAGCGCCTCGGGATCGGCATTGGACATGGCGTCGAGCGCGCCGATCAGATCCTGATCCTCGCCCTCGGGCTCCGCCGCCGTGCGCTCGAGCTCGGCCACGATTTCCTTGATCCGGTCGAGGGTCTGAAGGATCAGCGACACTGCGTCGGTGGTGACGGGATGGCCATCGCGGAACTTTCCCATCAGGGTCTCGGCCGCATGGGCCAGAGCCTCGAGTCGGGGAAGTCCGAGGAACCCGCAGGTGCCCTTGATGGTATGGACGAGACGGAAGATGTTCCGAAGGATCGTCTCGTTGTTGGGATCCTGTTCGAAGCGAACCAATTCGACGTCGACCGTATCGAGATGTTCGCCGGTCTCGGTCAGAAATTCGCGCAAAAGATCATCCATGACGTCACTCTACTCTCGCAGGGTCTGCTTCTGACCCAGAGTGTCGTCACAAGTTCTTTATGTTCCGTTGCCGGTTCGTAGAAAAAAGGTAAACAGGCGCCCCATTATACTTAACGGAACGTTGACGCCGCGTCTCGACCTGCGGCATCACGCCTGCGCATTCACGCCGATTCTGCGCGCAAGGTGAAGGCCTCACCCTCGATATCGAGCGAGACCGTCATGTTCGATGCGCGGGCGACGAGACCTGCATAATAGAACTGGATACCATGGGCATCGACGCCGTCACCTTCCGGCTCGCCGTCGAGCAGCGCGCGGGCATGCGGGGGGATCCGGGCGTTCTTGCCGGTCGCGGCGATGATGAAGGTGGATGCGCTCTCGTCGCCTTCGATGGTGACGTCGATATCCCCGCCGCGGGGAATGCCCTGCGCGGCCATGACCAGGAGATTGAGCAGGAGCTTCACCCGGTTCTTCGGCAAGAGCTGGCGTTGCGCGTTCCAGGCGAGGCGGGTCTTGTCGTCATGGAAGAAGCCCTTGGCAACCTGTTCGGCATCGCCCGTATCGATCGCGGCACCCGCCGAACCTGCGGCACCGAAGGCGATGCGGGCAAATTGCAAGCGCGCCGAAGCCTGGCGCGCGCTCTTGCGGATCAGATCGAGAGCGAAATCCTTCATGCCGGGATCGCTGTCGTCCTCCATCACCTCGAGCCCGTTGACGATGGCTCCCACCGGGCTGATCACGTCGTGACAGACCCGCGAGCACAAAAGCGCGGCGAGATCGAGGGAATCGAGATCGACTTTGGCCATGAAACGTGCCTCCCGGTGGCGCCCCGGCAACGTGCGGGCGAATCACGCGCACGACATGCCGGTTTTTCCCTACCCGGCTTCGCGCCGCCTGAAAAGCCTCGATCTGAGCAATCGCGCCTTCACAGACGCGCCAGACGCTCCTTGCTTTCGTTCCAGATCCGCTCCGCAAGCGCTGCCGCATCGGGGTCGTCGAGGAAGGCGTCGCGCGCCGCGCGCGAGTGAAACAGATAGAGCCGCCCCGAGACGATGGCCGCGATACGCGCCTCTGCCTCGACCACGCGTCCCCGTGTCATGGCGAGGGCGTCATGGCCGCCCAGCCGCGGCGCGTAGACATCCGGACGCGAGAGGAAAGCGGCACGGTTCGCCGCGCTGGCGAAGCGCCAGGCATGTCCGCCCCAGATCGCTTCAAAGGTCGCATCCCCTGGACGCGGCCTGTCCCCGAGAAAATAGGTGACCGGATCGAACCCCTCGAGAGCCACGCCTGCATGATCGTGCCGACGCACACCTTCTGCTGCACCGACGAGCGGTGGCAGCAGGGCGAGGCGTGCCACGCCGATCGCGGTGGAATCCGGATTCGCGGCATGGGCGGAACTTGTAACGTTGGGGAGTGCGAGGCCCATGGCAAGCCCTGCGGCAAATGCCATGCGGGCCATGCAGGTCCGGAATCGCTGCACCATGGAGGGGTGATCGGTCGCCTGGGAATGCCCCGAGCCGAATTCGCGCGTTAACGCCATGTTACCCTTCTTGGTTAAGGCTTGGTGTCACGGACGGATCGAAATGTCCGTCGGCTGGGGTTTATAGCGCTCCGGAGTTGAAACCGGGGTTCATCAATTCATTCGAATTGTTCCTAATCGGGCGATTCGATATATCGAGCAGGAGATCGGGCATGCGCTCAATCCGTTTCACGATGCGCTCGGCCTGCGCGCGCCGGGGCCGCAGGGCCCGGAATACGTTGCTATCCGCCCTCCTGGCCCTGTTGCTCGTCGTGCCCCTCGCCGGCACGAGCATGGCGCAGCAGAACCAGTTGCCCCCGCCCGGGCAGCCGGGGACCGGAATTTCCCCCAATGGCCAGAATTCACCCGAGACGTTCGAGCCGCAGGAAATCGTCGATCAGGGCCACGCCTTCTTCGGCTCGATCTCGCGTGGCCTCGCCCTGACCGTGCAGGAAGCCTTTTCCCGCTGGGGCCAGCCCAATGGCTACATTCTCGGCCAGGAAGCCGGTGGCGCCTTCATCGGTGGCCTGCGCTACGGTGAAGGCACGCTCTACACCCGCAATGCCGGTAACCGTCCGGTATTCTGGCAGGGACCATCGATCGGCTTCGATTTCGGTGGCGAAGGTTCGCGCACGATGATGCTTGTCTATGAACTGCCTTCCACCGATGCGATGTATCAGCGTTTTCTGGGCATGGACGGCTCGGCCTATGTGGTCGGCGGCTTCGGCATGACGGCGCTTTCAGCCAATAATATCATCCTCGTACCGATCCGTTCGGGTGTCGGCGCCCGCCTCGGCATCAATATCGGCTACCTGCGCTTCACCGAGCAGCCGACCTGGAATCCGTTCTGACCCGCCGCCGGCAAAGCGGGGTGGCGGTCCGGCGTTCGGCGTGGCATGGTCGTTTCATGCGCAAGATCGAGTGAGGGCGCGTGGCCGCGTGATCGAAACAGTCATGATCTTCGCGTTGGGATTCTTCGTCTCGACGCTCCTGGGCCTGATGATCGTGCCCGCTCTCAACGAGCGCGCTGAGCGGCTCGCGCGTCGCCGTGTCGAAGCGCAACTCCCGGCATCGGTGGCTGAGCTCAATGCCGAACGCGATACGCTGCGCGCCGAACTCGCCGTGCGTGAGCGGCGTGTCGAGCAGCATCTCGAAAGGTTGCGCGACAAGCAGGCTCTCGACATGGCGGAGCTGGGGCGCAGGGCGACGCGCATCGTCGAACTCGGCGAGGAAGGCGAGCGGGCGCGCGCCGAGATTTCGCGCCTCGAGCAGGAACTGGCCGCCACGCGCAACGCGTTGTCCGAGAGCGAAGCGCGTGCTGCGGGAGTGAGCGCCGAATTGCTCGACACCCGCGAGAATCTCGCCGCGCGCGAAAGCGCTCTCGCCGATCTGCAGGCACGCCATGACCGCGCCCTCGCCGATCTCGATTCCAAACGCATCCAGGTCTCGGATCTGCACACGCGCCTGGAAGCCGAGACCGGCCGCGCCCGCGAAATCGAACGGGTCTCGCGCAGTCGCGCCGAAGAGATCGCGGAATTGCGTACAGCGTTGGAGCGCACCCGCAAAGCGCTTGCCGACGAAGAGGCGCGCGGCGCCGTGCTAGAGCGCCGGGCGGAGGATTTCGCAGGCGAACGGGATGCCGCGGTCGAAGCGCGCATCCAGTCCGAGGCACAGCTTGCGCAAGCAAGGGACATGCAGGCCCATACCAGCCGCGATCTGGCTGCCCGCCATGCCGAGCTGGAAAAGGCGAGCGCACGCATCGCGGCGCTCGAGGGGCATATCGCCCTGGCCCAGCGCAAGCTCGATGCGTCCGACGGGCAATCGCGCGCGGCGCAGGATACACTTCGCGGCGAGATCGACGGCCTGCGCGCGGAGAAATCATCGCTGCAGGGCGCCCTCGATCATGCCCGTAGCGAGCGCCGGCGGATCGAGGCAGAGTTTGCCGCCTATCGCAAGCAATCCGAGAAACGGCTGGAAGCCGAGAACGCCACCCTGCGCGCGCGGATCGACGAGGTAACGCGTCTGATCATGGGCGAGCAGGCCGCCACGACTCCCGAGCCGGGGAACAATGCCGAACCGGTCGACGATGACGCGAATGGCAACAGAGCCAGGCAACCCCGCAAGGACAAGCCGGGCAAGCGCCGCGCGGGCAATGCCGACAAGGCGCGTACGGCGAGAGCTGGCGAGGCGCAAGATCCGGGTGGCTCGCCCGCATCCGTGAGTCAACCAAAGCGTGTCAATACGCCAGACGCGGCATCCCCTGTGACCCCACGGTCGACCGGAGGGGATTCGGACGGCAATCAGGCATCTTACGATGAAGTGCTCAGATAAGGTGAAGGCAACCCTGCGCTGCACCTCGCCATCCAGGCTGGCCAACAGCAAAAATAATGCAACACAGACAAGTCTCATAACGACATTTTGTCGATAAAATAAACATAAATCGCTATTAAAATGTTGACATGCGGAATGAGCGTGTACAGCATGCAACCGCGCATGCAATAACAGAGGGATGCGTGAAAGCGATGGGAGATTGTATATGAAAACTTTTGCTCGTGCAACATTGGGGCTTGGCCTCGTCGTTGGAATGACGGCCGGCGCCTCCGCTCAGAGCTGGGACATGCCGACCCCTTATCCGGACGGCAACTTCCACACGATCAACATCAGCCAGTTCGCCGATGATGTCCGCGAGGCGACCGATGGTGGCCTCAACATCACCGTCCACTCCGCCGGTTCGCTGATCCGCCATCCGGAAATTAAGCGCTCGATCCGCTCCGGTATCGCCCCGATCGGTGAGGTTCTGGTGTCGCTGCACGCCAACGACGCGCCGATCTACGGCCTCGACTCGGTTCCCTTCCTCGCCACCAGCTACGACGATGCGCGTGCGCTCTATGAAGCACAGCGCCCCGCGCTGGAAGAGCAGCTCGCCGAGGAAGGCCTGACGCTGCTGTTCTCCGTACCGTGGCCGCCGCAGGGCATCTACGCCAAGACCGAAATCACCTCCATGGGCGATATGGAAGGCCTGCGTTTCCGCACCTACAACCCCGGCACCGGTCGCATCGCGGCCCTGTCCGGCGCCACGCCGGTGCAGGTCGAGGTCGCGGATCTGCCGACCGCCTTCGCTACCGGCCGTGTCGAGGCGACCATTACGTCGCCGGCCACCGGCGTCGACTCGCAGTTCTGGGACTTTCTCGAATACTATCACGACACCCAGGCCTGGATTCCGCGCAACATGGTGATCGTCAACTCCGCCGCCTTCGAAGCGCTGGATGACGAGACCCGCGACGCAGTGCTCGCTGCGGCGGCCGCTGCAGAAGAGCGCGGCTGGGCGTCCTCGGAAGAGGTCACGGTGTCTGCCACGGAAGAACTCGCTGCCAACGGCATCAACGTGATCGTTCCTTCCGACGAGCTGCGTGAAGGCTTCCAGGAAATCGGCGCGCAGATCGCCACCGAATGGGCGGAAGAGGCCGGTGAATCCGGCGCTGCAGTGCTGGAAGCTTACGAGTCCCTGCGCTGACCCAACACCACAAAGGCCCCTTCTCCGGAAGGGGCCTTTTTTCGTTCCGGCAGGCCGGATCAGGCGATCCGATCACGTCGCGGACGCTATTGCTGTTTCGGAGCCGAACTGATGCGACGTGCCCTTGATGCCACATATACGATCGCCCTTTGGGCCGCGATCGCCTGTCTCGTTTCGATCGCCGTTCTCGTCGGCCTGCAGGTCGGCGGCCGGATCGTGGACGCTCTTCTCCGCGCGATGGGTTTCGGTCGCTCGGGGTTCGTGATTCTTTCTCTCTCGGAAATCGCCGGCTACCTGCTGGCAGCCGCAAGTTTTCTCGGGCTCGCCGCGACGCTCAAGGGCGGTGTGCATATCCGGGTGACGATGTTGATCAACAACGTCCCGCTGAAGGTACGCTCGGTCCTCGAAGGCACCGCACTGCTCTTCGGCGCGATTGCGACGAGCTATGCCTCCTGGCACCTCGCGCAATATGCCTATACGAGTTGGCGCTTCAACGAAGTATCGCCCGGTCTCGTGCCGGTGCCGCTCTACATCCCGCAGGTCGCGATGGTCGTCGGCGCGGTATTGCTCGCAATCGCCTTCCTCGACGAATTCATCATCACCCTGCGCACCGGAAAACCGAGTTTCACCGGCACGGAAGACGCGATCAACCTGGGCCGGGAGAACTGAGCCATGGATCTCCTTCCTGTCAGTCTCGGGCTCATCGCCCTTCTCTTCGTCATGATCGGCCTCGGCGTCTGGATCGCGGTCGCGCTCGCGACGATGGGGTTCGTCGCCATCATTCTCCAATTGACCCTGCCGCCCGGCACGATCCTGGCTACGTCGATGTGGCAGGGCGCGAAATCCTGGGATCTCACGGCGCTGCCGATGTTCATCCTGATGGGCGACATCCTCTTTCGCACACGCCTTTCCCAGGACATGTTCGACGGACTCGCCCCCTGGCTCGCGAAGCTGCCCGGACGCCTGATTCACGTGAACATCGTGGGTTCGACCATCTTTGCCGCCGTATCCGGCTCCTCTGCAGCAACCTGCGCAACGATCGGCCGCATCTCGCTCTCGGAGCTCGCCAAACGCGGTTATTCCAACACGGTCTCGATCGGGGCGCTGGCGGGTTCGGCCACGATCGGGCTGATGATTCCGCCATCGATCATCCTCATCGTCTATGCGGCGGCGACGGAGCTCTCGGTGGCGCGGCTGTTCATCGCCGGCGTGATCCCCGGGCTGATGCTGACGGCGATGTTCATGACCTTCGTCATCATCTGGGCCCTGTTCAACAAGGACAAGATGCCTCCGCCCGAACCGCCGATGCCCTTCATCGAGCGCGTCAAGGCGCTTCGGCGGCTGGCGCCGGTCATCTTCCTGATCATCGGTGTGATCGGCTCGATCTATATGGGGCTCGCTTCACCGACGGAGGCCGCCGTGGTCGGCGTTTTCCTGTCGCTCGGTATCTCCTGGGCGACCGGGACGATGACGTGGAACACCATGCGTGAAGCGCTCGTCGCCTCGACCAAGACGAGTTGCATGATCATCTTCATCCTGGCCGGGGCCGCCTTCCTGACCACGGCGATGGGCTTTACCGGGATACCGCGCGTGCTGGCGGAGTGGATCGGCAGCTTCGGGCTCTCGCAAGGGATGCTGTTGCTCGCCCTGACGATCTTCTTCATCATCATGGGCTGCTTCCTCGACGGCATTTCGATGGTGGTGCTGACCACCTCGATCATCATGCCGCTGGTCGTCGGTGCCGGCTTCGATCTGATCTGGTTCGGCATCTATATCGTCCTGGTCGTGGAAATGGCGCAGATCACGCCGCCGGTCGGCTTCAACCTTTACGTGCTCCAATCGCTCACCGGAAAAGACATCTTCAGGCTCGGGCTTTACACCGCCCCCTTCTTCCTGATCATGTGCCTCGCAGCCTTCCTGCTGGCAATGTATCCCGACATCGCCCTCTGGTTGCCGCGCACGATGCTGGAGACACGCTGATGCGCGAAAATTTCGAAAAACCCCGCCCGGAGACTTCATGAGTGCGAAAAGCCTGAACCCTTCCGGCATCGGCCCCATCGTCTCCTCCGCCCATCTGGCGGAGGGGGCGTTGCCGGCCCTGTCGGAGTTCGAATTCGGTCTGATCCTGGCCAGCCATGCCTTTCACCGCTGGATGATGCGTTGCATCGCGGCGGCGGGCGTGCCGGACCTGTCTCCGCTCGACGTATTGATCCTCCACACGGTCAATCACCGGGGGCGCGCCAAGAGGCTGGCGGATATCTGCCTCGTTCTCTCGATCGAGGAGACGCATCTCGTCAGCTACGGTGTCAAGAAGCTGCAGGGCGCAGGCCTCGTCACCTCGGGGCGCGCGGGCAAGGAGAAGACGGTCGAGATCACAGCGAAGGGTCGCGATATCTGCAAGAAGTATCGCGAAATCCGTGACAAGCTCCTGATCGGACCGCTGAGCACCACCACATTGGACAAGGACCAGCTTTCCGAAATCGCGGCGATGATGCGTGCACTCTCGGGTCACTACGACCAGGCCGCGCGCGCTGCGGCATCGCTTTGACGGCGAAGCGGGCGCAACGGGTGAACCGCCCGTGAGGATTTTCCGCTTTCGCGAAGGCGTGACACGGGCTTAGCCTGAGGGCCGCTTCCCTCCTGACGAAGGTGATCCCCGTGTCCGCTGCTACCGATTCCGTTTCCGCCTGGCTCTCCGAGCAGAAACCCGCCATGCTGGCCCTGCTGGAGGAGGTGGTGAACATCGATTCCGGCTCCTATGACAAGGCCGGCGTCGATGCGGTGGGCGAGCGCTTCAAGCGCTTCTTCGCCGAGCACGGCATCGAGACGACGACCATCGCCAACGAGACTTTCGGCGATGCGATCAAGGCGCATGTGACCGGTTCCGGCGGTGCCAACAAGCCGATTCTGCTGATGGGCCATCGCGATACGGTCTTCCCCAAGGGTGAAGCCGCACGCCGCCCCTTCCGCATCGAGGACGGGCGCGCCTACGGGCCGGGCGTCTGCGACATGAAGGCGGGGCTCGTGATCAACGCCTTCGTCCTCGCCGCGTATCACAAGTTCGGCGGCGCCCCCGCCCCGCTCATCGGGCTGATCACCAGCGACGAGGAAATCGGCTCTCCCGCCTGCCGCCCGATCATCGAGGAGACCGCCCGTGAAGCGCGCGCCGTGTTCAACTCAGAGCCGGGACGTCCCTCCGGCAATGTCGTGACCGGGCGCAAGGGTGGCGTCTTCATGCAGATGAACGTGCATGGCAAGGCCGCCCATTCCGGCGGCAATTTCGCGCAAGGGTCATCCGCCATCGGCGCGCTCGCCCACAAGATCGTGGCGCTGCACGCGATCACCGATCTCGATGCGGGCATCACCGTGAATGTCGGGCTGATCCGGGGCGGGCAATCGGTCAACACGGTGGCACCGTTGGCCGAATGCGAAATCGACCTGCGCTATATCACGCCCGATCAGCGCGAGGCGACGATGGCGCGTATCGCGGAGATCGTCGCGGCAGAAGACGTCGCGGGCACGCGCGCCGAACTCGTCATCAAGGGGGAGTTCCACCCTCTGGTGCAGGATGCGGGCTCGAAGGAACTCTTCGGGCTCTACCAGAAGGCCATGGCGGAAAACGGCATCAGCATCGACGGCGAGTTTACCGGCGGCTGCGCCGATTCCGGTTTCACCGCCAGCGTCGGCTGCCCCACCCTGTGCGCGACGGGCCCGGTCGGCGGCAATGCGCATTCGCCGGAAGAGTATATGGAAGTCGAGACGATGGTTCCGCGCGCGCAGGGCATCGCCCGTGCGATTGCGGGTCTGGCTGCGTAGTGGTTGGCGGCGCGCAATAATATTCTGGACGAATGCGGGAACCATCGACCCGGTTTTCGCGTTCGCCCGGCGTGAGGTGCGTTCTACGCCTATCCTCCTGCCCGTTCGCACCGACCAGTCGAGAGTGACCATCTGTTGAAGAAAAAGAGACCCGGCCTCTTTCAGGTCACGGCCCGAACACCCCGCGCGCTGATCTTTCCGGCCATCGTCGTGATCGCGGGTATCGTCGCGACCCTGTTCCTCGGCCACCAATACGAAAGGCTCGCCCGCGAGCGCGACGAGGAGCGCTTCGTCGCACTGGTCGATCAGCGCGCAGCCGCCGTCACGCAACGGATGGAGGATTATATCGCCCTCCTGCGCGGCACGACCGCCCTGATGGCGAGCCGCCCGCTCGGCGAAGTCAGCCTGCCGGAATTCCGGCGCTACGTCACCCGCCTGCGCATTCCCGAGCTCTATCCCGGCGTCCAGGGCATCGGCTTTGCGCGCGCCGTCGCCCCGCAGGAGTTGGGCCCGCTCGAGGCCCGCATGCGCCTCTACGATGGCGATTTCCGCCTCTGGCCGGAAGGCGAGCGCGACGCCTATTCCGCCATCATCTTCCTCGAACCGCAGGACGAGCGTAACCGGGCCGCGATCGGCTACGACATGTTCTCCGAACCCAAACGCCGGGACGCGATGGAGCGTGCCCGTGACCGGGGACGCCGCGCGACGACGGAGCGGGTCGCACTCGTCCAGGAAATCGAGGAAGACGACCTGCAGCCGGGTTTCCTGATCTATCTGCCGATTTATCGCGGCGGCAGGATACCCGACACCGTTGCGGAGCGGCGAGAGCAATTCATTGGCTGGATCTACAGCCCGTTTCGCTCCGGCGACCTGTTCGATCGCTCCTTCGAATTGCGCGAACGCCCGCCCGAGATCACCTTCGCGGTCTTCGACGGCGAATCGACCGACGATTCCGCGCTGCTCTATCGCGACGCGCGCATGGATGACGCCGATCCCGATATCTCCCATCAGGCCGACCGGGTGGTCCAGATCGGTGACCGGCTCTGGACGCTGCGGATCAAGACGACGCCCGCCTTCGCCGCCGATTCCGCGCGGGCGCTCTATCCCTGGCTGCTCGGCGCGGGCTTTTTCGCAACGCTGCTGCTCGGCCTCGCGACGCTCGGCCAGGCGCGCGCGACCGTCGTCGCCGAGGAAGCCAATGATGCACTCGAAGAAATCAACGATACGCTGGAACAGCGCGTCGAGAAGCGCACGGCTCAGCTCGAACGGGCGCGCGCCAAACTCGCGGGGCTGATCGCCAATCTCGAACATGCGGTTGCCGCGCGCACTGCGGATCTGACAGAGGCCAACGAGGAAATCCAGCGTTTCGCCTATATCGTCAGCCACGACCTGCGTGCGCCGCTCGTCAATGTCATGGGCTTCACCGCCGAGCTCGATGCGGTGCGCAAGGAGGTCGAGGCCTTCATCGCGCGTGTCGCAGAAAAGGCGCCGGAGCTCGTCACCGAGGATGCGCGCGTGGCGGTCGAGACGGATCTGCCCGAGGCGCTCGACTTCATCCGCTCCTCGACACAGCGCATGGACCGGCTGATCGCGGCGATCCTCAAGCTCTCGCGCGAGGGCCGGCGCGTGCTCACACCCGAGCCGATCGTGATGCGCGAGGTCATCGCCCAGCTCGAAGCCAACATCACGCACCAGCTCGACGAGGAAGGCGCGGAGATCGTGATCGAGGAGATGCCCGACCTCGTCTCGGACCGGGTGGCGCTGGAGCAGATCTTCGGCAATGTGATCGAGAACGCGGTGAAATATCTCGACCCCACCCGCCCGGGCCGGATCACCGTGCGCGGGCGCGCCGAGCCCGACCATACCCTGCGTTACGAGATCGAAGACAACGGACGCGGCATCGATCCCAAGGATCACCAGCGCGTCTTCGACCTGTTCCGCCGCGCCGGCACGCAGGACAAGGCCGGCGAGGGGATCGGACTGGCCCATGTGCGCGCCCTCGTGCGCCGCCTGGGCGGCTCGATCCACATCGAATCCGAACCCGGCAAGGGCTCGACATTCATCGTGACTTTGCCCAAAACTCTCAAACCCGACGAACATCAGGAAGACGTATGAGTGCGCTACCCGTGACCATCATCATGATCGAGGACGACGAAGGCCATGCACGCCTGATCGAGAAGAATGTGCGCCGCGCCGGCGTGAATAACGAGATCATGCATTTTCTCGACGGAACCAGCGCGTTGAAGCATCTGGAGACGCCGGAGACGCGCGGCCAGGGGCCGCTGCTGGTTCTGCTGGATCTCAATCTGCCCGACATGAGCGGAACCGATATCCTCGCCCGCATCAAGCAGAACGATTCGACCAAGCGCGCACCGGTGATCGTGCTCACGACCACCGACGACCAGACCGAGATCCAGCGCTGCTATGATCTGGGCTGCAACGTCTACATCACCAAGCCGGTCGAATACGACACCTTCGCAACCGCGATCCGCCAGCTCGGACTCTTTCTCTCAGTCATGCAGGTGCCGGAGGGCTGAACCCATGAGCACCGACAAGACAGTCCGGGTGCTCTATATCGACGATGACCCCGCTTTCGGACGTCTCGTCGAGCGCGCGCTCACACGCCAGGGCATGGAGGTGACCTATGCCGAAGGCGGCGATGCCGGGCTTACGCAGCTTGCGGATGCGACCTTCGACATCATCGCGCTCGACCATTTCATGCCGGGAAAGGAAGGGCTCGACGTCCTCGCCGAGATCCGCGCCATGGCCCTGGCGCCGCCGGTAATCTACGTGACCGGTGCGGATGAGGGGCGCATCGCCGTCGCGGCCCTGAAGAACGGTGCGGCGGATTACATCGTCAAGGATGTCGGCGGCGCCTTCTTCGAGCTGCTCGGCGCCTCGATCCGCCAGGCCCTCAAGCAGGAATGCGTGCGCCGGGCCAAGGAACTGGCGGAGCAGGAAGTCCGCGAGCAGCGCGATCGCGCCGAGATGCTCCTGCGCGAGGTCAATCACCGCGTCGCCAATTCGCTGCAGCTGGTTGCCTCCCTCGTCACCATGCAAAAGGGCATCCTCCCCGAAGGCCCCGCCCGCGATGCCCTGGTCGAAACCCAGACGCGCATCAGCGCCATCTCTCAGATCCACCGGCGCCTCTATACCTCGAACGACGTGCGCCGGGTCGAGCTCGATGCCTATCTCACCGGCCTGATCGAAGAGCTCGACCAGGCGATGCGCGCCTCGGGCACGCAGAGCGCCATCCGGGTTGAAGCCGAAAGCATCCTGGTGCCGACGGATCAGGCGATCTCGCTCGGCGTGATCGTGGTCGAACTCGTCACCAATGCCACGAAATACGCCTATCCGGGCGATGCGACCGGCGATATCCGCGTGCTCCTGCGCCACGACGATTCCGCCCGCGTAGAGCTCGTCGTGGAGGATGACGGGATCGGATTCGATGCCGCCGGGGCACCGCAGGGCAGCGGGCTGGGCACCCGCATCGTCAGCGCAATGGCGGCCAATCTCAAGACCGAGATCCATTTCGATCCGGCCCATTCCGGCACCCGCGCCATGCTCAGTTTCGACCTGCCTCAGGAAGCGGCCCATACAGGCGAAGCGGCGCCGGCGGCTTGATCCCCTACTCCCGCGGCGCGAGCACTGCGAGCGGGGTGATGCGCAGCGAGGTGATGCGGTTACGGGCCTTGCGCAGGACCTGGAAGCGGAAACCGTGGAAGGTGAAGGCCTGGCCGGCATCGGGGATGAGCTGCGCTTCGTGGATGACGAGGCCGGCAATCGTGGTGGCTTCCTCGTCGGGAAGGTCCCAGTCCATCACCCGGTTGAGATCGCGGATGGGCACCGAGCCTTCCACATGCACCGAGCCGTCCGGCTGGACACGCACGCCCTGAACCGAGAGATCGTGCTCGTCCTTGATGTCGCCGACGATCTCTTCGAGAATGTCTTCGAGCGTGACCAGCCCCTCCACCTCGCCATATTCGTCGACGACGAGGGCGAAGTGCGTCTTCTTGGAAAGGAAGGCGCGCAGCTGGTCGCGCAGGCTGGTCATGTCCGGGACGAACCAGGGCTCGTAGGAAATCTGCGCGATCTTCAGCTTCTCCGCGTCACCACCCACGGAATCGAGGGCGCGCAGGAGATCCTTCGCATGCAGGATGCCGACGATGTTCTCGTGCTTGTCGCGCCAGAGCGGCATGCGCGTATAGGGCGAGGCCAGGACCTCGCGCACGATCTCGGCGGCGGAGAGATCGGCGTTGATGGTGCGCATCTTGGTACGGTGGACCATCACGTCGGCGACCGACAATTCATGCAGATCGAGCAGGCCGCCGAGCATGTCGCGCTCGGTCTTGGCGACACCGCCCTCCTTGTGCAGCAGATCGACCTGACCGCGCAGCTCCTCCGTGGCCGAGAGCACGTTGCTCATCGAGCCGAGGTCGAGCCCGAAGCGACGCAAGAGCCAGCGGATGAAATACTCGATCGCCATGGTCAGCGGGCCGAACACCCGCACGATCATCGAAATCGGGCGCGCCACGGCGAGCGCCACCTTGTCCGGCGAGTTGATCGCGACGGTCTTGGGCAGAATTTCGGAGAAGACGATGACGAAGATCGAGACCGCGAGCGTCGCATAGATGATGCCGACCTCGCCGAACAAGGTCAGCAACACACCGGTGGTCAGCGAGGCGGCGGCCGTGTTGACAACGTTGTTGCCGATCAGGATGCCACCGATCAGCCGCTCGCGGGCCGCGAGCATGCGGTTGACGATGCCGGCGCGCAGATCGCCGCTGCGCTCCAGCGCCAGCATGCGCGCCCGCGACGATGCGGTCAGCGCCGTCTCGCTGCCGGAAAAGAATCCCGAAATGGCAAAGCAGACGAGAACGGCGAGAAGCGAAATCCAGATCGGCCAATCCATGGCATCACGCTCCGTTCGATCCGGCGAGTTCCTGCGCGAGGAAGGCGCGCACGTCGTCTGCGGGAACGCCTTTGGCGATGAAGCTCGCGCCGATGCCGCGCGCGAGGATGAAGGTCAGCGCGCCGCCGACGACCTTTTTATCCTGCGCCATGGCACCCAGAAGGTCATCGACGCTGCCGATCCCGCCGGGCATGTCCCCGCCCGGAATATCGGCAAGGCGTGTCGGCAGGCCGGCTTCGCGCAGATGCGCCTCGACGCGCTCGGCATCCCGGGGATCACACAGGCCCTGGGCCACGGAAAAGCGGAAAGCCTGCGCCATGCCGAGCGCCACCGCCTCGCCATGGATCAGCCGGGTGGAATCGTAGCCCGTGACGCGCTCCAGCGCATGGCCGAAAGTGTGGCCGAGATTGAGCAGCGCCCGGTCGCCGGTCTCGCGCTCGTCGCGCGCCACGATCGCCGCCTTGGCCCGGCAGGCGATCTCCACCGCATGCTCGCGCTCGGGCCCGCCACCATAGATGCCGGGCCAGTTGGCGTCGCACCAGTCGAAGAAGGCGGGATTATCGATCAGCCCGTATTTCACCGTCTCGGCATAGCCGGCGCGGATCTCGCGCAGGGGCAGCGTGTCAAGCAGCGCCGTATCGGCGAGCACGAGGCTCGGCTGGTGGAAGGCGCCGATCAGGTTCTTGCCCTGCGGTGCATTGATCCCGGTCTTGCCGCCCACCGAGGAATCGACCTGGGCGAGCAGGCTCGTCGGCACCTGCACGAAGCGAATGCCCCGCCGCACGATCGCTGCGGCAAAGCCGGCGAGATCACCGACCACGCCGCCGCCCAGAGCGATGACGAGATCACCGCGCTCGATGCGCGCATCGAGGATCGCGCCGCAGACATGCTCCAGCGTCGAAAACGCCTTCGTGGCCTCGCCGGGCTTCACGCTGATCACACTCGCCCGCAGCCCCGCGCGCTCCAGCATGGCAGTGAGGGCGGGAGCATGCAGGCTGCCGACGTGTTCATCGGTCACGATCGCCGCCGCACGGGCACCGAGAGCCGCAAGCCGCGCATTCGCATCGGCGAGCACCCCGCGCCCGATGACGATCTCGTAGGAACGCGCGTCGAGCGCCACCGGCACGACCCGCTGCGCCTTCTGCGCGACATCCATAGCCTCAGCCATCCCCCTTCTCCTCATCGTCGCCCTGCGCCCCGGAGACCGCGAGGTAATCGTCGAGCGCGCCGACAATGGCTTCGACCACCCGTTCATGCGGCCCTTCGCGGGACTCGACCGTCACATCCGCCTGTTCATAGACCGGATAGCGTTCGGCGATCAGCCGGCGCATGACGGCTTCGGGATCGGCATTCTGCAGGAGCGGACGGTTGGAACGCTTGCGCACGCGGCGCATCAGCGTATCGAGATCAGCCCGTAGCCAGACGGAAACCGCGCAAGCGCGTATGGTCTCACGCGTCGCTGCGTCCATATAGGCGCCGCCGCCCGTCGCGAGGACCATGGTCTCCTCGTGCAGCAGCCGCTCGATCACCCGGCGCTCGCCATCGCGGAAATGCGCTTCGCCATAGGCGGCGAAGATGTCAGGGATCGACATGCCGGCAGCAACCTCGATCTCGTTGTCGGCATCGCGGAACTTCATGCCGAGCCTCGCGGCAAGCCTGCGTCCGACAGTGCTCTTGCCGGCTCCCATCAGGCCGACGAGAACGATCGAACGCGAGGCGAGCGCCTGTTTGACACGCCCTTCGGCGTTGTCGGGCCGCTGCGCCGCGCGCGCCTCGGGCTGCGCTGCGTCTTTGCCGGAAAGCTTATCCGGGTCGTCTTGTCGGGCGCGCAATCTGCGCCGGATGGGGCGGGCTTCGCTCATGATCCGATGTCACTAGCACCACCGCGCGCGGCTGTCATCGCCCGCGTATGGTTCGATGCCCCGGGTTTGCGGAACCCGTCATTCCGGCGACCCCGGGTCGCATACCGGCAACCGGGATTTTGCCGTATTGCGATGCGATCCGTCCTGGTCCAGAGAGGGTGCGTCGTCGAGAAAGCGGCAACGCGAACCCGCTTCTCGGGGCTTAAACGTCTTTGAGGAAGATCATGTCCGAACGCGCCCGCCGTATCGCCATCCCCCTGGCCGCCTTTCTCTTCGGCCTGGTTTCGCTGGGTGTCGTCGCCGTGCTGACACTGACGCCGGGCGGACGCGAGGTGGCATCGTCCGATGTGGGCGGACCGTTCACGCTGACCGATCACGACGGTAATCCGGTCACGCGCGAAGACTTCCTGGGCGAGCCGCATCTGCTCTTCTTCGGCTTCACGCATTGCCCCGATGTCTGCCCCACCAAGCTGTTCGAGATCTCCGAGGTGCTGCGGCACACGGCCGATCAGGGCCGCGAGCTCAATGCCCTGTTCATCACCGTCGATCCCGAACGCGACACGCCCGATCTGATGCGCGATTACGTCCAGAGCTTCGACGACCGCATCATCGGCCTGACCGGGACCAACGAGGAGATCGACGAGGTCGTGCGCACCTTCCGCGCCTACAAGCGCCGCGTGCCGCTCGACGACGGCGATTACACCATGGATCACACGGCGCTCGTCTATATCATGGACGGGCAGGGGCGCTTCATCGCCTCCCTGAACACTGCGCAGGACCCGGAATCGGCAGCCCGGGAATTGCTCGGGCGCATCTGAAAACGACCAGGGCAACAGCGTCGAAATCGCACAATCATACAACGTAGAGCGCAATCGACTGCGCGGATCTCATTCGCTCGATGCGCGCTCGGCGAATGAAAATATGGGTTCTTATATCGGTTTTATGGTATATCGTGGCTCACCGCGAGCGCTGGTTACCGCAACTTGATACAACCAGAGCGCTAGCTTTTGAACTATCCTCAATTTTATTATACAACATGTTGAAAAAGTTCTAGATTGACCGACTGCGCACCGCCGACATCAACCCCACCATTGGACCCCGCATGCGTGACGACGCGTTTCATTCGGTACTCGAACGGATCGAGCAGGCCCAATCTCTGCCCGATCTCGAACAGGCAATCATGGGCCTGATCGATGTCTACGGCTTTGCGCATGCAGGCTATCATGCCCTGCGCCTGCCCAATGATCCGCGCGAAAACCCGGTGGTGATCCATTCCTATCCTCAGCAATGGATCAGCCGCTATCGCTCGCAGCGCTATTTCGAAATCGACCCCGTGGTACTCCAGGCCGCGCGAAGTATCCTGCCCGTGGATTGGGACCGACTGGTCGTCCCCGAGGGAACGCCCCAATTGCTGTTCCGCGAAGCGCTGGATTTCGGTATCGGGCGCCAGGGGCTTACGGTGCCGATCCGTGGTGCCCGGGGAGATCTTGCGGTCTTTACCGTGGTCTCGGGTCTGCCTGAACGCGAATGGCAGAGCCTCAAACTGGCGCAGACGCGCGACATCCAGTTGATCGGAAACTATGTCCATCACCGCGTTCTGGCGCTTTGCAGCGATGACACCGAGCCGACGATCCAGCTTTCACGGCGCGAACGCGAATGCCTGCAATGGGCAGCGGCCGGTGCCACGATTGCCGGCACGGCGGAGCGCCTGCACGTGTCTGAGCGAGCGGTCCGCGGTTATCTCGATTCCGCTCGCCACAAGCTCGCCAGCCTGACCAAGGCGCAAGCGGTCGCACGGGCGATCTCTCTCGGCATCGTCGAGCATTGATCTCCCATCGCGCGTGATTGCGCGCGGCAGACACGCATCAAGCAGATATACAATTTAAAATAACTCGTATGATTAAATCTAATCTTATGCGGGCAATCATAATCCGACTTTCGCCCCATTATCAAAAATTGCATTTCTTGGCTAAATACATGAATTGCATGACGAAAGGTCAAATTTGACGGATTGCGAAAGCTGGTGAAACGCCGATTCTGGGTTCTGTCACCAAGGAAAGGACCCAGAAGATGATCACCCTGATCAACGGACACGAAGCTGATCGTCACGCAGACATCGTCGACGCCATGTTCCGTGGAAGGGCAGCGATCTTCCGCGAGAAACTCGGCTGGGACGTCAATGTCGAAGACGGGCGTGAATGCGACCCTTACGATGCACTCAACCCCCTCTATGTCATCGCGCTCGACGACGAAACCGGCTCGGTGATCGGCTCGATCCGGCTGATGCCGACGACCGGCCCGACCCTGCAGCGCGATATCTTTGCGAATGCTTTCGACGACGATGTCGATCTCGTCAGTGCCACGATCTGGGAGGCGACCCGGTTCTGCGTTCACCCCCAGACGATACGCCGCCTGACGCCGACGCGCCTCGATCGGGCGACTTGTGAAATCGCGATCGCCATGTGCGAAATCGGCCTCAATGCCGGCCTGACCCAATATATCGGCATCTTCGAACCACATATGCAACGCATCTATCGACGTATCGGCTGGGAGCCGGAAGTGCTCGCACGCTCCACGGCATTCGAGACCGGACCGATTGCTGTCGGATTGTGGGATGTAACCACTGATGCGCTCGCCGACATTCGCCGGCGTGCCGGTATTTACGAAGATATTATCGTTGATGGTGCACGCAAGCGCGCCAGAATTCTCGCCAAAGCAGCATAAAAACATAAGTGGGGCGCAATCATGCATATCCAGTACGACGAAACCAAAGACAACCTTGACGATGTAGCCGAGCGTATCGGTGAACTTGCAAGCGTCGTGCGCGAAGAGGGCGATCCCGTTCTGGCGCATCTGCTCGATAACGTCTACGCCGCGATTTACTACGTTGCGGCCAAGCGGATAGCCAAGAACCACCAGAACATGCGTCACCGCCTGTCCTGACAGCGTACGGGAAGGCCCGGCTTGAGCCGGCGCCTGCCCGCGCCATGTGGCGTCTTGTGCCAACCTGATGCGTCCGTGAACAATTCTCGCAACGCGCACCAGGCTGCCGCGCTGACGAGAAGATAATAGATCGGCAGCAACGGCAGCCGGGCGAGCAGTCCCGGCCGTCCGCGCCGGACAATGCCGATCAGGGCTGGCCCCAGCGTCGCGGCGACACCCAGACAGAAGGTGACGCCAGCCACGGCAAAGATCAGGATTCCGTAGGGACCGGCCAGCCCCGCGTGAATCCAGCCGAGCCAGACCGGCTCGATCGCGAGCGTGAGCAGAACCGGCGTCGCCACGACCGCGAGCCCGGTGAGGAAGAATAGCGGATAGGCCATCGCCGAGAAGACCGCACCGAACGTGCTGGCGAGAACGACGAGATAATGCAGGCAGCCCATGGCGCGCGCTGCGCGCAGCGGATCGCGCGTGTGTGTGATCGCCGTTTGCAAAAACCCCTTCATCCAGCGCTTGCGCTGCCCGTGCCATTCGCGCAGGCGCAGCGGCGCCTCCTCCCAGGTGGTAGCGGGAAGATCCGCCGTATGGAGCCGCATATGCGCGAGCCGCAGCCCCAGATCGGCATCTTCCGTCACGTTCCAGGCATCCCAGCCGCATGCCGCTCGCAGTGCCGCGATGCGGAAATGGTTGGACGTGCCGCCCAGCGGCACAGGCAGGCCGAGCCGCAGGCTGCCCGGATTGATCACGTCGAACAGTGCAGCGTATTCCACCGCAAAACATCCCGGCAGGATACCATCGGCATCATTGTCGATGGCGAGGCGGGCCTGCAGGCAGACGGTGTCGGGCTCTGCCGCGGCGAATGTTTCTGCTGCGAGGCGCAGCTGGCCCGGCTCGGGAATATCCTCCGCATCGAAGATCACCAGATGCGCACCCCGGGCGAGCGGCAGGGCGACATTGAGCGCGCGCGGCTTGGTGCGCGGCTTGCCTTCAGGCGCGACGAGGATGCGGTAACCGTGACGCTGCGCATGCGGCATCAGCGCCTCACGTGTCTGCGGATCGTCTGCCTCGACCACGAAGATCACGTCGAGGCGCGCCGGTGGGTAATCGATCGCTGCGATGGCCGCACATAGCTGGTCCACCACCGCCGTCTCCCGGTAGAGCGCGACGACGATGCTGTAATCCGGCAACTGCGCATCCGGCAATGGCGGCGGCCGGGATTTCGGGCTCACATGCACGCGTTCATGGCAGGCAGCTATGCGCAACAGGGCGAGAAACGTGCTCACCAGGCAGATCAGCACGCTGATCAGGGCAAGCGCCAGATCGACAGGAAGACTGGCCGGAAGCAGGGCGAGCAATGTCACGACCACGACGGCAGCGCGTTTTTGCCAAGACCATGCGCCACCGAGAAAACTGAAGCGCGGATGCCGGTCGGCCAGCGCGTGCGCTGCCTGCTGCGCGATGCGCGCGGCATCCGCCTCGATCACCGCCGCCTCGAAACGCTGGGGATCCGTCAGAGCAAGCCCTTCCGGAAAACCCGGAGCCCGGCCGGTCGATCGGGGCGCCACGATATCGACCAGGCGCGCGAGGGCCGCCCCTTGAGGAGCGGCCAGCATGCGCAGATCCGGGCCATGCCGTTCCGGCGCGAGAGGCGCATGCCCGCCCCGGATCGCAGATTCACCGGGCAAGCCCCGCAGCACGGAAGGGTCGGTCAGATAAGGCAGGCCGAGATGCGATGCCAGGGCGCGGTAGTAACCGGGCCCGTCGAGGACGCCCGTCTTCAGGAGGACGGCCACCGGACAGGCTTCGAGCCGCCGCGCTGCATCAGCAACTTCCCGCAATTCCGATGCGGGAACCCCCGCTTCCATCAGAAAGGACAGCGTCGCCGGCAATGGTAGAAGCTCTGGATGGTCGAGCCCCACAGGCGTATGCGGCATACGGTGCGGATCGCAAGGTACGCCGCCGCGTTCTTCCGGCCACGATAGCGCTGCATGCGCCCTTTCAGGCTGGTGAGCACCGCCTCGGCTCGTGTCGGCGCGCTCCTGCGACAGATGGCAGGCATTCACTGATGAACCGGCGTACCGGCCCGGGGCGGATTGCCCGTGTGACGCTTGCTCATCTGCCGCTTGACCCTGCATACCCGTCAAGGCTAACCCCGATTGGTGTTCGACGCATGAAACGCACGGCGATGCCGTTTTCACCATCTTAAAGGGCAAATCATGCGCTATTGCAATCTGGAATCGCTATTTCATCGTTTGGTTGCAATATTGGCACAATTTAATATTGTGTCGCGATACCGCCCATATTCGCGCACCGAACCCGGATTCATCCCGGCAAACTCGCGCTGCCTGGCGCTCTTCGCGCTCCTGGCATGCCTCGCGCCGCTACCGCTTGCAGCGCAGGAGGAACCTGGCGCCGCCGCACAGGTCCCGACGACCCCTCCCTTCACCGAAACCGGCATAGCCGGCTTCTGGGATCCGCGCGCGCGGGTCGAGGAGGTAGAGATTGCCTCCGGGCGAAGTCTGCGGATTTTGACATCGGACGATTTTCCGCCTTTGCATTTCGGCGGTCCGGACGCAGTGCCGACCGGCTTCTCGGTCGAGCTCGCCCGTCTCGCCTGCGAGCGGCTACAGGTCCCCTGCACCATCCAGGCCCGCAGCTTCGGGACCCTGCTCGAGGCGCTCGAACAGGGCGAAGGCGATGTCGTTGCCGCCGCCTTTGCGGGCGATGAGCGGTTGCACGGGCGGTTCGCCGTCACCCTGCCCTATTTCCGATTCCCGGCCCGTTTCGCCGCGCGTGCGGAAGATGCGCCGATGGCGGTATCGGCGGCGGATCTGGTGAACAGGCGGGTCGGGGTGGTCGCGGATAGCGCGCATGCGGCGTGGCTCGCGCGCTATTTTCCCGATGCCGTTCCCGTTCCCGCCCCCAATGCCGCGATCGCCCGCAGCGATCTGCAGCGGGGTGCGAGCGATCTCGTCTTCGGCGACGGATTATCGCTTGCGCTCTGGATCGGCGGGCGCGCCTCGCAGGATTGCTGCGTTTTCGTCGGCGAACCCTATTTCGACGAGCTTTATTTCGGCGAGGGGATCGGTTTCGTCATGCGCAGCGACGATGTCGGCCTGGCGCGCGCCTTCGATCATGCCCTGCACCGGATCTGGGAAGACGGCGGTTATGCGCGGACATGGCTCGCCTTCTTTCCCATCAGCCCCTTCGAGCCTGCAGGCGCCTTTCTGCGCTGAGCCGCAGGTGAGTTGACGCAAGCCGCGCGAGGGCGCAAAAGCAGGGCGCAAACCCGGGCGCGTCGTTCCGGGGCCGGTCGATGCCGGCACATGGCGACGCAGCATTGCCCACAATCCCGACGAGACCCTGTCCTTGAGAAAGACCGTACCGATGTTCGACGCCGAGCTTCTCGCCACCGCCAATGCCTGGCCCTTCGAGGAGGCGCGCAAGCTCGTCGCGCGGGTGGAGCGGCTCGGCAAGAAAGAGGTGATCTTCGAAACCGGCTACGGCCCGTCGGGCCTGCCGCATATCGGGACTTTCGGCGAGGTGGCCCGCACAACAATGGTGCGTCATGCCTTCGAAGTGCTCACCGGCGGATCGATCCCGACCCGGCTGATCGCCTTCTCCGACGACATGGACGGGCTGCGCAAGGTCCCTGACAACGTGCCCAACAAGGACATGCTCACGGCGGCGCTCAACCAGCCGCTCACCAGGGTCCCCGACCCGTTCGGCACGCATGAATCCTTCGGCCACCACAACAATGCCCGCCTGCGCGCCTTCCTCGATGCGTTCGGCTTCGACTACGAGTTCCTCTCCGCCACAGATTGCTACAAGTCGGGCCGTTTCGACGCGACGCTGATGCGCATGCTGGAACGCTATGACGCGGTGATGGAGGTGATGCTGCCGTCGCTGCGCGAGGAGCGCCGGCAGACCTATTCGCCATTCCTGCCGATCCATCCGGAGACCGGCGCGGTCATGCAGGTCCCGGTCGAGGAGCATGATGCGGTGCGTGGCACCATCGTCTGGCGTGATCCCGCCAGCGGCGCGCGCTACGAGACGCCCGTCACCGGCGGGCATTGCAAGCTGCAATGGAAGCCCGACTGGGCCATGCGCTGGGTGGCACTCGGTATCGATTACGAGATGGCCGGCAAGGACCTGATCGATTCCGTCAAGCTGTCGGGGCAGATCGCGCAGGCGATCGACGCCACGCCGCCGGAAGGCTTCAATTATGAGCTCTTCCTTGATGAAAACGGCCAGAAGATCTCCAAGTCGAAGGGCAACGGCCTGACCATCGACGAATGGCTGCGCTACGGCACGCAGGAGAGCCTGTCGCTCTACATGTTCCACAAGCCGCGCGAGGCGAAGCGCCTGTATTTCGACGTGATTCCGCGTTTCGTCGACGATTACCTCACCTTCCTCGAGAAATTCCCGCAGCAGGAAGACAAGCAGAAGCTCGCCAATCCCGTCTGGCACATCCATTCAGGCGCGCCGCCCGCGCCGGAGCTGATCGGCGGCGATGCGGTGAGCGGGGGCACGACCCTGTCTTTCTCGATGCTGCTCAATCTCGTCGCGGTGGCCAATTCCGAAGATCCGGCGGTGATGTGGGGCTTCATCCGCCGCTACGCGCCCGGCGTCTCGCCGCAGACGCATCCGCGCCTCGACGCGCTGGTGGCGCGCGCGCTCGCCTATTTCCGCGACTTCGTGCGCCCCGCCAAGACCTATCGCATGCCCGACGACAACGAGCGCGCAGCTTTGCAGGAGTTGCACGACAAGCTCGGCGAGGCTGTCGGCTCCACTGATGCGGGCGCGCTGCAGGATATCGTCTACGATGTCGGGCGCACGCATTTCCCCGATCTCTCGGGCAAGTCGAAGAGCCCGGACGGGCGCCCCGGCGTGGCGCGCGGCTGGTTCGAGACGATCTACCAGATCCTGCTCGGCCAGAGCCGCGGCCCCCGCTTCGGCTCCTTCATTGCCCTCTACGGCGTGGAGGAAACCCGTGCCCTGATCGCCAAGGCGCTCGCGGGCGAGTTGATGGCCGAACACGAAGCATTTCTGGCGTCACGCGGGAAGGGCTGAGGCTGCGCCGGCCCTCGTTCAGAAGATCAGGAGCCGGTAGAACCGGCTCCCGTCTCCGACATGCTTGAGAAGGCGCGCCATCGCATCGCCGAACTCATAGGCCTGATTGCCCAAGACTTTAGCCTGATCGGGATCGCGGAAACGCGCCTGGAGGGCTGCCTTATCGACATTCGTGGTTGTGAGGAAGGCTTCGTAATGCGTGAACACCTCGTCGATTGCGCCTTTGACATCGTCAGAACGCGCGTTCTGTTTCACGATTTCCAGGCGCTCAAGCGGTGTCAGTTTGATCATCGCCAGTGCGTCATGGGGGGCGACAGTGTGCTTACGCTGATGCTCATCCAGCATATGCAAAATCGCTGAAAAACACGTCAGCATGCGACTATGTTTCAATTTGTAGTTCTTTATCTTACGTTTTATTTTCTCATCGTCTGGATAATCACGCGTATTCGCTTCGTAATTTATGCAAAACGTTCTCCAGAGCCGCAAGATATCGTTGGCAAAGAAGGCCGGCATAAACTCATCGCGATGCCCCTCGTAATCTCGCCAGTATTTCTCAATCACTTGCTCCAGGATCTTTTCGTACGATGAATGACCCAGAAGGCAGCGACTCTCCAGCGTCAGCAGCAAACGCGCAGTCAGGGTATTGCTGGCATCATCCTCGGGTTTGCCCAGCGTGTTCAACAGATCATGAACCGAATAATGCCGCAAATATTTGCCGTCACCGTCGAAAGTCGGCAGCCCCAGATCGTTGACCGAGCGAATCAGATCAGCCGTGATGCAGATCGCATTGAGATTAGAAACGCGACTCTCCCCGGTCGCCTCCCGCTTTTTCGTCTCGGGATTCCGGCGCTGCTGATTCAAGCCCACGATGAAGAGATCGAGATCGCTGTTCTCGCCCGCCTCGAGCCGCCCGAACGAGCCTGTCGCATAGACGCAACCATCATCACCGAGCAATTCTTCCGCTTCGGCAAGCTGCTCGCGCAGCGCCCGAGTCTTATTCTCCGTATACGCCCTGCGCCTTCCGATCTCCGCGCCCTTCATCATCGGCCTCGAACACTTTTGCAAAGATCTCCGCCTGGGCAATCGCATCTTCGAGCGCGTGATGCGTATGGCGTTGCCTGGTCTTGTAGCGTGCCGGCAGTTTCGAGCGACCGGATCGGGAGATCGGCAGATGGTGCTTCGTAGCGATGGCCGTCTTGATGTCGAAACATTGCGAATGCCCAAAAGGAGACTTGTTGCAATATCTGATAAAATACCAATAAAGCCACTTCCAGTCGAAACTCAGTGGATAAGCAACGAGAACAGGCTTTTCGGCGCCCGCCACATCGCGCACCCAGGCGTCGAGGGCCTGCATTGCCTCCACGGGGGCCTCCCCCTCCAGAATCAGGCGATCCCGGTCGAGCCCGTTGACCGCCAGCGCCTCTGCCTCGAAAGCGTCGGAAATCGGAGCGAGTTCACGGTAGATCGCGCAATCATGATTCTCCGGCGCACTGAACGTCACACCATCGAATCGCCCGGCATAGACGAGCGCGACCGAGAGCATGGAATACGGGCCGGGGATCGGCCCGTCGGTCTCGATATCGGCCGAGAAATAGACGTCCACCATGCACTCCTTCGCTATTTTTCCGGTGCCGTCGGCGCGCGGCATGTCAGGGGCGACAACATCGCATATCAATGGCCGTACCGACACCGGATTGATAGACCGGCAATCGGACGAGGCCAATCCCCTGCGCGCATCCGGGCCTGCGACGCTCCTGCAGCGATCCACAGGCGGGAAGTGACGGCGGATTCCCGTCACGCATCTACCGGTTCGGTCTGCGGGCGGCTCGGGGCACCCGCCTCCCGGCCCGACGCTTTTCGTGCTAGCCTGTTGATGATATCGGCATCATCATGCCGGCATGCGGGGTGGAAACGGCGTATCGTGGCGCAAATCCGGTGAGGCGCGGGTGAATATGGATCAGGAAGCGATTGCCGCGGCGGCCTTCGTCCTGTCGCTGCGTGAGCGTGGATTGCGCGACAAGGCGGTGCTCGGGGCCATGGAACGGGTGCCGCGCGAATTGTTCGCGCCGCGCCGTTTCGCCGATCTCTCGCGCCGCGACGTCGCCCTTCCCCTGCCGCTCGGGCAGACCATGACGGCGCCGTTTTCCGTGGCGCTGATGCTCACGGCCCTGTCCGTGCAACCCGGTGACGGGGTGCTCGAGATCGGCGCGGGCTCGGGCTATGTCTCGGCCCTGCTGGCGCGGCTCGGGGCAAAAGTGGTGAGCGTCGAGCGCTACGCGGCCCTCGCCGACGGCGCCGCCATCCGGTTCGGTGAACTCGGCATTGCCGATGCCATCGAGATCAGCGTGCGCGACGGGCTGACCATGCAGACCAGCGAACGCTTCGAGCGCATCCTGCTCAACGGCGCGCTCCCGGCCCTGCCCGACAGCGTCACCCGGCTGCTGGCGCCGGGCGGACGCCTCATCGGCGCCCTCAACGGCGAGACCGGGCCGCAATTGGTAACCGTCGATGCGGATATGCAGGGCAAGCTGCGGGAGACCCGCGGAGCAGCCCTGCGCATCGCGCCGCTGGTCCAGTCGGAGACCACCGTACCGACGGCCCGGCTCAGAAGCGCATCCCCGGCGGCAGGGGCGGCGCCTCGTTGAGCAGGGTGATCGTCACCCGGCGATTGGGCGCGATATAGGGATTGTCGGGAAACATCGGATCGGTATCGGCCTTGCCCACCACCGATGCGAAGCGCTCGTTCGGCAGGCCGTTGGCGGCAAGGATGTCACGCACCGCGACGGAGCGCCCCGAGGTGATCGCCCAGGTATCCTCTACCGTTACCGCACCGGGACGCGCCACGGCGGTATGACCGGAGACGCGCACCCGGTTGGGCATGCGCCGCAGCACG
The DNA here is from genome assembly GCA_020832565.1 of Salinarimonas sp. Taxonomy (GTDB): domain Bacteria; phylum Pseudomonadota; class Alphaproteobacteria; order Rhizobiales; family Beijerinckiaceae; genus Saliniramus. The sequence continues at coordinate 17,862 of JAFIEI010000022.1, read as the reverse complement.
GGCGCTATCGCTTCCAGCAGTTTGCGTGTCCGCTCGTAGGGTTGAACTTCGCCTTCGGCGAACATCGAGCGTCCGTCCTGGTCGATCAGGGAGATGTCGAGGCCTTCTTCGGTATGCTCGATAATGACGTTGCGCGAGACCTCCAGGATCTCCGGCATGTCCTGCAGCGCCTGGCGCAGGGATGCGGTGGCCAGGGCGAAGCCGTGATCCTGCGGCAATGCAGGCAGCCCCTCGTCGCGCCGCTCGTGATCGTTGGGTGTCGTATAATCGGTGGCTTCTTCCGGCGGAATGTCGCGCAGGTTCTGGACATGGGTCGCCGTGGGCAGACCCTCGACCTCGATGATACCGGAAAAGCGCGATTCCGGATTGACGCCGAAAGCGTCGCGCATCGAGCCGGCGACGACCTGCAGCTTGCGCTGATCCTGGGTGGAGAACGCCACGACCATCACGAAGAATGCCATCAGCACCGCCATCAGATCGGCGAATGTGACGATCCAGGCCGGGGCGCCGGCGGGGGGCTGAGCCTTGCGTCTCGCCATAAGCGGCGCTCCCTCAAGCCTCTGCGGCGAATTCTTCGCGATGCTGGTCCGGCAGATAGGCGACCAGCATTTCGCGGATGATGGCGGGGCTGCGCGAATCGCGGATCTGCATGATTCCGTCGATGATCATCGAACGCGAGATATCCTCGTCCTCGAATTTCAGCGCCAGCTTGTCGGCGATGGGCAGGCAGAACAGGTTGGCGATCAGCGCGCCATAGAGCGTGGTGAGCAGCGCGATCGACATGGCCGGACCGAGCTTGGAGGGATCGTTCATGTTGGCCAGCATGATCACGATCCCGAGGATCGTCCCGATCATGCCCCAGGCCGGAGCGGCATCACCCATGCCGCGATAGACCTTCTGGCCGGCATCGACGCGCTGCAGGAAATTGTCGCGATCCTTTTCGAGCGTCTCGCGGATGAACTCCTTGTCGTAGCCATCCGCGACATAGCGCAGCCCCTGAGCCAGGAAGCTGTTTCCGGTCTGGACATTCTCCAGCGCGATCGGCCCGCTCTGGCGCACCACCTCGGCGATGCGCGAGAATTCCTCGATCAGGTCGCGCGGCGTCTCCGATTTCATCTGGAACGCATAGCGCAGCCCGATTGGCAGCCCCTGGATCATCGTCGCCAGGGGAAAGCGGATCATGGTCGAGGCCACGGTTCCGCAGATCACCAGGACGAAGCCCTTCGAATCGAAATAGGTGCCGAAATTGCCGCCATCGAGCATGATCACGCCGATCAGCGTGCCGATACCCGCGACGAGTCCGATGCCGGTGGCGAGATCCATCTTTGCCTCGAAAGCAGACGCAACATCGGGAAGAGCCGGCAGGCCGGCTTCGTCTCCCGCAAGGTCACACTAGCGAGGCTGCGCTGAAGATAGGGTTAATCGCGCGGCGTCCTTGCCTCCTCCAGAAGCGCATTCGTTGCGCCCTCGATGCGCGATTGCAGTTCGGCGAAGAACACGTCGCGCGTCATGCCCGGGGCGATCGGATCGAGAACATCGACCACGATGGTGCCGGGATGGCGGATGAACCGCCGGCGCGGCCAGTACATTCCGGAATTGAGCGCGACAGGCAGGCAGGGCGCGCCGAGTTTCGCATAGAGATGCGCCACGCCGAACTTGTAGGCGGGGGGCGCGCCGGGCTGGCGGCGCGTACCTTCCGGGAAGATGATGATCTGCCGGCCGGCGGCGATCTCGGCGCGGGCACGGGCGTTCATTTCCTTGAGCGCCTGCGAACCGCCCTTGCGATCCACGGGCACGGAACGCGCCTTCCAGGCATACCAGCCGAAGAAGGGGATCCACATCAATTCGCGCTTGAGCACATAGGCCGGGTCGTCGAGGATGACGAGCAGGGCGAAGGTCTCCCACAGCGACTGGTGCTTCGACGCGACGATCATGCCGCCTGCGGGAATTTTCTCCAGCCCGCGAAAATCCACCTCGGTCCCGGCGATCATCTTCAAAAGCCAGAGTGAAGAGCGCGCCCAGGCGCGGGCGACGCGCATGAAGACCCGGCGCGGCAGCGCCAGCACCGGCAGGCACAGCACCATCCAGACGAACAGGTTGAGATAATAGGCCAGGTTGAAGGCGAGAGAACGCAGGATCAGCATGGTTGACGAGCCGTGAAGGATGTCCGCGAACGCGGATGCGGGAATGCGATCCCCCCTCCTAGCGGTCTGTGCCGCGCTTGTGAATGGCAAAGCCGGCTCACTCGACGCCGGAAGTCTCGCCGATTCCGCCATGCGAATGGGGTTTGCGGCTGAGAAAGGCCGCAAGCCGCGAGAGTTCGGGATCGTTTTCGAGCTTCGTGCGCCCCCAGACCATCAGGAACTTGAGATATTCCTGCCCGATCAGCCGGAAAGTCGCGGAATCGCGCCACCAGAGTGAAACGTCCATATCGGCCGGCGAGACCGCATGCGGATGCTTGGCCACATCCGGCATGGCGTTGTCGAGTTCGAGCATCGTGCGCGGCATGTGGTAATTCGAGGTGACCACGATGATCGCCTCGAAGCCGCGATCAACCACCCAGCGCCGGGTTTCGATGGCGTTGCCGATGGTGTTGCGGGCGCGGTGATCGAGATCGACACAGCATTCCAACCAATCCTTCTGACCGGGATTGAGCCGGGCGATCTGGGCACGGGTGGTGCGCTCGTTGACGCCGGAGATCAGCAGCCTGTCGGCGAAGCCGCGCGACAGGAGATCGATCGCATCCGCGACGCGCTGCGACCCGCCGGTGAGGGCGACGATGCCCTGGGCGCGTGGTGGATCTCCCGCATGGCGATAGTCGTCGAGCGTCTGCACGAAGAGGACGAAGCCGGTCACGAGTGCAAGCGCAGCGATCAGCGGCAACAGCACGAGCATGCGCAGGCAAAAACGTCCCCAGCCGCCGCGCCGCCGCGCCGGCGCGCCTGTCTCGCGCAACGAATCGTTTCCATCGTCTGCGGCCATGATACGGCCGTCTCCCGCCGCCACTCGCGATCCGCTCCTTATCGCGCCCCCGATTGCGCGCGGCAATCATTAATGCGCCGAGCCGGCGAAGATTGCCGCGCGAATACGGCCTCAACGGGGCAGGAATTGCTTCACGGGCTCTTTGCCAGAAACCGCCGTACGGAGAGATCCGACATCGCCGCCGTCACCAGCGCCGCGACGAGCGCGGTGCCCGCCATCACGAGATAGCCGCGCGTCCCGATCTCGAAGGCGCCGAACAGGGCTTCGAGCTGGTCACCTGCAGGCGAGGCGCGCCAGGATGCGGAAATCCAGCCGAGCGCCACGAACACCGCGATCGCCGCGATGCCGCCGATGGCGCCGCCCTCCAATCCGAGCCGCAGGAACCGCCTGCGGAATTCGCGCGCGATATAGGCGTCATGCGCTCCGACGTAATGCAGTACCTCGACGATGCCGCGATTGCCCGCCATCGCCCCGCGCGTGGCGAAGGCGACCGCGAGGCCGGTTGCGATCAGCACCAGAAGCACCAGTGCCACGCCCACGGCGACGATGGTCTGCGCCATGTTCGACAGGCGCGCCAGCCATTGGGCGTGATCGTCAAGACTGGCAGCCGGCACCGCCTCGCGCAGGCGTGTCCGCAAGTCCGCGAGATCGGGAGGCGATTGCGGATCGAGCCGCAATTCGATCAGACGCGGCACCGGCAGTTCCGCCAGATCGAGCCCGCTTCCCAGCCAGGGCTCGAGCAGCCGCTCGGATTGTCCCAGGCTGAACGGTTCAGCGGCAAGCACACCCGGCGTCTCGCGTGCCATGGCCGCAGCCTGTGCCACGAGCGCCTCGGTGTCGCCCTGCGGCTGCGGCCTGATCTGGATCGTCGCCTCAGACCCGACCGCCGCGCGCCATTGCGCGGAATTGGTCGCGACGAGCTCGGCGGCTCCGGCGCACAGGGCCGCGAGGAAGGTGAGGATCGCAATCACCGCCACGAGGGCACGCGCCGCCGCCGAATCGACCGGCACGAGCGGCGTCTCCCGTGCCAGCAGGCGGGCGATCGTCGCACGCCCGGGTAGCGGTCGCCGCTCGATCCGGCCGGAATCACGCTGCGCTGCGGGCGAATCACCGCCCTGGCGCATGCCGCCCCGTCTTGCGCCATCGTCTCTTCCGCCACCTTGCGCCAAAGTCATCAACCTTCACTCGTCGATATGCAGATGGCCGTCGGCGAGGAGCAGCCGCCGGGCATCGTAGAGATCCATCAAGGCCAGATCATGGGTGGCGATCAGGACGGCGGTGCCCAGCCGGTGCAGTTCGACGAAGAGCCGCAGCAGGCGCCGGGCGAGGCCGGGATCGACATTGCCGGTGGGTTCGTCGGCGAGCAACAGGTCGGGCCGCGTGATCAGCGCCCGCGCGATCGCCGCACGCTGCTTCTCCCCGCCGGAGAGCACCGGGGGCATCACATGCATGCGCTCCCCCAGCCCCACCCAGGAGAGCAGCTCCGTCACCTCCGCGCGATAACGCGCCTCCTCGAATTCCTGCACCCGCAAGGGAAGCGCGACATTCTCGTAGAGCGTGAGATGGTCGAGCAGGCGGAAATCCTGGAACACTACGCCCATGCGCCGTCGCAGATCGGCGAGACGGCGCTGGTCGATGCGGCTGACCTCCTCGCCGAACAGCGTCATCACCCCGCGCGTGGGCCGTACCGACATCAGGATCAGTCGCAGGAGAGTCGTCTTGCCGGCGCCGGAAGGGCCGGACAGGAACTGGAACGAATGCGGCTCGATCGAGAAGGTGAGATCGCGCAGCACTTCGGGGCCGAGGCCGTAGCGGACCCCGACATTTTCGAAATGTACGACCGGAATGTCGCTCAGTTCGGGAGCGAAAGTGAAGTCCTTCACGGGTCCTTAACCAAAATGATTCCCCAATGCCGAAACGGGTGCAGCAACCAGCCTACCCGTCGTCACGTGATTCGCCCATGCTGATCGTATGCCCGTCTTGTGAAAGTGAATTCGCGATCGACCCGGAGCTTCTGCGCCCGAACGGTCGCAAGCTGCGTTGTGCGAATTGCCGGGACGTGTTCTTCATCGACGCCCCCGATGACGATGCCATGATGGACCCCGACGATCCGGTCGCGGCCAGTCTCGCACGCCGCATGCGCGGCGAGGAGATGGACGGGCCGGAAATCGCGGTCGAAGCCGAGAATTTGCGCCCGGCCACGGCGGCCTCCGCGCGCGGGCCGCGGGCCGGAATCCCGGCCCGGCTGGCCGGTGGGCTGGTCGCGGCATTCGCCGGCCTCGCCGCAGGCTTCCGGCGCCTGCCCGTCACGCCGATTCTCGCCATGCTGCTCGTGGGTATCGTGATCGGTGCGCTGATCGGCCGCGAAAGCGTGGTGCGCCGGCTTCCCGCCACGGCGGGCCTCTATGAAATGGCGGGAATGTCGGTGAACCTGCGCGGATTGGAGCTCGTCGAGGTCAGTTCGGAGCGCACCCGTGAGGATGACGGCGAATATCTCACGGTCTATGGCACCATCGTCAACCGCACCGATCGCAGCCATATGGTGCCTCCGGTCGCGGTGATTCTACGTGCCCAGAACGGCCAGTCGGTCTATTCCTGGAGCGTGGAGGCGGATCGCCGCACATTGCATCCGGGGGAAAACGTCAGTTTTCGCGCGCGACTGGTTGCGCCGCCGCCCGAAGCGAGGCAGGTTCTGGTGCGCTTCGCCCCCACCGCCGATTTGGCCGGCGGGCGTGATTGAGGCGTTGCTCCGTTTGCTTCGAGAGGCTCGAGATGGCTCAGTCGCGCGTGCGCGTTCTCTATGATGAAGACACTATTGCCCGGCGTTGCGAGGAACTCGCCGCCGAGATCAGGCAGGCCGAGCCGAAGAATCTGCTCGTCGTCGCGGTGCTCAAGGGCAGCTTCATGTTCGCTGCGGACCTGATTCGCGCGCTGCATCGCGTCGGTCTGTCGCCCCAGGTCGAATTCGTGCATCTGTCGAGCTACCGCTCCGGCACGACATCCTCCGGCCAGGTCGAGATCCTGCGCGACGTGGAGAGCGCGGTCGAAGGCCGCGACGTGCTCCTGATCGACGATATTCTCGAATCCGGGCGCACCATCGTCTTCGCCAAGGACCTGATCGCCGCACGCGGCGCACGCCGCGTGCTCTCGGCGGTCCTGCTCGAAAAGCCCGGCAAGCGCGCCGTGCAGATCGAGGCGGATTTCGTCGGCTTCACCTGCCCCGACGTGTTCGTCGTCGGCTACGGCATGGATGTGGCGCATTCCTATCGTCAATTGCCTTATGTCGGCGTGATCGACACTGCCGACACTGATCCCGACCTGTTCGAACCGGCGGGCGCGCCGGCGGACACGGACAAGCCGGGAGTGTGACCGGATGGCCAGGATCCTTCTCGTCGATGATGAGGAACCGGTACGCGGCTTTCTCAGCCGCGGCCTCCAGCTCGACGGCCACGCGGTCGTGACGGCGGAGGACGGCGCGGAGGGCCTCGACATGCTCAAGGATGCGGACACGCCCTTCGATCTGCTGCTGACCGATATCCGCATGCCGATCATGGACGGCATCGCCCTCTCGCTCGCCGCCAAACGCGATTTTCCCGATCTCATCATCCTCCTGATGACGGGTTTTGCCGACCAGCGCGAGCGCGCTCGCGGCCTCGATGCCATCGTCGCGGACGTTTTGACCAAGCCGTTCTCCCTCGACGACATGCGCTCCGCGGTCAGCCGCGCCCTCTCCGACAAGGCCTGACGCTCCCGAAGAGCGCTCCCGCGCACGCCTCGCACAAGGCTCGTGGCCTAATCCTGATACTGCGATCACGGCAGTTCGGGAGTGCAAGCCTTGTACATCATCATCGGCATGATCATCACGATGACCTCGCTGCTCGGCGGGTTCTGGGCGATGGGTGGCCATGTGCCGGTCATCTGGCAGCCATGGGAATTCGTCATCATCGGGGGCACGGCCTTCGGCACCTATATCGTCGCCAACTCGCCCAGCGCCATCAAGGATACCGGGCGCGCCTGCGTCGAGGCGGGGATGGGCAAGATCCCGCGCCACCGCGATTATCTCGACGTGCTCGGCCTGCTCTACATGCTCATGCGCGATATCCGCGCAAAGGGCCGCAACGAGGTCGAGCCGCATATCGACGATCCGCACAATTCCGAGATCTTCCAGCGCTTCCCACTGGTGATGAAGCGCCCGGAGCTGCTCCAGTTCATCTGTGATTACATGCGTCTGCTCGTCATCGGCAATGCGCGCTCGCACGAGATCGAATCGCTGATGGACGAGGAGATCGAGACCGTCCGGCGCGAGCGGCTCAAGCCCTACAATGCCATGATGATCCTGGCCGAGGCGCTGCCGGCGCTGGGTATCGTCGCCGCCGTGCTCGGCGTGATCAAGGCGATGGGCGCCCTCGACCAGTCGCCGCAGCTGCTCGGCAGCCTGATCGGCGCGGCGCTGGTGGGCACCTTTACCGGGATCTTCGCCTCCTACGGGCTGGTCGCGCCTATGGCCTACAAGATCAAGGCGACCCGCGAGCACCAGATGCGGCTCTACACCGTCACCAAGCAGACCATTCTCGCCTTCATGAACGGTGCCTTGCCGCAGATCGCCCTTGAACATGGGCGCAAGGCGATCGCATCGCATGACCGGCCCTCCATCGACGATGTCGAGAACGAGACCCTCGCGGCTGCCGGCCGTCCCCCCGCCAATGACCGCGTGCCCAACCAGGGAGCCGCATGATGATCGATTTCGACGACCTCGACGAAGACGGCAACATCAAGCCTGCCGCTGAGCGTGCCGCCGCGCGCACCGGCAACGCGATTTCCGACAAGCTGCTGGATGCCGCCGGCATCACCGTCGATCGGCTGCCGATGCTGCACGTGATCTTCGACCGGGTGGCCACCTATTGCGCCGACGGCCTGCGCCACATGTCGGCCTCGCCCTCCTATTTCTCGGTGAGCAATATCGAGAGCGGGCGCATCGGCGATATCCTCGAATTCTACGAGTCGAACGCGATCGCGGCCATGTTCCACGCCACCGAATGGGACACGCGAATCCTCGTGGGCTTCGACCGCGACTTCATCTTCACCATGGTAGAGGTCTTGTTCGGCTCCGACGGAACCGAGCCGCCGGTCGATGAGGAGCGCAGCTTCTCCAATATCGAGACCCGCGTCGCCCAGACCCTGTTCGAGGAGGCCGGCAAGGCGCTCGCCACAGCCTTCGGCCCGGTTGCCCGGACCGGCTTCAAGCTCGAGCGCATGGAAACGCGCATGGATTTCGCCATTATCGGGCGGCGCAACAATCTCTCCGTGGTCGCCAAGCTGCTGATCCAGGCGCTGGGACGCGGCGGCGAGATGTTCGTGATCATCCCGCAATCAGCGCTCTCCCCGATGCGCCAGAACCTTGCCCATGTGCTCTCAAGCGACGGCGCCGGCGCCGATCCGCGCTGGACCCAGCAGATGCATGCCGAGGTGCAGCGCACCCGCGTCTCGCTCGAGGCCATTCTGGAAGAGCGCATGACCACGCTCGGCGACGTGGCCCGGTTCAAGGTCGGCCAGGTGCTCGAATTGCAGGCCGGCCCGAAGACGCCGGTGCGGCTGCAATGCAACGGCCAGGCGCTGTTCTCATGTGCGCTCGGCCAGTCGAACGGCGCCTATACGCTGAAAATCGAGGACGAGATCGATCAGCAGCAGGAGTTCATCGATGCCCTACACAGCCATTAACATCGCGCTCCTGGTGGCGCTGGTCTTCACCTGCGGCTTCTCCTTCGCCATGCTGCGCGAGTTCCGCCGCTTCAAGGCGCATGCCGGCGAATACGGGCGCGCCCTGCACGAGGCCGCCGAGGCCATGGCGCAGGTCGACCACGCGCTGGCGCGTACCCATGACGAAGGCGCCCGCACGGCGATCACCCTCGGCGAGCGGCTCGATGCGGCACAGCAGACCCTGGAGGCACTGCGCAAGACGGAAGCCGCCGCATCGGCGCAGCTCCTGCGCCTGCGCGAACGCATCCACGAGGCCCGCGACGCCGCATCCGAGGCAGCTGCCGCGATCGACACGGCGAACGACCGCGACGGGCCTGCCGCACCGGCGGGGATGGGCGGGTCGGATTCCGGCAAGGCAGGCCAAATCAAGGCAGGCGGTACCAAGGCAAGCGGCACCAAGGCCGGCGGTACCCGAAAGGCACCGCGCAAGAGCACGCGCAATGCCGCGACGCAGGCCTTCGCGCAGGATGAAACCGATCCCGCTACGGCCGCTCAAGACCTTCGCACTCTTGCGCTCGCCCCGGCCGAAGCAACCGCGCAGAACGCCCCGCGCACCCGCAAGATCCTGTCCTGGCCCGTCATCCGCAGCGCCGGCATGACCGCCCGCGCCTGACGCCGCATCACCCCGTTTCCGGAGATCTATTCCCATGACCCAGAAGAGCACGACCCCGAACAAGCCCCGCAACACCGCCCGCAAGGCGGATGCCGATGCCGCGCAGCTCGATCCGGCGGAGGCCGGGATCGGATCCGAGAAGGATACGGCAAAACAGACGCGCCTCACGGCGAAGGCTGCCGACAGCGTCGCCGATCTCGCCGAGGAGATGGCCCGCGACAGCCATGCGACGAAGGCGGCATCCGGCTTCATCGACGAAGGCGAAGAGACCCTCGAGGACGCCCATGCCGGCTACAATCTCGATTCCATCATGCGCATTCCCGTCTCGATCCAGGTGGTGCTCGGTTCCGCCTCGATGCCGGTGGCCAATCTGATGAAGCTCGGGCGCGGCGCCGTGGTGCCGCTCGACCACCGGGTCGGTGAGCCGGTCGACGTGGTCGTCAACGGGCGGGTCGTTGCGCGCGGCGAGGTGGTCGTGGTCGAGGACGACAATTCCCGTTTCGGGGTCTCGCTGACCGAGATCGTGACGGCGCAGAACGCCTCGGCCGGGTTCTGAGGCGCTCCGCGCAGGCAATCATTGCAATTCCAGGGGATGACACGAGATGACGGCGCTTGCGGCCTATGAGGCCACCCTGCCCAAACCGCGCGAATTCGAAGGCGCCGACAAGGTCGCCGCCCTGATGCTCGCCCTCGATCCCGAGATCGCACGCCGGCTGATGGGGCGCTTCGAGCCCCCGGAGCTCAAGCGTATCTCCCGGGCGGCTGCGGATCTCGGGGTGGTCAGCGCCACCGAACTGGAAGCCGTAATCGAGGAATTCGCCCGGGAATTCTCCTCCGGCACATCGCTCTTCGGCACCGCCAACGAGGTCGAGCGCCTGCTCTCGGGGCTGCTGCCGCCGGAGCAGGTCAGCGAGATCATGCAGGAGGTGATCGGCAATACCAACCGCTCGATCTGGGAGCGCATCTCCGGCGTCTCCGAGGGCATTCTCGCGGCCTATCTGCAAAAGGAGCATCCGCAGACGGCGGCTTTGATCCTCTCCAAGGTCAAACCCTCCTGTGCGGCCAAGGTGATGAGCCAGATGCCCAAGCAGATGCGTAACTCCCTGATGCGGCGCATGCTCTCCTTCAAGCCCGTGGTCGAGGAGACCATGCGCATCGTCGAGAAGACGCTGCACGAGGATTTCATGCTCAACTTCGCCCGCAACATGGGCGTCGATACGCATTCGCGCATGGCCGACATCATTAATAAAATGGAGCGCGACCAGATGGAGGACGTGCTCGACAGCCTCGCCGAGGCGCGCCCGAAGGCGGCGGAGATCCTCAAGGGCCTGCTCTTCACCTTCGAGGACGTCATCAATCTCGCGCCGCGCGCCCGTGCGGCGATCCTCGACCAGATCCCGACCGAGCGCCTCGTCATCGCGCTCAAGGGTACCGAGGCGGATTTCCGCGACGCGATCCTCTCCTCGCTCGGCACACGTGCCCGCCGCATGGTCGAGAACGAGCTCGCCTCGGGCGAGGCAGTGGCGCAGAAGGATGTCGTCGAGGCCCGCCGTACCGTGACCGACCTTGCTCTGGAAATGGCCGGAAGGGGCGAAATCGAGCTCAATCCGGATCAGGACGAGAGTGCCTATATCCGCTGACCCGTACCCATTGCCAGTGACGGAGAGAGACGGTGTCGGAGGAGCAGGACCGCGCCAGTAAAACCGAGGAGCCGACGGAAAAGAAGATTCAGGATGCCCTCGAGAAGGGCAATGTCCCGGTCTCCAAGGAGGCTTTGACCTTCTCGTCGATCGTCTCGATCCTCGCCGTCGCCTTCCTCTACATCAGCAACGGCGTCACGGGCATCGCAGGAGCACTCTCGCGACTCGTGGACGACCCGGCAGGGATTGCGCTTCACGATGCAGCCGATGCGACCAGCCTCATGCAAGTCATCGCCGTGGCGAGCGGGTGGTTCCTGCTGCCGCTCGTGGCGATCCTCGCCGTGGGCGGGCTCTCGGCCTCGTTCCTGCAGAACCGCCCGCGCCTCGTGGGTGAGCGCATCAAGCCCAAGCTCAACCGGATCTCTCCGAAAACCGGCGTCAGGCGCATCTTCGGCGCGCAGGGCTGGATGGAATTCGGCAAGGCGATCTTCAAGTTCGCGATCATCGGCTTCGTCATCGCATCGTTGCTCTTCTTCGATGCACATCGGGTGGTGAGCGCGATGTATTCCGACCCCTCCGCCCTGCCCGAATTGCTCTTGACCCTGACGGTGCGCCTGCTCACGGCCGTGTGCATCGCCACGATCCTGCTCGTCATCGTTGATATCATCTTTTCCCGGGCCCACTGGCGCAAGGAACTGCGCATGACGCGCCAGGAGGTGAAGGACGAGCACAAGCAGATGGAAGGCGATCCGCATATGAAGGCGAAGATGCGCTCGCTCGCCCGCGACCGCTCCCGCCGGCGCATGATCGCCGACGTGCCGCGCGCCACCATCGTGATCGCCAACCCCACCCATTATGCCGTCGCCCTGCGCTACGTGCTCGAGGAAGGCGGCGCGCCGGTGGTGGTGGCCAAGGGCAAGGATCTCGTGGCCCTAAAGATCAGGGAGGTGGCCGAGGCCAATGCGATTCCGGTGATCGAGGACAAGCCGCTGGTGCGATCCATGTATGACAAGGTCGAACTGGACTATCCGATACCGCCGGAATTCTATCAGGTCGTTGCAGAATTGCTTTACCTGTTCCACTATAATAAGGCTGCTCCAGCCGGCTCTGGCGCTGCGTCAGGCAGCTCCTGAAGCAGGAAAGGCATGGATATGCTGCGATGAAAAAAGAAAAACATCTCCCAGGCCTGCTCGAGAGAGAGAAGATCATCGGTGATGCCGTGAAATCCGTGGCCGCCGAATTGCGCCTCGTCGATCTCGATATCATGGCGCGCTTCATATACCTCGAACAGCATGCCAACATCGCCGATCTCGTCGCATCGTCCTGCGAGCTGTTCTTCAAGGAAAACACGCTGATCTATGGTGCGCGCGCGGATATCGAACTGAAATGGGGCGAGATCCCCGATGTCGTGCTCGATCTCGAGTTTCATCACCAGGGCGTGCAGGTCTTCTTCGCCCTCTCGCTGCGCCCGCTGGTCGCCGCAGTCGACGTGCATGCCATAACCTTCGACGGCGAGGGCCGTTCGCCCGAAGACAACACCGCCCGGCTGATGGCGGCTCTCGAGGATGCGCGAATCGGCAGCCCCAATACGCTCGCCGCCGCCGGCATCGCTGCCGGCTTCAATGACGATGATTCGCGCGCCGGATGAGATCTCCGCCCGGCGCAACCCGCTCCGAAGCTTGCCCTCACGCATCGCAATCAATAGGCTGGCCCCGCAGGTGCTGCGATGGGGGCCACCGGCGGGAGTAGAAGGCGTCGCGTGATGGATGTTTCGCTCGAAGAAGCGATCGACAAGCTCGACAATGCACTGGGCTTGCTGGAAGCCGCCGTGAACCGGCGGATTGCCGTGGATCACGCCCGTGCCGATCTCGAAACCGAATTGCAGATCATGCAGGATGACCGTGCGAGGCTGGCCGTCGAGCTCGACAGCGCCAGCAACCGGCTGGGCAGCGTCGAGGCGGCAACGATGGATGTGTCGCGGCGCGTGACGCGCGCCATCGCCACCATCGAGGAGGTGCTCGCGCATCAGGAGCCTGCGGCGGGCGGTCCCGGACAGCCGTGATGCAACGTCGCGATCGGCGATCGCGGTTCGGCCAGGTGCCGGCGGATGAAGGTGATGTCGCGAGGCGTGTCACGGGAATGAAGCGGGGAGGATGAGGTGCCGCAGCTCACGGTGAATATTGCCGGCAAGAGTTACCGCATGGCCTGTGCCGATGGCGAGGAAGCCCATCTCGAAGGGCTCGCGCGGTTGCTGGACGGGCGCATCGAGGAGATGCGGGCCGCCTTCGGCGAAATCGGCGACATGCGCCTGCAGGTGATGGCGGCGCTGACCCTCGCCGACGAACTCGGCGAAACCCGCAAGAAGGCCGAGCGACTGGAAGCCGAAATCGGCGAACTGAAAGCGCTTGTCGCCAATGGCGATGCCCGCGCGCATGACAGCGAAGCGCGTCTCGCCGGCGCGATCGTCAGCGCCTCCGAGCGCATCGAACGCCTCGCCCGCAGCCTCAATGCGAGCAGCAGCGCGGCCATGCCGGGGCAGAACCTCGCCACGGGCAGCCGGCACGAAGGCACCGAAACGGGCTGAAGATCAGGAAAACCGGGGCGGCCCGACGGTCACAGATCGCCGGCGGGCGGGACCGTATTGCCGTCCTCCAGCGGCTCGCGGCGGGCGCGGCGGCGCATCCGCGCGCGCTGCATACTCACCACGAAGCTCCGTACGGCGATATACGATACCGCGAAAGTGATGATCCCGAGCGGCACGGCGCCCACCATCATCGTGGTCAGGACGGGCCAGAGCTGGTCGAGATCGACCGAGAACAGGCCGCGTTCGATCAATTCCTCGCTTTGCGATTCGATTGCCTCCGAATCGGGCATCTTCTCGCCGTCGATGAAGGAATAGATCCAGCGCCCGGTCTCGTAGGTCGCGGCGAAGATGAAGGGGAAGGTGAGCGGGTTGCCGACGATGGTCCCAAGAGCAGCAGCCAGCATGTTGCCGCGCACGATGAAGGCCACCACGAAGCTCAGCACGAAATGGAAGCCGAGCAAAGGCGTGAAGGAGCAGGCCGCCCCCGATGCGAAACCGGCGGCGATGGCGTGCGGTGTCGCCGAAAGACGCGGCAGGCGCTTCGCGAGATAGACGAAGGGGCGCGTGATTCCCCGCTTCGGCCAGAGCGCGCCGCGCAGCTTCTCACGCCAGTTCGGACTCTTGTGCCGCCCAAAGAGCATTCTGTCCCGTTTCTCCCGCCAGTCCCGTCACCCGATCAAGCAAGGCTCTTGCCATGCGCGCCGCAATGCACCGCACGTCGAAACGCATGCGTCAGCGTTCCGCCGAGAGGCTCATCGGATCCGGATGGATGTCCACGCAGCTTCCCCCTACCGGAAATGCCGCCGCTCGCATAGCGCAATGACCACCCTGATTGCCACCGTAATGTTGGGGCATCGCACCCCGCGTACAAGGGCGCCGGCCGGGGCCTCCGATCATGCCGCAGCGAACTGCAACCCCTGGCCGTCGGCGCGCCCGAAATGCTGCTCGTACCCGCTCCCGTCTGCTCCCGCCTCGCATTCGTGGCACAGTCTGGCGCAAACGCGTGAAGATCGCGTTGACGCGAAAGACCACCCGGGCCGCGCCAGCCCGGCCCGGCGGCCCAGATCGCTCTTGCGCAAAGGCAGATCGGCCCCATTGTCTCATGCGAAAGTTCTATGCTCGCGGCGAAAACAACTGAATCACCACCGGAGGACATCATGCTGCGTGACGACAACACCCTCACCGCCTGGGACCGCGACCATTTCTTTCATCCCTCGACCCATATGGGCGGACATGCCCGTGGCGAGACGCCCACGCGAATCGTATCCGGCGGCGAGGGCTGTCACATCGTCGATCATGCCGGCAAGCGCAGCCTCGACGCCTTTGCCGGGCTCTATTGCGTCAATGTCGGCTATGGCCGGGCCAAGATCGCCGACGCGATCGCCCAGCAGGCTTCGCAGCTCGCCTATTATCACGCCTATGCCGGGCATGGCAGCGAGGCGGCGATCACGCTCTCGAAGATGATCATCGATCGCGCACCGGAGGGCATGAGCCGGGTCTATTACGGGCTCTCGGGCTCGGATGCCAACGAGACCAACATCAAGCTGATCTGGTACTACAACAACATTCTCGGGCGCCCGGAGAAGAAGAAGATCATCTCGCGCTGGCGCGGCTATCACGGTTCGGGGATCATGACGGGCAGCCTCACCGGGCTGGAGCTGTTCCACAACGCCTTCGACCTGCCGCGCGCGCCGATCCTGCATACGCAGGCGCCCTATTTCTACCGCCGCCCCGACCGCTCCATGGACGAAGAAGCCTTCACGCGCTTCTGCGCGCAGGAGCTCGAAGCCATGATCGAGGCGGAGGGCCCCGAGACCATCGCCGCCTTCATTGGCGAGCCGCTGCTAGGCACCGGCGGCATCGTGCCCCCGCCCAAGGGCTATTGGAAGGCCATCCAGGCCGTGCTCGACAAACACGATATCCTGCTCGTCGCTGACGAAGTCGTGACGGGGTTCGGGCGCATGGGGACCATGTTCGGCTCGGATCATTACGGGATGAAGCCGGATCTGATCACCATCGCCAAGGGGCTGACATCGGCCTATGCGCCGCTCTCGGGGGTCATCGTCGGCGAGAAGGTCTGGGAGGGGCTGGTCCAGGGCTCGGACAAGATGGGCGCGATCGGCCATGGCTGGACCTATGCGGCACACCCGCTCTGCGCGGCGGCAGGGGTGGCCAATCTGGAGCTGATCGACGAGCTCGGCCTCGTGGAGAATGCCGGCAGGGTCGGCGCCTATCTCACGGCGGGCCTGCGCGATGCACTCGCCGATCATCGCCATGTCGGCGAGGTACGCGGTGACGGCATGCTCTCCGCCGTGGAATTCGTGGAGGATCGCGACGACCGGGTCTTCTTCGATCCCTCGCGCAAGATCGCCCCGCAACTCGCCGCCGCGATGCTGGAGCGTGGCGTCATCGCCCGGGCCATGCCCCAGAGCGACATTATCGGCTTTGCGCCCCCGCTCTGCCTGACCGAGGAAGAGGCCGATACCGTCATCGCCGCAGCAGCAGGCGCCGTCGAAGCCGTCTTCGACCGCTGACGACGGGAACGAGCGGCCGGCGCGGGGTGAACCCGTGCCGGCGCTTCCGCAGCAATTAACCGAGATTGAGTTCGCGGAAGAAGTCGTTGCCCTTGTCGTCGATGACGATGAAGGCGGGGAAATCCTCGACCTCGATCTTCCAGATCGCCTCCATGCCGAGCTCGGGATACTCCAGAACCTCGACCTTCTTGATGCAATCCTGCGCCAGGCGCGCTGCCGGGCCGCCGATCGAGCCGAGATAGAAGCCGCCATGGGCCTGGCAGGCCTGGCGCACCTGCGAGGAGCGGTTGCCCTTGGCCAGCATCACCATGGAGCCGCCCGCGGCCTGGAACTGATCGACATAGGAATCCATCCGCCCCGCGGTGGTCGGCCCGAAGGAGCCGGAGGCGTAGCCCTCCGGGGTCTTGGCCGGCCCGGCATAGTAGACCGGGTGGTTCTTGAGATAATCCGGCATCGGCTCGCCGCGATCGAGCCGCTCGCGGATCTTGGAATGGGCGAGGTCGCGCGCCACGATCATCGGGCCCGACAGCGAGACACGCGTGCGGATCGGGTGTTTCGACAGAGTGCCGAGGATGTCGGACATGGGCTGGTTGAGATCGATCTTGACCACGTCGCCGCCGAGCGTCGATTCATCCACCTCGGGCAGGTAATCCGCCGGATGCGCCTCGAGCTGTTCGAGGAAGACGCCTTCGCGGGTGATCTTGCCGATCGCCTGGCGATCCGCCGAGCAGGAGACGCCGAGCCCGATCGGCAGCGAGGCGCCGTGGCGCGGCAGCCGGATGACGCGCACGTCGTGGCAGAAATACTTGCCGCCGAACTGCGCGCCGACGCCGAGCTGCTGCGTCATCTTGTGAACCTCTTCCTCCATCGCGAGATCGCGGAAGGCATGGCCGTCCTCGCCGCCCTCGGTGGGCAGGGAATCGAGATAGCGCGTGGAGGCGAGTTTCACCGTCTTAAGATTGAGCTCGGCGCTGGTGCCGCCGATGACGATGGCGAGGTGATAGGGCGGGCAGGCGGCGGTGCCGAGCGTCAGGATCTTCTCCTTCAGGAAGGCCATCAGCCGGTCCTTCGTCAGCACCGAAGGCGTCGCCTGATAGAGGAAGGTCTTGTTCGCGGAGCCGCCCCCCTTGGCCACGAAGAGAAACTTGTAGGCATCCTCGCCCTCGGCATAGAGCTCGATCTGGGCGGGGAGATTGTTCTTGGTATTCTTCTCCTCGAACATGGAGAGCGCCGCGAGCTGCGAATAGCGCAGGTTCTTCTTGTCGTAGGCGTCGCGGATGCCCTGGGCGATGGCGTCCTCGTCACCGCCATCCGTCCAGACGAAACGGCCCTTCTTGCCCATGACGATGGCGGTGCCGGTATCCTGGCACATGGGCAGCACGCCACCGGCTGCGATATTGGCGTTCTTCAGGAGGTCATAGGCCACGAAGCGGTCATTGGGCGTGGCTTCCGGATCTTCCAGGATCTGGCGCAGCTGGGCCAGGTGACCCGGGCGCAGCAGGTGGTTGATGTCCATCATGGCCTGCTCAGCGAGGAGCCGCAGGGCCTCGGGCTCAACCACGATCATCTCCCGCTCACCCATCTTCTCCACCGTGACGCCCTCGCTGGTGAGCTTGCGATAGGGGGTGGTGTCGGGGCCGAGGGGGAAGAGCGCGTGTCGGGTATGAGCCATGATCGTCTCTCTTGCTGCCGGCGGATTGCGCCGTGAGGGAAGAGCGCGTCGCGTGACGCGGGAATGCCGCGCTGTTTAAG
>JAFIEI010000079.1 GCA_020832565.1 Salinarimonas sp. | reverse complement strand
CTGCCTGTCCGGGTCGGTCAACTGGATCGTCCAGCTGCGCTGCTGCCCGGTATCGACTTCGAAAAATCCGTTACGGTCATAGCCGCGCACCAGGCAATCCTCGATGCCGCGTATGGTGAATTCGCGTTCGCGCGTACACATGAACGACCGCCCGCCCCATTCGCCGCCGCGATCGTAGTCGACGGCATAGACGTAGTAGAAGCGCGACGTCAGGGCGCCGGCGAAAATGGTCTCGCAATCGCGCGCCTCGAGGTTCCACCACCCCTCCGTGACCCAGCCTTGCGGATCACGATAGCCGATGGAGACGCCGACCCGGCTGCCGGTCATGTTGCACAGGCGCAGATCCGCATGGGCCGGCGTGGCCGTGAAGGCACTGCCGGCGCCGAGTATCATGGCGAATGCGAGCACCGCGATCGCGCGGCGCGCGTGGCCCCTGACGGGTTCAATCGATGAGGATGATACGGCAATCGTTGACATTGGTGCGTGTCGGCCCGGGAATCAGGAGGTCGTCGAGTGCGGTGAAAAAGCCCGTGGAATCGTTTTCCGACAAATAGCGTTGCGCGTCGACCCCTTTTGCATGCGCGCGTGACAGGGTCGTGTCGTCGATGATCGCGCCTGCGGGATCATCGGCTGCGCCGATGCCGCCATCGGTGCCGTCGGTATCGCCGGAGAGCGCCGCCACGCGCGGCAGTCCGTCGAGGGCGAGCGCAAGCGCCAGCGCGTATTCCTGATTCGGGCCGCCGCGCCCCTCGCCGGTGATCGTCACCGTGAGCTCGCCCCCCGAAATCAGCGCCGCACGCTTGCCGGCCCGGCGGATTTCGCGCACGTCACCGGCATGCGCCGCCGCGACCGCACGCGCCTCGCCTTCGAGATCGGCGCCGAGCATCACCGGCTCGTAACCCTCCCGGCGCGCCTGCGCACAGGCGGCATCCATGGCGTCCTGGGGGCGGGCGATGATGGAAAAGCGGCTTTCGGCAAAAACCGGATCGCCGGGTTTGGGCGTCTCGGGCGCATCGTCGCGCATCAGGGCCTGCGCCGCGTCGGAGAGTGCGACGCCGTAGCGTTCGATGAGGGCGCGGGCCTCGGCATGGGTGGTGGGGTCGGGCACGCTCGGCCCAGATGCGATCACGGCGGGATCGTCACGGGGCACGTCGGAGATCGCCAGCGTCACGATCCGGGCCGGAGACGCCGCGCGTGCCAGCCGCCCGCCCTTAATCTGCGAGAGCCGCTTGCGCACCGTATTGATCGCATCGATCGGCGCGCCCGAACGCAACAAGGCCCGGGTGATCGCCTGTTTCTCGGCGAGATCAATGCCCTCGGCCGGCGCGATCCAGTTGGCCGAACCGCCGCCCGAGAGCAACACCAGCACCAGATCCTCCGCCATTGCCGATCCGGCGAGCGCCAGTGTTTCGCGCGTTGCCGCGATTCCGGCTTCATCGGGGACGGGATGGCCGGCCTCGACGATCCTGATCGGCCCCGCCGCGCCGCCATAGCCGTGGCGCGTGACGGCGAGCCCGGTGATGCGGGCATCGTCGATGCCCTGCGCGCGATAATGCGCGAGCGCGACCTCGCTCATGCTGGCGGCGGCCTTGCCCGCGCCGAGAATGATGATGCGGCCCTGCTCCGGGGCGGGGGGCAGATGCGCCGGCAGGCAGGCCTGCGGATGGGCTGCCGCTACGGCGGCATCGAAGATGCTGCGCAGGCTCTCGCGGGGGGATGTCGGCATGCGGCCTCCGGATCGTTCGGGCAGGAGTTTCAGGGTGGAGCGGCAGCGGGAAGGGCGGGGCGGTTGCGGCGCGGGCGTGCGACCCAAATGCCGGTGAGGATCAGCGCGCCGCCCAGCGCCTGAACCAGCGTCAGCGCCTCGGAGAGGATCAGCCAGCCGAACAGGGCGGCTGCGACGGCCTCAATGAAGATCACCAGCGAGGAAAACACTGCGGGCAGGCGCCCGAGAGCGACCGAGAGCAGCCCCTGCCCGCCCGCATGGCTGATGAAGGCCAGCGCCACGAGCGCCGCAATCGCCTCCGGCGTCGTCGGCAGGATCTGCCGTTCGGCGATGATGGCGGCGACGAAGAGCCCCGCAGCGGTCACCAGGCTGAGCTCGAAAGTCACCCGCCCGGCACTGCCGCCCGAGCGCCGGGCCTTTTCGACACCCAGGAAATAGAGCGCGAAGAAAAAGGCCGTGATCACCCCGTAGACGTCACCGGCGATGCGCTCGGGCGCGATCTGCATGCTCTGGCCGATCAGCGCGCCGCCGCCGAGCAGGCACAGGGCGAGACCGGCGAGCGTCGCGCGCGCGATGGTGACCCGCAGGACCGCCCATGAGATCAGGATCACGAAGATCGGCGCGGTGGTGGCGAAGAAGGTGGCATTGGCCACGGTCGTATTCAGGATGGCAAGGTGCCAGAAGATCAGATCGCCCACGAAGGCGAGCCCGGCAAAGATTGTCGCCTTCGTCCAGGAAGCGCGCCCGGCCAGCCCGGGACGGCGCGCCTCGTCGATGCGCATCCAGACATAGAGCACCGGCAGCGCCAGAAAGACGCGCCAGAAGGCGCTGGCGAAGGGTCCGATATCGGCAGCGGCAAAACGCACGAAGACCGGCGATATGCCCATCGCCACGGCCCCTGCCACGAGTGCGGCGAAAGCCCCAATCAGTCCGGGCTCGATGCTTGCGGCTGGCGTATTCGTGGGCGTGGTGGACATGCAGCGTGTTCCGCGACGGCCTGGAGCGGGATCGACGCGGACCTTACCGGCTTTGCCGGATCAGGCGAAGCGGTTTTCGCGCGCCTTCGCGGTTGGGGATAAACCGCGCACCGATGTGAGTGCCCGCGTATGTTTTGCTCGGGTGGCGAAGATGCTAGAGCCGAAGACGCCTCAGGCATCAACGGAATGCGCCGCAGCCGGCGCGATCGACGGGATAGCAGTGATGATCGATGACGGGACCATCGAAGCCGGCGCAGCCGACAAGCCCCTGAAGGGCGTGCGCGTGCTGGAACTCGCGCGTATCCTCGCCGGCCCCTGGATCGGGCAGACGCTCGCGGATCTGGGCGCCGACGTGGTCAAGGTCGAGCGACCCGGCAGCGGCGATGATACCCGCGCCTGGGGCCCGCCCTTCGTCGAGGGCGCGGGCGAGGAGCATCTCTCCGCCGCATACTACCATTCGTGCAACCGCGGCAAACGCTCCGTAGCCGTGGCTTTCGACACGCCGGAAGGCCAGGAGACGATCCGGCGGCTCGCCACACATGCCGATATCCTGATCGAGAATTTCAAGCTCGGCGGCCTGAAGAAATACGGGCTCGACTATGAGAGCCTGAAAGCCCTCAATCCGCGCCTGATCTATTGCTCGGTGACCGGCTTCGGCCAGAACGGCCCCTATGCCGCGCGTGCCGGTTACGATTTCCTGATCCAGGGCATGGGCGGCATCATGGATCTCACCGGCGATCCCGAGGGCGAGCCGCAGAAGATCGGCGTCGCCTTCGCCGATATCTTCACGGGCCTCTATGGCGTCATCGCCATCCAGGCCGCCCTGCGCCGACGCGACGAGACCGGCGAGGGCGCCCATATCGACATGGCGCTGCTCGACAGTCTCACCGGGGTACTCGCCAACCAGGCCATGAATTACCTCGTTTCCGGACGCTCGCCCACCCGGATGGGCAATGCCCACCCCAATATCGTGCCCTATCAGGTATTCCCGGTCAGCGACGGACACGTGATCATCGCCACCGGCAATGACGGCCAGTTCCAGCGGCTGATGCAGGTTCTCGGCGACACGCAGACAGCAGCCGATCCGCGCTTTGCAGACAACACCTCCCGTGTGAGCCACCGCGACGATCTCGCCGCCATCATCACGGCTGCGACCAGCCGCTTCACCCGCGCCGATCTCCTCGCCGCCCTGGAGCGTGTGGGCGTGCCGGCGGGCCCGATCAACACGGTCGAGGACGTGTTTTGCGATCCGCACGTCACTGCGCGCGGCATGCGCACCGACCTCCCCGCCCCCGCCGCGCGCGGCGGCACCATTCCCGGGGTCGCCTCGCCGATGGTGATCGACGGCGCCCGCATGACCGCGCAGATGCCGTCACCGCGTCTGGGCGAGCATACGCGGGAAGTCCTGGCCGATCGCGACTGGGGAGGCGGAGATGGCGACCAGCATTCGTGATGCCGCGCCGGCGGATCTCACCGCCATTACCGCGATCTACGCGCATGCCGTGCATCACGGCACCGCCTCCTTCGAACTCTCACCGCCCGATGAGGCCGAGATGGCGCGCCGGCGCGAGGTGCTGATCGCCGGCGGCTATCCCTATATCGTTGCCCTGCGCGACGATCGCATTGCCGGCTATGCCTATGCCTCGGCCTATCGCCCGCGACCCGCCTATCGCTTCACGGTGGAGGATTCGGTTTATGTCGACCCCGCCTTTCAGGGACAGGGGGTCGGGCGGGCGCTGCTCACGGCGCTGATCGAGATCTGCGAGGCGCGCGGCTTTCGCCGCATGATCGCGGTGATCGGCGATACGCAATCGCACGGCTCGATCGCGCTGCATCGCGCGCTGGGCTTTGCCCATATCGGCACCATACCGGCGCTCGGCTACAAGCACGATGCGTGGCGCGATACCGTCCTGATGCACCGCCCGCTCAGCGAGGGCGATACGACGCCGCCCGCCTGAACAAGCTGCCCCTCAGCCGTGCGCGGCACGCAGCGCCCGGTCGAGATCGGCGTAGAGATCGGTCACATCCTCGATGCCGGTCGACAGGCGCAGGAGATCATACGGGCACGGGGTTCCCTCGCCCTCGATCGAGGCGCGATGCTCGACCAGGCTCTCCACGCCGCCGAGCGAGGTCGCGCGCTTCCACAGCCGCACCTGCGCCGCCGTCGCGATCGCGGCCTCGACACCGCCCCGCACCCGGATCGAGAGCATATAGCCGAAACCGTTCTCCATCTGGCGCGCCGCGATGGCGTGACCGGGATGATCGGGCAGGCCCGGATAGAGCACCTGCGCCACATCGGGATGCGCCTGGAGACGCTGGGCCAGCGCGAGCGCGCTCGCCGCCTGGCGCTCGGCCCGCAGATGCAGGGTGCGCAGGCCGCGGATCAGCAGATAGGCCTCGAAGGGGCCGAGGATCGCGCCTTCGCCCTTGCGGATCGTGGCGACGCGATCTGTAAACGCATCCTGCGCGGCAAAGGCGAGGGCGCCGGCCACGACGTCGGAATGGCCGTTGAGGATCTTCGTCGCCGCATGCATCACGATATCTGCGCCCAGCGTCAGGGGCCGGGTGTGCACCGGCGAGGCGCAGGTCGAATCGACGGCGAGGCGCGCGCCCGCCGCATGGGCGATCGCGGCGGCACCGGCGATATCGGTGACGCTCCACAGGGGATTGGCCGGGCTCTCCACCCAGACGAGCTTCGTCTCGCCCGGGATGATCGCGGCCTGCAGCGCCTTTGGATCATCCGTCGCCACGAAATCGATGCGCAGCCCCCAGCGCGTCGCCTCGGAGGCGAGCCAGTGGCGCAGGGCCCAATACATCACCTTTGGCGCCACCACGTGATCGCCGGGATCGAGGGCACGGAAGACGGCCGTGGCCGCCGCCATGCCGGAGCCGAACAGCATGGCCCCGCCACGCGCCTCCTCGAGCATGGCGAGCACATCTTCCGCCTCGCGGATCGTCGCATTGTCGGGACGGCCATAGACGAAGCCGGAAGAATAGGCATTGTCGGGGTCGCGGATATATGTCGTCGCGACATGGATCGGCGGCACCACGGCGCGCGTTGTCTCGTCGATCCTGCCGAGTGCCTGGACGGTGAGGCTGCGGCGCGAGAAGGCGTCTTCGGTCATGGTGGATCGGCTCCGGTGGCGATGGTTGCCGCGCGCTGATCGCGGGGCGCAAAGGCGAATTACAGGAATTTCGGCGCCGGCGCGATGCGCTTTTACGCGGTGTCATGCGCGCAAAGCCGAAAAGCGTGCGGCAGACTCGGGCGCGAGACGAGGTCGAACGGGAGGGTTGATCGTGAGCAGTTTCGATAACGGTGGCGAAGCGGGCCCTGTCGAGGCGACCGGGGACCGGCGTCGCCGGCAGATCATGCGTCTGGCGGCGGCAATCCTGCCGGTCGTGGCCGCATGGGGGTTCGCGGCGCTGGCGACGACCCCCGGCACCGCCTGGTTCCAGACACTGGAAAAGCCGTTCTTCAACCCGCCGAACTGGGTGTTCGGGCCCGTCTGGACATTGCTCTACCTCGCGATGATCTATGCGGCCTGGCGCATTCTCGGCCTGCCTGCATCGCGGCGCCGGCAACGGGCGCTGGTTCTCTTCTACGTGCAACTCGGCTTCAACGCCTTGTGGAGCGTGGCCTTCTTCACGCTGCAGAGCCCCGGCTTCGGGCTCGTCGTCATCGCCATATTGCTGGCCCTGATCCTTGCCATGATCGTCGCCTTCCGGCCGCTCGACAGGGTCGCGGCCTGGCTGATGGTGCCCTATGCACTCTGGGTGGCCTATGCCAGCGCGCTCAATCTCGGCATCGTGGTTCTGGCGTTGCCGTGAGGCCCTGCAGCTTCGGGGGCGTCAGCCGGAGCCCGGCATGGTGGATGCCTTGCCGGTCTTCGTACGATCGAAGCCCACCTTGGCATCGCGCCCGAAACGCGTCAGGCGTTCACCGTAATCATGCACGGAATTGACCGTGCCGCGCACTTCGACGTCACCGCCGTGATTGACCAGCGTGCCGGCCACCGCACCGTGGACGATTGCCGCCCCGCCTTCCTCGACGACGAGGTCGCCCATGATCAGACCCTCGAGATCGAGCCGTGAACCGGAGGGCACCGTCACAGTCCCCTTGACGCGGCCACGCATGACGAGGTCGCATTCCAGGGTGAGAGGGCCCTCGTATTGCCCGGAGATTTCGGCCATGGCGATTCTCCCCCGCTTCCGCTCGGCTCCGCATACAAGGCTGGCAGGAGCCGGATCGGCACCGCTGAGCGATGCGCATGAACAGAGGATAGCGCGAAAGCGGCCTGCGCCATGGCCGGCATATTCCCAGACGGGCTGGGTGAATTTGCCGAATACGCCGAAAGTCGAAGCCCGAATATCCGCCCACGGGGCCTTAAGGACCCGGGATTGCGCAAAAACACCACAATCCGCCCAAGGCTAGCGCATTTTGCGATGGTTTTGCCCTCTCCGGAGAGGCCGGGAGCGGAGTTGCGCGCAACCACGCAACCCGCCCTGTCACCACTGCACGAAACCTTGCCCGCTTCCTCAATAGCCGACGACGCAGCCGTCCTTGCGTGGGTCGGATCCACCGATATAGCCGCCTTCGATGCGCTGGATCAGCTGCGCGCCGCCGAATCCGAAGCTCGATTCCGGCTCCTCGCTGGTCACGTCATGGCCGAGAGCGGCAAGCCCGCGCAGCGCATCCGTCCCCGCCGAGGATTCGATGGCGACGCCGAGGCCCTTGGTGACGCGCCAGCGCGGCGCATCGGCGGCGGCCTGCGGGTCCTGCCCCCAGAGCTGCGTGCGCAATGTCATCTGCACATGGCCCTGCGCCTGAATCGGCCCACCCATCACGCCGAAGCTCATCTGCGGCGCGCCGTTTTTCATCAGGAAGCCGGGGATGATGGTGTGAAAGGGGCGCTTGCGTGGTCCGACACGGTTGGGATGGCCCTCGGTGGTCACGAAGCCGTAGCCACGGTTCTGCAGGGAAATCCCGGTTCCGGGAACCACCACGCCGGAGCCGAAGCCGGCATAGTTCGACTGGATGAAGGAGACCATCATCCCCGATGCATCCGCAGCCGTCAGATATACCGTGCCGCCATGGCGCGGGGCGCCGGCGCCGAAATCGGTGGCGCGGGCGGGATCAATGAGCTTCGCGCGGGCCTTCAGATAGCCGGGATCGAGCAGATCCTGCACCCGCACCTCCTGCATGGCGGCGGGATCGGCCACATAGGCTTCGGCATCGCGCAGGGCGAGCTTCATCGCCTCGATCTGGAGATGCAGCGCCGCGACGCTGTCGGGGGCGTTTCCGGCGAGATCGCAATGTTCGAGCATGCCCAAAGCCATGCAGGCGGCAATGCCCTGGCCGTTGGGGGGGATCTCGTGCAGGGCGACATCACCGAAGGAGGCCTGGACGGTGCCGCACCAGTCGTTCGCATGCGCGGCCATGTCCTCCTCGGTCAGGGCCGCGCCGTGTTCGCGCGCGAAGGCCGCGATCTTCTCCGCCAGCTTGCCGCGATAAAAGGCCTCGCCGCGCGTCTGCGCGATCAGCTCCAGACTCTCGGCCAGGGCCGGGTTGCGAAACAGCTCGCCCGCCTTCGGCGCCCGCCCGTTCGGCATGAAGGCTTCCGCAAAGCCAGGCTGCGTGCCGAGCAGATCCGCCCCGCGCGCCCAGAGTGACGCAATCACCGGGGAGACGTGGAAACCTTCGCGCGCATAGCGGATCGCGGGTTCGAACAGGGTCTCGAAGGGCAGCCTGCCGAAACGCTGCGAGAGATCCACCCAGGCGCTGACGGCGCCGGGTACGGTGACGCTTTCCCAGCCGCGCTCGGCCATGCCGTCGGGAAAGCGCTCCGGATTCCAAGCGGCGGGGGAGCGCCCCGAGGCGTTGAGCCCGTGCAATTCCTTGCCGTCCCAGAGAACGGCGAAAGCGTCGCTGCCCAGCCCGTTGCCGGTGGGCTCGACGAGGACCAGCGTGATCGCGGCGGCGAGCGCCGCATCGACCGCATTACCGCCACGCGCGAGCATGCCGATGCCGGCCTGCGCCGCAAGCGGCTGCGAAGTCGCGACCATGTTGCGCGCGAGAACCGGCGAGCGGCGGGAAGGGTAATGCGAGGCGGCAGGGATCGTCACGGGATCATCCTCGGATTGCTGTCGTTGCGGCTGCATAACGGCTCGCGCGCGCGCAGGAAAGCCGCAGGAATGCAAGAGCAGGTTTTCCAAAGCAGCAAGCCCCGGCGCGATGAGGAGCCACTCCGTCTGCGTCCACAGAACCGTCTCGCAGGAGATATTGTTGGTTTGATACTCCAGAGTGGAAGGGGCATCCGTCGGGAGCATGGCATCAGCAAGCATATGGACCTGCCGTGATCATCCGGCGGCTGGACAAGAAGACACCACGCGGAAAGCGGTCGATGCAGCATGTGATCAATCGGGCAACGCGAGACCCGACCTTTGCTGCGTTACGCTCCAAAACCCTGCTTGAGTCAAATCAGGATTGAACCTTTTGGCGAATCCCGCGCACCTTCAGGGCGAAGGGGGGTCAAGGTGGACAGATCCGAAAAACTTCGCGCCTTGCTCGCGCTCCATGTTGTCGGCGCCCGGCTCGGACGCGCGCGGGACTTCTCTGCGCTGGTCGAACTTGCCGGACCACGATTGCTGGCCCATGCCCGCCGCCTGACGGATGAGGATGAAACGGCCCGGGATATCGTGCAGGAAGCCTGGGTAGCCATGGCTCGCGGGCTGCATAGTCTGCGCGACGACCGGGCATTTCTTCCCTGGGCGCTCGCCATCGTGACCCGCGCCGCCGCGCGCGAACTCAAGGCGCGCATACGGACGCGCGAAACGATGGCCGAACTCGCCCGACAGCATGCCGAACCGTGCGCCGACCCGCCCGATCTGGGAACGGCGATCAAGGAATTGCCAAGAGGCCAGCGGGCGGCTTTGGCGCTTTTCTATCTGGAGGGACTCTCGGTGGCCGAGGTGGCCACCGCGCTCGCTATTCCGCCGGGCACCGTCAAGACCCGGCTCATGCATGCCCGCCACCGCTTACGGGCCCTGATGACAGGAGACGACAATGGACGAACTTGACCGCCGCATTGCCGCGGCACTTGCCGACAATGACCTGGGGCTGCCCGAGGACGCGAGCGAGCCGGGATTCTTCGCTCTGGCCTTTTCCACCATGCGCGGCCCGCAGGGCTGGGTCACATGGGTGCTGATGGTCGTGCAGACCGTGATGTTCCTGGCCGCTATATGGGCAGGATGGCACTTCTACGCCGCGACCGATGTACTGGCAGCGATCAAATGGGGCCTGTCGGCTGCAACACTGGCGATCCTGGCCACGCAAATAAAGATGGCATTGATGCCCCAGATGCAGGCCAATCGGGTGATCCTGGCGATCAGGCGGCTGGAACTGCGACTGGCGTCACAGCAGTAGTAATGTCCGGCAGTCCCGCCCGCCCGCGCCGTCGCGTTTCGGCGCGGGCAAGAATTAGGTAACTTCCGTTGTGATCAGGAAAGCTCCAAACGCAAGGAGCGCCCGACGGCTTGCGCCGCGCGGCTCAACGCGCCGAGCGTGACCCCGTCATTGTCGGGATCGAGCAGGCGATCAACCTGCGAACGGCTGGTTTCCAGCTTGCGGGCAAGCTCGGCTTTGGTGATGTCCCCGGCCGCCATCGCCTCGGCCAGTTGATGGGCGATCACGCGCTTGATGGCTATCTCGGAAGTTCTTTCGCGGGTTCCCTGCTCTTCAAGGAAGTCGTCGAAGCTCTGCCCGAGCCTGCCACGTTCGATATCACCGTTCATTTCCCAAGGGCCCTTTCTTCCGGCAACGCCGCCTCCAGCCGCCGCCATTCCTCCTCACTGCCCGGCAGGCCGAGGCGGAGCCAATCCTGCGCATAGGGGAAGACGCGGCTCCAGATCATCCTTTGGGCGAGGGCTGCCTGAGCGGCTGCAGCGCCACCGGGGACGGCATAGCTGCGAAACAGGGCCGTGCCGCCGATCAGCCGCCAGCCGCAACGGGTGGCGAGCGCATCAAGGCGCGCGCAATCTTCCGTGAGCCGCGCGATCGTCCGGGCACGCCATGGCGCATCCCGCAAGGCGACGCGCCCCGCCGCAATCGCCGGCCCGGAAACCGCCCAGGGGCCGGCTAAGGCCTGCAAATGCGCGATCAGCGCCGGCGCACCGAGGGCGAAACCGAGCCGCAAGCCGGCCAGGCCGTAGAACTTGCCGAAGGAGCGCAGCACGAGAACATTAGCCGGCGCATCATCACTTAAACCCTTTGCAAGCGTCAGATTTGGCTCGGCATCGGCGAAGCTCTCGTCGACCACCAGCAACCCGACACGCTCCGCAAGCACAAAAAAATTTGCCGGCTCATGACGACGCCCGTCGGGATTGTTGGGATTGACCAGGATCGCCACATCCGCCCCTGCGAGGTCCGAGGCCTCCGCGACCTCGCGCACGGCGATCCCCGCGCCGCTGAGCGCTCCGGCATGCTCGTTATAGGTCGGCGCCAGCACCCGCGCATCGATAGCGACCTGCGCAGATACCTTGTCGCGCACCAGCCGGGGGACCAGCTGGATCGCGGCCTGGGCGCCGGCGAGGGGCAGGATCGCGGCGCGAGTCTCATAGGCCGCGCGCGCGGCTGCGATCAGATCGTCGAGCGCCTCGCGTTGCGGCAGGGCGCACAGATCGGCGGGGCCGAGCAGCGGCATCGGATAGGCCACCCGGTTGATGCCGGTGGACAGATCGATCCAGTCGCCGGGCGCGCCGCCATAGGCTGCCCGTGCGCGATCAAGATCGCCACCATGATCGCG
>JAFIEI010000021.1 GCA_020832565.1 Salinarimonas sp. | reverse complement strand
CTTGCCCAATGCCTTGCCGAATGCCTTGTCGGGTGCCTTGCCGATTGCCTTGCCGATTGCCTTGCCGATTGCCTTGCCGGATTCCGTTCCCGCTTTCGGTTTCGACGCGCGAATCCTTTCAGGAGACCCTTTTGTCGCGCCACTTCGTGCCGCGCGCTTGCCGCGTTCCGCTCCTGCGCTGCCGCTCTTGCCGTTCATGCCGTCGTCCCGATCCTGCATCGCCGGGAAAGGGTGCTGTTACCCCGCAGGCGCTGCGTGCTCGCCGCATGCGCTCTCCTCCCGTATTGCCCTTCCCCTATACCGCCTTGGTCCGGGGCGCAATCAGTGGGGCGGGAGCGTCGGGCGCGATGCTACCATTCGCGCGCAAGTGACCACATCGCCGTGACCTCGATGCCGACCTTGATCTCCGGGCGCATCAGGCCGGATACCACCACCAGGGTCGAGGCCGGCAATATGTCCGCCATGCGGCGCGCGCACTGGTCGAGCACGGGTTCGCCATAGGCGGGATCGGTGACGTAGATGCGGGCCTTGACGATTTCTTCGAGCCGGCTCTCGGCCCCTTGAAGTGTAGCCGCGATGGAATCCCAGCAATTGCTCGCCTGCTGGGTGACGTCGTCGGGCATCGTCATGCTCTCCGGGTCGTATCCGTAGACACACGAAAGAAAGACGAAAGGGTCCTGAATGACTGCGCGGGCGAAACCGAACGCCGCTTCGGGAGAACGTGTCGTGGAAATAAAGCGGCGCATCGGTTTTCGTCGGCTCCTTCAAGGCATCACTGCCTGCATGCATAGTATAGAATTGTTTCATGCCGGTTGAATGATTTACTTCAAACCCTCGTGCATATTTAGAAGGCATGGTGCAAAAACATTGTGCATTTATTTTCGTGCCAGCGTATAGCCTCTCCAGAGCGCCGTGACCTCGATCGCGACACGCATCTGCGGATTGAAGAGCTGGCGCACGGCGATCAATGTCAGTGTCGGCAGTTCGTCCGGCCCTGCCACATGGCTGCGCCCCCCCGTGAGTGCGTCGCGCGAGAGGGCGAGGACGGTTTGCGCATCGGTCGGATCGGTGATCATGCAGGTGACGCGCACGATCTCCTCAAGGCTGCTTTCCACCTGCCCGAGGGCGGCCGCGATACTGCCCCAGGCGCGCCGTGTCTGCTGCGCCGTGTCGCCCGAAACGGTGAAAGTCGTGGGATCGAGGGCGGTGGTACCCGAGATGAAGATGAACGGATCTTCGGCAATGCCGCGCGAATAACCGTAGCGCCGTTCATAGGCGGGCGCGCTGCCCAGACGCCTGCGAGACCAACCTGCGCGGTTCATTGTCTGGCTCCTGCTATCGCCAGGCCGATATCGGCTTGGGGCATCACAAAGCCGAAGTTGTGATTGCTTCCGTTTGACTGATCTCAAGATCACGACAAGTTATTCATGATTCCGGCGCAGGCTCAACCCCGATGTGATTTCGATCCTTGCCCGCAGGTTGCGGTCGGGCGATGTGCATTCCGCTGCGCAATTGCCTTGCTGAACATATGTTGCCCCTGCGACCCTGCGCGTGAGTTCGCGGCCGACGAATCCATGGCGATGAATGCACGAGACCCGGGACGTGCCCGGGTCTCGATGGTGATCGGCTGTTTCGCTCGGTGCCATGCCTCGATCGCGCCGGGCATGGCCGATACGAGGCCGGGTCAGTCGTGTCGGTTCTGCCGATTCGCGATCAGATCGTCGACCACGGCGGGTTCCGCAAGCGTCGAGGTGTCGCCCAGCGACCCGAACTCGTCCTCGGCGATCTTGCGCAGGATGCGGCGCATGATCTTGCCGGAGCGGGTCTTGGGCAGGCCGGGGGCGAACTGGATCAGATCCGGCGTCGCGATCGGACCGATTTCCTTGCGCACCCAGGTGACGAGTTCCTTGCGCAACTCCTCCGAGGGCTCGATCCCCGTCATCAGCGTGACATAGGCATAGATGCCCTGGCCCTTGATGTCGTGGGGATAACCGACCACGGCGGCCTCGGATACCTTCTCATGCGCCACCAGCGCACTCTCGACCTCGGCCGTACCCATGCGGTGGCCGGAGACGTTGATCACGTCATCGACGCGCCCCGTGATCCAGTAGTAGCCGTCGGCATCGCGGCGACAGCCGTCGCCGGTGAAGTACTTGCCCGGATAGGTCGAGAAATAGGTCTGGATGAAGCGCTCGTGATCGCCGAACACGGTGCGCATCTGGCCCGGCCAGCTGTCGGCGATACACAGGTTGCCCTCGCAGGCGCCGTCGAGCTCCTTGCCGTCGGCATCGACGATGACCGGCCTGACGCCGAAGAAGGGCAGGGTGGCCGAGCCGGGTTTCTGGTCGATGGCGCCGGGCAGCGGGGTAATGAGAATGCCGCCGGTCTCGGTCTGCCACCAGGTATCGACGATCGGGCAGCGTTCGTCACCGACCACGCGATGGTACCATTCCCAGGCTTCCGGGTTGATCGGCTCACCGACCGAGCCGAGCAGGCGCAGGCTCTTGCGCGAGGTCTTCTTCACGGGCTCTTCGCCGGCACCCATCAGCGAGCGGATCGCGGTGG
Source organism: Salinarimonas sp. (assembly GCA_020832565.1). Lineage (GTDB taxonomy): Bacteria > Pseudomonadota > Alphaproteobacteria > Rhizobiales > Beijerinckiaceae > Saliniramus. The sequence goes on along the minus strand of JAFIEI010000021.1, from coordinate 55,486 downwards.
GGGCGGTGTAGAACGTGTTGACCTCGTGCTTGTCGACCACGTCCCAGAACCGCGAGATCGAGGGATAATTGGGCACGCCCTCGAACATCAGCGTCGTCGCGCCGTTGGCGAGCGGACCGTAGAGGATGTAGCTGTGGCCGGTGACCCAGCCGACATCCGCCGTGCACCAGTAGATCTCGCCCTCCTGATAATCGAAGACATATTGATGCGTCATCGAGGCATAGACGAGATAGCCGCCGGTGGTGTGCAGCACGCCCTTGGGGCTGCCGGTGGAGCCCGAAGTGTAAAGTATGAACAGCGGATCCTCCGCATTCACTTCCTCGCAGGGGCAGTCCGCCGTCACCATTTCCGCAGCTTCGTGGTAGTAGACGTCCCGCCCGGCCTCCATGGCGACATTGCCGCCGGTGCGCCTGACCACGACGACGTGCTCGACCGAGCCTTCCGGCAGGCGCGCGACGGCGGCATCGACATTGGCCTTGAGCGGCACCTTGCGCCCGCCGCGCAGGCCCTCATCCGCGGTGATCACGGTCTTCGAGCCGCAATCGGCAATGCGTCCGGCGAGTGAATCCGGGGAGAAGCCGCCGAAGACGACGGAATGGATCGCGCCGAGCCGCGCGCACGCCAGCATCGCATAGGCGGCTTCGGGGATCATCGGCAGGTAGATCGTGACCCTGTCACCCTTCTCGACATTGCGGTTGCGCAGGACGTTGGCCCAGCGGCAGACGTGATCGTGCAATTCGCGATAGGTGATCTTCTTCGATTCGGACGGGTCGTCCCCCTCCCAGATGATCGCGACCTGATCGCCGCGCTTTTCCAGGTGTCGGTCGATGCAGTTATGCGCGGCATTGGTGGTGCCGTCCTCGAACCAGCGGATGGAGACTTCGTCCTTGCCGTAATGGGTGTTCTTCACCCTGGTATAGGGCGTGAACCAGTCGATCCGCTTGCCGTGCTCGCCCCAGAAGGCATCCGGATCATCGATGCTGGCCTGATACATCTTCTCATAGAGCGCCTTGTCGACATGGGCGCGCTCCGCCCATTCCTGCGAAACCGGATACAATTTCTCAGACATGTTTTTCCTCCCCAGGAAGTCTGTCCGTTGCGGGCGATCACGCGATCCCCGGCGGGCGAGTCTCTTGAGCGGAATTTAGGGGACAAATTCGCCTGCAGGCAACCCGACCGAAAGTCCTACGCATTTTGCCTCGATTCCGGCAGTCGGATTCGGGGTGTCGCGCGATTCCGCATCGTGAGAAAACGCCTCTTGCCACGGCTGCCACATCGCTGTTCCCTTCCGCGCAACGAGGAGACAGCCATGGTCAAGATCAATCCTGAACGCCTCATGGGCGATCTCAATCATTTGCGCGGCATCGGCACCTACAAGACCGGCGTCCACCGTCCCACTTTCTCACCGCAGGACATGGAAGCCCGGCACTGGCTCGTCGGGCGCATGCGCGAAGCCGGGCTCGAGGCGCGCATCGACGGGATCGGCTCGGTCTTCGGACGGCGCGAGGCGGCCGGGCCGAAGATCCTCACCGGTTCGCATCTGGAGAGCCAGAACCATGCGGGTTGGCTCGACGGGGCGCTCGGGGTGATCTTCGGGCTGGAAGCCGCCCGTGCCATCGCCGATGACGGCGGCTTTGCCGATTGCGCGGTCGACGTGATCGCCCTGTGCGACGAGGAGGGCCATTACGGCTCGTTTCTGGGTTCGAAATCCTTCCTCGGCATTCTGGAAGAATCCGAGATCGACGCCGCCGCCAACCGCTATGACGGCAAACCCCTGCGCCGGGCGCTGGAGGAAACCGGTCTCGCGGGCCAATCGCGCGTGCGCTGCGAAGAGGGGCGCTACAAGGCCTTCTTCGAGGCGCATATCGAACAGGGGGATACGCTGATCTCGTCCGATCTCAAGATCGGCAACGTCACGGCGATCGTGGCCATCTGGCAATACAAGCTGGTCTTCACCGGCGAGCAGAATCACGCCGGCACCACCAGCATGAAGCGTCGCCGGGATGCCGGGCGCGCTGCCATGCGGGCGCTCGCGAAGATCGACGAGCGCTTCCCGCAGATCTGCGGCGAGCGCACGGTCTGGACGGCGGGTCGCGTCACGCTGGAGCCGGGTGCGCCGAGCATCATTCCCGGTCGCGCGGAAGTCCTCTTCCAGTTCCGCGACGCGGACGACGCGGTCCTCGACCGGTTGCATGACGCGTTGCACGCGATCATCGCCGAGATCGAAGCCGAGGGCGTTTGCGGGGCCTCGATCGAGGTGCTGGGCCAGAGCAAGCCCGCGCGCATGGATGCGGGCCTGCAGGACGCCATCGATGCTGCTGCGGCAATCCACGCGCCGGGCAAATGCATCCGCATGCCCAGCGGTGCCGGCCATGACGCGCAATATCTCGCCCGCATCATGCCCGCAGCCATGCTGTTCGTGCCCTCGATCGGCGGCATCAGCCATCACTGGACCGAGGATACGGCAGAAGAGGACATCATCCTCGGTGCCCGGGTCTATGCCGAGGCGGTGGCCAAAGCCCTGCGCGGGTAAAAACGCTGCGGGGCTGATAGGCGCCGCAAAAGCCGCATTGCCCGGTTCACGGCACTTCGGCTAAGGAAGTGCCATGAACCGGTCCGGCACCATCACCGACATTGCGCGCGCGCCATCCCCCCGCGGATGGCCGCGAGCCGTGATGCGCCGCGCCGGCGTGGTCGTCCTGCTCTATGCCTTCGCGCTCTCGGGCTTTCTCGCGGGAACGCTGCTCGCCGCACAACAGGCGCATGCGCTGGGCGAGCCGGGCATTCATTGCCTGCTCGAGGCAGGTCATCATCACGATCCCCATGGCGCGGCGCGCCACAAGGCGGAATGTCTGTCCGGCTGCCCGGTCCCGCCGGCGCCGCCGCTGCCGCCCGCGCCGGATGCCACGATACTCGGCTTCGATGCCCGCTCCGTGGCGCGCATCGCCCTCTCCGGCCTGCGGGAACAGGGCGATCTGCCCGCAGCGCCTGTCGTGCGCGCATATGGGCCACGGGGCCCGCCGGTCTTGATCGTCCTTGTCTGAATTCGCTGTTTCCCTAATGCACGAAGCACGGGCGGCGCCGGGCCTTCCGGCGCCCCGGGCTTCACGACGACGAAGGTTCGATCATGACCCTTGTTACAATTCGCAAAGCGGCCCTTGCCGCCTTCGGTTTCTCCTGCGCAATCGCACTCGTCCCCGCCGCGACCGCGCAGGCGGAGAGCTTCGCTATCGGCGACATCACCATCGAAACCCCCTGGACACGCGTGACCCCAGGCAGCGCGCGGGTCGCGGGCGGCTACATGGTCATCACCAATAACGGCGCCGAGCCCGACCGCCTGATCGGCGGTTCCGTCGAGATCGCGCCGCGATTCGAGGTGCATTCGATGGAGATGGTCGACGGCGTCGCGCGCATGGCCGAGGTCGAGGGCGGGCTCGAAATTCCCCCCGGGGAGAGCGTGACGCTGGAGCCCGGGAGCTACCACGCCATGTTCATGAATCTGGAGAGCCCGGTCGTCGCCGACGAACCCGTCAGCGGTACGCTCGTTTTCGAACGTGCCGGCGAGATCGCCATCACCTATGCGGTGGCCCCGATGGGTTCGCCGCGTGCGCCGGGTGGACATGCGCACGACCACGATCACGATCACGATCACGGTCATGATCATGACCAGAATGACGATCACGGTCATTCCCACGACTGAAGGGGTGGCTTGCCGCCGGCACGCCGTGCCGGCATGATCGAGCTGCGCTGGCGGTTTCTTGCGATTCGCCGGCGCTGATGGAGCATTTTGCCATGCTGAAGGGCGCTTTCGCGGGCTTGCTGCGCAATGTCGTGCCATCGGGCGGGATCGACCGGGCCGAGATCGAACGCGTGCGTGCGCTCGCCGTCGAGGTGCTCGGCCTGTCCGCCGATACAATCGTCAAGGTCAACGAGATCAACTGCACCGACCCCGCCTGTCCGGGGCAGGAAACGGTGGTCCTGATCATGGAACCGGGTGCGCGCACCCGTGCCGTCAAGGTCCGGGCGCCGATCGAGGATGTGGACGAGAGCGCCCTGCAGGCCGCCGTCACCGAGGCGGAAGCGGATGCCGGCGCGGGCATTGCGGCACGCGCCGGGTGAGGGAATCCCGGTGGTGCGCGTGCTGCGTCGTGGTAGAGACGTGATCGAAATCGGTCCTTCAAGTCACACATATCCGGAAACCGTCCAATGAGCCTGCCCGTCACCCCCGAGGATATCCGCGCCGCCCATGCGCGCATCCGCGATCACATCCGCCGCACCCCGGTGATCGGCTTGCCCCGCGGTGGATTCGGCCATGACGGTCCGGTGTCGCTCAAGCTCGAATTCCTCCAGCATGCCGGTTCCTTCAAGCCACGCGGGGCCTTCAACACGTTGTTGAGCAAGGATATCCCCGAAGCCGGCGTGGCTGCGGCTTCCGGCGGCAATCATGGTGCGGCTGTCGCCTATGCTGCGCGCATGCTGGGCGTGCCCGCGCGCATCTTCGTGCCGGAGATCGCGAGCAAGCCCAAGGTCGACGCCATTCGCCGGCACGGTGCCGAGGTGGTGATCGGCGGGCCGCGCTACGCGGATGCGGCAATCGCCTGCGCGGAGTACATGGCGGAGACCGGTGCGCTGTCGATCCATGCTTATGACGCGCCCGAGACCATTGCCGGGCAGGGCACGGTGGCGATCGAATGGGAAGAGGACGAGCCCGGGCTGGATACGGTGCTGGTGGCTGCCGGTGGTGGCGGGCTGGTCTCCGGGATCGGGGCTTTCTTTCGCGGGCGCATCAAGGTCGTCGCGGTCGAGCCGGCCGGTTCCTGCGCGCTGCATGCCGCCCTCGAAGCCGGTGGCCCGGTCGATGTCGAGGTGCATTCGGTTGCCGCCGATTCGCTGGGCGCGCGCAATACCGGCGCGCTCGTGCATGAAATCTGCCGCGCGGCGATCGATCACGTGGCGCTCGTTTCCGACGATGCCATCGTCGAGGCCCAGCGCCAGCTCTGGCGCGACTGGCGTATCGCCACCGAACCCGGCGGGGCGGCGGCACTCGGCGCGCTGATCAGCGGCGTCTATCGCCCGCAGCCCGGCGAGCGTGTCGGCGTGCTGGTCTGTGGCGCCAATGTCGATCTGCGCGCGCTGGACGCGCTCCTGTGAGCGCGCCCGGCGTGAATCCGACGGATTTGCCCGAGCGCGAGACCGCCCGTGCCATCCTGATCGATCCGTCCGACCGTTTGCTGCTGATCTGCTACGAGGCGGCGCGCGACGTCGATCCAGCCCGGCCCGGAAAACGCGATTTCTGGTACACCCCGGGCGGCGGGCGCGAGCCGGGGGAGACGCCACAGCAGACCTGCCTGCGCGAACTCGCCGAGGAGACCGGCCTCACGGGCCTCACGCTGGGCCCCGTCGTGGCTCATCGCGCCTGCCCGCAGACGCTGTTTTCGCGCAAGCGCTTCGTGCGCGAGACCTATTTCCTCGTACGTGCCCCGCATGACCGCATCGACACATCGCGGCTGCAGGAGACCGAAGGTGATCCGGTGCTGGATGTGCGCTGGTGGACGCCGACCGCGCTCGCGGTGCCGGGGCTGGTGATCGATCCCGCCGGCATTCCGGCCCTGTTTCGCGATATCCTGGCCGGGCACGTACCCGCTTCGCCGCGCGACCTGGCGGCAGCGCTCTGATTGCAGCGACCCTCTGAGCAGCGTCAGTTGCGGTCGTCGGCGAGGTCGGGCAGGGGCTGGACGGGGACGCCTTCCTCGATGAGCTCGCGCGCCTCGTCGAGACTCGCCTGGCCGTAGATGGCACGCTCCTCGGCTTCACCGTAATGCATGCGCCGCGCCTCCTGGACGAAACGCTCGCCGACATTCTCGGCATTCTGCGTCACCTGAGCATGGATTTCGCGGATCATGGCGCGCAGGGCTTTCTCGCGTTCGCCGAACAGCGCCACGGGCGCCGCGCTTTCGGCAACTGCAGGAGCTGCAGCAGCTGATGTGGGTGCCTGTGCGGACTGTGTATCCCCCGCGACAGCGGAAGCGGGTTGAGCTCCACGGTCGCTGCGCGCAACCGCCGGGGCCATGATACGCTTGTCGATCCGGCCCGATCCGCAGACGGGGCAGGCGACCAAGCCACGCGTGCGCTGCTCCTCGAAGGCATCGCCCGAGGGAAACCAGCTCTCGAATTCATGCGCCTGATCACAGGCGAGCGCGTAGCGGATCATGGTGGCGTGATCAAACCTTAAATTGCCTCACATTGGGTAAATGGCGCGCACCGGGGTGTTTCGCAAGCTTTGCGACGCCGTGTCCGATGCCGCGTCTGAAGTGATCGCCTGTCCCGGTTCATGCGTATATCTTCCATCGAGCGGTGCCGAGCTGCGCCGCACAGGAGCTTGACGTGTCCCGCAAAGCCGCGATTCTCGGCATCGCCACGGCGGTGCCGCCCTACCAGTTTACCCAGGAAGATGCCCTGTCGGCCGCAAGAGACATTCTGGCGCCGCGCTTTGCGGGATTCGCGCGCCTCGAATCCGTCTTCACCAATGCCGCCATCGACAAACGCCATGCCGTGATGCCGATCGACTGGTACCGGGAGCCTCGCGGCTGGCGCGATCGCAGCCATGTTTTTCTGGAAAAGGCGACGGAGCTCTTCATCGAGGCCGCGAACGGCGCCCTGCAGCATGCCGGTTTCGCCGCGCGGGAGGTCGATACCATCGTCACCGTCTCCTCCACGGGGATCGCCACGCCAGGGCTCGAAGCTCGGGCGCTCATCACCATGGGATTCCGCGAGGATGTCCGGCGCGTGCCTGTCTTCGGGCTGGGCTGTGCCGGCGGGGCGAGCGGGCTGACCCTCGCCGCACGCCTCGCCGAAGCCGCGCCGTGGGAAAAGGTGCTTCTCGTCGTCGTCGAAACCTGCACGCTCGCCTTTCGCTCACTGGCACCGAACAAGGCGGATATCGTCGCATCGGCCCTGTTCGGTGACGGCGCCGCCGCGTGTCTCCTGCGGGCGGGTGAGGAGGGCAGCGCGGGCGTGCGGGTGGTCGGGAGCGCCGAGCATACCTGGCCCGATACCCTCGATATCATGGGCTGGGATATCGGCGAGGAGGGGCTCGGCGTTATCTTCTCCCAGGCCATACCGGGCTTTGCCCGCGCGCATCTCCCCGATGCCTTGGCGCGGATCCTCGCCGGTTGGGGCGTCGCACGGGAGACGATCGTCGACTACGTCCTGCATCCGGGTGGTGCCAAGGTGATCGATGCGCTCGAAGACGCGCTGATGCTCGAAAGCGGGTCCCTGCAGCGCGAGCGCGAGGTGCTGCGCGGATACGGCAACATGAGTGCGCCGACCGTTCTCTTTGTGCTGGAGCGGGCCGTGAAGGCGGGACTGCGCGGCCCGACCCTGCTCGGGGCCCTGGGGCCGGGCTTCACCCTGAGTTGCGCCCTTATGGAGCCCGCCCGATGAGTCTCGCCGCCGTCATCCTCGCCCTCGTGACGCTGCAGCGCCTTGCCGAACTCGTCATTGCGAAGCGCAACACGGCCGCGCTGATGGCGCGCGGTGCCGTCGAGCATGCGCCCGGCCATTATCCGGCGATCGTCGTCATGCATGGGCTCTGGCTCGCGGGACTGTGGCTGCTCGCCCATGACGCCGCCGTCTCCTGGCCGCTGGTCGTGGTCTTCGCTCTCCTGCAGGCGGCGCGGATCTGGACGATCGCCAGCCTCGGCGATCGCTGGACGACGCGGATCATCGTCGTGCCCGGTGCGCAGCCGATCCGCACGGGCCCCTATCGCTATCTCTCGCATCCCAATTACTGGATCGTCATCGCGGAAATCGCGATTCTGCCCCTCGCCTTCGGGTTGCCGCTCTTCGCGCTCGCTTTCAGCATTGCGAATGCGATCCTGCTCACAATCCGTATCCGGGCCGAGAACGAGGCCCTCGCCGGTGCCCTCGAGGCCGATCGGCGGTGATGATCACGATAACGTGATGCTGCGTCGGCAAAGCACGCAACCTACGGAGAAAGCGGGGCGAGTGGCGCGACGTCGTCCGTCGAGCGCGATGCCCTGTTTGTGGCGGTGCGCCTCAGCCGCCATGAAAAAACCCTGCCCTTGAACCAAACCGGCCCCTGCAGCGTATCTGCACTTGGTGGCGCGGGCTGTGAACGGGGCGATCTCCGACCTCGTTTGTCCAACCAGGTATAGTGGGAGGCGTTCTTGGATTTCATCCCGGAAGCAAAAAATGCAACGACACGGGATCCGTCCCGCACCGGACAACCGCTCGACACGCGTGCCGAAACGCGTCGCCTTTCCCGGCGCCGTCGGGTCTTCTTTCTGCTCGTGACGCTGACCGCGCTCGCGGCTTTGGGCACGCTGGCCCGCGTCCTTGGCCAGAACGGCCTCTCGCTCATCGATATCGCCATGCTCGCGGTCTTCGCCGTGACCCTGCCCTGGACGGTGATCGGCTTCTGGAACGCCGTTTACGGGCTTGCTCTCGCACTCGGCCGCCGCAATCCGCTCGACACTGTCGTGCCTCTGTCCGGCCTGCATGCGCATGATCGCCCCCTCGCCGGGCGCACCGCCATCGTGGTGCCCGTCTATGACGAGGACCCGCAGATGGTGCTGGGGCACCTCGAGGCGACCATCGACGATCTGGATGCGGCCGGCGGTCTCGACAATTTCGAGATCTTCCTGCTTTCCGACACGCAGGACGCCTTCCGGTCCGCGGAGGAATCGCGCGCCGTCCAGGCTTTCCGGAACCGCATCACCTTCGCCGCCCGCTTCCACTACCGCCGCCGCTCCGACAATTCGGGCCACAAGACCGGCAATCTCTGGGAATGGCTGGAGCGGCGCGGGGCTGATTTCGATTACATGGTCGTGCTCGACGCCGACAGCCTGATGAGTGGCGGGGCGATCCGCCGGCTGGTGCGGGTGATGGATTGCAATCCCAGGCTCGGCATCTGCCAGACGCTGATCGCCGGCCTGCCGAGCCGCGTCGCCTTCACCCGCATGTTCCAGTTCGGCATGCGCCACGGCATGCGCGCCTATGCGCTCGGCGCGGCCTGGTGGCAGGGTCCTGCGGGGCCGTATTGGGGGCACAATGCGATCATCCGCATCGATGCCTTCATGCGCCATTGCCGCCTGCCCACCCTGCCCGGGCGCGGCCCGCTCTCGGGCCTCGTGCTGAGCCACGACCAGCTCGAAGCGGCGCAGATGTTGCGCGGCGGCTATGACGTGCGCGTGCTCCCCGACGAGTATGGCAGCTACGAGATCAACCCACCCTGCCTGCCGGAATTCGTGCGTCGTTCCCTGCGCTGGTGCCAGGGCAATCTGCAATATCTCAAACTGGTGACGAAGCCCGGCTGGCCGGCCATGGCGCGGCTGCAGCTGGCGCTCGCCATTCTGATGTATCTCTCCGGCCCGGCCTGGCTCGTCTTCATGGCTCTGGGCTTCGTGCAGGGCGCGTTCGGGGTCGAAGGTGGTACCATTGCCGACAACCCCTGGGGCGCTGCCCCGTCGAGCCTCGGCTTGTGGCTGCTCGCCGGCATGGTCACGATGACCTTCGCGCCCAAGATCGCCGGCCTGATCGATGCGCTTTCCGATGCACGCAGCAGGCGCAGCTATGGCGGCGGCTGGCGGCTCCTGCGCAGCGGCGGCGCGGAATTTCTCCACGGGGTGATCCTCGCGCCGATCATGGCCATTGCCGAGGCGCTGTTCATCCTGGGCCTGATGCGCGGTCGCGGGCTCACATGGCAGGTCCAGCGCCGGCATGGTTTCGCGGTCACCTGGGCCGAAGCGGCGGCACGGTTCTGGCCGCAGACCATGTTCGCAACCGTGACCCTGCTGGGTTTCTGGATGCAGGCGCCGCATATCCTCCCGTGGGTCATCCCGGTGGCGCTCGGCCCGCTTCTGGCGATTCCCTTCTGCCGCTTCGGCACGAGTCCGGCGCTCGGGAGAGTGATGGCGCGTCGGCGTTTCGCGGCAATCCCGGAAGACATCACGCCCCCGCCCGTCGTGGCGCGTGCCACGCGGATCGCGACGCAGGCGGATCGCACCGCCCGCATCCGTGCCGGGGCGCCCGTGTTGGCACCGCTGCCGCAACCGGCTGGCGAGTGAGGCGGTCGAAGGGAGTATCCGGGATCCTGATGGCGTCAAGGTGTCGCGTCCGGCAGGCCGTGTTTTCAGGAACGCCGGCAGGGGGCGCGACATTGGTTCGGTGAGGGCAACCCGAACCAGAGGAGATGCCGATGACCATCGCCAATCTGCGCGATCTCTATATCGACCAGCTTCAGGATATCCACAGTGCCGACAGCCAGGCACGGACGCTGACGGCGCGCCTCGCCGATGCAGCTGGAAACGCTCATCTCGAATCCGCCCTGCGCGCCGGTGTCGAGGGCATCGAGCGCGGCATGGAGGCCGTGGCGAGCATTCTCGCGCGCCATGACGCGGAGCCCCGCGAGGGGCATTGCAAGGCCATGGCGGGTCTCGTGCGCGAGGCGCAAAGCCATGCCATCGACAGCGATTTCGCAGATTCGGATGTGCGTGACGCGATGATCATCGCCCAGTACCAGCGCATGACCCATTATGCGATCGCCGTCTATGGCAGCCTCGCCGCCTTCGCCGAGCGTCTGGGCCATGAGGACGATGCGGCAACCCTCGCAGCCTGCCTCTCGCGCACCCGCGACGGCGACAAGCATCTCAGCGAAATCGCCGTGCGTGACGTCAATCGCAAGGCGGCCTGAGGGCGTTCCTTCAGTACGACGCCGGTATCGTGGCGGGGGCGGGCTCATCCGTCTCCGCCGCAAACATTCTTGCGGGGTCCCAGTTTCGCAGCAGCCACGGGATCCGCGACCCTGCCATCGGTTTGGCGAAGTGGAAGCCCTGGGCGCGGTCGCAACCCATCAGGCGAAGACGCTGCACCTGCTCGGCGCTCTCCACGCCTTCGGCCGTGACGATCATGCCCAGGCTGCGCCCGAGGCCAATCACCGCCGCGACGATGGCAGCATCGTCGGCATCCGTCACGAGATCGCGCACGAAGCTGCGATCGATCTTGATATGGTGGACCGGAAACTGCTTGAGATGGGTCAGGGAGGCGAAGCCGGTTCCGAAATCGTCGAGGGCGATGGTGACGCCGGCATCGTCGAAACAATGCAGTGTCTCCGCCACGATCTCCGCCGAGCGCCCCAGCAGGACCGTCTCGGTCACCTCGACCTCGAGCCAGTCCGGGCGGATTCTCTTTTCCCGGAACATGGCGGTCAGGCGAGCGGCGAGCTGCGGGTCGGCAAACTCGGCGCTCGAGAGATTGATCGCGACACGTCCGAAGGCGAGTTGCGCGTCGCGCCATGCGGCCATGTCATCGGCGATTCGCCCGCGCACGGCATTGCCGATGGCTATGGCGCTTTCGGGATCCTCGAAGGCCGCACCGAAATATCCCGGTGTCAGCACCCCGCGTCCCGGATCGATCCAGCGCGCCAGCGCCTCAAATCCGACGATTTTACCCGAGCGGAAGCAGATCTTGGGCTGATAGAACGGCACGAACCGGTCAGCTGCAAGCGCATCGCCGACTTCCTGCGCGATACGGATGCGCTCCTCCATGCGGCTGCGCACCGCCGGCGAATAGATGCTCAGGCGTGACCGTCCCTCCGCCTTGGCCTGATAAAGCGCCATATCGGCATCTTTCATCAACTCCGCCGCTTCCCGATGATGGTCGGGGAACACGGCGAGCCCGGCACTGGCGCGGGTCGACAGGACGCGCCCGGCACATTGGAGCGGCGCGCGCATGGCGGTTACAAGCCGTTCGGCAAATGCCTCGAGGGCCTGCTGGTCGCCGGCTTGCTCGATGATCAGCGCGAATTCATCGCCCCCGATCCGCGCGATCAGGGCCTGATCCCCGGCGATTGCCTGGAGCCGGCGCGCAGCCTCGCAGAGCAACTCGTCACCGGCATCATGGCCGAGCGTATCGTTGACGTCCTTGAATTCGTCGAGATCCACCAGGACCAGGGCGACGCGGGTCTGCTCTCGCCGGGCCCTGGCGAGGATATCCTCGAAACGCGCCTGGAACAGGGTGCGGTTGGGCAGGCCCGTCAGCGAATCGTGATTGGCCGTCTGCCAGATCTCCTCTTCGGCGAGCTTGCGGTCGGTGATGTCGAAGGTGATGCCGATGGCCTTTTCGGGGCTGGTCTTGACGGCCCGGATCCCGAGCCAGATCTGGCGCTCGTCGGGCGTGGTATAGCGCACCTCGATGGTTTCCGAATGGCCGGTCTCGAAACCGTCGAAGAGGTTCTCGACCTTTTCCAGATCATCGGGATGCACGCGTGCGCGAAACTCCGTGGTATCGCCCGAGCCCAGACCGAGCAGCGTATCGGCATTCTCCGAACGCATGACGAAGTCGTCCGCGAGGTTGCGCTCCCAGGCCACCATCCGCCCGGCCTGCAGGGCGAGGCGCAGTCGCGTCTCGCTCGCCTGCAAGGCGGTCTGGGCCCGTTCGCGCTCGCTGATGTCCTGGATCGCGCCCACGAGGCGCACGGCAACGCCTTGCTCGTCCCGCAGGACGAAGAATCGGTCGAACACGGTCGCGGTGCTGCCATCGGCCCTGATCACGCGGTATTCGCAATCCCAGCGCTCTTCGCCACCTGCGAGGAAACGCGCGAATCGATCCGCGACGACATGCCGGTCATCGGGATGAATCTTCTCGCGCCACCACGCCAGCGACGAGCGGCCCTTCGGTGGTGCGTGCCCGAAGAGGGTCTCGACCGCCTCGCCCCAGACGATCTCGTCCGTCGTGAGATCGAGATCCCAGATCGCATCGGTGGTGGCCCGTGCGGCGAGGCGATAGCGCTCCTCGCTGGCTGCGAGGGCCTTGCGCGACATGACCCGCTCGTGGATATCCGTGACCGCGCCGATCCATTCGCGGATGCTGCCGTCGTCATTGCGCACGGGATTGGCGCGCACATGCGTCCAGCGGTAATCGCCGGTCTTGGTGAGCTTGCGTTCCACGACATCGAGGGGCTTGCCGGTGGCGAGTGCCTCGTCCCAGGCGGCCGTGGACTTGTCCAGATCGTCGGGATGGATGATGGTTTTCCAGCCCTGCGGGTCGAAGGCGTATTCGGCGATGCTGCTCGAATAGGCGACCTGGGGGAACTCGCCGTTCGGGCCGGCGGCCCAGACCATGGCGGTGCTGGCTTCGATGAGCGCGCGATAGCGCTCCTCGCTCTCGCGCAGGCGTTGATCGGCGAGGCGGCGATCGTGAATATCGGTCGCGGTGCCGACCCATTCCCGGACCATGCCCGATTCGTCGAGAAGCGGGATGGCGCGGGTGAACATCCAGCGATAGCCGCCGTCGCGATGACGCAGGCGGTATTCGTTGCTGCGCGGTGCCGGCTGCCCGGATGTCTTTGCGATGTTCTTGCGCACACGCTCGCGATCGTCGGGATGCAGGGCTTCGAGCCAGCCTTCGCCGTGATACTCGGCGGGACTCTGGCCCGTCAGTTCCTTCCAGCCGATGCTGTGGACGATGCGCCCGTCCGGGCTCGCGCGCCACACGATGGCTGCGCCGGCTTCGGTCAAAGCCTTGTAGCGGGCCTCGCTGTCGGCCAGCGCCAGCTCTGCCCGCTTGCCGTTGTCGATATCGGTGGAACTGCCGAACCAGGCGCGGATCTGCCCGGTATCGTCGCGTTCGGGGATGGCGCGGCTGAGCACCCAGCGGTAGCCGCTGTCATGATGGTAGATGCGATGCTCGACCTCGTAGGACGTGCCCGACGCCATGCTCTGCGCCCAGGCCGCGGCCGTCCGGTCGCGATCATCCGGGTGCAGGGCGCTTTGCCAGGCCTTCCCGGCAATGGCGTCGTTGTCGAGGCCCATCGCTTCGAGAACGCGCTGGTTGGCATAGTCGAGCCGACCCTGCGCGTCCGCGGACCAGACCATCTGCGGAATACGGTCGGCGAGATTGCGAAAACGCTCCTCGCGCTTGCATGCCTGTGCATGCTTGAGGCGCAGGTCCACGAGCCGCATGACCGATTGGGCGAGGGCGCGCAGGGCGCGCTCCTGCGTGGGCGTCAGGCCGTTCTCACGCGGCACGTAATCGAGAACGCAGACCGTACCCAACGGCAGGCCGGCATCGGTTCGCAATGTTGCGCCGGCGTAGAACCGCAGATGCGGCTCGCCATGGACCAGTGGGTTGTCGCGAAACTGCGGTGATTGGCTGACATCGGGGACGACATACAGATCCGTCTCGAGAATGGCATAGGTACAGATCGAAATGTCGCGGGAGGTTTCGCGTGTTTCGAAACCGACCAGGGCCTTGAACCATTGCCGCTCGGCATCGATGAAATTGACCACGGCTACGGGGGCTTCGCAGATCTCGGCCGCGAGCCGCGCGATATCATCGAATTCCGGTTCGGGCGGTGTGTCGAGGATACCGCTTTCGTGCAGGGCCTGCAGCCGCGCCTCTTCCGTCCAGTCTGAACACGTAGCCTGACGCGTGCGGAAATCCATGCCTCGCAACTCCGAGGATAATGACTGAACGTTACACGGGTTCAGCGTGTATCAAAGTCATCAATAAAGTGTTTATCGCGCTGCGAAAATATGTCGACTGCGGATGAATATAATACTCGTTAATGCAAATATAGACGTAGTTATGTTCGAATTCGAACGAATGCGTCGTCCTGTGCGTTCCCGCTACATCTTCAGCGTGTATCTCTATTGCTGTTGCGTCACCGGTTCGGGCGTAATGCGCCGGGCAGCCGCCGGGCGTGATGCAAGAGCAGGCATGGAAACGGAGATGGAAACGGAGATGCAAACGGGGCGCGGTGGCTGAGCACCGCGCCCCGTCATCGATTGTTCCTGATACGCGCGTATCCGCGCAGGCCCGCGCCTCAGCGCTTGCGGAAATGCAGGATGCCCCAGGCCATGTAGCCGCTATCGGCGGCCTTCACCCAGTTGTCGAGCCCCTGCAGCATCCGGTCGAGGAAGGCCTTGGAGGAGATCGCCGCAACGTGATCGTAGTTGCTGCGCAGATCCTCGCCCACGCGGAAGTAATGCGTCCGCAGGTTCGCTGTCAGATCGACGAATTCGACCACTTCGAAGCCGAGCCTTTCCGCGACTTCCTTGTAGTAGCCGGGTGAACCGAGATTCTCGAGGTGGATGCGGTCATAGACCGGCTGCAGCACACCCTCGGGAACGTTGTCGGCCTGCATGGGATCGGTGATGATCATCTGACCACCCGGCTTGAGCACCCGATGCGCCTCGGCGAAGACCTTCTCGCGATCCTTGGCATGCAGGATCGAATCCTGCGACCAGACGACGTCGTAGGTCTCGTTCGGCGCCGGGATCTTGTCGAAGGAGCCGTGCGACACCCGGATCAGCTCCGCCAGCGCCTGGCGCCGGTTGAGGAACCGGTTGGTGTCGTTCTGCGCCTCGGAGATGTTCAGGCAATCCACCGAGCAGCCGAATTCCCGCGCAAGATGACGCGCGGAGCCGCCATAGCCGGCGCCGAGATCGATGACGCGCTTGTCCTCGTTGAGGTTTTTCAGCATGCCCGCCATCTTGCGCACCGTGCGCGCAGAGGCTTCCTTGATCTCCGGGGTCTCTTCGTAGAGCCCGATATGGATGTCTTCACCACCCCAGATGTTGTAGTAGAAGTTATCCGCATCGGCGCTGTCGTAATATTGCTCGGTAATCTGCTCGACATTGCTCGCCGGCTCTTCGCCCGTGCCGTCGGGCCCGTCGAGCTGCAGATAGGCCTTCTCCACGACATGGACGAGGAAGTCCGGCTCGCCGTCATCGTAGGATTCCTGGAAATCCCCGTAGGTGCGGATGCGCTGGAAGCCCGCTTCCTTGAGCAGCTTGTGCATGTAGCCCTTGCGGACCGGGAACATGTTGAGCGTGTACTCGCTCTTGTCCGGGAAGGTGTACTTGAACCGGGCGAGCCCCTCGTCGAGATGGGCCGGCTCGGCGGTCACTTGGTCGCCGCAATAGTAGAACTTGTGCTTCGTCGAGAAGCCGTGATCGAGCATGTGATCGTAGTTGCGCTGATCGATGATCAGGATGCCGTCATGCTTGAGCGCGGCATAGAACTCCGCCAGCGTGCGGCGGCGATCGGCCTCGTCATGCAGGTGGGTGAAGGAATTGCCCAGGCAGATGATGGCGTCGTACTTGCCCTGGATGTCACGGTTGAGCCAGCGCCAGTCGGCCTGAACCGTCTTCAGGATGATCTGACGCTCCTTGCCGTTCTCGAAGGCCTTGGCGAGCATCGCGGCGCTGCCGTCGACGGTTGTCACGTCGAAGCCGGCCTGGATCAGGCGAACCGAGTGGAAGCCCGTTCCAGCGGCGACATCGAGCACCTTGTGCTTGCCACGTGCGCGCAGGATGTCGATGAAGAAGTCACCCTCGCTGGCTGCACGTGCGTCCCAGTCGATCAACTCGTCCCACTTTTCCGCGAACGATTTGACGTATTCCGACCGGTACTGTCCGGTCTCGCGCACCTTCAACGGGTCCGTGCCGTATTGCTGCTCCTTGGCAACGAGATCGACATTACCCTGAGGGTTGGCGTTGCTGGTCATTCTGTATTCCTCGTTTTGACGATGGCACCGCGCCACAAGCGCGCATGCTGCGTCTGACGAAAAGGCGCGCCGTCACTCCCCGCGAGGAGCCGACACGAAATCCGGATTACGGGCGAGGCCCGCGCGAATCGCTGATTGCCCCCGAACCCGCAGCACCGATGAGGGGCGCATGAGCGAGTATCGCCGCAAAACGGCGCAACCGGAGGCGCACTCCCTGGATAAGGAGCGAAATCGTGCCGCGTTGCAAAGCGCATCCGCGACATCACGAACCTAACGGCAAAAGAATCGAATGCTAGGCTATGAATACAAGATTATATGCGCTATAAAGGCTGGCTGTTTATTTGAGTTTCGCGGTCGACGTGACCTGTGCCATGTCATGATCGTACTCACGAAGACCTTGTGGCGCAACCACTTGGGCAATGCGTTGCCATCCGCGCATCCGCGAAATCTGCCGGCTCCATCGAATCGACATCTTGATCAGCGCCCGCCCCGGCATGCCGCATGGATTGTGCTGCCGTAAAGGCGCGCGCACCGGCATCTGCGTGTTTGCGCCTTGGGTTCGGCCTTACATGCCTGTTAGGCTGTCGCCAATGCGGCTTCCGATAACGGAGCCGAACGCTATCCCTTGTTCGGAGGACGAAACATGGCAGGTGCAAGCGCATTGCGGGCCGCGAACGACATCCAGCAGCCCAACGATCTCGATTCGTGGTGGCTGCCGTTTACGGCGAACAAGTCGTTCAAGGCGAACCCGCGCATGGTGTCACGCGCGAAGGACATGTATTACTACACCCCCGAGGGCAAGCCGATCATCGACGGTACGTCCGGGCTGTGGTGCTGCAATGCCGGCCACAATCGCGACGAGATCGTGGCGGCCATCCAGAACCAGGCCAAGGAGCTCGATTTCGCGCCGGGCTTCCAGTACGGGCACCCGCTCGCCTTCACGGCGGCTTCGCGCATCGCGCAGCTCGCCCCGGCGGATCTCGACCACGTCTTCTTCTGCAATTCCGGTTCGGAAGCTGCCGATACGGCACTCAAGATCGCGCTGGCCTACTGGAACGTGAAGGGGCAGGGTCAGAAGACCCGTCTCGTCGGCCGCGAGCGCGGCTATCACGGGGTTGGCTTCGGCGGCATCACCGTCGGCGGCATCGTCAACAACCGCAAATTCTTCGGCTCGCTGCTCGCCGGCGCCGACCATCTGCCGCATACCTATAGCCGCGAGCACCAGGCCTTCTCGAAGGGCGAGCCCGAATGGGGCGCGCATCTCGCCGATGATCTCGAGCGTATCGTGGCCCTGCACGACGCCTCGACTATCGCCGCGGTGATCGTCGAGCCGATGGCCGGTTCGACCGGCGCGCTGCCCCCGCCCAAGGGCTATCTCAAGCGCCTGCGCGAACTCTGCGACAAGCACGACATCCTGCTGATCTTCGACGAGGTGATCACCGGGTTCGGACGCCTCGGTCATGCCTTCGCCGCCGAGCGCTACGGCGTCGTGCCCGACATGATCACCTTCGCCAAGGCGGTGAATTCCGGCACCGTGCCGATGGGTGGCGTGATCTGCCGCAAGCATGTCTACGATGCGTTCATGAACGGCCCCGACAACGTGGTCGAGCTGTTCCACGGCTATACCTATTCCGGGCACCCGCTGGCCTGCGCCGCCGCGATCGCGACCCTCGACGTCTATCAGCGCGAGGACCTGTTCGAGCGCACGCGCCAGCTCGAGGATCGCTGGGCCGATGCGATGATGACGCTGAAGGGGCTGCCCAACGTCGTCGATATCCGCACGCTCGGCCTCGTCGGTGCCGTCGATCTCGCGCCCAATGCGGAAGGGCCGGGCAAGCGCGGCTATGCCGCGATCGAGAAGGGCTTTCACGATTACGGGCTGATGCTGCGCACGGCCATGGACACGATCGCCGTGGCGCCGCCGCTGATCGCGGAGGACAAGCATATCGACGAGATCATCGACAAGCTCGGTCGCCTGATCCGCGACGTGGCCTGAAACCGCGCCCATCCCTCACCCCCGGCATGTCCGGGGGTGAGCTTTGCCGGGTGATATCTTCCCCGATGATATCTCTCCCGATGACCATCGCGATGATGACATGCGCGCCCTCAGTGGCTATCACCACCGACGGGCAGGGAAATGTCTGCGGCAGGGCGGGTAGCGCATGAGCGGAGACGACGACGCGGTGCCGGGTGTGATCGATACCGGCATGGTTCTGGCGGCAGGGCTCGGCAAGCGCATGCGGCCGATCACCGACACGCTGCCCAAACCCCTCGTCACCGTGGCCGGGCGCACCATGCTCGATCACGCGCTCGACCGGCTGGCACAGGCCGGTATCGCGCGGGCGGTCGTCAACGTGCATCATCTCGCCGATTCGATCGAAGCGCACCTCGCGGCACGCACCGGCGCGCCGGCCATCACCATTTCCGACGAGCGTGACGCGCTGCTCGAGACCGGTGGCGGTATCCGCCGTGCCCTGCCGCTACTGGGGGCTTCACCCTTTCTCGCCATGAATGCCGATACGCTCTGGATCGAGGGGCCCCATTCCAATCTGCGGCGGCTGATCGAGGCTTACGATCCGGCGCGCATGGACATGCTTCTGCTGCTCGCGCCGGTTGCCGATGCCGTGGGCTATGAAGGGCAGGGGGATTTCAACATGGATGCGCGGGGCCGGTTGTCACGGCGCCCCGAACATCTGCAGGCGCCCTTCATCTATGCCGGTGCCGGGATTGCCCATGCCGGCCTGTTCGCCGATACGCCCGACGGCGCCTTTTCGCTCAACCTGCTTTTCGACCGCGCCATCGATGCCGGGCGCCTCTACGGGCTGCGCCTCGACGGCGAATGGCTGCATGTGGGCACGCCCGACGCCATCGCCGAGGCCGAGGCCCATATCGCACGGGCGCGCTGACCCGCCGCCGACCGGCGACGGGTTTCTGCGGAACGCTCTACTGAGACGCGAATTGCGAGCGCTGCGCCCAGCCGGTCATGCGCTTCTCGACGAGCGCCGTCGCCGCATACATGATCACGCCGAGCACCGCGAGCGCGATCAGCGCGGCCCAGAGCAGGGGCACGTTGAAATCGGCGCTGGCGCGGGCCATCAAATTGCCGACACCCACATTCGAGGCATTGTACTCGGCGATCACCGAGCCGACATAGGCCAGCGTGATCGCGACCTTGAGCGAGCCGAAGAAATACGGCATCGCGCGCGGAATTCCGACCTTCATGATGATGTCGCGCTTGGAGGCGCCGAGCGCGCGCAGCACGTCCTCGGTCTCCGGCTCGATGGTGGCGAGGCCCGTGGCGACGTTCACGACGATGGGAAAGAACGAGATCAGGAAGGCGGTCAGGACAGGCGGCTGCCAGCCGACGCCGAACCAGATCACCAGGATCGGAACCACGGCGACCTTGGGGATGGCGTTGAAGCCCACCAGCAGCGGATAGGTTCCCGCATGGATGATCCGCGAGGCACCCAAAGCCATGCCGAGCAAGAGGCCGAACACCACCGCGAGCCCGAATCCGGCGAGGGTCATCCAGGCGGTGTGGAAGGAATGGCGCAGGAGCTGGGCCTGGTACTGGTAGATGGCTTCGGCGATTGCCGTCGGCGCCGGCAGGACGAAACGCGAGATTCCGAAGGCCCAGACCGCGGCTTCCCAGATCGCGAAGAATCCGAGGGTGAAGATCCACGGGGCGAGAATGAGTGTCGTGCGTGTGCTCTTGGCGGCCATGGATCCGCGTTCTCCCGTTCAGGCCGCATCGCGTGCGGTTCTGATATGACCGCGCAGCTCGTGGACGATGTCGATGAATTCCTGGGTATAGGTGATCTCGATGTCGCGCGGGCGCGGCAGGTCGATCTCGCGCTCGGCGATGATCCGTCCGGGGCGCGCGCTCATGCAGAAGACCCGATCGGCGAGGAAGACCGCCTCGCGCAGGTCATGGGTGACGAGAATCACGGTAAAGCGCTGGGCGGCGTGCAGGTCGCGGATGATCCCCCACAATTCCTCGCGGGTGAAGGCATCGAGCGCGCCGAAGGGCTCGTCGAGCATCAGCAGCTTCGGCTCGTGGATCAGCGCGCGGCACAGCGAGGCGCGCTGCTGCATGCCCCCTGAAAGCTGCCAGGGGAATTTCGAACCCTGGCCGGCGAGCCCGACCTGGGTGAGCAGCGCCTCGGCGCGGGCCTCGTATTCCTTGCGGTGGCTGCGCAGGCGCCCGCGATGGGGCTGGACGATCTCGAGCGGCAGGAGCAGGTTCTTCAAGGTGGTGCGCCAGGGCAGCATCACCGGGTTCTGGAAGGCCATGCCGGCGAGCTTGACCGGCGCGGTAACCTGCTTGCCGTCGACGATGATGGTACCCTTGGCGGGAAATTGCAGGCCGGTGGCGAGCTTCATCACCGTCGACTTGCCGCAGCCCGACGGGCCGACAATGGCGGCGAACTCGCCCTCCTGGACCTTGATGTTCATTCCCTCGACGGCGGGTTGGCCGTCTTCGGAGCCGGCGTAGATATGGGTCACGTCATGGATATCGACGAAAGCTGACAAGACACGGCTCCGGGCAGGAGAGGCCCCGGGCGCTCATGCCCGGGGTGGAGAATGCGGCTGGACGGCACCGCGATGCGCGATGCCGCACACGGTGGCTCAGTCGAACTGACGCTCTTCCAGCGGTGGCAGGAATTCGTTGGTGAAGACGTCTTCCATTTCCGGGCGGTTGGAGAATTCGAAGGTCAGACCGATCTGGTCCATGGCCACGGCGAACCGCTCGGGATCGACGTCACCGAATCCGTTCTCGAGCACGGCCTCGGTAATGTAGTTGTTCTCGATGGTCATCTCGAGACGATCACGCTCCGTATCGCGGCGCGCCACATCGTTGTACTGCACCACGAAGCCAGCCCCCTCGTCGGGATTGTCGATGACGTCACGCAGGCCGCGCAGGAAGGCGCGCAGGAAACCCGTGATCGCTTCGGGGTTCTCCTCCATCAGCTCGGGGCTGGCCATGATCACGTTGCCGTAGAGTTCGACGCCGTAATCACCCATGTTGAGCACCACGATATCGTCCATCGGCACGCCGCGCGCGGCGAGGTTGATGGCCGAGGACATGGCGAAGCCGAATACCGCATCGACCTCGCCCTGGGCGAGCATCGGCTCGCGCACCGGGAAGCCGACATTCTCGAAGGTCATCTCCCATTCTTCCTCGTCGATGTTATTGACGGCGCGGAAGATCGGCCATTGCGCATAGGCGGCATCCGGCGCCGGTGCGCCGAAGCGCTTGCCGCGCAGGCTCTCGACATCCTCGCTGATGCCGCGGCTGGCGCGCCCGACAATGGCGAAGGCGGGGCGGTCATAGACCATCATCACCGCCTTGACGCCGACTTCCGGATTCTGATCACGGAAGCGGATCAGCGAGTTGATGTCGCCGAAGCCCATATCGTAGGGGCCGGTCGCGACGCGCGGGATCGATTCGAGCGAGCCGGCACCGGTATCGATCGTCACATCGAGCCCTTCTTCCGCGAAATAGCCCTTCTCGAGGGCCGCGAGGAACGGCGCGGAGGGACCTTCGAAGCGCCAGTCCAGCGTGAAGCGGATCGGTGTCTGTGCCTCGGCGGCGGAAGACCCGGCCACGAGTCCACCGATCCCCGCCGTCACGGCCAGGCCGGCGGCGAAGGTGGAGAGCAGCAGGCGGCGGGTGAGTGAACGCATTGCAGGTGCTGGTTGGCTGGGCATCGTGACAGGCTCCTCGGCGGCTTGATCCGGTTTCGGTTTCCCGGAAGCCGCATCGTGCGAAATCCGGGCATTGCGATCGACAGATGATGACGGCGGTTACGGCTCGGGCATGACGGCAAAGTGAAAAATGCAAGATGCTCGCGCATCTGCCCGCTCCGGCGGCGCTCCGGATGATCAACCGATACGGCAGCGATTGCGCGATACCGCCGGGGGGGGGCAGGTTGGCCAAGGGGAAGGGTGGCCGATTTCCCGAGCGGAAGGGCGCAGTTCGTGCAGCCGAGGCGGCATGACGCAGGCTTGATGATTGCAAAGCCAAAACGTCTTCAGGTCAAGCGCGATGCCGCGATTCGTGGTTTTTTCTTGAGCAGAATCAATTGCTGTGCATGGCAAGTTCCAGCCAAAAGCCCAAAAATGCGGCAGTGGGGGCACGCCCGGTCGCAGACCCGGTCGTCTTGGCGATGCGTGCCGATCGTCTTGGCGATGCGTGCCGATCGTCTTGGCGATGCGTGCCGGGCGCCTTGTCCGTAATCCGCCGCCCGCAGATTGCGAGCAGCGTTTTCACGTATTGCCATGTGCCGGTTTCGCGCGCACAAGTCCATTCCGGTTACCGGGCCCCTCTGGCGCGTGCATGCGGCATGCGTGATGTCGGAGCCGTGGCGCGGCACTGCGCCCGAACCCGGCCCCGTGCCGGCAATCCGGTCCTCACCATGATCGATTTTCTCTTCGTCACCTGGCTCGCCAAGCCACTCTGGATGTGGCTCAGCTTCATTGCCGTGGTACTGGTTCTGCTCGCCTTCGACCTCGGGGTCCTGCATCGGCACAACCGCGCCCTCGGCCTCGGTGAAAGCCTCCTGCTCTCGGCATTCTATGTCGCGGTCGCGATGATCTTCGGTGGCGTGATCTGGTGGGCCTATGCCCGCGGCCTGATCACGACGAGCGATGGCAGCCATGCCGGAATGGTCTTCTTTACCGGGTATTTCCTGGAGAAGATGCTCTCGGTCGACAATGTCTTCGTCATCTCGCTGATCTTCGGGTATTTCGCCATCCCGCGCAAATACCAGTACCGAGCCCTGCTCTGGGGCATCCTGGCCGTGATCGTGCTGCGCGGGATCATGATCGGTTTCGGTGCGGCGCTCGTGCAGCGCTATGACTGGGTGCTGCTGATCTTCGGTGCCTTTCTCGTCTTCACCGGCCTGCGCATGCTGTTCGGCGAAGAGCGGGAGCCGGATATCGCGGGAAACCCCGTCATCCGATTCATGAAGCGCCACATGCGCGTCTCGGATCGGTTGCATGGGGAGAAATTCTTCGTGCGCGAGCAGGATGCCCGTTCGGGCCGGATGGTGATCGTCGCCACGCCGCTGTTTCTGGCGCTTGCCGTGATCAACGTGGCGGATCTGATCTTTGCCGTGGATTCAGTGCCCGCGATTTTCGCCATCACCACCGATACCTATATCGTCTACACGGCGAATATCATGGCGATCCTGGGCCTGCGCGCGCTGTACTTTGCCCTAGCGGCGCTGGTGCACCGCTTCGACTATCTGCAATACGCCTTGGCTCTGGTGCTCGTCTTCATCGGCGCGAAGGTCTTCTGGGTGCATGCCTTCGGCAAGGTCGATCCGGCAATTTCACTGACCGTCACCCTCAGCATTCTCGCCGGCGGCGTGTTCTTCTCGCTCTGGAAAACGGCACGGGCGGGCTCCTCCGCGCCGTGAGACGGGGCCCGAAAGCATGATAACAATGCCGTGTCTCGACGAAACGGACTGTGCTCTGTAAGCGAACACCTTGTCGCCGCCGCAGAATTGCGGCCCTATTCGAATGTAACGAGGTGATTCATGGCCGATATTCCGGCGACGGACGCAAAGACACAAGCAGCACAGGCAGCCCCTCCCGACCCGGCAGGCGCTGCGAAGAAGCGCGAGATCAGGACAGATCTGTGCGTCATCGGCGCCGGTTCCGGCGGGCTGTCGGTTGCGGCGATCGCAGCTTCCTTCGGCGTGCCCGTCGTCCTGATCGAGCGCGGCGAGATGGGCGGCGATTGCCTCAATGCGGGCTGCGTGCCCTCGAAATCGCTGATCGCGGCGGGGGAGCGCGCCCATGCCATGCGCGAAGCGGCCGCGTTCGGGATCACGGCACAGGAGCCGCAGGTGGATTACACCGCCCTGCGCGACCATATTCGCGAAGTCATCGCGGGCATCGCACCCACCGACTCGCAGGAGCGTTTCGAGGCTATGGGGGTTACGGTCCTGCGCGCTTCGGCGCGTTTCGTGGCGCGTGACACGGTCGAGGCCGGTGACGCGATCATCAAGGCGCGCCGTTTCGTCATCGCCACCGGCGCCCGCCCGGCCATCCCGCCGATCCCGGGTCTGACCGAGACGCCACATCATACCAACGAAACGATCTTCGATCTCACCGGGAAACCCGGCCATCTGATCGTGATCGGCGGCGGGCCGATCGGGCTCGAACTCGCCCAGGCTCACGGGCGGCTCGGCGCCAGGGTCAGCGTGGTCGAGGCGCAGGACATCCTCGCCCGCGAGGATCGCGAGCTTGCGGAAGTCGTCGAAGCGCAACTGCGCCGCGAAGGCGTGGCCTTCCATCCGCGCGCGAAGGTCACGGCGGTCTCCGGTGAGGCGGGAGCCATACGGCTCACGCTCGCGGGGGCGGACGGCGATTCTGACGGCGATCTCGGCGATACCGTGCTCGAGGGCACGCATCTTCTCGTCGCCACCGGGCGCAAGCCCGTGCTCGACGATCTCGGCCTCGACGCTGCCGGCATCCGGCACGACCCCTCGGGCATCAATGTGGATCAGGGCCTGCGCACCTCGAACCGCCGGGTCTACGCGATCGGCGATTGCGCCGGCGGCGCCACGGGCGGCTATCGCTTCACCCATGCGGCGAACCAGCATGCGGGGCTCGTGATCCGCTCCGCGCTTTTCCGTTTGCGCGTGAAGCTCGATAACAGCATCATCCCGCGCGTCACCTATACCGACCCGGAACTGGCCGCTGTCGGCATGAGCGAAGACGAGGCGCGCAAGGTGCATAAGGGGCGCATCCGTGTCTTGCGCTTTCCAGTGGCCGAGAATGACAGAGCGCGGGCCGAACGTCGCGAGGCGGGGCATGTCAAGGTGATCACCAATCACAAGGGGCTGGTGCTCGGCGCCACCATCGCCGCGCCCCAGGCCGGGGAACTGATTGCCTTGTGGACGCTTGCCCTTACGAAGAAGATGAAGGTGCAGGATATCGCGGGGGTGGTGATGGCTTATCCGACGCTCTCCGAAATCTCGAAACGTGCGGCGGTCGAGTTCCTGAAGCCGGCAGCGCGCAAGCCGATCGTGCGCCGCCTGATCCGTTTCCTGCGGGTGTTCGGATAAGCGCATGGATGCAGGGCCGCCGGATGAGATGAGGCAGGAGCGGGTGCATTCACCACCGGCGACATCCTCGCGTTTCGGTCTTTCCGCGCGCCTGCTCTGGCTGACCATCGGCTTCGTGATGCTCGCGGAGGTGCTGATCTACGTGCCCTCCGTCGCACAATTCCAGCGCAACTGGCTCAACGACCGGCTGACCGCGGCGCAGATCGCCGCGCTCGTCCTCGATGCCGCCCCCGCCGACGGGCTCTCGCGCGATCTGGAGGATGATCTCCTGCGTGGTGTCGGCGCCATGACGGTGGCGGTGCGCGGGGGCGGCACGCGCCGCCTGCTCGCCGTGTCGGACATGCCGCGCGAGGTGGGGCGGGTAATCGATCTGCGTGAACAGGGTGTCTTCTCGGGAATCGGCGCGGCCTTCACCACCTTGCTGCGTCCCTCGGAAAAACCGATGCGCGTGGTCGGGGCAGGGATGGAAACGCCTGCGGGAATGCGCACGGCGGTGCCGGTCGATTTCGTCGAGATCGTCATCGACGAGGCACCCCTGCGCGCCGCCCTGATCACCTTTTCACGCAACATCCTCATCCTCTCGCTGATCATATCCGCGATCACGGCGGGGCTGGTCTATCTGGCGCTGCAATGGGTGATCGTGCGGCCCGTGCGCCGGCTCACCGACAACCTCACCCGTTTCGCCGCCGATCCGGAGGATCGCAGCCATATCATCGCACCCTCGCAGCGCATGGACGAGATCGGCGTGGCCGAGAGGGCGCTCGAGCGGATGGAGCGGGCGCTCGAGCGGGCGCTTCGCCGCAAGAAGCGGCTGGCGGAGCTGGGCCAGGGCGTCTCGCGGATCAATCACGAACTGCGCAACATGCTCACCGCAGCGCAATTGCTCTCCGACAGAATGGCGGGCGCCTCCGATCCGCTGGTGCAGAAATTTGCGCCGCGCCTCGTCGATACGCTCCAGCGCGCCATCGATTTCAGCGAGGCGACAATGGCTTTCGGCAAGGCGGAGGAGCCCGAGCCCAGGCCGGAGCGCTTCGTTCTCGCGCCGCTCGTGCGCGAGCTCGCCGACCTGCCGGGGCTGGAGCCGGTCGATGAGGAGGCCGTCACGCAGCCGGATGACGGGGCCGTCTCTGAGCAGGCCCCGGTGCGGCTGAGGATCGATATTCCGCAGGATCTCGCCCTCGTGGCCGATCGCGAGCAGGTCCGCCGCGTCTTCACCAATCTCGCGCGCAATACGGTGGAGGCCCTGCGCAAGAGCGCGCCCGAGGACCGCTATCTCGACGTGGAGGCCCGACGCGTTGAGGGGGAGGGTAGGGCTTACGTGCTGATCCGCTTTCGTGACGCAGGGCCCGGCCTGCCGCCACGCGCGCGCCAGAACCTGTTTCGCCCCTTCGAGGGTTCGGCGCGTTCAGGCGGCACCGGCCTCGGGCTCGCAATCTGCGACGAAATCATGCGCCTGCATGGCGGCACGATCGGTCTCGTCGAGACGCAGGAGAGCGGTGAGCGGGGTACGTGCTTCGAACTGGCCTTCCCGCAACCCGAATGAGCCGCGCGGCCGAGAGCTCGCGCAGCCACCCGGATCATTGGTGCTCCTGTCCTTGCGTGAGCTGCGGGCCGCGCCCGCGAGAAACTTTCACCGGAATCCGCAAAAAGGGGCTTGCCAACCCCCCCCGAAAGGTTCTATCCACCGCCCACCGACGCGGCAATGCCGCGCCTGTGGCAAGCGCCCGTAGCTCAGCTGGATAGAGCACCAGACTACGAATCTGGGGGTCAGAGGTTCGAATCCTTTCGGGCGCGCCATTTTTTCAAGAAACCTTTAAGAATAAATGCTTTCCGCCCTAATCTGCGGCTTGAATGCCTCGAAATGCATAACATTCTGCATAACATGGCTCTCCCCACACACGTCACGAAACGCAACGGCATCTACCAATACCTGCGTCGCGTCTCTGACGATGTAGCGGCCCGTATCGGTCGTACACCCTCGAGGAACTCACACCGGTGAAGCTGACGCACCGTTGCCTCGTTGATCTCGCTGGATGCGAAGTCGAAGCCGGAGAGATCCTTGTAGGCAGGGAAGCGTGCGACCTTCAGATGATAGGCGATCGAGCGCACCTCACGCTCAGTCAGTTCAGCCTTGAGCAGCTGGGACAGGATCGGCACGGCGGCATCGAATGCCGGTGCGCCCTGTTCGATCAGATCGGTGACGGCCTGCGACATACCGTACATCTTAAGGCTGCGCAGCATGATGACGACGGCGCCGCTGGCAGGATCATGACGCATGGCGGCCTCCGTCATTTTGGAGGCGCAGGCCGTCATAGCGCTCGACATTGGCTGTCGGCTCACGGCTCAGGATCAGCGCCTGCGGCGTGTCTACGTCGGGTCCGCGGGTTGTCTTGCCGTCAATGAGGCGATGCAACAGGTTCAGGACATGGGTCTTGGTCGGCACGCCCTCGGCCAGGGCGAGTTCCACGGCGGTCAGTACGGCCTCCTCATCGTGCTGCAGGACGAGCGCCAGAATATCGACCATCTCACGGTCTCCACCGGGACGGCGCAGCATCTGATCCTGCAACTGTCTGAATGCCATGGGCAATTCCGCGAAGGGTGCCCCGTTCCGCAGTGCCCCGGGCTTTCGCTGGATGACCGCCAGATAGTGTCGCCAGTCATAGATCGTGCGGGGCAGTTGCTTGTGAGAGCGATCGATGACGCGCGGATGCTCGCAGAGAATCTGCCCTTCGGCGGCCACCACCAGCCGATCGGGATAGATCCGCAGACTGACGGGGCGGTTGGCGAATGACGCGGGAACGCTGTAGCGATTGCGCTCGAAGTTGATCAGGCAGGTCGGCGAGACGTGCTTGCTCTGCTCGACAAAGCCATCGAAGGCAGACGGCAGCGGCATCAGCACAGCCTGCTCCTCGGCCCAGACCGCAGCAATGGTGCCGGGCAGAGTGCCGTGCGGAATCTCGTGCCACAGCTCCATGCAACGCTGTTCCAGCCAGGCGTTCAGCGCAGCCAGATCGGAGCAGTTCGGCATCGGCTGCCACAGGCGAGGTCGTGCATCCTGGACATTCTTCTCGACCTGTCCCTTCTCCCAGCCCGAGGCGGGATTGCAGAACGCCGGTTCAAAGACATAGTGGTTCGTCATGGCGAGGAACCGGTTATTGACCTGACGTTCCTTGCCGCGACCGACGCGATCGACTGCGGTGCGCATGTTGTCATAGATGCCGCGCCCCGGCACGCCACCGAGAACGCGGAACCCGTGCCAATGGGCATCGAACAGCATCTCGTGGGTCTGGAGCAGATAAGCCCGAAGCAGGAAGGCTCGGCTGTGCGACAGCTTGATATGGGCGACCTGCAGCTTGGTGCGCTCGCCGCCGAGGACAGCGTAATCCTCACTCCAGTCGAACTGGAACGCCTCGCCGGGGCGAAAGGCCAGAGGGACGAAGGTACCGCGCCCCGTCGTCTGCTGCTCCCGCTGGCGATCCATCCGCCATGCCCGGGCAAAGGCCGCAACCCGATTGTAGGAACCCGTGAAGCCGAGAGCCATCAGATCGGCATGGAGCTGCTTCAGCGTCCGGCGCTGCTTGCGCGATTTGCCGGCCTCCGTCTTCAGCCAGGCACCCAGCTTCTCAGCGAAAGGGTCAAGCTTGCTCGCCCTTTGGGGCGTCGCGAACTTCGGTTCGACGGTACCCGCGTTCAGATACTTCTTGATGGTGTTCCGCGACAAACCAGTGCGTCGCGAAATCTCGCGCAGCGGCAGCTTCTCCCGCAATGCCATGGCTTCATCCTCCTGAAGCCCGGTGCACCGGTCAATTCAATTCGGCTCCTCTGTCCGGCCCGAGGGGCCCACTCCATGCCCGGGTCACTTCTCGACGGAAATCAACAATGGCGGCGTAGCGTCTCGTATAGAGGGGCGATCAGGGCGTTGGCCATCTTGAAGATCCTTTTGGTCGAGAATCTACAAACCGAATCCATTTCGCCCCTCACCGCAATAGCGTCGTGTACTGTAGACTCCGTCAGATCGGTCACTCTAAATCATTGTTTCGGCGCATCATTCCGCCCGTCAGCCGGTATCCACCTGACGGCATGATGCTCTATGGCCAACACCCCGTGTCTCAAGCCCGTAACAAGCAAGAACGGCTAGTGGCGAAAAAAAACGGCTCCCGGAGGAGCCGTTGGAAAAGTTGGGAGGAAACCATGAGCCGAGAGACGGCTCGAGGACCATGCATGCGCGAGGGGATCACGCATACGCTGCCACCTGCCTGCCTGAGTCCGGATGAAGATGATGCAATATCACGTACCCTGGATCGACATGTAGCGATAAAAAATTGCTATATTCCGTTGCTTTTGTCAACATGAAAATTGCATTTTTTTAGCCAAACGATATTCAAATTTCATATGCATCCCTAAAACTCTGAAAGATAAAGGAAATTACTGAAAAATCGAGGTATTGAAGCATCTTTAAATTGTTAAATTTTCGGAAATAAGCCATAAGATGCAAGGGTTGCCGTAGCGAAAACCGCCTCCTGAGAAAAGAATAATAACATGAACGCATAAATGGACCGCACCATCTAGGGCCGGGCCAGGGCAAAAAAGTGTGAACCCGCCGCCCGAAGCCGGAACTTGCAGATCAGGTAATGACGTTTCATCGATAATTTGTCAATAAAATATCACAACAAATTGCAGCCTCGAATTGTTCCACCCGCCCGGTTAACGCTGGTGAAGCGGAACGGGGCACCAGCGCGTGAGGACGACGAAACCATCCCGCGTCGTCACCGTGAGATGCCCGCCGTGATCATGCACGACCTGCCCGGCGGGCAGGCTATGGCTCTCCTCCCAGCCGCAGGCGGATGCAACGTGGTAATCGTGACCGGCGAGCCCGGCGATCGTTTCGACGCGCCCGAAAGCGCGCACCGTGTTCAGAACGGCCTGCGTACCGGCTTCGAAACGCAGCCGCCGGTCATTGTCGGTCGGGCGGTCCCAATAGCTCCCGGGGCCCTGGATTTCGGCGTCGCGCCAATGGGCGGGCAGATCCTGCGCGATCCGTGCGGCGAGGCGCCCGGCGGCGAACTGACAGCGGATCATCACGCTGTCGAGTGTATCGCTCGGCGCGACGGCAAAGCGCTCGCGCCCGAGGATGTCGCCGGTATCGAAATCATGGGCGAGCTTGTGCGCGCTTACACCCCATTCCGTGCGCTCCTCCATCAGGGCGCGGATCACCGGGAAGGGGCCGCGCGCCTCCGGCAGCAGCGACGGGTGAATGTTGAAGGCGTATGGAATGACGTCTTCCCAGCCTGTTACGCGCCATTTGTAACCGGCCACGACGAGGCATTCGACGCCGTCATCCGCGAGGGCTGCGATATCAGCCGGCGTGATCCGCGTCGCCTGGATCGGCAGATCGCATTGCCGGGCAATGGCGACGACGCGCTCGTTGAAATCCACCAGCCCGTCGCAGGGGCGCGTGAACAGTTTGCGGGGCGTCCAGCCACATTGCAGCAGCGCCTCGAAGGCTGGTGCGAGCATATCGATCCCGGCAAAGGCGAAGCGCATGTCAGGCGATCCTTTCATTTCGTCTGCGCCTGCGAGCATGCTGGAAAGATCGCCGCCGCGCCATATCTCACGCGCGATAATGCCGCGTCACGACACAACATTTGGTTACATAGCGAGGGCGGGATGGCCAGAGGTGACCATGGGGGAGCAGAAAGTAAGGGCGGCGGCCGCTGCCTGCGACTTGTGCTCGGGGATCAGCTCACGCCGGAAATCGCGGCGCTCGCCGACCTCGACCCGCGGCGCGACGTGGTGCTCATGGTCGAGGTGCATGACGAGACCGTCTATGTCCCCCACCACAAGCAGAAGATTGCCTTCATCCTCTCCGCCATGCGCCACTTCGCGCAGGAATTGCGCGATCGGGGTGTCGATGTCGATTACGTGAAGCTTGATGCGAAGCAGAATACCGGCTCGTTCACCGGCGAATTGAAGCGGGCGATCGCGCGCCATGCGCCTGATCGCGTCGTGGTCACGGAACCGGGCGAATGGCGTGTCTGGCAGATGATGCAGGATTGGCGCGAGGAATGCGCCGTGCCGGTCGAGATCCGCGAGGATGAACGCTTCGTCTGCTCGCGCGCCGAATTCGCCGCCTGGGCCGATGGGCGCAAGAGCTACCGCATGGAATTCTTCTATCGCGAGATGCGCCGCAAGACCGGTTTTCTGATGACGCAGGCGGGCGAGCCCGAGGGCGGCGCCTGGAATTTCGACGCGGAAAACCGCAAGAAGCTGCCCGCGAAGATCACCGTGCCGAAGGCGACGGCATTTTCGCCCGACACCATCACGCAAGAGGTCATCGACCTCGTTTCCCGCCGCTTCGACAACCATTTCGGCGATCTCGCCGGGTTCGCCTGGGCCGTGACCCGCAAGGATGCGCGCGCTGCGCTCACGCGCTTCATCAACGAGCGGCTCGACAATTACGGCGACTATCAGGATGCGATGAAGCGCGACGAGCCGTTTCTCTTCCACGCGGTGATCGCGCCCTATCTCAATATCGGCCTGCTCACCGCCGACGAGGTCTGCCGCGCCGTGGAGGCGGCCTATCGTGCGGGCCGGGCACCACTCAATGCCGCCGAGGGGTTCATCCGGCAGGTGATCGGCTGGCGCGAATATGTGCGCGGGATCTATTGGCACCAGATGCCCGGCTATGCCGATACCAACGCGCTCGGCGCAAACCGCAAGCTCCCGGATTTCTATTGGAGCGCGCAGACCGGGATGGCGTGTCTGCGCGCCTGTGTCGAAGAGACCCGCGCGAACGCCTATGCCCATCACATCCAGCGCCTGATGGTGCTCGGCAATTTCGCCCTGCTCGCAGGGGTGACGCCGCGCGCGGTGCAGGAATGGTATCTGCTGGTCTATGCCGATGCCTATGAATGGGTGGAACTGCCCAATGTGCACGGCATGGTGCTGTTTGCGGATGGCGGCTTGCTCGCTTCCAAGCCCTATGCTGCATCGGGCGCCTACATCGATCGCATGTCGGATTACTGCAAGGGCTGTGCTTACGACGTGCGCGCGAAAACCGGCGAGAAGGCCTGCCCGTTCAATTATCTCTACTGGAATTTCCTGATCGAGAACGAAGGACACCTCTCCGGCAACCCGCGCATGGGCATGCCTTATCGCAACCTCGCCCGCATGAGCCCCGAGCGCCGAAAGCAGATCGTCGCGGATGCGCAGCGCTTCCTGGAGGATGTCGGTGCGGTGGTCGAAGAGGGGTAGCCGGCCTCAGCCCTGCTCGCCCGACGGCGCCGGCAGCGGCAGGCACCAGAAGCCGAGTGCATGCCGTGCGAGGAGCGCCATGCCGGTGCTCGCGACCGTCGTCGTGATGAAGAAGGCCCAGGCCGCGCCCCAGAGGTCCAGAACGGGTATCAGCACGAGATTGAGGATAATGCACAGAACGGCGCATGCCGTGAGCAGGATCGCCAGCGGCTTCTGCCGGCCCGTCATCACCAGAAGCACACGCACCGGCCCGGTCGCCGCCTGGACGACATAGGCTGCAACCAGCACCAGAAGCGGGCCCGCCGCCTGACGGAACCCCTCGCCGAACAGATCGAGCAGGGCCGGCCCGGCAATCGCGAGGCCGGCGGCGGCGGCGAAGGTCGGCCAGAGCGCGAGCCGGCAGAATCGGCGACTGGCCGCCTCGAGGCGACCGGTGGAATTCTGCGCCGCCAGAGCCGCGAAGCGGCCCTGCGCCACGGCCGAGACGGCAAACAGGACGTAAGAGGTCAAAGCTGCGAGTTTTGCCGCGGCAAAATAGGCACCGCCCGCCTCTGCGGAAGCGAGCAGATTGAGGAGAATGACATCCACCGATGCCACGACGAGCAGATAGGCATCGGAAACGAGCACGCCCACCGATACGCGGCTCCAGCGCCCGGGGCTCCAGCAGGGGGCTGACGTGGCGAGGAAGGGGCGCAGCCGCCGCGCGGCGATCAGCGCCTGGACGATCCATGCGCCGATCACCGCCGCGAGGCTCGCCCACATCGCGGTCGCTGCATCGGGAACGGCACCGATACCGATCAGGGCGGCGATGCCGACGAGGAAGAATGCGGGACGCAGGAGCATTCCGGGCAGATAGGCCAAAGCCGCCGATCCGGCGGCGCGGGTAAGCCCCTTGCCGATATCGATCTGCGCGAGAAACGGCACGGCAAGCGCTCCGACCGTAAGCGCCTCGACCTGAGCCGGCCCCAGCCCGATCGCGGGCAGGGAGGCGATGATCGTGATCACCAGGATCGCAACGAGGCCGAGCCCGAGGGCGACGGCCTGCGAGAAGATCACGAGACCCAGAAGCGATCTGCCGTCACGTTCCTCACGATAAGAGGAGGCGAATCGGGTCGTGGTTGATGCAAAGCCTGCCTGTGCCAGCGCCGCTGCCAGCGTCGCCCAGACCCATGCATTGGAAAAGGCACCGAATTCCGAAAGCCCGAGCCAGCGCGCAGCGACCAGTTGCGTGATCAGGGTAAGACCGGCTCCGGTGATACGCAGGGCGAGGGCGGCGGCGGCATCCATGCGATCGGCGTCCCGCAAACCGGCCATCAGCCTCCCGGCCAGGGGCGTGGACATGGTCACGACGTCGCCTTCCCGGGCGCGCGTCGTTCCACCGAGCCGAGGCGCGACGCCCGCCAGCGCTGGATGCTCATGCGTCCCGCGCCTGCAATCTCATACAATCCCGGCATGAGGTCGTCGCGCACCAGCGTATCGGAACGCTCGCGCCCCAGAGCGGCCAGGAGCGGATGCGCCACGAGCGCCGCCGCACCGCCGATCGCCGCGAGGATACCCCGACCGCCCAACACATCCCGACCGATATTGCGGGTATCGTGCAGCAGATTGCGCGCCCGGATGCCGGGTTTGTAGGCGACCGGCGGATGGGTGATGCCGTGCACCTCCTGATCATACTGGAACAGCGGGAAGTCGACCCCCAGCGAAACGGGCAGGGGAAGGGAACCCCAGAAGCGTGCATTCGCTTCGAGGAGAACGTGGCGCCCGTCTGGCCTGCGGCGGAATTCGAACATGCACACGCCCGAATAATGCAGCCGGGCTACCATCGCGTCCACTGCCGCGCTCAACTCTGGATCCGGCGCCTCGCTCACACGCAACGAGCTGCCGCCGGTATCCGCCTCGCGAAGGCGGTGATGCTGAAAGGCGTGGGTCACCACACCCTCCCGGGCGAGCACCGAATAGCCCACGCCGGTACCGGGGACTTCTGCCTCGGCGATCCACTGATCGGGCCGGGCAATGCGCGCAAGCGCCTGCGATAACGCCTCCACATCATCGATGCGCAGAACACTGCCGCGCTCTGCGAGGCTGTCGGCCTTTTAGGAGTGCCGGGGCTTCAGATAGAGCGGCAGTCCGAGCCCGGCGACGAGCTCTGCGGCGCTGCTCTCGGCGCCCAGCCGGCAGCCGGGTGCGACCGGCAGCCCGAGCTCGCCGGCAAGCGCGCGCGTCGCCGCTTTGTCGAAGAGTACCGATACGGCTTCGCGCGGCGCCGGGCGGGCAACCTTCGCACGGGCGAAGGTCCCGGGCGCACCATCGATCAGGATCAGGCCGCGATCGCAGCACGGGATAATCAGATCGAAACGCCACTGCGCGAGCAGTTGCCCGACGGCTTCCCCCCAGACCGGTGCATCAGTATTTCTGGGAAGCTTGTGGACATGGGCGACGAACCGGGAATGCGCAACAGGTGCATGCCAGTTGAACGGGGCCAGATGCACCTCCTTGCCGGCGCGACCGAGCGATCGCACGACCGCCAGCGTGGCGCGCATATCGTCTCCGATTACGAGCACGCGTTCCGGCGAGTTCTGTGCACGCGATCCGGCTGCACTACTGGAGGTAGCTTTAGTCATGCCTTATCGGCACATAACCGCGTAAAAATCGCGTTACGATAGCGATGGAGACACATCAATCGCATCTCGTCATATCTGCCCGCAGCGGCATCAAGATCCGCATCTCCTTGACAGGTGTGGCGTGCAGCGTGACGGTGCCGGAAATCGAATTCGACATTGGCAGGCAGGATCGAGGCGGCATGACGCGGGAGGCAACCGACAAGGCGCAGGCGACGCAGGCCGGCCGCGTGCCGGGCACCGTGCGCCGTAACATGCGTCCGAAGGCGCTCGCGGAATTGCTGGACGGCTGCATGGCGCCGGCCCTGGCGAAGCAGGGCTTTGCTTCCGGCGACGTGATCGCGGCCTGGCCGGAGATCGTCGGCGCGCATCTCGCCACCTTCTCGCAGCCGGTCAAGCTGGAATGGCCCCGCCGGCGCGGCGCGCGCGATCCCGAGCGTGCGCCGGACCCGGCCACGCTGGTGGTCCGCGTCGAGGGGGCCTTCGCGCCGGATTTCCAGCAATCCGTGCCGCTGGTGATCGAGCGGTTGAATGCACATTACGGCTGGGCCTGTATCGGGCGTGTGGTCATTCGCCAGGGGCCCGTGACGCGCCCGCCCGAACGGATCGCCGCGCCCGCGCCTCCCGATCCCGCCATCGCCAGCGCGGTCGCCGCGCGGGTCGAGGCGATCGATGATCCGGCCCTGCGCGCGGCGCTGACGCGATTCGGGGAAGCCGTTATCGGCGGCGCGGCGGGGGCTCGGGCATCGTCGGGTGCAAAGGCCAACCGCGCGAAGCACACGAAAGCGTGAGCCGAGCCGGGCTTGCGCGTTGCGGCCAATTCTTGCCACAAGACGGGGCAGAATGAAGAGCGTACCGCGCGTCGCGCGTGTTCAAGCGAAAGGAAGTGCAATGATCAATCGGCGTCATGCAATGGGCCTCATGGCGGGTGCCAGTGTCGCGAGTCTCGCGTTCGGGCCGGCCGCCTTCGCCGACGAGCATGCAGAGGACGCGGCAGAATGGCGCGAGATGACGGTCGGCAGCCCCGATGCGCCGGTAGAGATCATCGAATACGCGTCGCTCACCTGCCCGCATTGTGCCAATTTCCGCGCCAACACCTATCCGCTCTTGCGCGAGCGCTATGTCGATAACGGCCAGGTGCGCATGATCCTGCGCGAATTCCCCCTCGACCAGCTCGCCATGGCCGGTTTCATGCTCGCGCGCTGCGACGAGGAGCAGTATTTCCCGATCGTGGACCTGCTTTTCGAGACCCAGCGCGAATGGGCTTTCAGTGATCGCCCCCTCGATGCGCTCGCCGGAATGATGCGTCAGGTGGGTTTCTCACAGGAAAGATTCGAATCCTGCTTGCGTGATCAGGCGACCTATGACGCCATCGTGGCTGTTGCCGAGGAAGGCCGGAATCAGGGTGTGAATTCGACCCCGACCTTCATCGTCGACGGTGATGTTCACCGGGGAGCCCTGTCGATTGACCAGTTCGAGGAAATCCTCGCACCCAAGCTCGGCGGCTGAGCCCTTCAGCCGTCGCGACGGCTCGCGTCGCGCGTCATCCTTTGAGGGGAGGGCGCGCTGATGCAGCTCACGCGCCTGCGCATCGTCGGATTCAAGAGTTTCGTCGAGCCGACCGAGTTCCTGATCGAGCCGGGGCTTACCGGCGTGATCGGCCCGAACGGCTGCGGTAAGTCCAATCTCGTGGAAGCCCTGCGCTGGGTGATGGGCGAAAGCTCCTATAAAAGCATGCGCGCATCGGGCATGGACGACGTCATTTTCGGCGGTTCGGGCCATCGTCCCGCGCGCAACACGGCGGAGGTCACGGTCAGCGTCGACAATGCCGACCGCACCGCGCCCGCCGCCTTCAACGATACTGATATTCTCGAGATTTCCCGCAAGATCACGCGCGAATCCGGCTCGACCTATCGCATCAACGGGCGGGAGGTGCGCGCGCGCGACGTGCAATTGCTATTCGCCGATGCGGCGACCGGGGCACGCTCGGCTGCGATGGTGCGCCAGGGCCAGATCAGCGAGATTATCGCCGCCAAGCCGCAGGCGCGCCGCCGCATCCTCGAAGACGCCGCCGGCATTGCCGGGCTGCATGCCCGCCGCCACGAGGCGGAGCTGCGGCTGCGCGCGGCGGAGGAAAACCTCTCCCGGGTCGAGGACGTTCTCGGCCAGATCGACCAGCAGGCCGACAGTCTCAAGCGCCAGAGCCGGCAGGCGACACGCTATCGTACGCTCTCGGCGGATATCCGCAGGCTCGAAGCCACGCTGCAGCTGATCGGCTATCGCGAGGCACGCACCGAGGCGGTGGAAGCCGAGAATGCGCTCTCTGCGATCACCGCCGAAGTGGCCACGCGCAGTGCCGAACAGGCGGAAGCGGCGCGGCTGCAGGCCATCGCGGCGCATGCGCTGCCCGGTCTGCGCGACAAGGAGGCGCAGGCCGCCGCCGCGCTGCAGCGCCTCGTCCTCGCCCGGGCCGAGCTCGATGCGGAGGAGACCCGCGCGAAGGACCGTGCCCAGGCGCTGGAGCGCCGCCTCGTCGAACTCGATCGCGACCGTGTCCGTCAGGACGCGCTGATCAGCGACGCGCAGGCGAGCATCGCCAGGCTGCGCGAGGAGGCCGAAGGGCTCGGCGAGGATGGCCCGCAG
Organism: Salinarimonas sp.; assembly: GCA_020832565.1. Taxonomy (GTDB): domain Bacteria; phylum Pseudomonadota; class Alphaproteobacteria; order Rhizobiales; family Beijerinckiaceae; genus Saliniramus. Next base: position 17,360 of record JAFIEI010000021.1, on the reverse strand, counting down.
GCCAGGGCCGCCCGCGAGGAGGCCGAGGCGCGTTGCGCCGAACGCGATGCCGCGCTGGCGACCGCCGAGGACGCCTTCAACGCCGCCCAGGCGGCTCTGTCCGATCTCAATGCGCGCCGCGCCGGGCTCGAACGCAGCGCCCGGGAAGAGGCCGAGCGGGCGGCACGCTATGCCCGTCAGCGCGCCGAGATCGCCAGCCAGCACGCGGCACTGGCCGATTCCGGCGCTGGCGCCGATCTCGAGGCCCTGCGCGCCGCGCATGAGGAGGCGATCGCGCGCGCGGATGCGGCGGATGTCCGTGCCGCCGATGCCCGCGAGGCACTTCTTGCTGCGCGTGAAGCCGAGAACAGGGCGCGCGGGCCGCTGGCCGAGGCCGAACGCCGGGCGCAGAAGCTCGAAACCGAGGCGGCGACGCTGGCCAAGTTCTTCGCCGCGCCCAATGATCCGGGTTTTGCGCCGATTCTCGACGCGATCAGCGTCGACAAGGGCTTCGAGATTGCGCTCGGTGCAGCCCTCGGCGAGGATCTGCAGGCCGCGCAGGATGTAAACGCCCCGATACACTGGCGTGCGCTGGATGCCGATCACGACCCCGCCCTGCCAGAAGGCGTCACGCCATTGGCGCGACATGTCGCCGCGCCGCCGGCCCTGACGCGCGTGCTGGCGCAGATCGGCGTGGTCGACCATGCCGCCGGCGCCCGGCTGCAATCCGAGCTCATTCCCGGGCAGGTGCTCGTCACCACCGAAGGCGACCTGTGGCGCTGGGACGGATATGCCGCGGCAGCCGATGCGCCTTCCGCAGCGGCGCGGCGCCTCGCCGAGCGCAACCGGCTCGGTGATCTCAAGCGCGAAGCGGCGCAGGCGCGCGACGAGGCGGATCTGGCCCGGCGCGATCTCGATTTCGCCCAGGCGGCGGCCCGCGCGGCGGCATCGGGCGAGAATCAGGCGATGGAGGCGGCCCGCCAGGCGCGCCGGCTGCGCGATGACGCGGCGAGTAGGCGTTCCGAGGCCGAGCGCGCGGATGCCGATCGCATCGCGCGTCTTTCAGGGCTCGCGGATGCGCTGACGCGCCTCGATGCCGATCTGGAGGAGGCCGAGAGCCGGGCTGAGGAAGCGCGCGAGGCGCTGGAAGAGCTCACCCCCGCTCCCGAACTCGAATCCCGTCTCGACGCGGCGCGGCTTCGTGCCGCACAGGCGCGCGCGGAGGCTGCCGAAGCGCGCGCCACGCTGCAGGGTCTGGTGCGCGAGGCGGAACTCGCCGATAGCCGGCGCAAGGCCATCGCCCTCGATATCGGGAACTGGAGCGAGCGGGCGGAAAACGCCCGGGCGGCGCTGGAGGATATCGACGAGCGGATCGCCTCCGCCCGCGAGGAGCTCGAAGCCCTGCGCGATGCGCCGGACGATTTCCACATGCGCCGCCGGCGTCTGGAAGGTGAGATCGAGCAGGCCGAGGCTGCACGACGCGATGCTGCCGACCGGCTCGCAGAGGGCGAGACGGCCCAGGCCCAGACTGACAGGACGGCCCGCGAGGCGCTGGCTGCTCTCTCCGCCGTGCGGGAATCGGCTGCCGCGGCGCAGGCGCGGCGCGATGCACAGGAATCGCGCCTCGCGGAGCTCGACCGGGCCATCCGCGACAACCTGGAAACCACGCCGGAGGGGCTCTACCAGCTCGCCGGGCTCGAAACCGGGGCCGAACCGCCGCCGGCGGGGGAGGTGGAGGAAAAGCTCCTGCTCCTGCGTCATGATCGCGAGCGCCTCGGCGCCGTCAACCTGCGGGCCGAAGACGAACTGCGCGAGATCGAGGAGCGGCGCGATGCGCTGGGTGCGGAGCGTGACGATCTCGTCGAGGCGATCAAGCGCCTGCGCCAGGCCGTGTCGAGCCTCAACCGCGAGGGGCGCGAGCGACTTCTCGCCGCCTTCGACGTTGTCAACGGCCATTTCAAGGCGCTGTTCACGACGCTTTTCGGGGGCGGCGAGGCGGAACTGACGCTGGTCGATTCCGACGATCCGCTGGAGGCGGGGCTCGAAATCCTCGCGCGCCCGCCGGGCAAGAAGCCGCAGACCATGACGCTGCTCTCGGGCGGTGAGCAGGCGCTGACCGCCACGGCGCTGATCTTCGCGGTCTTTCTCACCAATCCCTCGCCGATCTGCGTCCTCGACGAGGTCGATGCGCCCCTCGACGATTCCAATGTCGAACGCTATTGCGACCTTCTCGACGAGATGGCGCGCACCACCCGCACGCGCTTTCTCGTCATCACGCACAATCCGATCACCATGGCCCGGATGAGTCGGCTGTACGGCGTGACCATGGCCGAACGCGGCGTCTCCCAGCTGGTCAGTGTCGATCTGGAGCGTGCGGAACAGCTGCGCGAGGCGGGTTGAGACGCTGCAACTGCGAAACAAAGCGTGCAAAGTTTTCGAGTGAAGGCGATTTCTTTAGATATATCAAGGGCTTCATAGTTTCGCCGTGATCCTTGACACGGTATCGAGCCCCCAATATGGTGCGCGCGGCTGACGGGGCCGGTTTTTCTTGTCCTTCCCACCGTTGACGGTGTCATGATGGTTGATCCGCGACGGAACGGGAAAGACGAAGGTGAGCCGAAACCCGGTGACGAAGCCGATATGTCCACGAGGCTCGAGCGTCTCGGTTCCCGGTTGGGCGAAATCGCGTCCGGGCGGGAGCAATCCGCGAAAGCCGAACGGCGCAAGGCCTCCGATGCCAGCGGGCTCGGACAGGCATTTCGCCTTTCGGCAGAGTTCATTGCCGGTGTGATCGCCGGCGGTTTTCTCGGCTGGATGCTGGACAGTTTCGTGGGTTCGTCGCCTTGGGGCTTCATCATCGGCCTGTTACTCGGCTTCGGATCGGGCATGCTCAACATGCTGCGCGCATCCGGGGAGTTGAATCGCAAGGCGACCTCGGATAAGCCCCCCGTGCCAGCGCGGCGGCCCGAGGACGATGCGCGTGAATGAGGGTGTCGCCGCAAGGTGGCACTGAAGACGACAACTGGTTTTGGCGGCCCCGATAGGCATCACGGTGCTTGGTCGGCGGCGAGCACGAGGATCCGACGACGATGGAAAGTCCGGTCAAGCAGTTCGAGATCTCCGAGATCATCCGCTTCGGGATGATCGGTGATTCGCCTGTCGCCCTGACCAATTCCGGTCTCCACATGATCCTCATCGTCGCCTTCATCACGGGCGGCCTGATGCTGGCGACGCGCGGCACGCTGCTCGTACCCAACCGCTGGCAGAGTTTCGCCGAGACCATCTACGAATTCGTGGCGAACATGCTGCGCGAGATGACCGGCAAGGAGGGCATGCGCTTCTTCCCCTTCGTCTTCTCGCTCTTCCTCTTCGTCCTGGTAGCGAATCTCGTGGGCATGATCCCCACCGCCTTCACGGTGACGAGCCACCTCATCATCACCTTCTCGCTCGCGATTCTCGTGATCGGGACCGTGATCGTCTACGGTTTCGTGAAGCACGGCTTCCACTTCCTCGGCCTGTTCGTCCCTTCGGGCGTTCCCGGCTGGCTGGTTCCGTTCATCACGGTGATCGAAGTCATCTCCTTCTTCTCGCGCCCGATCTCGCTGAGCCTGCGTCTCTTCGCCAACATGCTCGCGGGTCACATCGCGCTGAAAGTCTTCGCCGGCTTCATCGTCTCGCTGTTGTCGGTCGGCGGTATCGGCTATGTGCTGTTCCCGCTTCCCTTCCTGATGACCTTCGCCCTGATCGCGTTCGAGATCTTCATCGCGGGTCTTCAGGCCTACGTCTTTACGGTGCTCACCTGCATCTACCTCAACGACGCGCTGCATCCCGGACACTGAGGATCGGCGCACTCGTCCATACCCTCAAGCTCGCCTGTCAATCTCAAGGAGTTCAACATGGAACCGGTTCAACTGGCTGAGGCCTTCAAGTATCTCGGCGCGGGTCTCGCCTGCATCGGCATGGGTATTGCCGCGCTCGCCGTCGGCAACATCTTCGGTAACTTCCTTTCCGGCGCGCTGCGCAACCCGACCGCTTCCGACGGCCAGTTCGCCCGCGCCTTCATCGGCGCCGCGCTGGCGGAAGGTCTCGGCATCTTCTGTCTCGTCGTCGCGCTGGTTCTGCTCTTCGTCGTCTGACGCTCTCCCGCATGCGGGAGAGAAGGACGGGGTGGCGTTCGGCCGCCCCGCTCCGTGAGCCAACCAATCGCATGCGCGCCGGGCTGGTGACAGTCCGGCACGCGCATTGAAGAGGCGTCAGCACGATGGCGATAGAAACCAGCATTGTCGTAGCGCAGGCAGCCGCCGATCAGGGTGCGTTTCCGCCGTTCCAGCCGGAAACCTTCCTGTCGCAGCTGATCTGGCTCGTGATCACCTTCACCGTGCTCTACACGTTGATGGTTCGCATCATCGCGCCGCGCCTGCACGGCATCATCGAGAACCGTCAGGTCACCATCGCCCGCGATCTCGATACCGCCGCGCTCGCCAAGCAGAAGGCGGAAGAGGCGGGGCAGGCCTACGAGACGGCACTGGCCGAGGCCAAGGCCAAGGCGCAGGCACTCGCGCAGAAGACGCGCGACAAGCTCGCTGCCGAAAGCGAAGAGAAGCGCACGCAGCTCGAGGCGGATCTCGCCGAACGGCTCGCGAATGCGGAGAAGACCATTGCCGGCCGCAAGGAGCAGGCGATGGGCAATGTTCGCGAGATCGCCGAGGAAGCAGCGACCGCCATGGTCGAGCGGCTTTCCGGCAACGTACCGCCGCAGGGCGCCGTTTCGGCCGCGCTCGACGCGGCGATGAAACGCTGAGGGAGGAGTCGTCATCATGAGTGCACTGCTCGCCAACAGCTATTTCTGGCAGACCCTCGGCACATTGTTGCTGTTCTGGCTGCTATATCGCTTCAACGTGTTCCAGAAGATTGGCGGAGCGCTCGACAAGCGCGCCGACCGGATCTCCTCCGAGCTCGAGGAGGCACGCCGTCTGCGCGCCGAGGCCGAGGCTTTGTTGCTCGAATACGAGCGCAAGCGTGAACGCGCCGAAAGCGAGGCTGCGGAGATCGTCAATGCCGCACGCGAAGAGGCCGAGCGCATCTCGAAGGACGCGGAAGTGCGTCTGACCGATTTCATCGCCCGTCGTACCGCTTCGGCCGAGGCCAAGATCGCCCAGGCCGAAGAACAGGCGATGATCGAGGTGCGCGATGCCGCGATCGCCGCTGCCGTCAAGGCCTCCGAGACCGTGCTGCGCGGCTCCGTCCAGGGGCCGCTCGGCGAGGATCTGATCAAGCGCGGTCTGGCCGATACCCGCCGCACCCTGAGCTGAGGGCTGATCGCAGGCAACACTGACCTGCGAGAATCCAAGATCGAAAAGGCCGCCTCCATGCCGGGGCGGCCTTTTTCGTCGGGTCGGGCTCCATGGTATCGTCCAGGCGTCGCGACGGGGCTTTCCGGTCGGCGCAGTCAGAGCGCCCGCCAGGTCTGCACCAGATGCAGCGCGTTCGATGCCACCTCGTCGGCGCTCATCCCGGGTTTGTAGAGGTTCGTGCCGAAGCCGAAACCGTCGGCGCCGGTCGCATGGAAGGCCGGCATGCTCTGCGCATTGATCCCGCCCACGGGAAGGAGCTTCGTTCCCTCCGGCAGAACCGCGCGGATATCCTTGAGGTAGTCGGCTCCCATGCGCGATGCCGGGAATATCTTCAGCGCGCGCGCCCCGTTGGCCACGGCGCTGAGCGCCTCGCTCGGCGTCAGGCAGCCGATCACGGGTACGAGCCCGGCCGTCATGCCGGCGCGGATCACGTCGGGATCGGTATTAGGCGTCACCATCAGCCGGGCGCCGGTCTGTGCGAGGCGACGCACCTCCGCCACGTTCAGGACGGTCCCGGCACCGGTCAGCACATCCGCCGGACAATGCGCGACCAGCGCCTCGATGCTGTCGAAGGCGCGCGGCGAGTTCAGCGGCACCTCGATCAGCCTGAACCCCGCCGCCATCAATCCGTCCGCGACGGGGATGATCTCTTCCGGTGAGATGCCGCGCAACACGGCCACGAGTGGCATGTCGCGCATGGCGAGGTCGAACTTGTCCATGGCGCGTTCTCCTGATGATGCGGCGCGTCACGCGACGCGGCGGCGCATTGAGCGGCATTCAGGCTAACCGTTCAGCCCGGCGGATGCCCGCGGAAAATCCGCCCATATCGGCATGGTGAGACGCGCGCGGCGAGCAGCACGCGCGCAAGACGTCAACGTCGCGTGCCGGCAACGGCGGTCGGCGAGGCGGCGACACCGCCCAGCGATACCCACCGCGTGTCGTCGCGGCCTTCGCGCTTGATATAGACGTAAGGGGTTTCGTCCCAGGGAAGGACCTCGTCGGTTACGTTGTCGAGGATGAAGATGCCGCGATCCGTCTTGATCTCGAGCACGGCATGGCCCTCGTTGCGGGTATCGAGCACGACGGTCATGCGCATCGCCCGGCGCGGCAATCCGGCCTCGGCCAGGCGATGGCGCTTGAGCAATTGGTAATCCTCGCAATCGCCATAGCCGGTCTTGGGGAAGTCCCAGCTATCGGCGACACCCCATTGCTCCATGTCGGTCATCGGGGTGATTTCGGCATTGACCGTGCGATTGACGCGCACGATCAGCTCCCAGATCTGCGGCGTGAGCGTGATCTCCCGCGCCTCGCGCTGGTCGATATTGCATTCGATCGGGTGGCGTTCACAGAACGTGCGCCAGGCCGGAATCGGCTGGGCCGTGCCGACGGCCTGGAGCGGTGAAACCCGATCGGGCAGGGAGGCGTATTGCTGGGCCGCCGCCGGCGATGCGGCCGCGATCGCAGCCAGGGCCACCGCGACGCATCCCGCCATGCCGGCTCCGGCCATGATCATGCCGCGCATCCGAGATGCGACGGATCGTGGCACGCGCCCCTCCGCGTGCGGCGTTTCACCCGTATCCCCAAATCCCCGCATGGCCCCCGGCTCCCGGACTTGTCAGATATTTTAATAAAATTTTAACCAAAGCTGACAGGCACCGGTGAGGGGTTCAAGCGCTAAGGGGAAACACGGTTAACGCGCGCCGTTGACGTTGCGTCCGTGCAACGATTTCTGCCTCGAATGCGGCTTCGCGGAAAAGGAACGGGGCCAGCTGGCTGGCAGCTGGCCCCGTATGCGAGCCCGGTCTGGGGACGGGAGGTGGGGACGTGACCGGGGGTCGCAATCTCGTTTGCGCGCGGGAATTCCTCAGCGCGTCGCGGTGATGGTCGGCGCGGCGGTGTGGCCGAGCGAGGTCCAGGCCGTGGCGTGCTGGCTTTCGCGGGAGACGTAAACGTAGGGCGTCTCGTGCCAGGACACGATGTCGTCGGTGACGTTGTCGAGGATGAAATCGCCGCGATCGGTGCGAATCATCAAGACGGCGTGGCCTTCACCCTGCTCGTCGATAACGACGGTCATGCGCATGGCGCGGCGCGGCACGCCGGCATCGGCGAGGCGCTTGCGCTTGAGCAGCTGGTAATCCTCGCAATCGCCGTAGCCGGCATAGGGGAAGGTCCAGTAGTCGGGCACGCCGTAGTTCTCCATGTCGGTCATGGGCTGAATTTCGGCATTGACCGTGCGGTTGACCTCGTTGATCAGCGCCCAGTTGTCGCGATCGAGGGTGATGATGGCGGGCTCGGCGGTGTCGACGGTGCATTCCTGCGGGTAGCGCTGGCAGAAATCGACCCAGCCGGCGATGGGGCGGGCGCTGCCCTGCTCGATCGTCACGCCGGCGGCCTGGACGCCTGCGGTCTGCGTCGTCTGTCCTGCATCCGCGAGGCTCGGCAGCGCGATGAAGGTCCCGATTGCCAGCGCGAAGATGGTTGCCCGTTTCGACATGGTCAAAAGCATGATCGTCTCCCTGTCCACGGGAAGACGATGGCGCATCGGATTTGTTTGCCGCTGAAGCCGATAGTTCAAATTTTATCGAATCGGGGCTCGAGGCAAACCTCTCTTTTCCCAAGGAAAATCAGCCGTCAGCGAAAAGCCTCGATTCTCGACGGTCTCGGTAATCTCCCCTTAAGGAGCTGCGGCCTCGTGACCGGCGCCTGCCTGCGGATTTGACATTTCGCGCGGGATTGGAGAGATGACCCGGCGCCCCGTGGCATCCGGTTTTCGGATGGCGGGGAACCGGCCGGAGTCCCCATGACGATGCCCCGCGAGAGCAGTGCGTTTTCCCGTGACGTGATCGATGCGCCGTCCGGCAACCAACCGGAAAGCGGGCGCGGCCTGACGCGACGGCTGATGCTGTTCGTCGAAGGCGGTCACGCGCGTGCCTGTGCGGTGCTGATCCTGATCGCCCTCGTCTGTTTCGTTCCCGGCATCAACGGCCTGCAGCCGATGGATCGCGACGAGCCGCGCTATACGCAGGCCACGAAGCAGATGCTGGAAACGGGCGATTTCATCGATATCCGCTTCCAGGACGAAGCGCGCCACAAGAAACCCGTGGGCATCTACTGGATGCAGGCGGCGAGCGTGACCATCGCCGAGACGCTCGGTGTGTCGGAGGCGCGCACCAATGTAGCGATCTACCGTATCCCCTCGCTCATCGGGGCGCTCGGCGCGGTGCTCGCGACCTATTGGGCCGGACTCGCCCTCGCGAGACGGCGCGAGGCCTTCCTCGCCGGCGCCTTCATGGCCGCGAGCCTGATCCTGATGGTGGAGGCGCGTCTGGCCAAGACCGATGCAATGCTGCTCGCCTGCATCGTCGTCTCCATGGGTGCGCTGGCGCGGGCCTATCTGGTCAAGGGTGCGGCGCTGCTGACATGGCCGAATGTTATCCTGTTCTGGGGTGCGATCGGGCTCGGCGTGCTGATCAAGGGGCCGGTGATTCTGCTTTTCGCCGGCCTTGCCGCCGTCACGCTCTCGATCCGCGAGCGCTCGCTCGACTGGCTGCGCGCCCTGCGGCCCGGCATCGGTATCGTGATCGCGCTCGCCATCGCCGCGCCGTGGTTCATCGCCATCACCTGGCGCGCGGGCGCGGATTTCTTCGCCGCTTCGGCGGGGGAGGACATGCTGGGCAAGCTCGGCACCGCGCAGATCTATCACTGGGCGCCGCCGGGGACCTATCTCGCGCTGTTCTTCGTCACCTTCTGGCCCGCCGCGATCCTCGCCTCGATCGCCGTCCCCTTCGCCTGGGCGAACCGGCGCGTCGACGTGGTCGCCTTCCTGCTCGCCTGGATCGTTCCCGGCTGGTTGCTCTTCGAACTGGTGCCGACCAAGCTGCCGCATTACGTCATGCCGGTTTATCCGGCGATCGCGATTCTCACCGCCATGGCGATCAGCCACGGCTTCGTCGGTCCGCACCGTCCGCTCGCGCGCCCATTCGGGATACTCCTCGGCTTCGTGCCCCTCGTCCTCGTGATCGCCCTGCCATTCGCCGGGATGCATCTGGGAGACGGAACGCTGCTGTTCGGGATGCCGCTCGTCGTCTTGGCAGCCCTGGTCGGGCTTTTCGCCTGGTGGCAGTTCCTCAAGGGGCGGGTGATCCCCGCCGCGCTGACGGCGGTCGCCTCCGCCATGGTGCTCTCGGTCGGCGTCTTCCAGTTCGTGCAGCCGCTCTTGCGCTCGCTGCAGGTTTCGCCCGATCTCGCCGCCGTGGCGCGCACCCTCGATTGTGCCGATCCCGCCTATGGCACGCTCGGCTATCGCGAGCCGAGCCTCGTCTTCCTCGTGGGCACGGATCTCGCCATGCTGAATTCCGGTGCGGAGGCCGTCTCCTTCCTCGAATCGGGCGATTGCCGGATGGTCTTCGTCGAAGCCCGCCAGCAGGAGCCGTTCATCGCAGCCCTTCAGGAGAGCGACGTCACGCCGGCCCTCCTGACGCGGGTCGAGGGCTTCAATATCAACGGCGGGCGCCCCCTCGATATCGGCGTCTACAGGGTCGCGCCATGACGATGCAGCATGATCAGCAGATCCGCCTGAGCATCATCGTCCCCGTCAAGAACGAAGCGGAAAACCTGCTGCCGCTGATCGCGGAGATCGAAGCCGCCTGCGCCGGGATCGCGGGATTCGAGATCGTCTATGTCGATGACGGCTCGACGGACGAGACCCCGCGCATCCTGCGCGAGGCGATGGCGCAAAAGCCGCATCTGCGCGTGTTTCGCCATGGCCAGAGCTGCGGCCAGAGCGCCGCCGTGCGCACCGGCGTGACCGGGGCTCGCGGCGTGTTCTGCTGCACGATCGACGGTGACGGCCAGAACGACCCCGCCTTCATCCCGCAACTGCTCGCAGCGCTCGAGGCAGGCGGGCCCGGTGTCGGGCTCGCCGCCGGGCAGCGGCTCGGGCGCAAGGGCCGGCGCAAACGGCTGCAATCTCGCCTCGCCAATGCCGTGCGCGGGGCTATCCTGCGTGACGGTACCCGCGACAGCGGCTGCGGGCTGAAATGCTTTGCGCGTGCGGTCTATCTGCGCCTGCCCTATTTCGACGCGCTGCACCGGTTCATGCCCGCGCTGATCCAGCGCGAGGGGCTCGATATCGTGCATGTCGACGTGCAGGACCGGCCGCGCTTCGCCGGTGTATCGAATTACGGCCTGTTCGACCGCCTCTGGGTCGGCCTGCTTGATCTGGCAGGCGTCTGGTGGTTGATCCGGCGCAGACGGCGCGTGCCGCAGGTGGAAGAGGTGATACGTTCATGATCGCCAATCTGATCGATGATATCGGCGCGGGGCTGCATACGATCTTCATCGCCAATTTCGACATGGTCGTGCTGATCGGCCTGCTCGGGCAGCTGATGTTTACCGCCCGCTTTCTCGTCCAGTGGATCGCCAGCGAGAAGGCCGGGCGCAGCGTGATACCCATTTCGTTCTGGTTCTTCTCGCTGGGCGGCGGCTTCATCCTGCTCGGCTATGCGATCTACCGGCAGGATCCGGTCTTCATCCTGGGCCAATCGCTGGGCACCTTCATCTACATGCGCAACCTGATGCTGATTGCCCGCGAGCGGGCGGCACGGGAGCGCGAAACCGGGTAAGGGTAAGGAGCGGGCGATGAGCGAGAAGACGATGCGGCGCGAGACCGGGCAGCCCTATCACCGCCCGGATTTCGTCGATGATCTCGATGCCACCCTGCGCCATGCCTGGGCCTGTCTCGCGCGGGGCGTGAAGGATCGACGCTCCCCGTTTCACACCCCCACCATCGCCACGCTCGGCCTCGACGGGCGCCCGCGCATGCGCACGGTGGTGCTGCGGGCCGTCGACGTGGAAGCCCGGCAATTGCGTTTCCATACGGATCAGCGCGGGCTCAAGAGCGCCGAGATCCGCAATGATCCCCGCGTCGCGTTGCATGTCTATGACCAGCGCGGGAAGCTGCAATTGCGGGCCGAGGGGATCGCGCATCTGCACGAAGGTGATGACCAGGCAGCCTCGGCTTGGGAGGAATCGCGGCTGATGAGCCGTGCCTGCTACGCCACCCAGCCGGCGCCCGGGACGCCTGTCGCGGCGCCCGGCGCATTTCAGTTGCCGCAGGACGAGGCGGCGATCGCACAGGGGGAAGTGAATTTCTCCGCCGTGGCGATCAGCGTGACGGAGATCGAAACGCTGTACCTCGATCATGCCGGCCACCGCCGGGCACGCTTTCATCTCGGTGACGGCGCAGCCGGGGCGCAATGGCTGGTGCCCTGATACGGATCTACCCGGGCGCCGTCAGGACGCGTTGCCGCAGCCGCGCTTGATCATTGTCAAAGCGGGGCGCGGCAGTTTCGCCTAAAGCTCGGATCTACTCATGGATCCCGTCCCGGGGGCGAAATGTCCGACGCAGCCGTCACCAAGAAGCCTGAACTCACGCCTGAGGAAGAGCAGGAAGTCTATATCGATGGGCCGTTGTTCGAGGCGCGCAAGCAGCTCTTCACGCAGAGCGTCTGGGGCCAGTTTCGCAAGCTGAAATGGGCGATCCTGGTCGCGACGCTCGGCGTCTATTATTTCCTGCCCTTCGTGCGCTGGGATCGCGGGCCGAATGCGCCCGACCAGGCGGTGCTGATCGATATTCCCGCGCGGCGTTTCTATTTCTTCTTCATCGAGATCTGGCCGCAGGAGGTCTATTATCTTACCGGCCTCCTGATTCTCGCCTCGCTGATTCTCTTCCTGATGAACGCGGTGGCCGGGCGGATCTGGTGCGGCTATCTCTGCCCGCAGACCGTCTGGACCGATCTTTTCATGGCGGTGGAGCGGCGCATTGAGGGGGATCGCCGCGAGCGGCTGCGGCTCTACAAGGGGCCGTGGAATGCCGAGCGGATCTCGAAATTCGCTTCCAAGCACTTCATCTGGCTGATGATCGCCTGGTGGACCGGCGGCGCCTGGGTGCTCTATTTCGCCGATGCGCCGACGCTCGTCTATAATCTCGCGACGCTGCAGGCGCCCTTCGTCGCCTATGTCTGGATCGGCATTCTCACCTTCACCACCTACACGCTGGCCGGCTGGATGCGCGAGCAGGTCTGCGTCTATATGTGCCCCTGGCCGCGAATCCAGGCGGCGCTGACCGACGAGCATGCCTATAACGTCACCTATCTCGCCGATCGCGGTGAGCCGCGCGGTTCGGTGAAGAAGAACCGCGCCTTGCGCGAAGCCGGCCAGCCGGCGGGCGATTGCATCGATTGCGGCCAATGCGTCGCCGTGTGCCCAACCGGCGTCGATATCCGAGACGGCTCGCAGCTCGGCTGCATCCAGTGCGGCCTGTGCATCGATGCCTGCAACAATGTGATGGAGAAGGTCGGCCTGCCGCGCGATCTCATCACCTATGACAGCGAATACAATCTCGAGCGCCGCCTCGAAGGCAAGCCGCAGGAGCGCTCCAGGATCGTGCGCCCGCGCACCATCGTCTACATGGCCCTGATCGGGCTGATTGCCGGGATCATGCTGTTTACCTTCGTCGGGCGCGGCTCCCTCGACGTCTCGGCCCAGCACGACCGCAATCCGCTCTATGTTCAGCTCTCGGATGGTTCGATCCGCAACGCCTATACCATCCGCCTGTTCAACAAGGCGCTGGAGGAGCGGGCCTTTACCCTTGCGGTGACGGGGGTGCCGGGCGCAAATGTCGATGCGCTGGGTGCCAGTCATGTCTCCGAGGGCGTGATCGAAATGCCCGTCGGTCCGGCCCAGACCCGCGAGTTGCGCGTGCTGGTCACCATTCCCGACCCGTCGAGTATTCCGGAATCGACACCGATCACTTTCGTGCTGACCGATCCCGAAAGCGGCGAAACCGCCACCACCGGCGATCACTTCATCCGACCCGGCAATTGAAATCAGGGATTTGAAGAGATGTCCTCCCCCGAGCAATATCGCAACGATTACGTTCCCGGCGGCAAGCCGCTCACCGGCAAGAAGGTTCTGGCGATCCTCGTGGCCTTCTTCGGCGTGATCTTCGTCGTCAATCTGGGCTTCCTCCTGCCCAACGCGGTGGGAACCTTCCGGGGGCTGGAGACCGACAGCGCCTATCGCACCAGCCAGGAATTCAACACCACGCTCGCCGGTGCCGCCGAGCAGCAGGCGCGCGGCTGGAATATCGAGGCCTTCGTCGAGCGCAATGCCGATGGCAGCGCCTATGCCGAGATCACCACGCGTGATCGTGACGGCGCGATGCTGCCCGACATGGAGGGTGCGATCGTGCTGGCGCGCCCCGCCGACAGCAATCTCGACCGCCCGGCTACGCTGGAGCGCATCGGCTACGGCGTCTACGAGGCGACGTTCGAGGATGTGCCCGCCGGCCAGTGGGATCTCGTCCTGACCTTCCATGAAGGTGACGAGCAGGTCTTCCATTCGCGCAACCGCGTCATGCTACGCTGAGCAGATGAACGAGCGGATCGATTATTCGGCTTTCGTGACGCGCGACGGTGATGGTTGCGCGCAGCTCGATCTCGCGATCGACGGCATAACCTGTGCCGCCTGCATCCGGGAGATCGAGCAGGGTGTCGCGGGGCCGGAGATCGCGCAGGCGCGGCTCAACTACACCAACAAGCGCCTGCATCTCGTCTTCGACGAAGCGGAGACGGGTGATGCCGGCGAAGGCGACGCTGCCCCGGTCGATCCTGGCCCCGCCGTCACGCGGTTGCAAAAGCTCGGCTACAAGGCCTATCCCTTCACGCGCAGCCGCGAGGAGGAGATCGAGGCGGCGCAGACTTCCGATCTCCTGAAGCGGCTCGGCGTGGCGGCATTTGCCACCATGAACATCATGTTGCTCTCGGTCTCGGTCTGGTCGGGAAACGTCGCCGATATCGACAGCGCGACACGCGACCTGTTCCACTGGGTCTCCGCGCTGATCGCCATCCCCACCGTGGCCTATTCCGGCCAGCCCTTCTTCAAGGGCGCGCTGCGCTCGTTGAAGGCGCGCTCGCTCGGTATGGATGTGCCGATTTCGCTGGGCGTGCTGCTCGCCGTGGGGATCTCGATCTTCGAGACCATGCATTCGGCCAAACACGCCTATTTCGATGCCGCCACCATGCTGCTCACCTTCCTGCTCGCCGGGCGGGTGCTCGATCAGATCATGCGCAAGAAGACCCGCGCCGTGGCCGGCAATCTGCTCGCCCTGCGCGGCGAGACGGCGCGGCGGATCGATGCGGATGGCGGGGTGACCGAAATACCCATTCTCGCCGTCAAGACCGGCGATCTCCTCCAGATCCGCCCCGGAGACCGGGTGCCCGTCGACGGGGTGGTCGTCACCGGGTTGTCGGATGTGGATGCGAGCCTGGTGACGGGTGAGACCGCGCGCGAACCCGTGGGGGAAGGCGCGCAGCTGCATTCCGGCTCGCTCAACCTCACCGGCGCGCTGACTTTGCGCGCCGTCGCGGCGGCGGAGAATTCCCTCGTCGCAGAGGTGAACAAGCTGCTTGATCAGGCGCTGATGGCGAAGTCGCGTTATGTGCAGATCGCCGATCGCGCGGCGCAGCTCTATTCGCCGGTGGTGCATGCCACTGCAGCGCTGACGCTGATCGGCTGGCTGCTCGTGGGTGCTGATCTGCATTTCGCGGTGATCACGGCGGTGGCCGTCTTGATCATCACCTGCCCCTGCGCGCTCGGCCTCGCGGTGCCGGCGGTACAGGTCGTGGTCTCGGGCGCGTTGTTTCGCTCCGGCGTGCTGCTCACCGCCGGTGACGGTGTCGAGCGCATCGCGGCCTGCGATACCGTGGTCTTTGATAAAACCGGCACGCTGACCACGCCGGAAGCGCGCCTCGTCAACCGTGACGGGCTCGACGAGGCCATGGTGGCGCTCGCGGCGCGGCTCGGCCAGAGCTCCAACCACCCGCTGGCGCGCGCGCTCGCGCATGACGGCGGCGCCGGCGCGCCCTTCGCCGATGCCACGGAGGAGCCCGGGCGTGGGGTTCGGGCGATGGTGGACGGGATCGAGGCCCGGCTCGGCAGTCCGGATTTCTGCGATGCGCATGATGCGGTCGTCGCGGCCCTGCACGACGAACCGGATGCGACGCCGATCGTCCTGCGTCACGGTTCGCGGGTTGCCGTGCTGCTGCTGCGGCAGGTCCTGCGCGCCGATGCCCGCGCCGTCGTGGCTGATCTCGAAAGCCGGGGGCTTACGGTGATGATCGTCTCGGGCGATCGCGAGGCGCCGGTGCGCCGCGCCGCGCAGGCACTCGGCATCGCGGATTGGCATGCCGGCTGCAAACCCGGCGACAAGACCGCGATCCTCGAGCGTCTCGCAAGCGAGGGCAGGCGCGTGCTGATGGTCGGCGACGGGCTCAACGATGCCCCCGCACTTGCCGCCGCACATGCTTCGATCTCTCCGATCACGGCTTCGCATCTGGCCCAGAACTGCGCCGATGCGCTCGCACTCGGCGATCGGCTGCAGCCCGTCGCGGAGGCGGTGGCCCTGTCGCGCAAGGCGCTCGCCGTGATGCGGCAGAATCTGTGGCTGTCGACACTGTACAATCTGGTTGCCGTGCCGATCGCGGTGCTCGGCTATGTCACGCCGCTCGTTGCGGCCGTGGCGATGTCGGGTTCCTCGGTGATCGTCACACTCAACGCCATGCGCGCGCGCCGGGCGGGAAGCAGGCGCAGGGTGGGTGTCACAAGTCCGGATGCCGCAAGGGTGGCATCCGGGCGCGATGGCGTGCATGCTGGAGCCGGTCGGGATCTGATGCGCGCGCCCGCCGCGCTCGGCCCGGCATCCGCGAAGGAGGCTGCATCATGAACGTCCTCGTCTACCTCCTCCCGATCGCGCTCAGCCTCGGCCTGATGGGGCTGATCGCCTTCCTCTGGTCGCTGCGATCGGGGCAATACGAGGATCTCGAGGGCGCGGCCCTGCGCATTCTCGACGACGATGATCTGCGCGACGACGAGCCCGACAGGCCGCCCAATCCGGCACGCCGCGACGACAGGTGATGCGCTACAAGCCGTAACTTCGCACGAGCGAGCCCGCGACGAGATTCCAGCCGTCCACCAGCACGAAGAAGATCAGCTTGAACGGCAGCGAGACCGTGATCGGCGGCAGCATCATCATGCCCACCGACATCAGGATCGAGGCGACCACCAGATCGATGATCAGGAAGGGCACGAAGAGCAGGAAGCCGATCTCGAAGGCGCGGCGCAGCTCCGAGATCATGAAGGCGGGAACCAGCACATGCAGTTGCACATCCTCGGGCCCCTCGATCTCCTGCTGGCCGGACATGTCGATGAAGAGTTCGAGATCGCGCTCGCGCACATGGGCGAGCATGAAGGTGCGGAACGGCGCAATGCCCCGCTCGAAAGCCTCTTCCTGGCTGATCTCGTTGGCGATGAGCGGGGCGACGCCTTCCTCATAGGCTTCCTGCAGGGTCGGCGCCATGATGAAGGCGGTGAGGAACAGGGCGAGGCCGATAATCACGCCGTTGGGCGGCGCGGTCTGGGTGCCGAGTGCCGAGCGCAGCAGCGACAGAACCACCACGATCCGGGTGAAGGAGGTGATCATCACCAGGATCGAGGGGGCCAGCGCGAGCAGCGTGATCAGCGCGATCAGCTGCAGTGCGCGCTCGGTTACGCCGCCTTCCTCGCCGAGATCGAGGGTCAGGGTCTGCGCGAGGCTGGGGAAGGCGAGGAGGAAGGCGCCGATGCCGATCAGGCAGGCGACCGGGGCGCGCAATGCGGCGAGGCGCTCATGCGCCTGCGCCCTGCGTCGGCGCCGCGCTTGCGCGTCACCCATGCCACCCTTATCCGCCGTCACTGCTGATTCGCTCCCGCATCATCCCTTGCGGGGACGGTGCGACGCGGATCGCGGCAGCGCAAGCGTGGCAAGCCCGCGCAACGACGCTATCAAGAGCTTTTCGAATCCTTGTCCGAACTGCGCCCGAGAAGGCGGGCGAATTCGGCTTCGATCTCGTCCACCGAGAACGGATCGACCTTGCTCTCCTGCTTCTCGGGTTCCGGCACAGGCTCTTCCGGAGAGGGCT
Source organism: Salinarimonas sp. (assembly GCA_020832565.1). Taxonomy (GTDB): domain Bacteria; phylum Pseudomonadota; class Alphaproteobacteria; order Rhizobiales; family Beijerinckiaceae; genus Saliniramus. Next base: position 7 of record JAFIEI010000021.1, on the reverse strand, counting down.
CTTCCGG
>JAFIEI010000078.1 GCA_020832565.1 Salinarimonas sp. | reverse complement strand
TACATATCCCATTGAAATTGCAGAATTATCGGAAATCAGCTGTTTAAGTTGGGTCTGGCTGATCGTGCCGCCGGCCTTCATACTGCTTCTGACGGCGCTGCTCTTGCGCGCGAAACGCCCGGTGCCGGAGGTCGATGGCGAACTCGTCTATACCGTGCACCGCGACGCCGCCGGGCAATACCGCATCCTACGCCACACGCCGCCCGACGACACCCCTGCCTTGCTCCCGCTGGAGCCGGACACGCCCGCCCTCATCCCGCCGGAACGGCGCAACTCAGCATGAACACCGCAACCAGCATCGCGCCCGCGGTAAACACGACGGGAACCAGCCAGAGCTGTTCGCGCAGATGCGAGAGAAAATTGCGGATGCGATCAATGCAAGCAAAACGCGTGACGGCGGTGATCGATCCAATTGGTTATGGTGATGGGGACGGGGGCCTGAAGAGAGGGAGGTGCGGAACATTGGCCGGGGTCGGGGTTGATGCGACGAAGACGGCGAGAAATACGATGGTGGCGTACATGGCGGATGGGGAGCATGGTGGATTGAGTGGGGCAGAAGTTCACGGTAACAAATATAATTACTGGCTGACTGAATACAAAAGTCCAGTCCTCGAACACACAATTGTCAAACACCTAAACGCAGAAAAATTATAATACAACGAAAAGCGTGATACAACTAAAAATTCAGGAGATTTTTAGTTTACAAAAGCCATCAGTATTTCAACTTGAACAATAAATATAGAAAACACAAATTAAAGAAAAAATTTTGAATAAAAATACACTCAAAGTGTTTGCAAAATGCAAAAAAATCAATAAAATAAGATTTTCATAACTTTTTCTTTGATCACGAAACTCCACTTATGCTATCCGCTCGGCCTAAAACAGCCGGAAAACTATTCAGATCTACCAACAAAGGGTGATGATCGGCAAACTTAAGAATCTGCTTCAACTTCAACTTAAAAACTGCAGGATTAATGACACGTGGAAAAAGACGAGATGGGTTTGCGGGCTGCTCAACATGAACAACAACTCGCAACTTCTCAGAAGTTACTACTTGTTTAGCGCAGTGTAGCTCATTCGGATCCAAACTTAAGAACCTGCAACTCAAAATACCAGACATTGTATCGCGTACTTTTATCGCAATTTCCTCAGCCAAATCAATCGCCTTGCTACGCCTTCGTCCCCGGAAATCCTTAATTTCTATAAGCCAAACGGTTTTATCTTTCAGAACTACGAAATCAACCCCTTTTGATGATCCACATGCAGATTGATATCTATTCCGATAATAGGCCCAATCGTCGTATTTTTCTGCAAAATCGACTGCCTCAAACAGAAACCGAATTCGCCCTTCACTTATTTCAATATCAGGCATGATCATCAATTTCCATAAATCGGTCTGACTGCATTAGCTCCTCATCGAGCAACACCAATGTGTCAAGCTCTTCGACAGAATCCCCCTGTTCCAACCGCGAAACTTCATCATCACCAGATGCAGACAAGGCAAAATACCTTACTCCGGCGAACTTCTGCTTTGAGCTAATTATAGAAATTTCACGCAACAAAAAAACTGAATGTGTCGCAATAAAAACTTGTATTCCTTGATTTGACAAACCTACAATTACTCCTGCAAGCACCTTGATAAGTCTTGGATTTAAATTAGTTTCTGGCTCGTCCCAAAAAAGATAACCTTGTTCAAGTAAAACTCCAGTACTTACAAGTCGAGCAAGCATAGCAAATTTTCTTAATCCCTCTGCGACAAGTGCCGCCTCCATTTTTCCGCCATGAACTTTTAGAAAAAAACGCCCACTCGCATCTACCTCAACTTTCCCACCCATGGCTTTCTCAATTGGAGACAAAATCTCTCTTACACTAGCCTCCCGTGGACCGCGCAAGCTTGGGGCCCCTAAAAGCAAAACAGTATCCCTCCATGATTTTTCGAATGGAACTGCGTAAGAATCATACAAAGAAACAAACCAAGGACATAGTGTAATTAATTCACGCGTAGGAAAAAAAACTGGCGTTTTCTTTACGTGTCCACGCGGAGATGAAACTAGGTCAACTTGAGTTCTTGAATTTGTTGCGAAGCCAAATTTTGTATCAAGTGTTTTATCAGAAAAAAATGCAGATATTTCAGCTCGATTGCGTCCCTGCTTTCGCTTTACAAGTCGACCCAAACTATCAGGACGCATGTTTCCAATTAATTCGTCAGCAAGCTTCTTTTCAATTTGTGCTTTGCCACCAACATCGCTTTTGTCGGCTTCGTTTAACGCTGTCTCCGGGCTGAGCGCTTTAATTATTGAATACAGAGCGCGCAAAACATGTGATTTTCCAAGGCCGTTTTCGCCAACAATTACATTTAATCCGGGCGAAAAATTCCATCGCGCGTCAGGGACACTGGTAAAGTTCTGAAATCCCGCACTTTTTAGCATGCCATCAAGTTCACATTTTCCACCCTGCCGCACTTATGGCGCAGGAGATCGTTTGGGTGAGCATACTCGCAAAGCACAGCCCCTAACACAACCCCCACCCCTATCCACAAAACGCCCGCGCATTCGCCGTCCACTGTCCGAACCCCGTTGCGACCATGTGGCGGATGACGGCGCAGACGTAGCGTTTCTGGGCGGGGGTGTTGGCGCGGCCGGCGTGGTAGCGGGCGACGGCGCGGGTCCAGTCGCCTTCGCGGTCGCGCAATTCGCGCAGGAAGCGGGCGGCGTAGTCGACGTTGAGCGCCGGGTCGAGCATATGGGCGGGGCTCTCGAATTCCTGCGCGTGGTAATGGTGGTTGATCTGCATGCAGCCCAGATCGATCAGCCGCACCCCGCGCCGGCGCTCACGCTCGAATTCCGCGAGCGCATCGGCCGCGCTCTCGCCGAAGAAGCTGCGCCCGGCAATGTTGAGCGCATAGGGGTGCAGCGTGCCGCGCCGTCCCGTCTCGGTGAGGCCGACGGCGAAGAGCACGGCAAGGGGCACGTCGTATTTGGCCGCGGCGCGGGTCATCTCCGCCTCGCAGACGAGATCGGCATCGGCGCGCGCGGGCGCCTTTGCGTCAAAGATAAATATCGCCGCCGTCAGACAGGCGAGTGCCTTGAGCATTCTCATGCTGGATACTCCCTTCAGGATCGGAGCCCGGGGCCCCCTCACCGCCGCGCCGCGAATCACGGCCCGAACCGGCCTCGCCATTGCCCTGTTGACCGAAGGCATTGCCGTTTTGACCGGCACCGTTGCCGCCGGCGCTCTGGCGCCCGGCCTGTGTGGGATCGCCGCTCTGGATGGTGATGCTTTCCGGGCTGAGACCGCTCTTGCGGATGAGATTGCCGATCAGCTCCTTGTCGGCGCGCACCATTTCCAGCGCGCGCGGATCGGCGACGGTGATCTCCATGCGCATGGCGCCGTCGGAGAGATGCATCGCCACGCTGATCTTGCCGAGCGAGACCGGCGTAAGCTGGATGGTGAGCGTCTTCACCGGCCCGGCGGGGCGCGCGCCCTCGCCGCGAAGATTGCCGGCGAGCGTCTGGTCGAAGCCGCTTGCGCGCATCTCGCCACCGCGCGCCTCACCACCACGCACCGCGCCGTTCTGGCCGGCTTCGCGCATGAAGGCCGCGCCGTCATCGAAGGCTTTGGCGAGCGCATCCATGTTGCTCGCACCCAGCGCCGATTGCGAAACGGGTGCGAAATGCGTCGCCTGGGAGACGACCCGCGCCTCGCCGATCCCCGCCACCTGGCGCGCCCCGAGCCCGGAGCGCCCGGGATTGTCGCGCAGGGACAGATTCAGACTTTCGTCGCTCTCCATTGTTGCGGCATGCGTCCCCGCACCTCTTGCCTGCGCGGCCTGCATCCGCGCCGCGCTCTGCCCGGATGCCGGATCGCCGGGAGCCTGTCCGGACAGCGCCTGCGCATCCCCCGCCCGCGCCGGCGATGCGGCTTGCCCGCCACCGGCGCCGTCGAGCTGGCCGGCCAGCGCGCGCAGCCGCTCGAGCGATGCGAAGAAGCGCGCCGCCGGATCCTGCGCCTGCGCAATCGCCGCTTCCTCGCCTTCGGGAGCGACGCGGGCGAGCGCTTCGGCGACGGCGCGGGTCGCGCTTTCTGCCGTGGCGTCTTTGCCTGCCGCCTGATGATCGGCAAGCGCCCTCCCCGCTTCATGCGCGAGCTTGCCCATCCGGGCCGCGATGGCGGCATCGTCGAAACCGACGGCGGCATCTCCATGCCTGGCGGCGGCGTTATCATGCCTCGCAGCAGCTTGATCGAGCCCGGCGGCACCGGTCTCGCGGCGGGAATCGCCGGCGCCTTCCCGGCGCGCGCGCTCTGCGGCGATGGCTTCCGGCCCGCGCCATTCTTCCCCGGCCCCTGCCTTGTCGCCATGGCGGCCCTGCGCACTCCCGCTGCGGCTACCAAGGCGGGCGGCGTTGTCCGCAGGGGGCGGATCGAAACGGGTCAATGTGGCACTCATCGTTTTTGCCCTTCGAGCAGGAGGTCGATCTCATCGAGCGCGGCCAGCGCGCGCTGCATGACCGGGGTCTTGGGATAGAGCGCGGCGGCAAGCGCGGTTTCGGGGGGCGAGTCAGTGGGCGTATCGGCCACGGCGGTCTCGCCTTGCGCATCGGCCTCGGCGGCATCCTCCGCGACAACCGTCTCGTCAGCCTCCTCCCCGGCTCTCTCGGCATCCTCGTCTTCGCCGGGCTCGTCTTCCGCATCGTCCTCGTCTCGGGCCGAATCGACGCCGACGATCGCGTGGAGCGGTTCGCCGATCGCGGCGGCGGTGGCCATGGCGGCTTCGAGCACAGGAATATCGGCCTCGGGCAGCCGCTCGGGGTCCAGCGCGAGAAGGATTTCGACGGCAGGCTCGTAGGCTTGCGTCACGATCTGCCCGGCAGCGAAGTAGAAGCGCGCGCGCTCCTCCTCGTCGCTGTCGCCGGCGGAGAAGCCCATCGCCCGCTCGGAAGCCAGCCGGGCCAGATCAAGCCTTCCCGAAAGCAGGGCGTGGCGGGCGAAGAAGAGGTAGAGATCGCGCTTGCCCTCGCCGTCCATATGCGCGAGCACGGTTTCGAGCCGCAGGAAATCCTCGACGCTCTCGGCGAAATCCAGCGTCGCCAGCAGCGTGATGAAGCGCTGGCGGAAATTGCCGGCATAGACCGAGTTGCGATAGCGGCGCAGATACTGCACGGCGAGGAATTCGAGCCGCTCCAGTTCACCGCGCTGGCCCTCGACGAAGATCTCGCGGCGAAGCGCCGCCTCCTCGGCGAGCGTACCGGGAGCAAGAAGGCGCGCCAGCGAAAGCAGCCGTACCGCCTCCTTCGGATCCTCGCGCACGATCAGCGCCGAGCGGGCGATCGCCACCTGCGCCCCGAGATAGCCCGGCAGCGCACGCGGATCGAAACCGGCGAGCCGCTCGCGGGCATCTTCCTCGCGGCCATGCACATAGGCGAGCGCCCCGGCGAGCAGATCCGGCTCGACGGCGGGGGCGGGATCGAGGGCGAGCATGCGCTCCAGCACGATCGGCGGGCCGCCGCCCAGCACGAAGCTGATCGCCGCATTGGCATTGCGCGGATCCGCGAAGACCGCCGGATCGGCGCGCAGGAAGGTTTCCGCCACGCGGGTGATCAGCGCCCGCTGGCCTTCATGGGCGCGCACATCGCCATGGGCGATGCGCTCCTGCAGCGATTGCAGCGTGCGCAACATGGCATACGGCTCGCGCGACTCGTCGCGGCGCTCCTGCGCGATCTGCGCTTCGCGGGTCGCCTCGCGGGCAGCGATACGCGCTTCGGATTCCGCGCCGGCGGGCGCGGTCGCGGTGACGAGGGCGATTAGGCCGGCACCGCCGAGCATGAGGCCGCGCAGGTTGGGAGCGAGGCGGGTCGTCATGCCGGGCGCTCCTCCAGCAGCAGGATCTCGATGCGCCGGTTTTCTGCCGCGTCGGGATCATCGGGCACCTTGAGCATGCGGTCGGCATGACCCTCGACGCGGGCAATGCGCTCCTCCGCGAAACCACCATGCACGAGCATGTGATAGGCCATGTGGGCGCGCGCAGTGGAAAGGCGCCAATTGTCGTAATCCGCCGAGCGGAAGGGCCGGCCATCGGTATGGCCGCGGATCACCAGGGGTTCCGGGCGCTGGCCGAGCACCTGCGCGAGCGTGCGCAGGACGCCCACCACTTCGGGCTTGGGCTCGGCGGAGCCGATGGCGAACATGCCGAAATGGGCGGCATCCGTCAGGCTGATCAGCATGCCCTCCGGCGTGGCGCGCACTTCCAGAACGGGCTGGTCGGCGAGTTGCGGAAGCTCGGTCTCGATCAGTTCCGCGATCTCGGCGCGCAATGCGGCGGCGGCGACCTCGGCCTCGCTCGGCGCCTCCTCGGCCAGCACTTCCTCGACCACGCGGGCGAGCTCGATCTCGCCCTCGACGCTCGATTCCTCGAGCAGGCCGGGATCGGCATCGGTGAAGGTATCAAGCGCGGGAAGCGGCTCCTGCTCGATTTCGGCGATCTGCAACGCATCGACATCGGCGGCGGGCTCCTCGACCACCTCAATCACGATCATGCCCTGGCCGGCGAAATCATCGTCTTCTTCGATGGCGAAGGTCTCGCTCACATCGCTCTCGACGAAGAGCGGGAAAGGCAGCAGCGCATCCTCCGTCGCCGGCTCTCCCTCGCCGGGGCCGAGTTCGGGGAAGGCGGCGCCAGCATCGGTGAGCCCGCGCGGCCCCGTCGAGCCGTCGCCATCAGCGCGGGCGATGCGGGGCTGGGGCGCGGTCTGCCAGTAGATCGGATCGAACGGATCGCGGAAAGCATCGCCACCGGGCAGGCCGGGCTCACCGCTCTCGCCGGGGGAGATGTCGATCGCCGCGCTCGGGGGCTGGCGCTCGTCGAGTTCGGCAGCAAGCTCGGCGAGCACCGCATAGGGGTCGTGGAAGAGTTCGCTTTCGGAAAAGCGCGGGCGCTCGCCCCCGGCGACGTCGGAGCCCTCCCCGCCTTCACCGGGATCGCCGCGTGGCGGCACCACGGTGGAATGCTCGTCGCCATCGACGCCGCTCGAGGAGGATTCCGGATCGCGCAGGCCCTTGCGGTCGCTCGTCGCCTCGGCGAGATTGATGGGGTTGAAATAATTCGCCACCATCTCCTTGGCGTCGTCATCGGTGACATTGATCAGCCACATCACCAGGAAGAACGCCATCATCGCCGTCATGAAATCGGCGAAGGCGATCTTCCATACGGTGTTTTTGGTATCGCCAAGATCGGGATCGCGCTTGCGGCGCACGATGATGATTTCCTGGGGCTGTTTTTCGTCCATGACGGGATTTCCTCAGGGTTGCTTCACATCGCCGGACAGGATCCGGGACCATTGCGCGATCTGGGTTTCGAGGGTGGTGTCGGCGCAGCTGATGCGGATATCGGGGCGCCCGGGAACGACGCGCATGGTGATGCCCGGGCGATCGGGGAGCGCCGCGCGCAGGGCGTCGAGCAGATCCTGCGGACCCTCGACATGGATCGCAGCACCGGTTTCGCCGCCGGCGAAAAGCCGCTCCAGCATCGCCGCCATCTCGGCGCAGGCCTTGTCACGCAAAGCTTTCGCGAGAAAGGGCTCGAGCGCGCGGACGGTTTTCTCGGCAAGCCGCGTGCGCAAGGCATCGAGGCCGTCCTGCAAGGCGGTCGCGAGCCGCGTGGATTCCTCGGCCACCCAGGAGGCGCGGGCCTCCTCGAGGGCAGCGTCATGCGCGGCTGCGAGTTCGGCGGTGACGGTGTCGCGGGTCTCCTGCGCGGCCTGGGCGCGCCCCTCCTCGAAAGCCTGCGCCCGTGCCGCTTCGAGCGCCGCCGCCAACGCGGCATCGGCCTCGGCCTGCGCTTCCGCGTGCCCGGCTTCGTGGCCACGCCGCCAGGCCTCCTCTGCAGCAGAGCCGCCGCGACGAACATCCGCGAGCGGTCGCGCGGGGCGCTCCTCCCGGACAGGCTCGGGGGGCGGCAGGAGCGGGAACTCTTCCAGGAAGCTGTGAATCGGGCGCGCCATGATCACGCGTCCTCCTGCTCACGCATCCACTGTCGCAGAATGTGCACCGCCTGCTCCTCGTTGAGATTGACGATCTGCTCGAGGCGCTTGACGTTGTTCGTATTGAACTTGGACGAGACATCCGCGATGAGATTGGTCTCACCCCCCATCCCGCCCGCGAGTTGGCCGGCGAGCTGGCCCGCCGCGCCGTCGGCACCAAAGGCACCGGTGCCGTCTTCCAGCGTGACCGGAGTCGCTGCCTGCGCGATCGCCGTCTGCTCCTCGCTCGGCGGGCGCTGCACGATGGCGTTGACGGCGGGACGCAGGCCGAACCAGATCACCATTGCCGCGACCAGCAGCATGGCGAGCGCGCTGACGATATTACCCGTCTGGCGCAACAGGATCTCGGTGACGTTGGGACCCGGCACGGGTTCGAAATGGCCGTAATCGTCGAGGAAGTTCACCACCGCGACCTTCAGCGTGTCGCCGCGATCCTCGCGCAGGCCGGCAGCGGAAGCCGCAAGCGCCTCGATTTCCGCGACCTGTGCCGCGAACTCGGCTTCTCCCGCCCCCTCGCCCAGGGCGGCGGCGAGGCGGTTTCGGTTCACGAGCAGCGCGATCGAGACACTTTCGATCGCATAACCTTCGCTGCTGGTCTGGATCTGCTTCGAGGAAATCTCGTAATTTGTCAGATCCTCGCGGCGCTGGACTTCCTCGCTCGATTCTTCGCCGGGCGTGGCGCCGACTTCCTCGTCGGGAATGTTCTGCTGCACGGTTGTCGGGGTGTCGCGCGAGAGGTTCTGCGCGGTCTCGTTCTCGCGGATCGTGCGGATCGAGCGCTCGACGCGGGAATCGGGATCGAAGATGGTCTCGTTGACCACCCGGCGATCGGTATTGAGGCTGGCCTTGGCGCTCACCTCGAAATTGTCGAGCCCCAGATACGGCGCGAGCGTGCGGCGCACATTGCCCTCGATCTCGCGGTTGACGCTCGCGGTGAGCGTCGCCATGCGCCCGGTCGTGCCGTTGGCGCCGTCATCGCCGGACGCGAGCAGCGTGCCGTCGGTCGAGAGTACGGTGACCCGTTCGACGCTCATGCCCGGAACGGCAGCGGCGACGAGATGGCGGATCGATTGCGCCGCGCCACCCGAATCGGGCGATTCCATGCGCACCACCACCGAGGCCGAGGGCGGGCGCTGTTCGCGGCGAAACGATCCCGGATCAGCCATGACGATATGCACGCGCGCGGCCGAGACGCCGCGGATCGCCTGGACGGAGCGGGCGATCTCGCCTTCGAGCGCCCGCACCCGGGTGACTTCCTGCATGAAGGAGGTGATGCCGAGCGAGCCGAGATTGTCGAACAGCTCGTAGCCGGCATTGGCGCTGTAGGGCAGCCCCTTTTCGGCCAGCAGCATGCGCGCCCGCGCCGTCTGCGAATGCGCCACCATCACCGCATTGCCGGCGGTGTTGACGTCGAACTCGACGCCGGCTTCCGTCAGGGCGGAGCCGATGCGGGTGACGTCCTCGCGTTCGAGGCCAGAATAGAGCACGGTGAACTGGGGGCGGCTCAGATAATAGGCCGAGAGTCCGATGGTGAGAAACACCGTCAGCCCCACCAGCCCCAGTATCATCAGCCGCCTTGCGCCCAGCTCCTGCAGGCTCACCCATAACTTGTCGGCATGTTCGCGCGCGCTCATCGTGCCTCTCGCCCTGATCCACCTCGGCGATGCGGCAGCGCCCGGAACGGACGCACCACATCGCGAGGCACTGTGGCCGCGCAATCTTGTCCGAGGATTGCGTCGCGGGGCTTGCGCCATAGATACTGACGTGAGGCAGATGGTCCCGGCGCGGGCCGGCGGCGATGGGGAGCAGGGCTTGAGTGAATTCGAATCGCCGCAGACCGGTCAGGGGCCGGAGAGCGAGCAGCCGCAGGCGCAGGACGGGCCGACGCTCAGGATCGCGCCTTCCATGAATCTGGTCGATCCGCAGCAATGGGATGCCTGTGCCCTGCGCGCGGCGACGCCCGACGAGCGCGACGATCCCTTCACGCGCCACGCCTTCCTCTCCGCGCTGGAGGATGCCGGCTGTGTGCGGGCCGAGACCGGCTGGGGGCCGGCGCATGTACTGCTCGAAGACGATGAAGGCGCGCTGCTCGGCGCGGTACCCTGCTATCTGAAGGGCCATTCACGGGGCGAATACGTGTTCGACCAGGGTTGGGCGGATGCCTATGAGCGTGCCGGCGGGCGCTATTATCCCAAGCTTCAGGTCTCGATCCCCTTCACCCCGGTCACCGGCCCGCGCCTGCTTGCGCCGTCGGGCGAGGACGGTGCGGCGATCCGCGAGCAGCTGGTCGCGGGCCTGCGCGCGCTGCGCCTCAAGACCGGCGCCTCCTCGATCCACGCCACCTTCCTGCGCGAGGACGACTACGCCGCCTTCGCCGCAGACGATTTCCTCACCCGTATCGACCAGCAGTTTCACTGGTTCGATGAAAGTTACTGCGATTTCGAGGGCTTTCTCGCGCGCCTCGCCTCGCGCAAGCGCAAGGCGATCCGGCGCGAGCGGCGCGACGCGCTGGCGGATGGCATCACGGTGGAATGGGTCACCGGCACCGATCTCACCGAAGCGCATTGGGATGCGTTTCACGCATTCTACGAGGATACCGGCGCGCGCAAATGGGGCCGGCCCTATCTCAACCGGCAATTCTTCTCGCTGATCGGCGAGCGCATGCCCGAGCGGGTGCTGCTGATTCTGGCCAGACGCGCGGGGCGCTACATCGCCGGCGCGATCAATTTCATCGGCAAGGACGCGCTCTACGGGCGCAACTGGGGCTGCATCGAGGATCACCCCTTCCTGCATTTCGAGATCTGCTATTATCAGGCCATCGATTTCGCCCTCGCCCACGGGCTGACACGGGTCGAGGCCGGGGCGCAGGGCGAGCACAAGCTGATGCGGGGCTACCGTCCGGTGACGACGCGCTCGGCCCATCTCATCGCGGATCCGGGCCTGCGCCGGGCAGTCGCGGATTATCTGCGCCGCGAGACGGGTTATGTCCGCGCCATCACCGACGAGTTGAACGACGCCCTGCCATTCAGGCGTGATCGTGAGGAGGATAATGGCTGAAACGGCCTTGACCGCCCGGCCACGGGGGGCACACTCGCGGGCAACACACGTCACGCGCATGCCCGGTCAGATATCCGGCACGTGCTGCCAGCGAGGAGAAAGAGTTGATGAGCGCCCAGTCCGAACACGCTTACGACGACAGCAACGTCTTCGCCAAGATCCTGCGCGAGGAGCTGCCCTGTCACAAGGTCTATGAAAACGACGACGTCCTCGCCTTCATGGACATCATGCCGCGCGGCGACGGGCATTGCCTCGTCATTCCCAAGACACCGGCCCGCAACTGGCTCGATGCCAGCCCGCAGCAGCTGGCAGCGGTCGCGGAAGCGACACAGACGATCGCGCGCGCGGCGATGAAGGCTTTCGGGGCGGACGGCATCACCATCCAGCAGTTCAACGAGGCGGCCGGCGGGCAGGTGGTTTTTCACCTGCATGTCCACGTCATACCCCGTTTTGAGGGCGTGGCCCTGCGCCCGCATACGGGTGAGATGGCCGATCAGGCGCAGCTGGTGAAGCACGCAGAATTGTTGCGAAACGCCCTCGACGGCTGAGCCCGACCGGGAAAAGTTAAATTTTGCAAATAGTTACGGGCGCTCGGATCAAGTCGATCGGGGCGCCTCTTGTTATGCAAAAAATGAATTTTTGGAGCATTATTAACCATAAGCATGTAATAAGTATTAATCAAACGTATTCTTAATTGACTTAAACCATCTAAAAATAAATAGTGAATGCATCGGGATTTGATAAACCTTTATCAGGAGTGAGCAAGATGAGTGCAACACCAGTTATCCTCGGAAACAACCGTCAGCTTGACCGCGAGATCAAGCGCGACATCGTCAACGAAGAAGCCTTCCAGAATGCC
>JAFIEI010000077.1 GCA_020832565.1 Salinarimonas sp. | reverse complement strand
TCACCCAACCTCCCCCGTCCCCCCACGCCCCGTCTGCACCCCGTAATACGCCCAGAGCACCTTCGCCGCGACGCCGCGCCAGGGGCGCCATTGGTCGGCCAGGGTGAGGAGTTCGGCGGGTTTGGGGCGGGTCTCCAGGGTGTAGGCGAGGCGGGCGCCTTCCTGGAGGGCGAGGTCGCCGGCGGCGAAGGCGTCGGGGTGGCCGAGGCAGAAGAGCAGGTAGATATCGGCGGTCCACGGGCCGATCCCCTTCACCGCGACGAGGGCCTCATGGGCCGCATCGGCATCGTAGCCGGCCAGATCATCAAGCGGCAGATCGCCCTGCGCGACGGCCTCGGCGACGGCGCGCAGCGTCCGGATCTTCGGCGCGGAGAGGCCGCAGGCGCGCAAAGCCTCGTCGTCGGCCCCGCGCAGGATCGGCGCGTCGAGAGCGGGGAAGCGTTCGCTCACCCGCCCCCAGATCGCCTTCGCGCTCGCGGTCGAGACCTGTTGCGAGACGACGATGGCGGCAAGGCCGGCGAAACCGGGATCGCGCTTGCGCAGCTTCGGGCGCACCCCGCCATGCACGATCCCCGCCATCACCGCATCCTGCGCACACAGCGCATCGAGCCCCGCCTGCATCGCCTCTTCGCTGTCGAGCAACATCCGCCCCGCCCCTTGTCGCTGCGTATCCCTTGAAAACCGGCGCGCGATACGCGATCACCGTGGCGCAACGATCGAAGGTCCGCGCGCGTGACGCAACCCCTTTTCCGCTTCGCCCCGAGCCCGAACGGGCTCCTGCATCTCGGCCACGCCTATTCGGCGCTCATGAATGCCGATTTCGCGAAGCGTTTCGGCGGGCGGCTGATCCTGCGCATCGAGGATATCGACATCACCCGCTGCCGACCGGAATACGACGCGGCGATCATCCGCGATCTCGCCTGGCTCGGGCTCAGCTTCGACGAGCCCATCCGGCGGCAATCGCAGCATTTCGACGATTACCGCCTGCTGCTGCGCCGCCTGCGGGAAGCCGGGCTCGTCTATCCGTGCTTTGCCACCCGCAAGCAGATCGCGCAGGCCGTCGCCGCGCGCGAAGCCGAGACCGGCACCCCCGCCCCGCGCGATCCTGACGGCGCGCCGCTTTATCCGCGTCTGTATGCCGGGCTCGACCCCGCCGAGGCGCAGGCGCGGATTGAGGCTGGCGAGCCCTTCGCGCTGCGCCTCGATATGGCGAAGGCGCTGGCGCAAGCCGCGCGGATCGCACCGCAGGGGCTCGCCTACGCGCGCTTTGACCGGGACGGCGCCATCGAAAGCGTTGCCGCCGATCCGGCGCGCTGGGGCGATGCGGTGATCATGCGCAAGGAGATCCCGACGAGCTATCACCTCGCGGTGGTGCATGACGACGCGGCCCAGGGCGTCACCCATGTGGTGCGCGGGCGCGATCTCGAGCCGGCGACGGATCTGCACGTGCTGCTGCAATGCCTGCTTCGCCTGCCGATGCCGCTTTACCATCACCATGACCTGATCCGCGATGATGCCGGCGAGAAACTCGCCAAAAGCCGCGTCTCGACGCCGCTCGCGCAATTGCGCGAGGAAGGGGCGGATCCCGCCGCGCTGCCGGCGATGCTGGGGTTTCAGGCTTGATCGGCGGGCAAGGTGCGGTACATGCAGAGCATCAACACAACGCTCCAGCCCGGCCCCGCCTGACGTGAACGCCCCTCTTCAAAACCCCCGCGATGCCAGCCGCGCGCCGCTCTTCATCGGCTCGGAGATCTATCGCGGATCGAGCTACGGCACGCATCACCCTCTGCGAATCCCGCGCGTCTCCAGCGTGATGGATCTCGGCCGGGCGCTCGGCTGGATCGGGCCGCAGAACTATATCGCAAGCCCGCGCGCCAAGCCGGCGGCGCTGACCCTGTGGCATACGCCCGATTACATCGCCGCGCTCCAGCGCGCGGAGGCGGAGGGTGAGGTCGACGAGGAAACCCGAAAGCGGCACAATCTCGGCGTGACTGCAAACCCGGTCTTTCCGGAGGTGTTTCGCCGCCCGGCCACCTCGGCGGGCGGGGTAATGCTCGCAGCCGATCTGGTGCGCGATGGCGGGGTGGTGCATGTGCCCGCCGGCGGCACGCATCACGCCTTTCCCGATTACGCCAACGGCTTTTGCTATTTCAACGATCCGGTACTCTGCCTGCTGCGCCTGCGCCAGCTCGGATTCCGGCGCGTGGCCTATGTCGATATCGACGCGCATCATTGTGACGGCGTCGCCCATGCTTTCGAGGGCGACCGCGAGGCGCTGCTGATCTCCGTCCACGAGGAACGCCGCTGGCCGTTCACGGGGGCGCTCGACGAGGATGGCGGGGGCGCGCATTTCAACCTGCCGGTGCCGCGCGGCTTCAATGACAGCGAGATGCGCGCCGCCCTGCACGAGATGATCCTGCCGCGCCTGGAGGCCTTTGCGCCGCAGGCGATCGTGATGCAATGCGGCTCGGATGCGATCGAGGAAGATCCGCTTTCGCGGCTTGCACTCTCCAACAATGCCCATCGCGAGGCGGTGGTCGCGGTGCGCGCAATGGCGCCGCGCATGGTGGTGACGGGCGGCGGGGGCTATAATCCGTGGTCGGTGGCGCGCTGCTGGACCGGGATCTGGGGCGCGTTGAACGGGCTCACCGCCCCCGAGCGCCTTCCCGAAGAAGCGGAAGCGATTTTGCGCGCGCTCATCTGGCGCGCCGCGCCGCGTGTGGGGCGCGATCCGCCCGAGCACTGGTTCACCACCCTCCACGACGCCCCGCGCGAAGGGGATGTGCGCGAGGAAATCCGCACCCGGCTCGCTTTCCTGGCGCGCCGGGCGCTTCCCTGAATCGAATCAGACGCCGGCGAAATCCGCGCGGGCATAGCCCTGGATATAGAGGAGCGCCGTGAGATCGGCATGGTCGATCCGCGCGCCGGCGACTTCCGCGACGGAGGGTTTGGCGTGATAGGCCACGCCGAGCCCGGCTTCGCCGAGCATGGCGAGATCATTGGCCCCGTCGCCCACCGCCATGGTTTCCTCGATCGCCAGCCCGTGGCGCTCGCGCAATTCGATCAGCGCGGCATATTTCGCCTCGCGGCCCACGATGGGCTCCTCGACCGCGCCGGCGAGCATCCCGTCGGCAATGACGAGGCGGTTGGCGCGATGCTCGTCGAAGCCGAGCTTGCCGGCAATCGCGCTGGTGAACACGGTGAACCCGCCGGAGACGAGCGCGCACCATGCGCCGTTGGCCCGCATCGTCGCGATCAGTTCGCGCCCGCCCGGCGTCAGGTCAAGGCGCTTTTCGACGATTTCGTCGATCGTGCCGAGCGGCAACCCCTTCAGCAGCGCCACACGTTCGCGCAATGCCGGCTCGAAGGGAAGCTCACCGCGCATGGCACGCTCGGTGATCGCCGCGACCTCCGGCTTGAGGCCGACATAATCGGCGAGCTCGTCGATGCATTCCTGCGCGATCATGGTGGAATCCATGTCGGCGAGCAGCAGCTTCCTGCGGCGATGCGCCACGGGCTGCACCACGACATCGACCGGCTTGTCGCCGAGCCGCGCGATCACGGCGTTGCGGTAATCGTGGACAAGAATGTCCTCGCCGAGCGGGGCGACATTGGGATCATCGAGATCACCGGGATCGAAGGCGAGATCCGCCGCCACGCCCTCGGCAAGCACCCGGATCTGCGGATCAGGCAGGGCCGCAGCCGCCGCTTCGATTGTCGCGTCATCGAGAATCGGCGTGGCGGGGTTGCAGATCAGGGTGGCGACGAAAGACATTCGAGGGGTTCTCCAGGGGATCGGGGGCGGGTTCACGGGCTGTTTCGCAAGTGCTGGCGGGTTTTTCAATAGCATCGCGCCATTTCCCGCGGCCCGGCGGCGGATTCATTGCCACCGGTGTCTCGGGTTCTACATTTCCGATGCAACGCACACATCAAGGCATAACGGCTTGCGCGGCGACTTGCGCGGCGACTTGCACCGCGACTTGCACGAGTCGGCGCGAGTGGTTAAGTCTCGGGTCACCGGGGCCCCGGGCCGTCGAACAAGGGAGCAGGCCGTGAGCCGCACGAAAGCCACCAATCTCCGTGCCACCGTTACCGTGGTCAGCGCGCTCATCTTCGTGGCGACGCAGGTGCTCGGCGTCTCCATCGCCGCCGGCTGGGCGATTGCCGGGTTGTTCGAACTCGGCAATACGATCGGCTATATCCTGATGGTCCTCTTCTCCGGGTTCGGCCTCTACATGCTCTGGGCCTTCTGGAAGCAGGCGACCACCGCCGAGCCGCTCAACAAGCCCGACTGACACGCTCACACGAATATCACTCCGCCGGCTGCGGGCGCGCGACCGGACGCTCGGGCGCGATCCGCAGGAAGCGCGGGCGCACGAAGAGGAAGTTGAGCGGGGTGTTGCGCACGATGCGTTCCAGCACCAGCGGCGCGACGACGGCCACGATCAGTACGATCAACGAAATCACGCCGACATCGTCGATGATGCCCAGCCGCAACATGATCTCGCGCGTGACCGCCATCGGCAGGAAGAAGGCGAGATAGACCGCAATCGCATGCCGCCCCGCATAATCGAGGGGGCGGCCGAGCAGCGTCCCGGCGATGAGCGCGGAGAACAGCACCATCGCGACCGCGCCGAGCGTTCCCGCGATCAGGCTCACCACCGGAAGCGAGGCGAGCGTGCCGGTCTCCGTCAATCCGGAAGGGGTGAGGGCGAGGAAGCCGTTCACCACGGCCCAGAGCGCGAGCCCGGCCAGCGCGGCGGGCTTGTGCGCGAGGGCCCAGTCGGCCAGCTTGAAGATCTGCGGGGCGAGCAGGTAGCCGGCAAGGAAATAGACATAGCGCGCGGCGAATTCGTCGACGAGGATCGCCCCGGTATGGATCGGCGCGATCTCCAGAAGCGCAGCACCACCGAGCAGCGCCCAGACGGGCACGCCGCGCAGCAGCTTCGTCACCACCGAGAAGATCGCCAGCATATAGACGAACCAGAGCGTGGAGAACGGCTGCACCATCGACCAGGCGAGATGCTCGACGAGCCCGCCGATCGAACCGTCGGCGACATCGCCGAAGCGCACCAGCGACTGGATCACCAGCCAGAGCACATAGAAATAGAGGAAATGCAGGACGCGCTTGTCGGCATAGCTGCGCCAGTCGCGATCGATCACCCGGGCGAGGAAGAGGCCGGAAATCAGGAAGAAATCCGGCATCCGGAAGGGGGCGGCGAATGCCACGACCGGATGCATGAAGCCTTCCGCACCCATCCGGTCGCCGATACCGTACACGACATGCATCATGACCACGAGGATGATGCACATCCCCTTGGCCGTATCGACCCAGGCGACCCGTGCGGGATCAGTGGGCGCGTAAAGCGGGGAAACGGGGCGCTCTGCAGTCATAGGTGTCGTCATCGGCATCCCTCACGGGGCTTTCGCGCACCACCTGCGTGGCCCGCAACAATTCCAGCGAGCGCACGGCCTTGCCGCGCGACCCGATGCCGAAGCTAGTCCCGAAAAGTAAAGAAAAACCGCCCGCAAATCAGGGACCGTCCCGCGCTCGCGCAAGCGTGATCGCCGTGCATCGGCCCTGAAGGCTGCCCGGATCCTTGCGCGTCAATCGAGCGTTTCGTCCGGATAGACGCCCCAGAGCTCTTCCTGGCGCAAATATCCGATGATCTCCTGGCGCGGTCCGGAAGCAATGGCGAGGCGGCACCAATCGCCGCTGCAACGGCTGACGCCCGCAACGACGCCGGGCTGGACCCGCGCCAGAACGCGTCCGGCCGGTTCGGGCTGATCGAGCAGATCGATGGTACGCTCCACTTCGCGATCCCATGGTGCGACAATGGCGGTGCGCCTCCCCGAGAGCAGCGAATGCCAGACCCAGCCGTCCTCGCCTTCAGGATCGCGGATGCGGCGCCAATTGTCGAACTCGGCGATGATTTCGACGGGAAGGCCGGCGCGCTGATAGACCCAGCGCGTGCCGTGATCGGTCGAGGGCCCCTCGCGCATGTTCACCCTGTCGGTCTTGAGACTGACATAGCGTGGCAGGGGCAGGCGCGTTTCCGGCCCGATGCTCGTCTGGGCGACGGCGACCGGGGCCGTCATCAGGCTCGTGGCGAAGATGCAGCCGGCGATCAACGCGGGCATGCGAGGGACCATCATCGGCCACCGGGCGAGAGATCTTCCACGTTTGGAGAAGGTGAGATCCCGAACGATGCTCTTCATGACGCTTTCTGTCTGAAACCGTTGATCGTGCGCGCTGCCGCAGATTTGTGTTTGGCCATGGCTCTGCTAGAGAAACGACAGAGCAGCAGATGCGAACGGCATGTTTGCCACGACCTGCAATTCGGATAGTCGTGAATCCCGGTTAACAGCTGATGAAGATTCGCCGCCGCCGCGGCACCACGTTGAGGACGAGGGAACCATGCCCCACAGAAAGAAACCGCATGTCGTCGTCACGCGCCGCCTGCCCGGCGTGATCGAGACGCGTATGCGCGAACTCTTCGACACCCGCCTCAATATCGACGATGAGCCGATGAGTCGCGAGGCCCTCGTGGAAGCGGTGGGTCAGGCCGATGTGCTGGTGCCGACGCTGACCGATACGATCGATGCCGCGCTGATCGCCGAGGCCGGGCCGCAGCTGAAGCTGATCGCCAATTTCGGCAACGGCGTCGATCATATCGACGTCGAGGCGGCGCTTGCGCGCGGCATCACCGTGACCAACACGCCCGGCGTGCTCACCGAGGATACGGCCGACATGACGATGGCGCTGATCCTCGCCGTCGCACGCCGCATCGCCGAGGGTGCACGCATCATTCCCGACGATATCGAATGGGCGGGCTGGTCGCCGACCTGGATGCTCGGCCATCGCATCACGGGCAAACGGCTTGGAATCGTGGGGATGGGGCGAATCGGCACCGCCCTGGCGCGCCGGGCCAAGGCGTTCGGCCTGTCGATCCATTATCACAACCGCCGTCGCGTCGCTCTCTCGATCGAAGAGGAGCTCGATTCCACCTATTGGGATTCACTCGACCAGATGCTCGCGCGCATGGATATCGTCTCGGTCAATTGCCCGCACACGCCGGCCACCTATCATCTGCTCTCCGCGCGTCATCTCAAGTTGATGAAGCCCGAGGCGATCCTCGTGAACACCGCACGCGGTGAGATCATCGACGAGAGCGCCATGGTTCGCCAGATCGAGCAGGGTGCGCTGGCCGGGGCCGGGCTCGACGTGTTCGAGCACGAGCCCGCCGTCAATCCGCGTCTGGTCAAGCTCGCGCGCGCCGGCAAGGTCGTTCTCCTGCCGCATATGGGTTCGGCCACCGTCGAGGGGCGCATCGACATGGGCGAGAAGGTGATCGTCAATATCCGCACCTTCCATGACGGCCACCGCCCGCCGGATCGCGTGCTCCCAAGCATGCTCTGAGGCGTCGGGAGCGCGCTCCGATCCGGCTCAAGCCAGCGAGCGCGCCTCCTTCGACAGGGCCGCCTGTGCGGCAGCCAGCCGCGCGATCGGCACCCGGTAGGGCGAGCAGGAGACATAGTCGAGCCGCTGCTTCTCGCAAAAGGCGATCGAAGCCGGATCGCCGCCATGCTCGCCGCAGATGCCGAGCTTGATATCGGGCCGCGTGGCGCGCCCGCGCTCGGCGGCGAGCGCCACAAGTTCACCCACGCCGTCCTGATCGATCGTGACGAACGGGTCGTGATCGAGCAGCCCCTGCTGGACATAGCGCCCGAGGAAGGACGCCGCGTCGTCGCGCGAGATGCCCAGCGTCGTCTGGGTGAGATCGTTGGTGCCGAAGGAGAAGAACTCCGCCGAGGCCGCGATCTCGCCGGCGCGCAGAGCCGCGCGGGGCAGTTCGATCATGGTGCCGATCTGGTAGGCGATGGTCTCGCCGCTCTCGCTCATCACGGCCTGCGCCACCGCATCGATGCGCGCCTTGACCGTGTCGAGTTCCGGCTGGGACATGACCAGCGGAATCATCACTTCCGGCGAGACCTTGGCACCCGTTTCCTTGCCGGCAGCGATCGCGGCCTCGAAGATGGCGCGCGCCTGCATTTCGGCGATTTCCGGATAGGCGACCGCGAGGCGCACGCCGCGGAAGCCGAGCATCGGATTGACCTCATGCAACTCTGCGGCCCGGCGGCGGATCTTCTCCGGCGATACGTCGAGGGCACGGGCGACATCGTTGATCTCGGCATCGCCATGCGGCAGGAATTCGTGCAGCGGCGGGTCGAGCAGGCGGATCGTCACCGGCAGGCCGCTCATGATCGAGAACAGCCGGGTGAAATCGTCGCGCTGCATGGGCAGCAGTTTCTCCAACGCCGCGCGCCGGCCATGCTCGTCATCGGCGAGGATCATCTCGCGCATAGCGACGATGCGCTTGGCATCGAAGAACATATGCTCGGTGCGGCACAGGCCGATCCCCTCGGCGCCGAACTTGCGTGCGGTCTGGGCATCGAGCTCGGTCTCGGCATTGGCGCGCACCTTGAGGCGGCGCACCTTGTCGGCCCAGGTCATGAGCTTGGCGAAATCACCCGACAGCTCCGGCTGCAGCATGGCGATCTCGCCGGCGAGCACCTGGCCGTTGCCGCCGTCGAGGGTGATGATCTCGCCTTCGCTGAAGCTGCGCCCCATCACCGTCATGGTCGCGGCCTTGTAATCCACCCGAATCGACCCGGCACCGGAGACGCAGGGCTTGCCCATGCCACGCGCGACCACCGCCGCATGCGAGGTCATGCCACCGCGCGTCGTGAGGATGCCCTCGGCTGCGTGCATGCCATGGATATCCTCAGGCGAGGTCTCGACACGCACGAGGATCACCTTGCGCCCGGCCTTCCTTGCGGCTTCAGCAGCATCCGAGGAAAAGACGATCGCTCCGCTCGCCGCTCCCGGCGAGGCCGGCAGGCCGGTGGCGATGATCTCGCGCTCGGCCTTCGGATCGATCATCGGATGCAGGAGCTGGTCGAGCGCCTGCGGCTCGACGCGTGTCACGGCTTCCTCTTCACCGATCACGCCTTCATCCACCAGATCACAGGCGATCTTCAGGGCGGCGCGGGCGGTGCGCTTGCCGTTGCGGGTCTGCAGCATCCACAGCTTGCCCTTCTCGACGGTGAATTCGAGATCCTGCATGTCGCGATAATGGCTCTCCAGAGCCCCGTAGATGCGCACCAGCTCGGCATAGGCCTCGGGCATCGCCGCTTCCATCGAGGGCTTTTCGGAACCCGATGCGATTCGCGCGGCTTCGGTGATGTCCTGCGGCGTGCGGATGCCCGCCACCACGTCCTCGCCCTGGGCGTTGATCAGGAACTCGCCATAGAGCGCCTTCTCGCCGGTGGAGGGGTTGCGGGTGAAGGCGACGCCGGTGGCGGAGGTCTCGCCCATATTGCCGAAGACCATGGCCTGGACGTTGACCGCCGTGCCCCATTCGGCGGGAATCGCGTTCAATTCCCGGTATTTGATCGCGCGCGGCGTCATCCAGGAGCCGAATACGGCACCGATCGCGCCCCAGAGCTGCTCCTGCGGATCCTGCGGGAAGGGCGCGCTGCGCTCCTTGGTGACGATATGCTTGAAGGTCTCGATCAGCGCCTGCCAGTCCTGCGCGGAGAGCTCGGTATCAAGGTGGTAATTCTTGCGGTCCTTGTAATCCTCGAGCGCCTCCTCGAACAGGTGATGCTCGACGCCGAGCACGACCGAGGAATACATGGTGATGAAGCGGCGATAGGAATCCCAGGCGAAGCGCTCGTCCTGCGCGTCGGCGGCGAGCGCGATCACGGTCTCGTCGTTGAGGCCGAGATTGAGCACGGTATCCATCATGCCCGGCATCGAGGCGCGTGCGCCGGAGCGCACGGAGACGAGGAGCGGCGCCTTCGCATCGCCGAACCCGCGCCCGGTAATGCGTCCGATCTCGGCGAGTGCCGCATCCACCGCCGCGGCGAGGCCGTCGGGATAGCTTTCGCCGTTTTTATAATAATGCGTGCAGACTTCCGTCGTGATCGTGAAACCGGGCGGAACGGGCAGGCCGAGATTGGCCATCTCGGCCAGATTGGCACCCTTGCCGCCGAGCAGGTTGCGCATGTCGGATGCACCTTCGGCCTTGCCGTCGCCGAAGGAATAAACCCATTTCGTCATCACGGACCCCTGTTGCCTGATCGCGCGGAAGCGCTTCCGCGCGGGCTACGCATAGCCCCTGCCAGCGCGTTTGAAAACAGTGCGGCTACGGATACACCGTGCGCAACGCGATTCCTTCAAGGATCGGGGGTCAGCGTGCAAAGAGCGGGTTGGCCGGTCCCGCAGCTGTGCGGGTATGTTCCGGTCCAGGCGAATGATCATCCGCCGGCGCATCTGCAAAGAACGGGTTCGTGCCCATTCTCCCGAGTGCATCGCGGGCGCGGATCTCTGCTTCCTCGTCATCCTTCGCGCGCTGCGAGACAGCGGAGACCGGCAAACGGTGATCCGCGGCGCGGGCCGGAGCGAACTGACCGGCAGGCATGGTGGCGATCGTTTCCGCCTGCATCGGAACAGGCAAGCTGGGCATCACCCTGGGCCGCTTGCTCTGCTCGAAGCTCGACAGAAGATCGACGGGCTCGATCTGTGCCGATCTCATCGTGTCGGCCGGCATGGCCGCGCCCGCCTGCTTGCCTGCGGTCTGATCGGGGATCAGTCCCGGAACGGGGGTCACCACGAAGGGGCGCCGATCCAGCTGGCCGGTGCGCATGAAGGCGGCGATGCGGCTGGCGATTTCAGGCGGAGCCGCGCTGTTGAGGCGGTATTGCGGCGGGTTCGCAGAGGTTGCCGGGCGGGTCTGCATCTCCGCGTCGAGCGCATCCTCTCCCTTGACCGCCTGCATCCGCTCCGTCCCCCGCGCCGGATGGTGGATCAGATCGCTGCGCCCCGTCAGGCCCTCGGCGACGAGGGAGCTGCCGGGTGGTGGTGTCGGCAATTGCGGAAGCAACTCTCGCGGAATCGGCGGGCCGATCGGGTTGGGCTGCGCGGCGGGCGCGCGCGTGCTTTGTCCGGGCCCTTCGCTCGGGCGGACATCTGCGCGGGCCCGGCGATTCGCGTCCAAACGGGCCCGGTCACGGGGATCGGCCGGTAAGACGCGGGCACCGAGGGTCTCGCCGAACACGGCGGGGCCGCCACGCCTGCGCTGCTCGTCCTGGCCGCCGGTATCGGTCTGTGTCTGTGGCTGGAGGTTCGTCGTGGCGTTCTTGCGCACCGTATCCTGAAAATCCCGCCGCGCACGCTCCAGCGCCTTGTCGCCGATCTGGTCGACAGGGGTGTTGAGACGGGCCGTGATAGGCGCGACAGCCACGGGAGGCACTCCTCAATGCGTATCGCGTCGCGAGAAACGATGAAATCGTCAATCCGACGCCGCATGCGTTCAATTAACCGAAGATTGTAATGATTTTCTCGATCTTGCCTACCCTACGTAGCGTCATGCGGGCAGAATTCGCCTGTGATGGTTAACCGGGCCGCCCGGCGCATCCTGCGCGTCAATGCCCATCCGCCCGGCGCGATGACGAATAGGCGTGCCGGCGCGTCTGACGCATAATGCGTGGCCAGACCGGAGGAAACCATGGCCAAAACCGATAAAGTCATCATCACCTGCGCCGTGACCGGCGCGATTCACACCCCCTCGATGTCGCCGCATCTGCCGGTGACAGCGCAGGAAATCGCCGAGGCGGCGATCGGTGCTGCAGAGGCCGGCGCCGCGATCGTGCATCTGCATGCGCGCAATCCCGAGACCGGCCAGCCCGATCAGTCGCCCGAGGCGTTCCTGCCCTTCCTGCAGGTGATCAAGCAGCGCTCCAATTGCGTGATCAATCTCACCACCGGCGGTTCGCCCACCATGCTGGCGGAAGAGCGCCTGCGCCCGGCGGCGACGCTGGCGCCGGAGGTCGCATCGCTCAATATGGGCACGATGAATTTCGGCCTTTATCCGATGCTCGAGCGCTTCAAGGATTTCAAGCACGATTGGGAACGCCCCTATCTCGAGGGCTCGCGTGATCGTATTTTCCGCAACACCTTCGCCGATATCGAGACGATTCTCGCCACCTGTGACGGCAACGGTACGCGCTTCGAATTCGAATGCTACGATATCGGCCATCTCTACACGCTGGCGCATTTCCTCGATCGCGGCCTCGTCAAGCCGCCGCTCTTCGTACAGAGCGTGTTTGGGATTCTCGGGGGTATCGGCCCGCATCCCGAGGATGTCGCCCATATGAAGCGCACCGCCGACCGGCTGTTCGGCAAGGATTACAAATGGTCCGTGCTGGGCGCCGGGCGCAACCAGATGCCGATCGCGGCCATGGCGGCGGCGATGGGCGCGAATGTGCGGGTGGGGCTGGAAGACAGCCTCTGGATCCGACCGCGCCAGCTCGCCGAGAGCAATGCCCAGCAGGTCAAGCAGGTGCGCGGTATCATCGAGAATCTCGGCCTCGAAATCGCCACCCCCGACGAAGCGCGCGAAATGCTCGCCTTCAAGGGCGGCGATGCGGTGAATTTCTGAGG
>JAFIEI010000020.1 GCA_020832565.1 Salinarimonas sp. | reverse complement strand
GCGGACGCGGCGGGCCGCCCTTCAATACCGGCCCGTATACGGGCACCGGTGGGGAGTTCGTGGATCCGGAGAACACGTCGGATACGCAGCAGGCCGGTCGCGCGGAGGAACGGCGGCGGATTATCGTTCCGGGTGCGGCGAACGACCAGAAAATACATCTGCCCGATGCGATCGGTGAAACTGACGACACTGCTCAATCGGCACCGTCCATCATCATACCCGGTATGATCGGGCCGGATGAACCAAGAATTTGGACGCCTGGAGAAGCATATCAACCGATGAAAACGGAGGAGGAACTCCGGCGTCTGGCTCAACAGTCTCGACAATACAGAGAGGAAAATGGTGAGCCGATAGGAAATACGCTCCTGGCCTTATTTAACAATACTTTCGGGCAGGCACCTACAACGATCTGCGATATTCATAGTCATGAGGGTGTTTGTGATCCGCGTACGCTGGAGCGTCAGGCCGGGAGGCCCGGATACAGCCCCGGATATGGCTCTTATGATCCGGATTTTCGGGGCGATCCTCCCGCAGGATTGACACCTGAACAAGAGGCCGACTGGCTTGTCGACCGGTTGATCACGCAGGCCCAAGAAATGGGGGGCGGTCAAACGGTATTTTTCCCCGTGGCTCCGCGCTTCGGCAGTGAAACCACGTCTTCCGCCCTTCAAGATGAGGATGAGGCTCAACAAGATGGGGGTGCGGCCCAACGTCGCCGGACGCAACGTTATTACCTGAGCCGCGATGAGAACGGGAAGACGATCCTTGGTGTTCTGCAAATCAACCGGGGCGAAAATACGGTGTCCACAGATCAGATGATTTCAGGTCCGGATGGCAATCCCGTACTGGCGCCATTCACATTGTCGATTGGAGAATTTGAAGAATTGACCGGGCACTCGATCCCTCGGGGCGTGGATACCATCGAATTTGTTTCCGCCTCTGCCGGCTGTGAATTGCATTTTAGCGGGACTGACGTGGACGAAGGCCTTGCCGATAATTTCGCATCCATCATCCGACATGAAAACGAAATCCGCGGCACCAACTACGTTGCTGAGCACTATGTGCTTGGCCTGACTTCAGGCAATCCGCGTGAAGAGGGAAGCTTCAAGAACATCTACCGCTCCCTTAACGAACTGAACAGGGCAGAGAAGGATTACGGCCTACAACCCGGCACGATCAAGGCACTCTGGGGCGAAACTAATCTTTCAAAGGAGATCGTGCATTCGCTCGGCGGCCAAACACCGCTCGTCTATAATACCCCGGAAGAAAAAGCCAACCTGACCCGCTGGGCGCAGGCCATGGGCGAGACGGGAATGCCCGTCGTCATCCACTGCGACAGTGGTACGGCTGCCGAGACCAATCGTCTCAACACGACGGGGAGCCTTAGCGCGCTTCGTCTGCCCTCGAACAACGCCAATGTCGAATCCTTTATGGAATTCGCCAACAGCGCGCCTGACACGACGATCATCTGGTCCCATGGCGGTGGTCTCGGCTTCACCGTGCAGATGCCGCCGGATCATCTGGACCAACTCCGCAAGGTGCTCGAAGCCGCCCCGAATGTGGTCATCGACATGTCCTGGGATGCGATCCACCCCTATATCGCGGAAGACCCGGCTGGCTGGGCGCGGTTGATTGCCGATCACCCGACGCGCTTCATGTTCGGAAGCGACACGATCGCGACCACGCAGAACCCGGCTCCGAACAGCCGCCGGAATGTTGTTGAAAGCTTAGTTCGTACGGGTCTGATTCGTGAACTGGACCGGATTGATCTGTATCTCAAGGAGGCGCTCTTCTCCGAGAACTTCAACACGCACATCACTCCCGGACTCGAGCGGGCGACACAGTTCCGCCTGTACCCCGAGAACGCCGAATGGCTGGAGAACGGAGCCGAGGGGCCGCCGCCTTCCATCTGGCAGCGTGGTCCGGACGGCGCGTACCTCGATCAAATGATCCGCAACCCGGCGCGCGGTGAGTAAGGCAGTTTGCCGAAGCGTCCACATGTCGGATAATCGATCGGGGCATTCCCGGTCCGGCGCCGGCAGTTTCGACCGCCGGCGTTTTCTCGTCATGCACCCCGGCGCGTTTTCCCGCCCCGCAATCCGCCCAACCGGATCGCGTGTGAACGCACCTGTGCATCGCCTCCGTTGCCGATAGGCTGCCTGAAACGATCTGATCGGGGAGAGTGCCATGCTGCGTCACCATGCATTGTCGGAAAACCTGTCGCGCGTGGCCGAGACCCGCAAGGCGGTGGCGCGCAGCGCCGGGGGGGTGGTCGCCGCGCATCACCGCGTCGCGGCGCAGGCCGGCGTGCAGGTTCTGCGTGACGGCGGCAATGCGGTCGATGCGGCGATCGCCACCGGCTTCGCCGCCGGCGTGGCCGAGCCCTGGATGAGCGGGATCGGCGGCATCGGGGTGATGCTGGTGCGCGAGGCGCAAAGCGGGCGCATCAGCGTGATCGATTTCGGTGCGCGCTCGCCGCAGGGGCTGGATCCGGCGGATTTCCCGATGATCGGCGGCGCTGATTCCGATCTGTTCGGCTGGCCGATGGTGGTCGAGAACCGCAACGTCGTCGGCGCGAAGGCGATCGCGGTCCCCGCCATGGTCGCGGGCCACGCGCTCGCGCATGAGCGTTTCGGCTCGAAGCCCTGGGCGGATCTGGTGATGCCGGCGGCCGAGATCGCGCAGGCGGGGGTCGACGTGGACTGGTATGCCACGCTCATCATCGCCGGTGCCATGTCGGATCTGTTGCGCGATCCCGGCTGCGCCGAGCATTTCCTGCGCGCCGGCGCCCCCGTCGCACAGGGCGCGGCTTCGGCGGGGGCACCGCCACGCATGCCCTGGCCCGCCCTGGCGCGCACCCTGCGCAGCATCGCGCAGGATGGACCCGCGACATTCTATACCGGGGCGGTGGCGCGGGCGCTGATCGGCGATATCGCGGCCCTCGGCGGCTATCTCTCCATGGATGATCTTGCCGCAGTACGCGCGCAGGCCTGCGAGCCGGCCACCCTGCGCTACCGCGAATACGACATCGCCGTCGCCCCCGAGCTGAACGGCGGCCCGACCATGATCGAGGCCATGGCCACGCTCCAGGACGATCACAAGCCCACCGGTACCGCGCCGGATGCCGCGATGTTCTCCGCGATAGCGAGCGCCCTGAAGAAGGCCTGGACGCGCCGGCTGGCGGAAATGGGTGACCGCACGCCGCATCCCTCCTCGACCACGAATTTCTCGGTGGTCGATGGCGAGGGCAATATCGTTGTCTGCACCCAGACGCTGTTGTCGCTCTTCGGCGCGCGGGTGCTCTCGCCCGAGACCGGTATCCTGATGAACAACGGCATCAACTGGTTCGATCCGCGCCCCGATGCCGTCAATACGATCGGCCCGGGCAAGCGCGTCCTGGCGAATTACTGCCCGGCCATCGCTGTGGGCGATGACGACGTGATCGGCCTCGGCGGTTCCGGCGGGCGCAAGATCATCCCTGCCATGATGAACCTGCTCTGCTTCATGATCGATCACGGCATGTCGCTGGAAGAGGCGATGCACCATCCGCGCATCGACGTGTCGGGTCCCGACAATGTCGTTGCCGATGCGCGGCTGCCTGCGGCGTTGCTCGGGGAACTCGCCGGACACCATGACGTGACGCTCGCCGAGCGGTTGCCCTATCCCAACAATTTCACCACGGCCAGCGTGGTACGCCGGGAAGCGGGCGTCAACGAGGGTGGCGCCGAGCCGGTGCAGCCGACGGCGGAGGCGATCGGGGTATGAGCCCGGCCATCTTGCGCGTCATGTCAGGAAGATGCTGACGACGAGCGCACCCGGGGCGAGGAGAACGAAGACCCAGACCATCGCCGAGGCAGCCACGACGTTCTTGAACAAGCCGATCGGCATGCCACTTGCGCCGGCGAGCAGCGGGCCGATCGTGCGCGTCGGCCCGAAGAACTTGCCGGCGAAGAGCCACCATGCGCCATGCCGGCGCAAACCGTTCTGCGCACGCTCGACGAGGTTCGGGTAACGGCTCAGCGGCCAGATCCGCAAGGCGGCGCGATCATAGTGACGACCGACCGTGAAGGAGACCATGTCGCCACAAAAGGCGCCGACGGCGCCCGCGAGCCACGCCACCCAGAACTCGGCACCCGATACCGCGATCAGCGCCCCGATCGCCAGGAGCGCCATGGTGGCCGGGACGAAAAGTGAAATGATCGCAAGCGATTCGACGAAGGCCAGCAACCCCACCACGAATGGAGCATAAAACGCGTTTTCCGATACGAAGGCGGTTATTCCCTCCAGTGCTTCTTCCAAGATGTTCCCGCCTTTCGCAACCTGCTCGATGCCTCGCCTGAGCCCGGCATGAGAGTTTGCAGCAAATGCGCCCCGATGCAACGCTCCCCGAAATGGGCATTTCGCGTTTAATTCTTGTGCAGATATCCATTAGTTGTGGGTGAATACGTGGATAGACCGATGCTTGGCTTGACCCGGCTGCGCGCCCGCACGAATATGAAAAGTGGTGGGCGGAAATTCCGCTTTGGTTAATCGTTCCTTTCGCGTCGCTGGCATGACCCTCCGGCGAGAGGATTTGTTTGGCGGTACCGGGCGGCTTGTCTGGCCTTCAGGACTCACGCGGGTCAAACGACGGGAACGGTTCGAAATCGAGAAAACGGAAGACCGGTGTACGAGAATCAGGATCATGCGATTCGATGGGCGGATGTCGCCACATCGTCGGAGGCGGGGGCGAATTCGCGTGACGCGCTGCGCGCGCGTCTGCGTGCGGCCATCACCGACAAGCTCGTCTATGCCGTGGGCAAGGATACGGCCCATGCCAGCCTGCATGATTGGTATGTTGCCGCAGCGCTTGCGGTGCGCGACCGGATCGTGGACCGGTGGATGGAATCGACACGCGAAACCTATCGCCAGAACGGCAAGCGGGTCTATTACCTCTCCCTTGAATTCCTGATCGGGCGCAATCTGCGTGATGCCGTCAGCAATCTCGGCTTGATGCAGCCGCTTGCCGATGCCCTGAGCGATCTGGGCGTCGATCCGGAGGTGCTGCGTGAGCAGGAAGCCGATGCCGCCTTGGGCAATGGCGGCCTCGGGCGCCTCGCCGCCTGTTTCATGGAAAGTCTCGCCAGCCTGTCGCTGCCGGCCATCGGCTATGGCATCCGCTATGATTACGGGCTGTTTCGCCAGGTGATCAGGGACGGCGCGCAGCACGAGGTGCCCGAGGACTGGCTCGATGTCGGAAATCCCTGGGAATTCAAGCGTCCGGAAGCGACCTACCGCATCGGTTTCGGTGGGGGCACCCGCGATGAAGCCCGCTCCGACGGGGCCATCCGTCGGGTCTGGGAGCCTGCCGAAAGCGTGCTCGCGGTGGCGTATGACACCCCGGTCGTGGGCTGGCGCGGGGCGCATGTGAACACCCTGCGCCTGTGGGCGGCACGCGCATCGGAGCCGCTGATGCTCGAGGCGTTCAACCACGGGGACTATGTCGGCGCCATGGCGCACCGGGCCCGGGCCGAGGCGATCTCGCGCGTGCTCTACCCCAGTGACGCGACGCCGGCGGGCTACGAATTGCGGCTGCGTCAGGAGTATTTCTTCACCGCCGCCTCGCTGCAGGATCTGGTGCGCCGGCATCTCAGCAGCCATCCCGGGCTCGACAATCTCGCAGACCATGCCGCGATTCAGCTCAATGACACGCATCCCGCCATCGCGGTGGCGGAACTGATGCGGATCCTGGTGGACGACCACGCCATGGCCTGGGAGCGAGCCTGGGCGGTGACGCGCGAGACGCTGTCGTATACCAACCACACGCTCTTGCCGGAGGCGCTCGAGACCTGGTCCGTGCCGCTGATGGAGCGGCTGCTGCCGCGCCATATGGAAATCATCTACCGTATCAACTGGCTGCATCTCGAAGCCGTCTCCACTTTGCCTGATGCCGACGGCACCCTGAGCCGGGCGCTCTCGATCATCGACGAAGAGAACGGCAAGCGCGTGCGCATGGGGCATCTCGCCTTTATCGGCGCGCACAAGATCAACGGGGTTTCGGCGTTGCATACGGATCTGATGCGCGAAACCGTCTTCGCCGATCTGCATCGGATGTTCCCCGAGCGCATCACCAACAAGACCAACGGCGTCACCTTCCGGCGCTGGCTGCAGCAGATCAACCCCCGCCTCACGAGCCTGCTCGTCGAAACCATCGGGCCACGCGTTCTCGATCATCCGCAGGCTCTGCGTGAGCTCGAACGCCATGCCGATGATCCGACATTCCGGCGCGCCTTCGCCGAGCAGCGCCTTGCGGCCAAACGGGATCTGGCCCGGTTGATCGGTGAGCGGACAGGTATCGTCGTCGATCCCATGGCGATGTTCGACGTGCAGATCAAGCGCATACACGAGTACAAGCGCCAGCTGCTCAACCTTCTGGAGACGGTTGCGCTCTACAACGCGATCAAGGCCGATCCCGATGCGGGCTGGGTGCCGCGCGTGAAGATATTCGCAGGCAAGGCGGCGGCGAGCTATGTCCAGGCGAAGCAGATCATCCGCCTCGCTCATGATCTGGGCGCCGTGATCAACAATGATCCGGATATCGGCGGCAAGCTCAAGCTTGTCTTCTTGCCAAATTACAATGTCAGCCTGGCCGAAGTCATCATTCCCGCTGCCGATCTCTCCGAGCAGATCTCGACGGCGGGCATGGAGGCATCGGGCACCGGCAACATGAAGCTCGCCCTGAATGGTGCGCTGACGATCGGGACGCTCGATGGCGCCAATGTCGAGATGCGCGACCATGTCGGTGCCGAGAACATCATCATTTTCGGGCATGATGCGCAGGAGGTCGCCGCCTTGCGCGCCGCAGGATATTGCGAGACCTCGACGCTCGATCGCTCGACACGGCTCGCGCGGGCGCTCTTCGAGATCGAGACTGGGCTGGTCTCTCCCGACGAACCACGGCGCTATGCGGCCCTGACGGAAGCCGTCGCCTGGCGCGACCGTTACATGATCGCGGCGGATTTCGACGCCTACTGGCAGTCACAGCGTGATCTCGATGCGCTGTGGCTCAGGCCGGACGAATGGTGGCGCACGGCCATCCTCAATACGGCGGGAATGGGCTGGTTCTCCTCCGATCGTACGATCGGGGAATATGCACAGGATATCTGGCGGGTGCAGCCGCTTCCCCACAGCGCCTGATCTTGCCGCGCGTTCCCAGCCGATGATCTGTAATCAAGGGCTCAGACTGCTCGGTGCGCCTTGTGGTGCGGCGCGATACGGGCCCCCTGTTGCAGCTGTGCAACGGCTTCGTGGTTAACGCCGTGCTAACCAGTAGCAAATGATCTGGAGCCCCCCGATGAAACGATTCGTACCTGCCTTCGCCTTCTCCCTCGCGACTGTAACTCCTCTGGCCATGCCGGCATTCGGTGCCGATTTGCCGCAACCTGCTCAAGCCGCGCCGACGATGCCCGCATTCGTTGATGCCGCAGCTTGGACCGGCTTCTATATCGGCGCAAATGTGGGATATGCTCATGGTGTCACGAAATTCCCCGGCGCCGGTAATGCTCTGACAAATCGCAGCGATGCATTGATCGGCGGTGTGCAGGCGGGGCACGATTGGCAGGCCGGCATGTTCGTGCTGGGGTTGGTGGGGGACTTCCAGGCTACCGATCTGAGCAAGACCTATCGTGAGCCCGATGGCAGTCTCACGACGAGGCTTGATCGTATAGGCACCGTTCGTGCGCGCATCGGGATACCCTTCGACGGCATCATGCCGTACCTGACCGGTGGCTTCGCCTATGGTCGCAACATCGTTCGCGCCCGCGAAGACGACGTCAGCGTTCATATCTCCAAGGATCATTTCGGGTGGACTGCGGGGGCGGGTGTCGAAGCACAACTCGGCCATGGTTGGTCCCTGCAGGCGGAGTACCTCTACGCTGATTTCGGCCGCCGGATGTATAATCAGGTTGTCGTCTCAGCGACGGACACCACCGAGTTTTCGCTTCCTGCGCGACCGACGGCGCATATCGCGCGCATCGGGGTCAATTATCGTTTCTGACCCCGGCATCTAATCGCGTGTCCGGATCGCGATCCATGCGACCGGGCGCGCCTTGATGATTAGGAGAATCATGCCGTCAGGTGGATACCGGCTGACCGGCGGGATGACGCGCCGAAACCGTGATTTAGAGTGCTCGATCTGAATCTGTCAGGTCGGATGAGGCTCTAATGCTCCGCAGCGCTGGTCCGACGCCAGATTTGCCACCAGCACTGCAGAATTCCTGATCGCCGCATCATTCGATTCGTCGGGCGGCGCCCCTGGGCGACGCCTCAAAGATCCAGCCCGTACAGATCGCGGCGCAGCTTCTCCACCAGCGGCTCGAGCCGGGGCATATAGGGGTTGAGGCTCAGGGCGTGTTCATAGCTGGCTAACGCAGCCGCTTCGTCGCCCGCTTCGCGCAGGATGTGACCAAGCCCCGCCCAGGCGGTGAAATGGCGTGGTTCCAGGGTGACCGTGCGATGAATATCGGCCATCGCTGCGAGCGGATCGCCCAGGCGATGGAATGCCACTGCGCGCCTATTCCAGGCCTCGGCCCAGTCCGGTTCCATGGCGAGGATGCGATCGATCAACTCCACGGCCAACGCATGGTCATGCTCACTCATCGCCTGCCGGGCACGGGTCATCAACAGATCCGCCGTATCCGAGCCGGATCGCAGCCAGCGCCGATTGATCATCAACGCGACGCCACGCGCCTCGGCGGCATCGTCGGCCTTGCCGAGCCTGTCAAACAGGTCATCAAGCGCCGAATCAGTCCGCGCCGGTGCCCGTTGCAACATGGCTTCGCTGATCACGATGGCTTCGCGTCCCACTGTGGGGGTGCCGAGGTCGCGCTCGGAAGCGGGGCGCTCGCGGCTGATCGCGCCAGTTCGCGCCTCGGCCACGTTCCGTGCCGGCAATCCGAAGGATGCAAGCTGCATCATGCTCTGCGTAGCGGGTTTCGAATGGCTGCGCGCAGGAACCTCCGCAGAGATGGCGGGGCCGGCGAGAATCGCGATCAGGGTGACCGACGAAAGAAAGCGCATGCGTTATGATGCCTGCAGTCGCCATGCGCCGTCAATTCACAACCGCGTGCGACCGAATGTAACGCTGTGCGGCGGGCTGCCCGGGAAACCCGGAACCGTCATATTCTCCCGGGACTCCGGGGTGCGCATCGCAGACTGACCGCGAGGCGCCACCCGCTCACCGCGATCATCATTGGCCCTAGCCGGGCGGAGCCCCTCGTCACATCGCAGCGGAATCCTCGGCCTCTTCGAGCACCCAGTCCGTGAAGGCCCGCACCTTGGGGCGGGCCGCGTCGCCTTCGGGATAAACGACGTAGTAGCAATAGCCCGAGCTTTCCCCGGATCCGGTGCCGAAAGGATGTACCAGCAGCCCTGCGCGCAGATCTGCCGCGGCGACGGCGCGGCCGACCAGCGCCACGCCCTGGCCGGCAATGGCTGCCTGGACGACCAGATTGTCCTCGCTGAAGCGCGGTCCGGATTCGGGGTCGATATCGGCCAGCCCCGTGGCGCGCAGCCACATGCGCCAGTTCGGCGCGAATGCATGTTGCAGCCGCCATTGCGAATGCAGCAACGTGTGGTGGCGCAAGTCTGCCGGTTCGCGGAGCGGATGCTTGCCCGCCAGCAGCGCAGGGCTGCAGACGGGGGCGGCGAGTTCCGACATCAGGCAATGCGCCGTCAGCCCTTCATACGCGCCGCTTCCGTAGCGAAGCGCCAGATCCACGTCGCCACGCTGAAAATCGACGACCCGATCCGTGGCATCGATGCGGATATCGAATTCCGGGTGCTTGTCGCGGAACCGCTCGAGCCGTGGCACCAGCCATTTCGCCCCGAGCGACGGCGCGACGCTGACGGTGAGCACCCCGGCCTCCTCCTGCCGCCGCATGGCGCGGTAGCCCTCGGCGAGCTGGTCCAGCCCCTCCGTCACAGCAGGGAGGGCGACCTGGCCGGCATCGCTCAGGAGCAGCGAACGCGTGAGGCGCCGAAACAGCTTCACACCCGCAATATCCTCCAGCGTCCTGATCTGCTGGCTGATCGCGGCGGGGGTGACGTTGAGTTCTTCGGCGGCCTTGCTGAAGCTCATATGGCGGGCGGCCGCCTCGAAGGCACGCAGGGCGTTGAGTGGCGGAAGGCTGCGCATGGAAGTCCTATGATTAAGTTTATCTAATCCATCATCGCAAGAAATCTCGTTTGTCACAATGCTTAGAACAGAGCAAATTTCCGATCAATGCAGGCGAAAAAATGAGTTCGCCGATCGAAAGAAAGTTAG
The DNA here is from genome assembly GCA_020832565.1 of Salinarimonas sp. Classification (GTDB taxonomy): domain Bacteria; phylum Pseudomonadota; class Alphaproteobacteria; order Rhizobiales; family Beijerinckiaceae; genus Saliniramus. The sequence goes on along the minus strand of JAFIEI010000020.1, from coordinate 49,451 downwards.
ATTTTCTTGCCATGAGGCGGGACAGTCGCAGAGCCTACGAGGTCAGACATGCTTCCCCATATCTACTGGATTCACCCCGATACCGACGACCGGCTGCGTCAGGCCAACGAAGCGCAGGCTGCGGCCATCTATCAGCGTGCGTGCCGGCTCGCGTGCATGTCACGTGCCGTGTTCGTCCTCGCACGCGGCTGCGGTGCGGCGCTGCTGCGGCTTGCACAAGGCGAGCGGCGGCAGGCTGCTCTCGCCGGAAGCAACATCTAGCGCAGGGAGGCGACAATGACGCTCATCCAACAATTCAGGACATGGCGGGCTCGCGCCCGGCGCCGCTGGTTGATCCGCAGCCAGCTGGAGGCCTTTGCCCGGATCGATCCCGCACTCTACCGGGATATCGGCGTCTACCCGCAGAGTTTTCGTGAGGAAGCCGAGCGGCTGGCCGATTGCAGGATGCGCGATCAGGAATGCGTGCACAGTTGGTGCCGTAACCGATAGGCGCGATGCGCTGGGTCGGCAGCCAGCGGCTTCCGCACCCTCGGCCCCGCCGGCATGTCGCGCATCGCCTTCATCAGCGAAGACAATGAACTCGCGGCGCGAATCGTGCCAATTCGCCGTTTGTCATAATTTCGTGAAAGCGTTATGAGACGTCATCACCAAGCGTCGATCATCGCGCGAAGTCGCCGCGATACGCGGGCCGGGGGAGGGTCCGGGATGACCTCGTTTTCGTTCGAGAAGACACAGCTTGCCGCTGTCACGACGGCCGGGCAGAGGGCGCACGGTTTCACGGCTTTGGAGTCGGAAGTCGCCGATCATGTCGATGCCCGTGGCCGATCGGGCTCCGCAATATTGCCGTCCCATCTTGCCGGTCTCGATCTTGAGCAGGCCTGCCTCGGGCGCATCGGCAATCTCGAGGTTCGACTTGCAACGAGCGAGGCGGATATCCATCTCGCGCAGAACCTGCGCTACCGCGTTTTCTACGAGGAAATGGCGGCGCAGCCCGATGCGCTGGCTTTGCTGACCCGCCGCGACGCGGATGCCTTCGACGCGGTCTGCGATCATCTCATGGTGCTCGATCATGCCGAGGCGGGCGCGGCGCAGGTCGTGGGGACCTATCGGCTGCTGCGCCAGGATATGGCGGCGTGCCATGGTGGCTTCTATACGGCCTCCGAATACGCCATCGACCCGCTCCTGCGGGCGCACCCGGATGCCAATGTGCTCGAACTCGGGCGCTCCTGCGTGCTCGCACCCTATCGCAACAAGCGCACCGTCGAACTGCTCTGGCACGGGATCTGGACCTATGTCCTGCGCCATCGCATCGACGTGATGCTCGGCTGCGCGAGCCTGACGGGAACGGATCCCGACGCACTCGCCCTGCCCCTGAGCTTTCTTGCGCATTTCGCCCGCGCACCGGAGGAATGGCGCGCGCGTGCGCACGACCACCTGCATGTCCCCATGGAGCGCATGCCCCGCGAGGCGATCGACCAGCGCGCGGCGCTCGTCGCTCTGCCGCCGCTGATCAAGGGCTATCTGCGCCTCGGGGCCGGTTTCGGTGACGGTGCCGTCGTCGATCGACAATTCGGCACTACGGATGTGCTGGTGGTGTTGCCGGTTTCGCGGATCAGTCCGCGCTACGTGGCGCATTTCGGAGCGGATGCCGGGCGGCATGCCTGAAGGGCATCTCTGAACGGGGCCGCTGCGCAGGCGAAGCGGCCCGGTTTTTTGCGATCCGTCGGGGCGCGCCTGCGCGGAGCGATTGCCCGCTCTGCAGACGCGTATTCCCCGTCTGACTCAGATCAGCTTCTGCGGCGCGGCCGCGCTGACATCGGCATCGACTTCGTCCTCGAAGCGCTTGAAATTCTCCTGGAACATGTCGATCAGCTTCTGCGCCGTTTCGGCGAAGGCGGCCTTGTCGCGCCAGGTCTTGTGCGGGGTCAGGATATGCGGCTCGACGCCCGGCACGTGGGAGGGCACGGCCAGTCCGAAATACGGGTCGCGGCGGAAATCGGCCTTGGAGAGCGAGCCGTCGAGCGCCGCCGTCAGGAGGCGGCGAGTGACGCGGATCGGCATGCGCCGGCCGATCCCGTGCTTGCCGCCGGTCCAGCCGGTATTGACGAGCCAGCAATCCACGTGGTGGCGCGCGATCAGTTCACGCAGGAGATTGCCGTAGACGGAAGGCGGACGCGGCATGAAGGGGGCGCCGAAACATGTCGAGAAGGTCGCCTGCGGTTCGGTCACGCCCTTTTCGGTACCCGCCACCTTGGCCGTGTAGCCGGAGAGGAAGTGATACATCGCCTCGGCGCTGGTGAGCTTGGCGATGGGAGGCAGCACGCCGAACGCGTCGCAGGTGAGCATCACGATATTCTTGGGATGCCCCCCGCGCCCGGTTTCGCTGGCATTGGGGATGAATTCCAGCGGATAGGCGCAGCGCGTATTCTCGGTCTTCGAACCATCGTCGAAATCCGGAACGCGGGTTTCGGGATCGATCACCACGTTCTCCAGCACCGTGCCGAAGCGGCGGGTGGTGGCGTAGATTTCCGGCTCGGCATCGGCGGAGAGCTTGATCGTCTTGGCGTAGCAGCCGCCCTCGAAATTGAAGATGCCGTTGGGACCCCAGCCATGCTCGTCATCGCCGATCAGCGGACGGTCGGGATCGTTGGAGAGCGTCGTCTTGCCGGTGCCCGACAGGCCGAAGAACACGGCCACGTCCGAGGGGCTCGACATGTTGGCCGAGCAATGCATCGGCATGACGTTCTTCTCGGGCAGGATGTAATTCAGGTAGGTGAAGACCGACTTCTTCATCTCGCCGGCATAGGAGGTGCCGCCGATCAGGACGATCTTGCGGGTGAAGTCGATGGCGATCACGGTTTCCGAGCGGCAGCCGTGGCGGGAGGGGTCGGCGCGGAAGCTCGGCAGGTCGATGATGGTCAGGTCGGGCTGGAAGGAGGGCAGCAGGTCCCGGTCGGGCCGGCGCAGCAGGTTGCGGATGAACAGCGAATGCCAGGCGAATTCGGTGAAGACCCGCGCGCGCACCCGGTAGGCCGGATCGGCGCCGCCGAACAGATCCTGCGCGAACAGTTCCTTGCCTTCGGCATGCGTGATGAAATCCTGCAGGAGCGTGTCGAACTGCTCGGGCGTGATCGCGCCGTTGGCGTCCCACCAGATCTTGTCGTCGGTGTCGGCATCGCGCACGACGAACTTGTCCTTGGGCGAGCGCCCCGTATGCACGCCCGTTTCCGCCACGAGTGCGCCGCCATCGGCCAGCCCGGCCTCGCCGCGCTGCAGGGATTGCTCATAGAGCGCCGGCGCTTCGAAATTCCAGTGAACGCGCTTGAGATTGCGCAGGCCGATCGCCTCTGCCCCATTCGCGCGATTGAATACGCCGACATTCTCCACGAGACTATCCTCCCTGTTGGTTCCGCCCGCTTCCCGTCATCGGAAGGGACGGCCGGAATCCGTTGCGGGCCCGGCGGCAACGGCACGGCCGGCCCGTATCTCGATCTTCGCAGCGCCCCGGCGTTCCGGCAATGAGAAAGCCGGCAAAGCCCGACGGCATCCGTCCCGAGACGCTGCACACACGCGACCTTGCGACCGCGAACGCGCCTCTCAATAAATGCGCAGAGCGAGACGTCAACCGGGAAGCGGCGGATTCGCGTGCGCCGGGGCTTTGAAAAAGCACGCGGTTCATGGCGGGTTCGCGGGATGACGACATGCGGGTGAGCCTGGAAGCCATTGCGCCGTTCAGAAGAATGAAGAAATGCGCAAAGCACTCTTGGGTGCCGTGGGCACACTTGAATAGCGCTCAATGAATGTTATCATGAAAAAATACATTTTAAAATAGTATAAGGTCACGATCAAGATGCGTGCGAAGATTGCAATGCTTCATCGCAAGGGTCCGACGATCCTCGCATTCGGCATCATACTCGGTCTGGCCTTTCCGGTTCTCGCAGATTTCGCGAGACCGGCATTGCCAGCCACGGTCTTCGCGTTCGTGCTCGGGACGTTGCTGCGCGTCGAGCCGTCCCTGATCATGGCGCAGGCGCGCCGGCCTTCGGTCGGACTCGTCTTTCCGGTGATCATCGCGTTTCTGGCACCTGCTATCGCCGCGGTGGCGGTTTCGCTGATGGCTCTGCCGGACGATCTCGCCATCGCCGTCGTTCTGGCGGCGGCGGCGCCACCGACCACGACGACGGTGGCCGTTGCGCGCATGCTCGGGCTGAACGGCGCGCCGCCGCTGGCGGCCTTGCTGATCGCGACGATCGCAGCCCCGCTGACGGTTCCGCTCGTCGCGGATTTCTTCGGAGGCCCCCAGATCAGCGCGCTCGCACTTGCGCAGGGCCTCGTTATGATCATCGGAGGTGCAATCCTGGCAGCGAGCCTCTTGCGGCGGTTTTGTGCGCAAGGCCTCGTGCGCAACGGCGACTATATCGACGCGGCCATCGTGATCTCTCTTCTGGTCTTCTCGCTCGCCACCATGGCCGGCGTGCGGGCCCGTATCGAGGCCGAACCGCTTTTCGCTCTGGGCGTGATCGTGCTCGCCTATGCCAGCAATATCGGCCTTCAGGTGATCGGTGCGCTGATTCTGCCCGGTGATTTCGGGACGCGCCTCGTCAACGGCCTGACACTCGGCAACAAGAATGTAGGGCTGGTCTGGGCGGCGCTCGGCGCGCAGGTCAGCCCGACGATGGCCTTGTATTTCGCAGCCTGTCAGCTGCCGATCTTCACTCTCCCGCGTGCCGTTCAATTTCTGTTCGAGCGGTTGCAAGGCAGGGCGTCGCGTAGAAGCAGCGCCCCCTGCAAACCCTGAGGAAAACTGATGCTGGACCTGTTTCCCGACCCGGCACATTCCGATCAGCGGAAGCTGGTGATCGAAAACATCGGATTGCTGCTCTCCGGGCGGCTGGAAGAGCCGATCCTCGACGCGGATACGATCGTTGCCGTCGGCGGCGTGATCACGGGAATCGGCAGGGCGTCAGACTGTGATACCGACGACGCCGACATCATCGTCGATGCCTGCGGCACGACCGTCTGCCCCGGCCTGATCGACGGGCATACCCATCCGACCTTCGGGGAATACAGCCCGCGCACGGACAATCATTCCTGGATCTTCAACTGCCTGCATGGCGGCACCACGACGATGATCTCGGCCGGCGAGGTGCATATTGCCGGGCGCCCGTCGGATCGCATCGGCGTCAAGGCGCTGGCGATCGCGGCACAACGCAGCTTCTCTGCAATGCGCCCCGCCGGTGTCAAGATGATCGCCGGCGCGCCGCTTCTGGAGGAGGGGCTTCTGGAGGAGGACTTCCAGGAAATGGCCGAGGCCGGGATCGAACTCATCGGCGAAGTCGGGATCGGGTCCGTGGCTGATGTGGAAACCGCGAGCAGGATGGTCGGCTGGGCCCGCGCCAACGGCATGCGCAGCCTCACCCATACGGGTGGGCCTTCCATACCGGGCTCCCGCCTGATGGCGGCGGAGGAGATCATCGAAATCGACCCGGACGTAATCGGGCATATCAACGGGGGCCACACCGCCTTTGCGCATAGCGAGATACGCTGCCTGTGCGAGGGGTGCTCCAGAGCCATCGAGATCGTTCATAACGGCAATTCCTTTGCCGCGCTCTACGCATTGCGTCTGGCCACGGAGATGGGGCAACTGGAGCGTATTGTGCTGGGGACCGATGGCCCCTCGGGAGCAGGGGTTCCCGCATTGGGCATGCTGCGGATGATAGCCATGCTCTCGAGCTTCGGGGAATTGCCGGCAGAACAGGTCTTCTGCTTCGCCACCGGCAACACGGCGCGGGTGCACCAGCTTCCACAGGGCGTGATCGCGCCCGGCAGGCCGGCTGATCTGCTCATCATGGATCGCGCACAGGGCACCGCCGGGCGCACGCTTCTCGAAAGCGTTGAGCTTGGTGATCTGCCGGGGATCGGCATGGTGCTGATCGACGGCGTGCCGCTTCTGCGGCCATCGCGCAACACGCCGCCGGCGACGGTGCTGCCGACGGCCCGGCGGGTCATGCGCTGAGTTTTCCGTCCCGACGCATCAGGACGAGCGCCCCCCCCGCCACCTCACGCCTCCCGCGCCTTCCTCGCCAGATCGGCCAGGATGGTGCGCAGGGTGTCCGGGGTGGTGACGGGGACGGGGAAGGGGAGGCGTGTGCAGCGGTCGCCGCAGGCGAGGTCGATTCCCTCCGGGTCGAGACCGGTGGTGCGCCACACGCCGCCGGCAGCCTGCCCCGGATCCGCGAGGCGGGTGGCGTAGAGCGTGAGCGCGTCGGCGTGATCTTCGTTCATATGCGCCACGGCGCCGTCATGGGCGGCAATGAGGGCCTCGGCGCCGCTGAGATCGAGGATCAGGTCGGCGCGGGTCAGTGCGGCGGCGCGGGCGAAGCCGCCATTGAGATGGCCGCGCTCCACATCCATGCGAAACCAGCCGAAATCGGTGAAATCCGCATAGAGCTTCGCCTTGGGATGGCGGGCGAGGAAGCGGCTGCGTGCGCGCTTTGCCTGATTGGCGTCGTCGATGCGGCTCACCCGCCCGATCAGCGACAGGCGCGGATGGGCGAGCGGATCCCCCTTGCCCTGCGCAGCCAGCAGCAGCGAAGCGCGCGGGTCGCACTCCAGATTGGTGCGATGCGCCGAGAGCTGCGAGAGCAGCATGAGCGGTGCGCCGTCGATATCGGTGGCGAGGCTCACCAGCGTGGCCAGCGGATGGCCGCCGGCAGGGTCGAGGCTCGCCAGGGCGCCGGCGCGGGTGGTGCGCAGCAATGTCCGCGCCGTGCCACGGGCGTCGAAACCCGCCTCATCCGCCCCGGGTAGCTCCGCAGGGCCACTTTTCGCCCGATCTTCGCCACGAACGCCCCTGCGATCGCCACCGTCACCTTGCATCGTCGTCCCTCACTGACCATTTGCCGAACAAGCGGAATTTGCCCGAAAATGCGTCTGCGTGCTTAATGGTCATAATTTGGGCCGATTGCACTGGCGTTGCCGAGTGAGCCTTATTGTCGCGCCTGCGGGCGTGTTCGTGAAACCGAGGACCAACAGATGCCCACCATCGCCCTTGTGGATGACGATCGCAATATCCTGACCTCCGTGTCGATCGCGCTCGAATCGGAAGGGTACCGCATTCAGACCTATACCGACGGCGCCTCGGCGCTGGACGGCCTGCGTCAGTCCCCGCCCGATCTCGCCATCTTCGACATCAAGATGCCGCGCATGGACGGGATGGAGCTCCTGCGCCGGCTGCGCCAGAAATCCGACCTGCCGGTGATCTTCCTCACCTCGAAGGACGAGGAGATCGACGAGCTCTTCGGTCTGAAGATGGGTGCCGACGACTTCATCCGCAAACCCTTCTCGCAGCGCCTTCTGGTCGAGCGGGTGAAGGCGGTGCTGCGCCGCTTTGCGCCGCGCGAGGTCGGCACGCAGCGCGAGGCGGATGCCAAGGCGATCGAGCGCGGGCACCTCGTGATGGATCCCGAGCGCCATACCTGCACCTGGGGCGGCGAGCCGGTGACGCTGACAGTGACCGAATTCCTCATCCTGCAGGCGCTGGCGCAGCGCCCCGGGGTGGTGAAGTCGCGCAACGCGCTGATGGATGCCGCCTATGACGACCAGGTTTATGTCGATGACCGCACCATCGACAGCCACATCAAGCGCCTGCGCAAGAAATTCAAGGTGGTCGACCCGAATTTCGACATGATCGAGACGCTCTACGGTGTGGGTTACAGGTTCCGCGAGACCTGACCCAGACCGTCACGCGCGTGAAAGGACGAGCCCGTGGATGCGCGCCGTGCCCAGGCCGATGATCCGGAACTGCTCCGGCGCGCTTCGGAAGATGCTTCCGGAGCGCAGGCCGCTTCGCGCGGTGACGGCAACGTGGCGCAGCCGAAATCCGGGCGGCGCATGCGCGCCCGGATCGCCCATGGGCGCGGCATCCTGCGCGAAATCGCCCAGCGCGGCTCGTCGAGCCTCACACGCCGCATCATCGTGCTCAATCTCGGCGGGCTGGTCGCCCTGCTCGTGGGCTTTCTCTATCTCAACCAGTTCCGCGAAGGTCTGATCGAGGCGCGGGTGCAGAGCCTGATGACGCAGGGCGAGATCATCGCCGGCGCCATCGCCGCCTCGGCCACGGTGGAGATCGATACCATCAAGATCGATCCGGATGCGCTGTTGCAGATGCAACTCGGCGAGACCTCGGGGCTTGGCGAGGACATGTTCTCGCCGCTGGAATTCTCGATCAATCCCGAACGCGTCGCGCCGCTCCTGCGTCGGCTGATCACGCCGACGGGGACGCGGGCGCGCGTCTATGACCGCGATTCGATGCTGATTCTCGATTCGCGCGCCCTCTATACGCGCGGCGACGTGCTGCGGCTGGAACTGCCGCCGCTCGACAAGCCGGAAACCGCCTTTCTGCAACGCGCCTGGAACTGGGCGCGCAGCCTGTTCGTCACCGAGCGGCCGCCGCTCGTGGAGACCATCGGCCCGACCAGCGGGCGCGTCTTCCCGGAAGTGCAGCAGGCGCTGGGCGGCCAGGCGGCGAACGTGGTGCGCATCAACCCGGCCGGCGAAACCATCGTCTCCGTGGCCGTGCCAATCCAGCGCCAGCGCACCGTGCGCGGGGCGCTCCTGCTCTCGACGCAGGGTGGCGACATCGACGGCATCATCGCCTCGGAACGCTTTGCGCTGCTGCAGGTCTTTCTCGTCGCGGCCTCGGTGATGGTGGTGCTCTCCTTCCTGCTCGCCAATGCCATTGCCGGCCCGGTGCGGCGTCTTGCGGAAGCCGCCGAGCGCGTGCGCCGGGGGATCAAGTCGCGCCAGGAGATCCCGGATTTCACCTACCGGGCCGATGAGATCGGGCACCTTTCCGGCGCCCTGCGCGACATGACGCAGGCGCTCTACAAGCGCATCGACGCCATCGAGAGCTTCGCCGCCGATGTCTCGCACGAATTGAAGAACCCGCTCACCTCCCTGCGCAGCGCCGTCGAGACCCTGCCGCTGGCACGCAACGAGGATTCCCGCGCGCGCCTGCTCGAGGTGATCCAGCACGATGTGCGCCGGCTCGACCGGCTGATCAGCGACATATCCGATGCCTCGCGCCTCGATGCCGAACTCGCACGCGCCGAGGCCGCGCCGGTCGACATGGTGCGCCTCGTCGAAGCGGTGGTCGCCGTCGCCAACGACGTGCGAGACCCGGACGAGGCGGCCATCGTGATGGAGGTGATCGCGCCGCTCACCGATGAGGGCACGGCCCGCGAGGCCGCGCCCGTCGTCACCCGCAAGACACCCAGCCGCAAGGCGGGTGACGCGATGACGATCGATCACGAAGCCGCCGCGGCGGATGAGGCGAGTGCTGCCTATTTCGTGCACGGGCATGACAGCCGCCTGGGGCAGGTTTTGCGCAACCTGGTCGACAATGCCCGCTCCTTCTCACCGCCCGATGCGGAAGTGCGTGTGCGACTGGCGCGCAAGGACGACAAGCTGGTGCTCACCGTCGATGATGACGGGCCCGGTATTCCCGACCATGCCCTGGAGCGTATCTTCGAACGCTTCTATACGGACCGCCCGGAACAGGGTTTCGGCCAGAATTCCGGGCTCGGCCTCTCGATCTCGCAGCAGATCGTGCAGGTGCATCGCGGCACCATCGCTGCGCAGAACCGCTACGGGCCGCCCCGGGCCGACGGCAGCCGGCCGGTTCTGGGGGCGCGCTTTACCGTGACGCTGCCTGCGGCGGCCTGAATGAGCGGCGGCGCTTCGGACACGATCCATGCCAGCGCCCTCGTGATCGGCGAGGGTGCGATCATTCTTCGCGGCGAGGCCGGTTCCGGCAAGACCCGCCTCGCCCTCGCGCTGATCGAACGGGCGCAGCGGGCGGGGCGTTTCGCCAGGCTCGTCGCAGATGATCGGGTGCGGATTCGGCCCCGGAACGGCCGTCTCATCGTATCGGCGCCGGAAACGATTCTCGGGCATGCGGAAATGCGCGGGGCCGGAATCGCGACCGACCTGCCGTTCATTTCCGCTGCACGGGTGCGACTCGTGGTCGATCTCGATCCCGCCGCCCCGCGCCACCCGCCCGACGGTGCAGGCCATGTAAGGCTTTGTGCGATAAGGGTTGCACATCTGAGGCTGCGGCGGGAAGATGCCGTTCACCCGATCGAATTGATCGCCGGGCGCGATTATTCGGAAAATGCCTTCTTGGAATGATGAAAAACTTGTCGCATTCTGCTTGCGCTTCGCTTCGCGCTGCACAAAATAGCGGCTTCGCGCAACCGGGCGCCGGAAACGAGACGATATGATTGGAATGGTGCTCGTCACACATGGCCGACTGGCGACGGAATTCCGCGCCGCGCTTGAGCATGTCGTGGGTCCTCAGGAACAGATCGAGACGATCACGATCGGACCGGAGGACGATATGGAGATCCGCCGTGCGGATATTCTCGATGCCGTGGCCCGGGTCGAGAGCGGAGAGGGCGTGGTCGTGCTCACCGACATGTTCGGCGGCACGCCGTCGAACCTCGCCCTGTCCTGCATGACTGGCCGCCACGTCGAGGTCGTGGCCGGAATCAACCTGCCCATGCTGATCAAGCTCGCCAGCGTGCGCGATTGCGAAAGCCTCGGCGAAGCCGTATTGCACGCTCAGGAAGCGGGCCGTAAGTATATCAACGTCGCCTCGCAGGTTCTGGCGGGCAAGTAGGGCCCGCGCGACGATCAGGAGAGCGGGGCGCAGCAGCATGAACGCAAAGCCGGAAACCGACGCGGGCGCAGAGCCTTCCGAGGGCATGCAGGATGTCGTCGAGGCCGGCGGCGAATACACCTTCGAGGATATCGGGCCCAATGCAAGGCGGCTGCCGATCGTCAACCGCAAGGGGTTGCACGCCCGCGCCTCCGCCAAATTCGTGCAACTCGTCGAGAAATACGACGCGCAGGTCACCGTGACCCGTTGCGGTGAAACCGTCGGCGGGCGCTCGATCATGGGGCTTCTCACCCTCGCTGCGGCACGTGGCACCAGCATCGACGTGGTGGCCGAGGGCGCGCAGGCGCGCGAAGTGCTCGAGGCGCTGACGGCGCTCCTCGCCGGCCGCTTCGGCGAGATCGAATAGGGCGCGCGCCGCGCAACCCGCATGTCTCGCGGGCCGGCGCATCCGGTTTTCGCCATCTCTCCCTTTACCTGTCGGCGCAGGCGCTCCAAAAAGGCGATCCACAAAGGCGGTCGCCCCTTGATCGCCGGACACGAAATTTCAGGGAGTGACCCGATGAGCATCGAACGTATCGAACCCGGCCCGCGCATGAGCATGGCCGTCGTCCACGGCGACACGGTCTATACGGCCGGGCAGGTGGCGCGCGAGAAGGCCGGCGCCTCCGTGACGGAGCAGACGCAGGAAATCCTGCAGATCATCGACGATCTCCTCGCCAAGGCGGGCACCGACAAGACGAAGTTGCTCTCGGCCAGCATCTGGATTTCCGACATGAACACCTTCCAGGAAATGAATGCGGTCTGGGATGCCTGGGTGGCACCCGGCTGTGCGCCGGCACGCGCCACGGTCGAGGCAAAGCTCGCCGCGCCGAAATTCACGGTCGAGATCGCCGTGATCGCGGCGAAATAAGCGCGCGCCTCAGCCTCGAAACCCGCGCGAAAGCCTTGACGCGCGGGTCTCGATCGGGCATGACACCGATCGAATTCGGCCGGGCGACAACCCGGCCCTTTGCGTTTTGCGGCACGGGCCGCACGCTTCATCAAGAGGATGGATCATGGCCAAGGCTGCAACGATCAAGATCAAGCTGCTCTCCACGGCAGATACGGGCTTCTTCTATGTCACGAAGAAGAACACCCGCACGATGACGGACAAGCTCTCCAAGAAGAAGTACGACCCCGTCGCCAAGAAGCACGTGGAATTCAAGGAAGCCAAGATCAAGTGAGGCGCGGGGTGGCCGCCACTCCGCATCGCAGGTGAACGCGATGAAGCGTCACCCGCCCTCCCGATGATCGGTTTTGCAAGGGCGCCTTCCCGACGGGAGGCGCCCTTTCCGCGTTCGCGCCAGGGGGCTGGTCCCTGGAAGCGCCTGCGGCTATTGAAGGCGCACGCGTCAGGCCCGATATCTCCTCAATCGGCGTCAGTCGGCCGGGCGGGCCTGTCCGGCCTGTCGCGCATGACGTACACGGAAAAATCAATCGCATTCGGAAGGGTATCGCCACGATGAGTCATTCGCCGCTTCGCTCCGCTCTCGCCGCCAATCCCGCCATGTCCGTGCGGATGCATGCCCCCGCCGAGGCTCCTGCGAAGCCGGCCTCGCGGGATCTCGGCGATCTGCCGGAATGGAATCTCGGCGATCTTTATCCGGGCATGAATTCCGCCGATTTCGCCGCCGACATGCAAAAGGTGCGCGCCGATTGTGCGGCATTCCAGGAGAAGTGGCGCGGCAAACTCGACGGGCTCGCCCGCGGTGAAGGGGCGGCGCAGGCGCTGCACGACGTCATCGCCGAATACGAGGCGATCGAGGATCTGCTCGGACGGCTGATGTCCTATGCCGGGCTCGTCTATTCCGGTGACACCACCGATCCCGCCCGCGCCAAGTTCTACGGCGATACCCAGGAGCGCCTGACCACCGCCTCCAGCGATCTGCTCTTCTTCACGCTGGAAATGAACCGGCTCGACGATGCGCTCATCGATGCCCTGGTCGAAACGGCGCCGCTGTCGCATTACCGCCCCTGGATCGAGGATCTGCGCCGGGACAAGCCGTATCAGCTCGACGACCGGATCGAGCAGCTCTTCCACGAGAAATCCGTGACCGGGCGCGGTGCCTGGAACCGGCTGTTCGACGAGACGATCTCCTCGCTGCGTTTCGAGGTCGGCGGCGAGAGCCTGCCGATCGAGCCGACGCTGAACCGTATGCTCGACACGGACGAGGCGGTGCGCAAGGAGGCGGCGCAGGCGCTCTCGGCAACCTTCCGCGAGAACCTGCGCAGTTTCGCGCTGATCACCAACACGCTGGCCAAGGACAAGGAAATCTCAGACCGCTGGCGCGGCTTCGAGGACGTGGCCGATTCGCGTCATCTGGCCAACCGGGTCGAGCGCGAGACCGTGGATGCGCTCGTCGCGGCCGTGCGCGAAGCCTATCCGCGCCTGTCGCATCGCTATTATGCGATGAAGGCGAAATGGTTCGGCAAGGACAAGCTGGATTACTGGGATCGCAACGCCCCCCTGCCGAAAGTGCCACAGCCGGTGATCGGCTGGGACGATGCCCGCGCGATGGTGCTGGAGGCCTATGGCGATTTCTCGCCGCGCATGGCCGAGATCGCGCAGCGCTTCTTCGATGAGAACTGGATCGACGCCCCGACCCGTCCCGGCAAGGCGCCCGGCGCCTTCGCGCATCCCACGGTGCCTTCCGCGCATCCCTACGTTCTGTTGAATTATCAGGGCAAGCCGCGCGACGTGATGACGCTCGCTCATGAGCTCGGTCACGGCGTGCATCAGGTGATGGCAGCCCCCAACGGCGCCCTGATGGCGCCGACGCCGTTGACTCTGGCGGAGACCGCGAGTGTCTTCGGCGAAATGCTCACCTTCCGCCGCCTGCTCGATCGCACCACCGATCCGGTGCAGCGCAAGGCCATGCTGGCGCAGAAGGTCGAGGACATGCTCAACACGGTGGTGCGCCAGATCGCCTTCTACTCCTTCGAGCGCAAGGTGCATCTGGAGCGGCGCAAGGGCGAACTCACCAGCGAGCAGCTATGTGAGTTATGGATGTCGGTTCAGGCGGAATCGCTCGGCCCGGCGATCCGCTTCTCGGAAGGCTACGAGACCTGGTGGACCTATATCCCCCATTTTATCCATTCGCCCTTCTACGTCTACGCCTACGCTTTCGGCGATTGCCTGGTGAATTCGCTCTACGGCGTCTATGAGAATTCGTCTGACGGATTCGTCGACCGCTATTTCGCCCTGCTCTCGGCAGGCGGCTCGAAGCCCTATGGCGAATTGCTGGCGCCCTTCGGGCTAGACGCCCGCGACCCGGCCTTCTGGCAGATCGGGCTCGGCATGATCGCGCGCCTGATCGACGAGCTGGAGGCGGCAGACGCTCAGAGCTGAGCCCTGTGCGAGCCGCTCAGCTTGCGATGAAGCAGCGACGCGGCTCGTCTTCGCCTTCGGTATAGAACGGTTCGCCCTGGGGCATATAGTTGAACAGGATGGCGTTGTTCCAGGTCGCCGTGCCGCCACTGCGCGGCTCGGGGCCTTCGACGAGCGAGAACACGACATCTTCGCCGGACGGCGGATCCATCGGGACGGGCACGTGGAACCGGCCCCTGTGAGGGACGTCGTAGCTGTGCTCTTCCCCAGGGTCAGCCCGGATGGTGATCGTCGTCGGCTCATCCAGCGGGTTGTCGAGGCGTATCACGGGATATCCCTCGGGCGTCATGTAGTAGAGCGTCACCCCGAAGAAGCTCTGGCTGATGGTCAACACGCGTGTCTGATCAGGCAGACCACCCGTATCCCAGCCGATCAGATCGCCATTGCCCGTTCCGCCGGCACCCTGGCAGGAAATCTCGGCTCGGGCGCCAACGGCCAGATGCCCGATGCCGGCGACGCTCATCAACGTGGTTTCGATCTCGGTCTGTGCAGAAGCGGAAACCTCGCTCGTACCGCATAGCACCGTCAGTGCCGGCGCGCCGATGCGCGACAGATCCGCAGTGAGCTCCGAGAAAACCGCTTCGGTACGAGCACGACAGACGTCTTCGCTCCAGGGCTCTACGGTTGCGCCGGAAAGCGCAGCAGCATCAATGGCGGCCTGGATCTGCGTGCGCGTGGCCGATGCGGTCGAGTAATCCACCGAGGCGCCTGCCAGGATCACGATTGGTGCGGCGAGAACCGCGAAAATCATCGCCACCGCACCGCTCTTGTCGCGGGCGGCTGGCATGATGAAACGATTGAAGGCATAGCGTATCATGGCAGGCCTCGTGCTCGGCATCGAAAATGCGATGCGATGAATGCCTGTGTTTGTAATTTTAAATTGTTTTATGTATATTAATACAATTAAATAAATCGGGTGTCTGCCAGCACATTTTTGAGAGGATTTCGCGATTCCGATGACGTTTTGCCGGAATTATCGATCACAGATCAAGTCCAGGGCAATTTTTCAGCCCTCCGCCCGCAGTGGCCGGGTCATCAGAGAATCCATGGCGGTCTCGACCGTGAGGCGCCCGTCGGTGAGGGCGGCAACGGCTTCGGCGATGGGCATCTCGATGCCGCGGGCGCGGGCCAGCGAGACGAGGATCGCCGCCGTATGGGCGCCCTCCGCGAGCTTGCCGCCGGAGGCTTCCTCTGGCGAGGCGCCCTCGCCGAGGCGCTGGCCGAAGGCGAAATTGCGCGATTGCGGGCCGCCACAGGTGAGCACCAGATCGCCCAGTCCCGACAACCCCATCAGCGTCTCCGGCTGGCCGCCATAGGCTTGCGCAAAACGCAGGATCTCGGCGAAGCCGCGCGCGATCAGCGCCGCGCGGGCACTCTCGCCCAGGCCGCGCCCGATCGCGGCGCCACAGGCGATGGCGAGCACGTTCTTGGTGGCGCCACCGATCTCGACACCGCGCACATCCGCCCCGTGATAGATCCGCAGTGCCGGGCCGGAAATCAGCGCCGCGAGACGCTCGGCAAGGCCCGGTTCGCGAAAGGCGAGCGTCACCGCCGTCGGCATGCCGCGCGCCACATCCGCCGCGAAACTTGGCCCCGAGAGGATGCCGATCGACAGGCCCGGACAGGTCTCGCTGATGACATCGCACAGGAAATAGCCGGTCTCGCGCTCGATCCCCTTGGCGCAGAGGATCAGCGGCACGCCCGCAGGCAGGACCAGCGCCGCAGCGGCACCGACTTCGCGGGCAGTCTGGGCCGGCGTGACCAGAAGTGCGAAAGCAATATCCGACAGGGCGCGCAGGTCGCTGGTGACGCTGATCCGCTCATGCAGCGTCACGCCGGGAAGGTAGCGCGCATTCTCGCGCGCGCTTTCGATCGTGCTCGCTGCATCGGGATCACGGCCCCAGAGCACGACATCGTGGCCCGCTCCCGCGATCGCATTGGCGAGCGCCGTGCCCCAGGCCCCGGCGCCGATCACGCCGACGCGCAGGCCCGATGCTTCAGGCGGTTGCGGATCGTTGTCGTTCATCACGCGATTCGTCCTTCATCCAGCGGCCAGCGGGCGCGCGCGGGCGCGTCGAGCCCGTCGATCAAACCGAGCCGCAGTCTTTCGATCCCCGCCCAGGCGATCATGGCGCCGTTATCACCACATAATTCCAGCGGCGGCGTGACAAGTTTGAGGCCGACCTCCGTCGCGAGACGCTGCAAGCCACGCCGCATGGTCTGATTCGCCGCGACCCCGCCGGCCGCGACCAGCGCCGTGGGGCGCGCCGCCACGTTCTGGAAATCGCGCAAGGCCGTGCGGGTGCGGTCGACCACAGTATCCGTTACCGCCGCCTGGAAGGAGGCGCACAGATCGCAGACATCCTGCTCGGAGAGCGGCGCGATGCGTTCCGCCTCGACGCGCAGGGCCGTCTTGAGGCCCGAGAGCGAGAAATCGGGCCGAGGACGCCCCAGCATCGGGCGCGGCAGGTGGAAGCGCTGCGGATCGCCGCGCTTGGCGGCTTCCTCCACATGCGGGCCGCCGGGATAGGGCAGGCCGAGCAGCTTGGCGACCTTGTCGAAGGCCTCGCCGATGGCGTCGTCGATGGTGCCGCCGATCTTCACGTAATCGCCGACGCCGCGCACGGCGATGAGCTGGGTATGGCCACCGGATGCGAGCAGCAGCAAATAGGGAAAGGCGATCCCGTCGGTCAGGCGGGCAGTGAGCGCATGGGCTTCGAGATGGTTGACGGCGATGAAGGGCTTGCCGGAAACGAGTGCGAGCGCCTTGGCGCTCGTCAGCCCCACGATCACTCCGCCGATCAGCCCCGGCCCGGCGGCGGCGGCGACGGCATCGACATCCGAGAGTGTGATCCCGGCCTTTGCCAGTGCCCGCGCCACCAGCCGGTCGATCACCTCGACATGGGCACGCGCGGCAATTTCCGGCACGACGCCGCCATAGGCCGCATGCTGGGCGATCTGGCTCAGCACCTCGTTGGCATCGACCACGCCACGCGTGGTCCCGGCCAGGGGCCCGGCATGATCTTCCGCGAGGCTGACGACCGCTGCGGCGGTTTCGTCACAGGTGGTCTCGATTCCGAGCACGCGCATGAGGTGGCCTGTTTCCCGTGAAGGGGTTATGGAGGGGCGACACGGCAATGACCGTGCCCTGAATATGAACGTATAAGCGTCGGTGATCCCGACGCAACAGCCCGGGCGCGAAACCCGGCAGCAGAGAAAGGCGCGATCATGGCGCAGGATGCGAATCGGGACGGGAATGCGGCGAATCGCCGGCTGATGCCGATCGGCACACGCGGCTCCCCGCTCGCCGTGG
Organism: Salinarimonas sp.; assembly: GCA_020832565.1. Classification (GTDB taxonomy): domain Bacteria; phylum Pseudomonadota; class Alphaproteobacteria; order Rhizobiales; family Beijerinckiaceae; genus Saliniramus. Next base: position 32,030 of record JAFIEI010000020.1, on the reverse strand, counting down.
CCCAGGCCCGCGAGACGGCGCAGGCCCTCGCAAAGGCTCTGCGACGCCCGGAAGAGGACTTCCCGCTCGAAATCATCAAGACCAGCGGCGATATGATCCAGGACCGCGCCCTCTCGGAGGCCGGCGGCAAGGGATTGTTTACCAAGGAGATCGACGCCGCCCAGCTCGAGGGCCGCGTGGCGATTACCGTGCATTCGGCCAAGGACCTGCCCAATGACCTGCCGCCGGGCCTGATCATCGCCGGCTATCTGCCGCGCGAAGACGCTCGCGATGCGCTGATCGTGGGAACGGCTCTGGGCCCGGTGCGCGCGATCACCGACCTGCCGCAAGGCGCCCGGGTCGGTTCGGCCAGCCTGCGGCGGCAGGCGCTGTTGCGCCGGGCGCGGCCCGACCTGCAGGTCTCGCTGCTGCGCGGCAACGTCAATACCCGCCTGCGCAAGCTGGAGGAGGGGCTGTTCGATGCCACGCTGCTCGCCATGGCCGGGCTGAACCGGCTCGGCCTCGCCCATCATGCCAGCGCACCGCTGGGCGTCGATGCCTTTCTTCCCGCCGTCGGCCAGGGCGCCATCGCCATCGTGGTGCGCGAGGACGACGAAGCCGCGCGCGCGGCAGTGGCGGGGATCGTCGATGCCGAAACCGGCATCCGGGTCGCGGCCGAGCGCGCCTTTCTCGCGGTGCTGGACGGTTCCTGCCGCACGCCGATTGCCGGCCATGCCGAGCTGATCGGCGAGACCATCGTGCTCACCGGCCTCGTCGCCCGCCCCGACGGATCGGAGGCGCGGGAGGGGCGCATGACGGGCACCGCATCCGATGCGCAGGCGCTCGGGCGGGCGCTCGGCGAGGAATTGCGTGCGGGTCTGCCCGCCGATTTCTTCAGCGTGTGAGGCGCGCATGCGCGTGCTCCTCACCCGCGCCGCCGAGGATTGCGCCCGCTCCGCGCGGTTTCTGCGCCGGCTCGGAATCGAAGCCGTCTGCGCCCCCCTGATCGAAACCCGCCCCGCCGACCCGCCACCGCCCCTCGCCACCTGCGACGGGGTGATCGTGACGAGCGCCAAGGCAGCGCCGTATCTGGCGCAATTGCCGCCGGTATGCCGCACCGCACCGGTCTTCGCCGTGGGGCCGCGCACGGCGCGCGCGCTCGCCCGACATGGCTTTGCCGCGCGGCATGTGGGCGCAGGTGACGCCCTCTCGCTCCTGCGCGACATCCCCCGCCTGATGTCGCCACCGGCGCATCTCGTGCATGTGACGGGGCGCGATCACAAGGCGGAACCGGCGCAGGGCCTGCGCGCCCTGGGCTTCTGCTTGACGCTCTGGGAGGCCTATGAGGCAAGGGCTCTGCTTGCGTTCGCACAGGAGATCGTCACGGCGCTGGAGGCGGGCGAAATTCACGCTGCATTGCATTATTCGCCGCGTAGCGCCAAGCTGGCACTCGCGCGCGTCGGCGAGGCGGGTCTGGCGGAGCCTTTCAACGGGCTTCGCCACGTCGCGATCTCGCTGGATGTCGCCATGATCCTGCGGCAGGCCGGATGCCCGAATGTGGCTGCGGCATCTGCGCCGAACGAAAAGGCCATGTTTCGCGTTCTTCTGGGGATGTGAAGCGGGTCGGATGCGTAACGATGCGGATGTCGCGACTGTCGCGGTTCGCGTTGACCGGATGCTAAGGTTGCGCATGTGAGTGTCGCGTGTGGCCGGTCGGATGCCGGGCATGCCGGGCCGAAACGAGACGGGAAGGGACATCGTGACGAAATCCCCAACACGCCCAACAGGTTCCTCCGAAACGCCTCGCAAAGGAGGCGGCGGGAGCAAGGCTGCGGACAGCAAGGCTGCGGAAAGCAAGACCGATCAGGGCAAGGTATCCGAGAACAAGGCCGCCGCAGCTCCGAAGGCGGATCAGGGCAAGGCTTCGCAGCCAAACGCTCCGCAACCAATCGCTTCGCAGATTAAGGCGTCGCAAGGCAAAGGCACGGGAACCGAAGCAACGGCTGCCGGACCTGCCGCCACCCAGGCTTCCCCCAGGCCCCAGCCCTCACCGGCGGTCACCCGCAATCCCGAGCGCGTCGCGCGGTCGAAAGCTGGCAGCGCCGGCGCGCTGCCGCAAGGTGGTGCGGGCGCGCAGTCGCTCGTTGTTGCCGGGCTCGTGGGCGGTCTGCTCGCTGGTGCCGCCTTCATTGCCTACGATCTTCTCCTGCGCCCGACCCCCGATACCGATACCCGCCTCGCGGCGATCGAGGAGCGCGTCGGCGAACTGGCCGGAGATGTCGCGCAGCCGGGCGTGCCCGATGATCTGTCAGCACGGCTCGGCGCGCTCGAATCGCAGACTGAAGAGGCGTTGGCCACGGCACGGGAGGCCGCGGATCGTCCGGTCCCCGACATGCCGGATGTGCCCGTCGATGCGATCGAAGCCAACACCTCCGCGATCGAAGCGCTGCGCGCCGATATCACCGCTCTGCAGGACAGCGTATCCGGCCTTCAGGCCGAGGTACCCATGGAGGGGCGCATCGCTGCCGCGACGCGGGCTTCCGCGGCAGATTACATTCTCGGCGCGCTGAGCGAGGGCCGGCCCTACAGACAGGCTCTGGACGTGCTGCGTGGCCAGGATGTCCCGGAGGAAGCGCTGGCGCCGCTCGAACCCTTCGCCGAGGACGGCGCGCCGCGCCTCTATATGCTAGCGGGCAGCCTTGCTGCGGAGCTTTCCGGTGAGGACGCTCCTACCGCACCCACCGTGACCGAGCGCGAGCCCGGCGAAGGCGCAGGCTTCCTGCAGCTCTTCGTCGACCGCGCCATCACCGTCGAGCGGGTCGATGCCCCGCGCCGGGATGTCGACATGCAATCGGCGCAGGGCGTCATCGCGGCGCTCGAAGCCGGTGACGCGGAGGCCGCATTGAACGCCTGGCAGGCGCTGCCTGCGGAAGTCCAGGCACAAGGCGCCGGTTTCGGCGAAACCCTGGAAAACCTCGCGGCTGCCCGTGCTGCCGCGCTCGACATCGCGCAGACGGCTCTCGCCGCCCTCGCGAACGGCCGTTGAAGAAGGAAAGTCTGAATTCATGTGGCGCGTCCTGATCTATCTCGCGATCATCGCGGCTCTCGCCGCCGGCGCCGTCTGGCTGGCGGAGCAGCCCGGCAGCGTGGCCTTCGTCTGGGACGGGGTGAGCTATTCGGTGGGGCTCGCCGTGGCGGCTCTGGCCGTGCTCGTTCTGGTCGCGGTGATCCTCCTCGTCGAGGCGGCGGGGCGCATCGTGCTCAATCTGCCGCAACGGCTTTCGGGCGCGGCGCGCGAGCGCAAGAAGCGCAAGGCGATCCAGGCCCTGTCGCGCGGCATGATCGCCGTCGGCTCGGGCGACGAGAACGCCGCGCGCCGCCACGCCCGCGATGCGGAGCGCTATCTGCGCAACGACGAGCCGCTGCTCCTGCTCCTGAAGGCGCAGGCGGCGCAGATTTCGGGCGATCGCGACCAGGCCGAGGCGGTCTTCCAGGAAATGGCGGCAGTTCAGGAGACGCGCGTCCTCGGCCTGCGCGGGCTCTATGTCGAGGCGCGCCGACGTGGTGATTCGGATGCCGCGTGGAAACACGCCTCCGAGGCCGCAAAGCTCGCCCCGGCGGTGGATTGGGCCAACGAAGCGGTGCTCGAGGGCCTTTGCGCCCAGGGCGACTGGCGCGCGGCCATCGATACGGTGGAGCGCCGCGCCGCGCTCGGCCTGATCGACAAGCCCGCCGCCAAACGCCAGCGCGCCGTGCTGCTCACCGCCGATGCGCTGGCCAAGGGTGAAGCGGACGAGGAGGCGGCCCTGGCATCCGCCAAGGAAGCCGTGCGGCTGGCGCCGGACCTGGTACCGGCAGCGGCTCTGGCCGGGCGCATCCTCGGACACCGTCTGGAGCTGCGCAAGGCAGGGAAGATCCTCGAGGCTGCCTGGCAGGCCACGCCGCATCCCGATCTCGCGGATGCCTATACGCATCTGCGCGTCGGTGATTCGGCGCTCGACCGGATGAAGCGCGCCGAGCGGCTCGCCATGTTGTCGAGCTGGGCGCCGGAGGGCCGTATCGCGCTGGCACGGGCCGCGATCGAGGCGCGCGAATTCGAGGCCGCGCGCAAGACGCTCGATCCGCTCCTGCAGGAGGGGCGCCCGACCGTGCGCACCTGCCTGTTGATGGCCGAACTCGCCCGGGTCGAATCGGGCTCCTCCGCCGGTGCGCGCGAATGGCTGGCTCGGGCGGTGCATGCGCCGCGCGACAAGGCCTGGATCGCCGACGGGGTCGTCTCCGACCGCTGGTCGCCGATCTCACCGGTCTCCGGCCAGCTCGACGCCTTCCGCTGGCAGACGCCGCCGGAGCTGATTTCGGGCACGCAGGTGATCGATGATGTGGTCGGCGATCTCGATGATCGCGCCCGCACGCCCACGGGCGCGCTCGCCGCGCCGGTTGCGGGGGATTCCGACGCCGAGAAGGAGGCCGCATCGGAGGCCGAGATCATTCCGCCCGAGCGCGCAGAAGCGGCCAAGGAAGCAAAGCAGGCACAGGCCGAGCGAGAGATGGCCGAGGCTGCGGAAGCCGAGGCCACCAACGAGACCGTCGAGAGCAAGGGGGACGAGCAGGAGAGCATGCCGGGAAAGCCGGTCGCGGCGCCGCCTGAAAAGGCCGCCGCCGCTTCCCCGCAGAGTGCCGAGACGAAGGCGCAGTCAAGAACAAGCCGGTCCCCGTCCGCACCGGTGCAGACGGCTTCGAACGATGAGAAGGTGGCAGAGGAATCTCCGGAGGTAACGAAGCCGGAGCCCGCGGTCGCCGTCGCGACCGATGTCGCGCCGGAGAAGGTATCGAGCCCGGCAGTCGAGCCTGCGCGACGCGCCGAAGCCGAGGCGCGGGAAGCCGAAGCGGGCAAGGCGGTTCAGGGCAAGGCGGTCCAGGGCAAGGCGGTGGAAGATACGGAGGTCGAGCGCAAGGGCGTGGCCGACAATAATGCGGACGGCAAGGGCGCGGACAGCAAGGGCGCGGACGACAAGAGTACCGACCGCAAGCCCATGGAGGGCAAATCCGAAGGCGTACAGGCCCAGGAAGCCAGGGCTCAGGCGGTCAAGCTCGAAGCGGCCAATGATGCCACCAAGGTTGCAACCGAGGGCGCCGCGAAACAGGGCGCCGAAGCGTCGACGAGCGAGCCCGGCACGGATGCGGCCCTTTCCGGGAAACCGACCGCCGATGATGCCCGCAAGGATGACAGCGAGGACGAGCGCCTGAAGCGCTTCTCCCGCCCCCCGGACGATCCCGGCGTCAGCCCGGAAGAGGCCGAGGAAGCGAGGAAGCGCAAGCGCTCCTTTTTCGGCAGCATGTTCAACTGACCCCGCGCGCCCGATTGCTCGGCGCGCGGCAACGGAACTGCCGGAATTGTCCGGGCTACAGTGCCGAGACGCGACCAAGCGCGTCGATTCCGACTTGCCAAGCCAGACGCCGCCATGTAAGAGGGCCGCGTCTGTTGCGGGTCAAACGAAACCCGCCGGGCGCCGCAGCAGCTCGGATGGCAGACCATCTCATTCGCAATCAGCGGGTCCGCTGGAGAATGAGGAACGAAGCCGCCGGGTCAGCGGAAGAGTGAGGAAAATAGCAGGGTGACAGTCGCTCGCCCTGCGCATGGTAAGCCGCTTTAGCTCAGTTGGTAGAGCACATCATTCGTAATGATGGGGTCGCGTGTTCGAGTCACGCAAGCGGCACCACTTCACTCCCCGGCATTCCTGAGACAGCGTTGACAGGCTGGACCTGCCACAATGGTCATGCCCGCCTTTGCCGAGCGGAGCTTTCCGGTTGCGCCGCTCCACCCCGCCCGTGCCCCGCCCTGCAGCCCCGCTCAGGCCGGTAGGGCTGTGACGTGTTGCAGGACCTGCCGGAGGCACGCTGCGGCGCCTTCCCTTCCAGGCGGGTCGCCTGCGAATGCGTTCACCGCGTCGTCGACGACGCTCTCGGGTGCGTGGATCGCGAAACCGTCGAGCAGCGCGTCGACTTCAGCCGGCGAATAAGGTTGCAAGGAGCACATGATCATCAGGAGGCCGACTGAATCGTCGATATCAAGGACCATCCTGTCCTGGTCATATGTGTGCTCGAGATACATCCGCGCGATCGCGGCGCTGTCTGCAGGATGCTCCTCGTCGCGGAGAAAGACGAATGTCCTCGCCATCGAACTGATCCGGGTATCCTGGTGCTGCAAGAGAAATGCGAGCAGTTCCGGCAACTTTCTGCTGGTGGCGATGGTGAACATGTCCATCTTGCCGCCCACGGCATAGTCGATGGGGATCTGTTCGCTGGCCAGCGCGGCGATAATGCCGTTCGCATCGCGCCGGCTGACGAGCCGCATGAGCTGGTGGTCCTCAGCGGTAAAGGTCGGCGCGGCACTAAGCGTGTGTTCGCGCGTGGGCTCTGTTCGAAGGAAAAATAGATAGCCGACTGCCAAAGTTACCAGAAGTACGACGGCATATTGTTTGCGGATTGAAAGCATGATTACCTTCGTCATTGCTTGGGCAATTATCGGATTGCGGGCGCGTGACGATCAGGCGGTGTCACGCGGTATCAACAGCAAGCAAATGCCGATATTTTTCACGAAAATGCACGCCTATTTATCTGTTTTGCTTAACGCGGGTGAGGGGCGCTCGTTGAAAACTGTGCCGGTGCGTTATCAAAACGTTTGGCGGAAGATGTTTCCGCTGCGTCGGATATGCATGATTCGCGCCTGCGCAGCGTTCGAGCGCTTGCGCCCGAGCGCGGCTTCGCGTTTGATCGGCGCAGCCATTGGAATGCGAGCGTGCCATGTTTACCGGTCTGAGTGCCTTCCCCCTGACCCCGCTGGATGCACAGGGTGTCGACGAAATCGCCTATATCGGGCTGATCCGGCGTCTCGCCGATGCCCGCGTCGATTCGATCGGCGCGCTTGGTTCGACAGGAAGCTATCCCTATCTCGACCGGGCCGAGCGCAGGCGCGCAGCCGAGCTTGCGGTTGCCCATGCCGGGGAAATCCCGGTCATGGTGGGAATCGGGGCCCTGCGCCAGAGGGACGTTTTGCGCCATGCCGAGGATGCGCAGGCGGCGGGCGCCTCGGCGCTTCTGTTGGCGCCGGTATCATACCAGCCGCTGCGGCCCGACGAGGTCTATGCCCTGTTCGAGGCGGTGGCGCAGAGCAGCTCCGTGCCGATCTGCGTCTATGACAACCCGCGCACCACGCATTTCAGTTTCGATGATGATCTCTATGCAGCCCTGGCAGCCTTGCCGCAGATTGCATCGATCAAAATCCCGGGGGTCCCGGCGGATCCGGATGAAGCATGCGCTCATGTCGCGCGGCTGCGCGGCCTCCTCCCGGCGCGGGTGACGATCGGGGTCAGCGGCGATGCCTTCGCCGCCACGGGTCTGAATGCGGGTTGTGACGCCTGGTATTCGGTGATCGGCGGCCTGTTCCCCGAGACGGCGCTCGCCCTGACCCGCGCGGCCCAGGCCGGCGATGCAGCGAAGGCCGTGCATCTGTCGCAGGAACTCGCGCCGTTCTGGGATGCGTTCACGCGCAATGGCGGCGGGCTGCGCGTCGTCGCCACCGCCGCCACGCTGATGGGGCTGACGAAACCCGCCAGTCTGCCGGCTCCGCTCGCCGAGCTGGAGGGTGAGGAGCGAGGGCGCCTCGCCGACATGATCGCGACAGTGATCCCGGCACGGGCAGCCCGCGCCGCCGGCTGACGCCTCAGCGCCGGGCCATCCGGTCCATCGCCTTGGCGAGCTCGGCATCCTTGCCCGTGACGCCGTCAGCATCATGCGTGGTCAGGGTGACCTCGACGGTCTTGTAGACGTTGTACCATTCCGGATGGTGGTCCATCTTCTCGGCGGTGAGCGCGACCTTGCTCATCCAGCCGAACGCCTCGACGAAATCGGCGAAGACGAAGGTCTTGCGGATGGCTTCGCGGCCATCGACCTTCTCCCAACCCTCGAGGGTTTCCAGAAGGTCGTCGCGTTCTGCATTGCTGAGCCGCTCACTGGACATACGTCTTTCCTTTCGTGCTGCGTGAATGCCGTTCTGCGGCGGGTCCGTCGCGGAGCCGGCCTAGCGGTAGGCCGCCATCTCCATTCCCGCGAACGGATATGCCGCTTCCACGAGATAGGGTCCGCCTCCGGTGATGTCACGGGCGGAGAACAGGCAAACATGTCCGGCATCGAAGCGCAGGGCGGGAAACTGCCCCTGGCGCGCGATGTAATCGGCAGCAGATAGCGGATCGACGCCGCGCAACCGCGCGAGCGTGACATGCGGCACGAATTTGCGCTTCTCGGGGGAGAGCCCCGCACGGCGCAGGCGCCGCTCGATCTCCGCCTGCAGATCCGCCAGTTCCGGCGTCAGCTTCGCGCGCACGATCAGCGCATGCGGGCGCTCACCCCCGAACACGTCGAATCCCTCGAAGACCACGGATATCGGCGCGCGCGGGCGGATTTCCGCCAGAACCGCGTCGATCTCATGCGCCGTATGGCCGTCGACATCGCCGATGAAGCGCAAGGTGAGATGATAATTGGACGGGTCGATCCAGCGTGCGCCGGGCAGGCCGGCGCGCCAGAGCGCGAGACGTTCGACGATATCCGTGGGGATCTCGAAACCTGCGAACAAGCGTGGCATCGGCGCCTCCCGTCATTCCCCAGCGTGTCCATTCTGGACGATCACGCGCGCGGCGCAAGGGCCGGGCAGGGTTTCTCCACGCGACATTTGCCGCCCTTCAAGCGTGGTTCAGATTGTGCGGGCGCAAAATGAACAATTTTCAATATGTGCGCGTTTCAATTCACTCTTATGAAACTCCTGCACGGGTAACGTATCGTCACGATCCGAACCAATGGATGATCGATGAGCCCTGCGGAAGCAATGATCGAAGAGGTTGATGACATCCTCGCCGGCACCGATCGTCGCCGGCGCATGGCGATGTTGCGTCAGATCACCAACCTCTTCGTCGACAATGCCCGCTGGCTCGACGAAACCGTGATCGCGACTTTCGACGAAGTGATGCTGCGGCTGGCGAAAGATGTTGATTTTCGCGTGCGTTACGCGGTTTCCGAGCGCCTTGCCGATATCCCGCGCGCGCCGCTCAAGATGGTGCGCGAACTCGCCTTCGACGACAATTACGAAGTCGCCACGCCGGTGCTCGGGCGTTCCGAACAGCTCGGCGACGACGATCTGATCTTCGTGGTCGAAACGAAGAGCGCCATGCATGTGCTGGCGGTCTCGCGCCGCAACAGCCTGTCGGAACGCGTCACCGATTCCATCATCGCCCGCGACGAGGATGATCCGATCCGCGCGCTCGCGGTGAACGAGGGCGCGCGCTTTTCTGATGACGGCTTCGCCCGGCTGATGGCGCGCTCGCAGGATGATCCCGAAATCCAAGACGCGCTCAATTATCGCGGCGAGCTGACCCCCGAGCAGGTCGAGAAACTCGCCGATTCGGTGCGCGACAAGGTCCGCCAGACGCTGGTCGACGAACTGGGCGAGCGCATGGAGAAGGCGATCGATTCCGTCATCGCCGACATGCAGACGAAGTTCGTCCCCGACCGGGGGCGCGAATTCCTCGCCGCCGATCTCGACATGGCGCGCCAGTTCATCAAGGAGCGCGGCAAGGATCAGCCGGTCCAAGAGGCGGAGCTGGTTCAGTGGATCAAGCGCAACCGCATGGAAGACGTGATGGCCGCGATGGCCGACAAGGTCGGCGTGGATCTCGGCAAGGTGGTCAACGCCTTCTATGCGCCGCGCTTCGATGCGATCCTCTTCATCGCTTCCGCCGCCGGCCTGACCTGGCCGAATTTCAAGACGTTGCTCGGCAAGCGCAGCGGGCGCCAGCCCTCGGTCGAATTGCTCGAAGAGGCCTACAACGTCTTCCAGCGCCTCAAGCCCGAGACGGCGCGGCGCGTAGTGCATTATGCCGTGTCACAGGCGAAGGCCGGCGCGGCGCAAAAGCGCAAGGCGAAGCCGAAGCCCGAGCCGGAAGTTGCTGCGTCCGCAAAGGACACGTCGAAGGTTCCGGCCACCAACGCTCCGGCGAAGGCGCCATCCCCCGATGAAGCGCAGGCGGCGAACGGCGCCCGCGGCGGGTTGATCTCGCTCGCCGGCGCCATGCGCGACATGGTCAACCGCGTCGCCGGTCAGATGAACGGCTCGCCGCGTCCGGCTAGCGCAACGGCGCCCGCAGCGATCACGGCAGCCACGACGCCGGCTCCGGTTCCGGGGAAGGTCGTCGGAAAGGCCATGGGCAAAGCGGTCGGCAAATCCTTGGGCAAGACCGTAGGCAAGACTGTCGGCAAACCCGTCGACGGCAAATCCTTCCCGCGCAAGGCGCCGGGAGGGGGCTCGACGAGCCCCGCGCCCCGCAAGGTGACCGGCTCACCGGTCAAGGGGCGCCCGGTGACGGGTGGCAAATCCTGATCCTGCAGTAGCCGAATGTGCCTCAGGGCGCCGGATTGCAATGCTGCAGGTGAATCGCGTCGATGCGCTCCTCCAGCTCAGGGGTGATCGTCACGTCGATCGAAGCGATATTCGTCTTGAGCTGCTCCATCGTGGTCGCGCCGATGATGTTGCTGGTGAGGAACGGGCGGCTGGTGACGAAGGCGAGCGCCATCTGGGCCGGATCGAGCCCGAATTCGCGAGCCAGCGTGATATAGGCCTCGTAGGCCGCGAGGGCGGCGGGCTTCTCGTAGCGCGAGAGGCGCTCGAAGAGCTGCTTGCGCGAGCCCTTGGGCAACGCGCCGCCGGAATATTTCCCCGTCAGATAGCCCTGCGCCAGCGGTGAATAGGCCAGCAGCCCCACATGTTCGCGCATGGCGAGTTCGGCGAGATTCACCTCGAAGGTGCGGTTGACCAGCGAATAGGCGTTCTGGATCGACGCGACACGCGGCGCATCCGTGTGCTCGGCATGGGCGAGATAGCGCATCGTGCCCCAGGCGGATTCATTGGAGATGCCGACATGGCGCACCTTGCCGGCTTTCACCAGTTCGCCGAGCACGTCGAGGGTGGATTCGATGCTGTGCTCCGGCTCGCGCACATTGCGGAAAATCGTAGCATTGGAGCCGAAGGCGCTCACCGCGCGGTCTGGCCAATGCACCTGGTAGAGGTCGATGTAATCCGTGCGCAGCCGCTTCAGGCTCTTGTCGACCGCCTCGATGATGTGGTCGCGCGACAGCTCTGCGCGTGAACCGTCATCGCGAAACCATGTATTGGTCGAGCGCCCGATCACCTTGGTCGCGAGGATCACGTCGGCGCGGTTTTTTCGCTGCGCCATCCACGAACCGATGATCTGCTCCGTTGCGCCCTGCGTCTCGGCCTTGGGCGGGATCGGGTAGAGCTCGGCGGCGTCGATGAAATTGATGCCGCGTTCGAAGGCATAGTCCATCTGGGCATGGCCCTCGGCCTCGCTGTTCTGCTCGCCCCAGGTCATGCTGCCGAGACAGATGGCGCTGACCTGGAGGCCGGTGCGGCCGAGGGGGCGGTATTGCATGGGGATATCCTCGTTTGTGGTCGTGTCGATTCGGCTGTGCTGCTTCGCAGTTGCGAGCATAGTGCGGCAGCCGTGATCGGCAACGCATCATCTTGCAGGGCGTCTCGTAGCATTGCCGCGACGAAGCTCGCGGGCGGCCTCTTGCAAATCCCCCTCGGCGGCGTCACAACGCGCTCATGCTGCATGTCAACGATCTCACCTACCGTCTCGGCGAGCGCATCCTGCTCGACAATGCTTCCTTCGCCGTGCCCGACGGGGCGCGGGTGGGGATCGTCGGGCGCAACGGCACCGGCAAGACGACGCTGTTTCGCATCCTTCTGGGGGATATTTCCCCGGAATCGGGCCATGTCGGCATGCCCAAGGGCCGGCGCATCGGCACCGTGGCGCAGGAGGCGCCGGGCGGGCCGGAGAGCCTGATCGATGTGGTGCTCGCCGCCGATACCGAACGCGCGCGCCTGATGGCCGAAGCCGAGACCGCCGAGGGCATGGAGCGCGCCGAGATCGAGACCCGTCTGACCGATATCGGGGCGCATTCGGCCCCCGCGCGCGCGGCTGCGATCCTGCACGGGCTTGGCTTCGATGCGCAGGCGCAGGCGCGGCCTTGTTCATCCTTCTCCGGCGGCTGGCGCATGCGTGTGGCGCTCGCGGCTGTGCTCTTCTCCGAGCCGGACCTGCTGCTCCTCGACGAGCCGACCAACTATCTCGATATCGAGGGCACGCTCTGGCTCTACGATTACCTCGCGCGCTATCCGCATACGGTGCTGGTGATCAGCCATGATCGCGATCTGCTCGATACCTGCGTCGATCACATCCTGCATCTGGATAGCGCCAAGCTGACGCTTTATCGCGGCGGCTATACGTCATTCGCGCGCCAGCGGGCGGAGAAGCAGATGCTCCTGCAAAAGAGCGCCGCCAAGCAGGAGAGCGAACGCAAGCATCTGCAGAGCTTCGTCGACCGCTTCCGCGCCAAGGCCACCAAGGCGCGCCAGGCGCAATCGCGGCTCAAGCGGCTGGAGAAGCTGCAGCCGATCGTCACCATCACCGACGAGCAGACGCTGCCCTTCGATCTGCCCAGCCCCGAAAAGCTGCTCTCGCCGCCCCTGATCGCGCTGGAAGGTGCCGCAGCGGGTTACGGCGAGACGACGGTGCTCGACCGCATGGATCTCTCCATCCTGCCCGATGACCGGATCGCGCTCCTCGGCGCCAACGGCAACGGCAAATCAACTTTCTGCAAGTTGATCGGCGGACGGCTCAAGCCGATGAAGGGGGAGATGGTCGCCTCGTCGAAGATGAAAGTCGCGTATTTCGCGCAGCACCAGCTCGACGAATTACGCCCGCAGGCGAGCCCGGTCGCACATGTGGCCGAGCGCATGCACGGCGCGCCGGAGGCGAAGATCCGCGCCCGCGCCGCCCGGTTCGGATTTCCCGGCAACAAGGGCGAAACCCCGGTCGAGAAGCTCTCCGGCGGCGAGAAGGCGCGTCTTCTGATGGGGCTTGCCGCTTTCGAGGGGCCGCATCTGCTCATCCTCGATGAGCCGACCAACCATCTCGACATCGACAGCCGCCAGGCTCTGGTCGAGGCGATTGCCGATTTCAACGGCGCGGTGATCATCGTCAGCCATGACCGCTTCCTCGTCGAGGCCTGCGCCGACCGGCTCTGGCTCGTCGGCGGAGGGCGGGTGAAACCCTTCGACGGGGATATGGAGGATTACCGCAAATTCGTGCTTTCCGGCGGGCTCGAAGAGGATGGCGGGCGCGACAACCGCCGCGAGGTGCGTCCTGCCCGTAACGATGACCGCAAATCGGCGGCGCAGAAGCGCTCCAGCCAGGCGCCCCTGCGCAAGCAACTCGCCCAGGTCGAGGCACGCATCGAGAAGTTCACCGGCGTGATCGCCAAGATCGACGCGGCCATCGGCGACGGCGAGGCCTTCCAGCGCGACCCGCAAAAGGCGTCCGAGATCGCCCGCATGCGCGGCGAGGCAGCGGATGCGCTGGCGCGCGCGGAAGAGGAATGGTTGGAGATTTCGCAGGCGCTAGAGGGTTGATCAGTCGGAATTCAGTTAATTTGACGGTGTGAAGGTCATCCAGGTGTGAAACAGACGGGTGACCCATGCCCGAAAGGATTGCCGTCGGCTCCGCGCGCGGCTACGAATTGCATGCGACGTGATGGACCAGAAGAAAGGCGAGGACCGTGCCCAGCAACATATCCGATGATCTCAAATCCGCAGCACTGGTCTACCATTCGCACGGAAAGCCGGGGAAGCTGGAAATCCAGCCGACGAAACCCCTGGGCAACCAACGCGATCTCGCGCTCGCCTATTCGCCCGGCGTGGCGGCGGCCTGTGAGGCGATCGTCGAGGATCCGGACCAGGCCGGCGTGCTGACCGCGCGGCAGAATCTCGTCGCCGTCGTCTCCAACGGCACCGCCGTTCTCGGCCTGGGCAATATCGGCCCGCTCGCCTCCAAGCCGGTGATGGAGGGCAAGGCGGTCCTCTTCAAGAAGTTCGCCGGGATCGACGTGTTCGACATCGAGATCAAGGCCGATGAAGTCGAGCGCATCGTCGATGTCGTGGCCGCGCTCGAGCCGACCTTCGGCGGGATCAATCTGGAAGATATCAAGGCGCCCGAATGCTTCGACGTCGAGGAGCAACTCAAGGCGCGTATGGACATTCCCGTCTTCCACGACGACCAGCACGGCACTGCGATCATCGTCGGCGCGGCCGTCACCAATGCAATGGTGCTCGCCGGCAAGGATCTGACGCAGATCAAGGTCGTGACCTCCGGTGCCGGCGCGGCTGCCATCGCCTGCCTCAACCTGCTGGTGACGCTCGGCGTCAAGCGCGAGAACATCATCGTCACGGATATCGAGGGCGTGGTCTATGAGGGGCGCGAGGCGCAGATGGATCGATGGAAGGCGGTCTATGCGCAGGATACGCCCGCGCGCACGCTCGCCGAGGTGATCGAGGGCGCGGACGTCTTCCTCGGCCTCTCGGCTGCGGGCGTGCTCAAGCCGCATCTCTTGGAAAAGATGGCCGAGCGTCCGCTGATCATGGCTCTGGCCAATCCCAACCCGGAGATCATGCCGGACGAGGCGCAGGCGGCGCGGCCCGATGCGATGATCTGTACCGGGCGCTCGGATTATCCCAACCAGGTCAACAATGTCCTGTGCTTTCCCTACATCTTCCGCGGCGCGCTCGATGTCGCGGCGACGACGATCAACGAGGAGATGAAGGCGGCAGCGGTCAAGGCGATCGCGGCGCTCGCGCGGGAGGCTCCCTCGGAAGTGGTCGCACGCGCCTATGGCGGCGAGGCGCGGCCCTTCGGCAAGCAGTCGCTCATTCCCAGCCCCTTCGATCCGCGCCTGATCCTGCGCATCGCCCCCGCCGTCGCGCGGGCTGCGATGGAGAGCGGCGTGGCGCGCCGGCCGATCGCCGATTTCGAGGCTTACGAGGATTCTCTGCAGCGCTTCGTCTTCCGCTCCGGCTTCCTGATGAAGCCGCTGATCACCAAGGCGCGGGCCGAGCCCAAGCGCGTTATCTATGCCGAGGGCGAGGATGAGCGCGTCCTGCGCGCGGCCCAGGTGCTGCTCGAAGACGGCATCGCCAAACCGATCCTGATCGGGCGCCCTTCCGTGGTGGAAACGCGCCTGAAGCGTTTCGGGCTGTCGATCCGCCCGGGGGTGGATTTCGAACTGGTCAACCCGGAAGACGATCCGCGCTACCGCGATTACGTCGCAACCTATCTCGAGGTGGCCGGTCGCAAGGGCATCACGCCGGATGCCGCGCGCACGCTGGTGCGCACCAATTCGACGGTGATCGGGGCAATCGCGGTACGGCGCGGCGATGCGGATGCGCTGATCTGCGGGCTGGAGGGGCGCTTCGCCTCGCGCCTGCGGCACATCAAGGACATCCTCGGCCTCGCGCCGGGCGTGCGCGAATTTTCCGCCATGTCGCTGATGATCACCAATAAAGGCGCCTATTTCCTCGCCGACACGCATGTGCGCCCCGATCCGACCGCAGAGGAAATCGCCGACATGACGATCGCCTGCGCCGAGCATGTGGAGCGCTTCGGCATCGGGCCCAAGATCGCGCTGGTCTCGCATTCGGATTTCGGCTCTGCCGATACCTGCTCCGCCATCAAGATGCGCGAGGCGCTTCAAATCATCCGCGAGCGCGCGCCGGCGCTTG
This sequence comes from Salinarimonas sp., assembly GCA_020832565.1. Lineage (GTDB taxonomy): Bacteria > Pseudomonadota > Alphaproteobacteria > Rhizobiales > Beijerinckiaceae > Saliniramus. The sequence goes on along the minus strand of JAFIEI010000020.1, from coordinate 16,366 downwards.
AAGTCGATGGCGAGATGCAGGCCGATACCGCGCTCTCGCAGGTGATCCGCGAGCGGGTCTTGCCGAATTCGCGGCTCGAGGGCGAGGCGAATGTGCTGATCATGCCCAATCTGGATGCCGCCAACATCGCCTACCAGCTCACCAAGGGGCTCGCCGATGCGCTGCCCGTCGGCCCGATCCTGATCGGCCCGGCGCGTCCAGCCCATGTCGTGACGCCTTCGGTGACCGCGCGCGGCATCGTCAACATCACCGCCATTGCCGTGGTCGAGGCGCAGGCAGCACTTTAGGGCGGGGTAACCGCAAGTCATTTTCCTGCAGACGAAGCCGTGCGGCGGCGTTGACCTTCATCGCCGCACGGCTTATCTCGGCACCATCATGTCGCGCAAACCCATCGTCATATTGCCCGATACCCGCCTCAGGCAGGTCTGCGAGCCCGTCATCGCCATCACGGACGAGATCCGTGATCTGGCGCAGGATATGTTTGATTCGATGTATGCCGCGCGTGGCATCGGCCTCGCGGCAATCCAGATCGGCGTGATGAAGCGCGTCGTGGTCTGCGATCTCGAAAAGGAGATCCCGGGCAAGTTCGACGAGGAGGGCGAGCCGGAGACGGAGCCCGATCCGCAGGTCTTCATCAATCCCGAGATCACATGGCGCTCGGAGGAGCTGAGCACTTACGAGGAAGGTTGTCTCTCGATCCCGGAATATACCGAGGAGGTCGAGCGGCCCGCGCGTATCCGCTTCCGCTATCTCACCCTCGAGGGCGAGCCGCGCGAGGAGGAGGCCGATGGTTTGCGGGCGACCTGCATCCAGCACGAGGTCGATCACCTCGACGGCAAGCTCTTCATCGATTACCTCTCGAGGCTCAAGCGCGACCGGGTGATCCGGAAATTCACCAAGGCGGCAAAGCGCGAAGCGACCGCATAGTGACGCGCTTCGGCAAAGTCGCGAGCAATCACACGCAAGTGAGCATAACCAAGTGAGGTCCGCACCATGAGCCTGCGCATCGTCTTCATGGGCACGCCGGAATTCGCGGTGCCCACGCTCTCCGAAATCACCGGCCAGGGCCACGAGGTCGTCGCCTGCTATACCCGCGCGCCCGCCCCGGGCGGGCGGGGCATGGCGACGCGCCCGTCCCCCGTGCATGCCATGGCCGAGGGATTCGGCATCCCCGTCTTCACGCCCAAGAGCCTGCGCGATCCGGAGGTCCAGGAAACGCTTGCTTCGCACGAGGCGGATGTCTTCGTCGTGGTCGCCTATGGCATGATCCTGCCGCAGGCTGTGCTCGACCTGCCGCCTCTCGGCTGCCTCAACCTGCATGCCTCCGCGTTGCCGCGCTGGCGCGGCGCGGCGCCGATCCAGCGTGCCGTGATGGCCGGCGATGCCGAGACCGGTGTCGCGGTGATGAAGATGGAGGCCGGGCTCGATACCGGCCCCGTCGGCATGGTCGAGACCGTGCCGATCGACCCGGAAATGACCGCGGGCGAATTGCACGACCGCCTGATGATCCTCGGCGCCGATCTGATGGTGCGCGCGCTCGCCGCGCTCTCGCGCGATGCCCTCGATTTCAAGCCGCAGCCGGAAGAAGGCGTGAGCTACGCGGCCAAGATCACCAACGGTGATGCCGAAATCACCTGGACGATGCCGGCGCGGCGCATCCATGACCAGGTGCGCGGCCTCTCGCCGTTCCCCGGCGCCTTCTTCATGGCCGATTGCAGCAAGGGTCAGGGGAGGGGGCCCGAACGGGTGAAGTTGCTGCGCACCCGCGTCGAGAGCGAGACGGGTACGCAGGCCGCGCCCGGGACACTACTCGACGAGGAGGGCCTCGTTGCCTGTGCCGAGGGAACCATCCGCCTCCTTCAGGTGCAGCGCGCCGGCAAATCCGCGATGCCCGCCGCCGAGATGCTGCGCGGGGCGCGGCTCGAGCCGGGCACCCTGCTCATCCAGCCCTGATCCGGGCACGGGCCGTGGAACAGATCACCCATCGCTACATGCTCGTCGTCGAATATGACGGCGGCCCCTTTACCGGCTGGCAGCGCCAGGAGAACGGCCTTGCCGTGCAGCAACTGGTCGAGGAGGCGATCGAGGTCTTTGCCGGGCGACCGGTACGGCTGCATTGCGCCGGACGCACGGATTCCGGCGTTCATGCGCTGCATCAGGTCGTGCATGTCGATCTCGACCGGCCGATGCGCGTCGACAAGATCCGCGACGCCACCAATGCGCAGATGCGCGATCATCCCGTGGTCGTGCGCGAGGCGCGTGCGGTCACGCACGCCTTCCATGCCCGGCTCAGCGCCGTGCGCCGACACTATCTCTACCGCATCCTCAACCGCCCGGCGCCGGCTTCCGTCGATCGCGGTCGGGTCTGGCATGTGCGCCAGCGCATCGATGTGGATGTGATGCACGAAGCAGCCCAGCACCTCGTCGGACATTTCGACTTCACCACCTTTCGCGCCACGCAATGCCAGGGCCGCACCCCGTGGAAGACGCTGGAGCGGCTCGATGTCAGCGCGGCGGACGACGAGATCCATGTGCGCGCATCATCGCGCTCCTTCCTGCATCATCAGGTGCGCTCGATGGTAGGGACGCTGGCGCAGGCGGGGATCGGGCGCTGGAGCGTGCAGGATGTCGCCGATGCGCTTCATGCCTGCGACAGGCGCGCCTGCGGCCCCGTCGCACCCGCCCACGGGCTCTATTTCACCGGCGTCGATTACCCGCCTGAATCACTGATCTCGCCCGGCGAGGCGACGACGCCGTAACCCCACCAGGCCGCAGCAGTCAGCGCGAGAATGATGATCAGCGCGACGAGCAGGGCCGTGCTCGAGCCCCGCCGTGGCGCTGCGCCGTTATCATTCGCGGGCGGGGGCGGGCGGTATTGCTCCATCACCGCCTGCGGGATCATGCGCCAGATCGCGACGATCGCGATGGCCACGACGATGATGTCGTCGATCAGGCCGTAGATCGGCACGTAATCCGGGATCAGGTCGAAGGGGAAAATCACGTAGAGCACGGCAAAGACCGCGATCAACCGCGCCGCGACAGGCGTGCGCGGATCGGCGAGCATGCGCAGGAAAAGGCGCGTATCGCGCATCAGGCTCTTGGCCGCCTCGCGTATTCTCACCATCGCACTCCGCTCGCCGCTTCGATCAGCCTGACGGGAAACTAGGGGGCGCATGCCGCCCTGTCAGCCCCTCTCCGATACCAGCCTCCCGGATATCGGTCTCTGGTTGGCGAACGCATGCGCTTCATCGGCGTTCCGCGTGTCGTCTCAAACAGCCGGGAACAGGCCGAGCCCCGCTTCGCCGCTCTCCGTCAGCAATTGTGCGAGAATGCTGAGCGCCGCTGTGAGCTGTTCGGCTCCGGCATTGCCCAGGCAGATCCGCAATCCGGCATGCTGCGCCTGCGGGTCCGCCATGAAGGCTTCCGGCGGGGCGAGGTGAATGTCGCGGCGCGCTGCCGCGAGCACGATGTCGCGCGCCCGCGCGGTAGGCAACGGCAGCCAGACATGCAGCCCGTCCACCGCTTGGGGCGCGAGCCAGGGCCCGAGATGCTGGCGGGCGGCGCGGCATCGGCGCTGCGCCTCCGCGCGGATCGACTGGGCGACGGATTTGTCGAGACCCTCGCCCAGCCCGAGCTCCATCAGCAGCCCGCTCAGCGGATCGGCCATCGAACGCGTCGCCTGGAGCCAGTGATTGCAGGCCTCGCCGGCCCAGCCGGGGGCAAAGAGATAACCCGTGCGCAATCCGGGGGACAGGCTCTTGGAGAGGCTGCCGACATAGAAGGTCCGCTCTGGTGCCAGTTGCGCCAGCGCCGGCAGATCGGCCGGGGCGAAGACGGCATAGACATCGTCCTCGATCAGGGCCAGATCCGCCTGACGCGCCAGCGCAGCGATCTCGCGCCGGCGCGTTTCCTGCATCAGGGCGCCGGTGGGATTTTGCATAGACGGCATCAGATAGGCGAGCCGCGGGGGATCGGGGCGGGCAAGTGCCGCGCGTAGTGCATCCGGGGTCACGCCCTGGGCATCCATGGCAAGGGGGATCAGCTCACGCCCGAGCATCCGCGCGGCCCGCAAGGCCCCGGGATAGGTCACTTCCTCGATGGCGACGGGCCCCGGCGGCGCTGCGGCAAGGGCGATGAAGAGAGCATGTTGGGCGCCGGAGGTTAGAAACAGCCGTCCCGGATCGAAATCGAGCCCGCGTTCGTCAGCGAGCTTGCGCGCGAGCAGCGTGCGATGACCTGGCTGACCGGCCGGCGCCTCGTAGGCGTTGAAATGCTGAGCATCGACTTTCTCCGCAACGCGGCCGAGCAGCGCCTTCAGCATCGGGGCGGTGAGCACGGGTGGCGGCAGATTCACACTCAGATCGATGCGCCGACCCTCGACCGGCGCGGTTTGCGTGACGAACATGCCGCGCCCCTTCTCGCCGCGCGCCAGGCCGCGACGCTGCAGGGTCTCGTATGCGCGGGTGACGGTGCCGAGGCTGATATCGAGGCGCTGCGCGAGGTCGCGATGCGCGGGCAGGCGCGCGCCTGGAGGGATCGTGCCGCACAGGATGTCCTCGGCGAGCGCCGCCGTCAGGCGCTCATGCGCGAGACCGGGCGGGGGAGCGAGGCGGGGCGTCCATGGGGAGGGCAGTTTCATGGCGATTCGTTCCCGTGCTGCGGCGCGTAAATGTCATGATACATTATTGTCTGCCGGAGGCGATTCATTCGTGGTCGTCCCGGTCGGGCGCACGCCATAGGCGTCCCATACCAGCGCCATGCGCTGCTCCGCACTCATCTCGGGCATGAAGCGGTAGCTCGGCGCAATGATCCGCGCGTGCCTGGTGATACGCATATGGATCACGTGGCGGATCGGGAAATGCGGGCCGGCCATTGCCGAGAGCTCGCGTGACAGATCCGCGAACTCCGCTTCCTGACGGGCGATCACGCGTGCCATGCCGTTGATTTTCCAGCCTTTCTGGCGAAAAATGTCGATGGCGCTCACGCAGATCTGCGGATTCGCGCGGATATTACGGATTGTGATCGGCGAGGCGATATCGGCGATGACGAGGCTATCCTCGCCATGCGGGGCGAAGATCTCCTTCGGGCTGACATTCGGTTCCCCGTCAGCCGACACCGTCGCGCACCAGCACAGGATCGCTGCGCGCAGATCACTGCGAATCTCCTCGCTCGGCATAGCCCTGCTCCTTGGCTCCAATCACCCTCGGTGACGATATATCCTTGAAGATTGTCTCATAATCATGCATGACAATATCCCAAAAAGTCAACGAGTGTATCAGAACACAATGCCGCTCGAGCTCATTGTCGCCTATGCGACCTTCGCCTTCGTCGGTGCCGCCACGCCGGGGCCGAACAATTTTCTGCTGCTCGCCTCGGGGATCAGGGCCGGATTTCGCCGGACCTTGCCCTTCGTCTTCGGCATCAGCCTCGGCTTCGCGACGCTTCTGGGACTTGTCGGGACCGGACTCGGCCAGCTTTTTCTGCGCTTTCCGGAGGCGCAACTCGCATTGAAGGTTCTGGGAACCGCCTATTTTCTCTGGCTCGCCTGGAAAATCGTCACCGCGCATGTCTCGCGCGATGACGACACGCGTCCGCTGATGGGTTTCTGGACGGGGGCGGCGTTTCAGTATGTCAATCCGAAGGCCTGGCTCGTGTGCATCACGGCGGTTTCGCTTTATCTGCCCTCGGGCTCGGGCCATGAGGCGCTGGCCCTGCTGGTCGTGCTCGCGATCGCCGTCGGCATGCCGGCCAACCTCGCCTGGGCCGGGGCGGGGCAGGGGATGCGCCGCTTCATCGCCTCGCCGGTGCATCTGCGCCGCTTCAACCAGGTGATGGCGGTGCTGCTCGTCCTGTCGATCATCCCGGTCTGGCTCGCCTGAGGTCTGCGCAAAGGATCAGCGGAAAAGATCAGCATAGGTCTCGCGCAGGACGTTCTTCTGCACCTTGCCCATGGTGTTGCGCGGCAGTTCCGGCAGGATCGCCACATGTTTGGGCTGCTTGAAGCGCGCGAGCTTGCCGGCGAGCGCATCCGTGATCGCCGCGCCGTCGAGCGCCGCACCCTCATGCAGCACCACCGCAGCCGTCACCGCCTCGCCGAAATCGGGATGGGCGACGCCGAAGACGGCGCTTTCGACCACCCCGTCCAGCGCGTCGATTTCGGACTCGATCTCCTTGGGATAGACGTTGTAGCCGCCGGTGATGATGAGATCCTTGCCGCGCCCGACGATATGCACATAGCCGCTCTCGTCGATCTTCCCGAGATCGCCGGTGATGAAGAACCCGTCCGCGCGCAGTTCCTCCGCCGTTTTTTCGGGATTGCGCCAATAGCCCTTGAACACGTTGGGCCCGCGCACCTCGATGATGCCGATCTCCTCGACCGCACAGGGCGCGCCGGTCTCGGGTTCGAGAATGCGCAGCTCGACGCCCGGAAGCGGGAACCCGACCGTGCCGGGGATGCGCGCACCGTCATAGGGGTTGGAGGTGTTCATGTTGGTCTCGGTCATGCCGTAGCGCTCGAGAATGGCGTGACCGGTCTTCGCCTCGAATTCGCGATGCGTCTCGGCCAGCAGCGGGGCGGAGCCGGAGACGAACAGGCGCATATGCGCCGTGGCATCGCGGGTGAGGCCCGGATGCTGGAGGAGGCGGGTATAGAAGGTCGGCACGCCCATCATCGTGGTGGCGCGCGGCATATGGGCGAGGATCGCGTCGGCGTCGAACTTCTCCATGAAGATCATCGAACCGCCGGCGAGCAACAGCGTGTTCGTGGCCACGAACAGGCCGTGCGTGTGGAAAGTGGGCAGCGCGTGCAGCAGCACGTCGTCGCCGGTGAAGCGCCAGTAATCGACCAGCGTCTGCGCATTCGAAACCAGATTGGCGTGGCTGAGCATGGCGCCCTTGGAGCGCCCGGTCGTGCCCGAGGTGTAGAGGATGGCGGCGAGATCGTCGGGGCCGAGATCGGCGTCACTGAAACCCGCATCGGCGCGCGCCGCGCGGTCACTCAGCGAGCCCTTGCCGCCGGCATCGAGGGTCTCGATCGCCTTCACCCCGTGGCGCGTCGCAACCGGAGCCAGGGCCTCGCGGGCGGAGCTGTCGCAGACGAGAAGCGCGGGCTCGGCATCGCCGATGAAATAGTCGAGCTCGGACACGGTATAGGCGGTGTTGAGCGGCAGGAAGATCGCGCCGATGCGCGCGCAGGCCAGCAGCATGATCACCACTTCCGGGCTCTTCTGGGCCTGTACGGCGACACGGTCGCCCTTTTCGACGCCGAGATCGCGCAAGGTGTTGGCAAAGCGCCCCGTGGCCGAGAACAGATCGGCGTAGGACATCTTCCGGCCTTCCGGCGTCTCCAGGAACGGGCGCGAGAGATCCGGATTGCAGGCGCGAACGGCGGCGAAGAGCGGCATGCGGGCGACATCGTTCATCGGGGATCCTCCACGATCCGGGCGTTTTCTTCTCTGTCGATTTACTGACAGGTTTCAGTTCGACACGGCAAGGTCGCGCAAAGCCTTTTGCGGTTTGGCGAGACGCCGCACCTCGCTCGACATGGCGACCTCGCCGCGCTCGGCATAGGCCTCGTGATGGCGCTCGATGCTGTCGAGATCATAGAGATAGTTCACCATCACCCCCGATGCCTGTGAGATACCTTTGGGCGAGTAATCCGCACGCGCATGGACGTGTTCGAGCCGCGCGCCGTTGCCCAGGTGAAAGCGCGCCACCGGGTCGACAGGACGCGGGATACCGCGTTCCCCGCGCACCGTGGAGGCGCGCACGAGATAGGTCGCGCAAAGCCGGCGCAGCGTCTCGTGCAGCTTGTCGGCTTCCGCGCCCGACCGCCCGAGGAGCGCGGCGCGATCCGCAGCTTCGGCCAGAAGCGGTGCCAGAATCTCGCGTTCGGTGGCGTCGATCACGCCGCCGTCCTCCTCCTGCCAACGGGCCTCCAGCCAGGTGGTGAAGCCGGGTACGGGCGAGAGCGTCACGAAGCGCCGCAGCTGCGGCAGGTCCCGGCGCAGCTCCTCGACCACCTGCTTGATCAGGAAATTGCCGAAGGACACGCCGGCGAGGCCCTTCTGGCAATTGGAGATCGAATAGAACACGGCGGTATCGGCATCGCGCGGCGCGAGTTCCTTGCGCTTGCTGTCGAGAATGCGATCGATCGATTGCGGGATCGCATCGGTGAGGGCCACCTCGACGAAGATCAGCGGCTCATCGGTGAGGGCGGGATGGAAGAAGGCGTAGAGCAGCCGGTCGGAAGGGGCCAGCCGCAGCTTCAGATCCTCGAAGCTCTCGATGCGATGCACGGCCTCGTACTGGATGATCTTTTCCAGCACATGCGCCGGGCTCGCCCAGTCGATGCGGCGCAGGGTGAGAAAGCCCCGGTTGAACCACGAAGCGAAAAGATGCTCGAAATCCGCGTCGAGATCGGCCAGGGCAGGCTCGGCCCGGCGCAGCGGCAGAACGTCCTCGCGCATGCGCAGAAGGGCAAGCGTACCGCCGGGCGCGCGGTTGAGCCGGCGCAGCAGATCCTGCCGGGGCGGTTCCGCTGCGCGGTGCAAAGCCATCGCGGTGGTCGCGCGCGGATCGGCCTGATAGGCCGCGATGGCCGCATCGATACGGGCCTGGTCGGGGCCGAAATCGACGGCGAGGCAGCGCAGGAAATCCTCGCGATCGGCTTTCTTCGCAGCCGCATAGCCGGCCAGCAGATCCGCCGCCCGCGCCACGCTCGATGCTTCACCCCGGTTGGAGAGCAGAGCCTGCGCCATCTCCTGCAGCGCCTTGGCTGAGCGCGCATCGCCGCGCCTTGCGCCCACCAGCGCCCGCCCGCGATCGGTGATCTGCTGCATCATTTCGGTGAAGTAAGACATCGGCGCGATTCCCTGCTCGTGACGCTTCAATGTGGGCGCTGATCGGCTCGTGCGAAAGCCCTTGTGCAGCGCGATAACGCACGGGCGATCTGCGCGATCCGGCGAGCGCGCGCAGAAGTCGCAATCTGTGCAAGACGCCATCGACGCGCTTGTCGGGGCAGGGCGGTGGAACGTAGTCTCGTGCGGCATGATTGCGCCCGCCTGCGATTCGGATATCGCCCGTCATGGCACGGGTCGGGCGGCGGAATGAACGGGAGTGCCGAGCCTTGCGATATCCGCGCGTCTTCACCATCGCCCCCGGCGCGCCCTTCCTCGATACGCTGGCGCGCGCGTTCCTCGACGGGCGGCTGGTGCCCGGCTTTCCCGATCCGCAGGCACCGGAGGCGCTGGCGCGGGCGGTGATCTATCTGCCCACGCAGCGCGCCGCCCGGGCACTCGCGACGCGGCTGTCGGAACTGCTCTCCGGTGACGCCGCGCTTTTGCCGCGCATCGTGCCGTTGGGGGAGGCGGATGATGCCGAGCTCGAGCTCGCCGCAGGCCTCGTCGATCACGCCGATCCGCAGGCGCTGATCGCCCCGCCGATCGCCCCGCTGGAGCGCCGCCTGCTGCTCGCCGGGCTGATTCAGGCCTTTGCCCGCAGCCTCGCCCGGGAGACGCGCACGGATGCGACGCGCGATTTCCTGATCCCCGATTCCGCCGCCGATGCCGTGGCGCTCGCTGCCGATCTCGAAGCGCTGATGGACGATTTCACCTTCGAGGACGTCCCCGTGGCGCGGCTGGCTGATCTCGTCGATGGCGAATATTCGCAATATTTCGATTTCACCCTGCGCTTCCTCCAGATCGCCACCGAAATGTGGCCGGCCATCCTGAAGGAGCGGCAGGCCAGCGATCCGGCGGAGCGGCGCTCGAAACTGATCGATGCGCAGGCCGCCTCATTCGCGCGCCAGACCCCGCCCGGCCCCGTCATCGCCGCCGGCTCCACGGGTTCGATCCCCTCGACGGCACGCCTGCTCGGCGCGATCGCGCGGCTGGAGAACGGCGCGCTGGTGCTGCCGGGGATCGATCTCGATCTCGACGCGGAGAGTTTCGACCGGATCGGCCGGATCGGGGATGACGGCGACGGGGCCGGGCTCGATTCGGGATCGGGGCATCCCCAGGCCATGATGGCGCGGCTCCTGCGCGAGGAACTCGCCATCCCCCGCGAGGCGATCGTCGAGCTGGCGCCGCGCTCCGGCGACGCGCCAGCGCCTTTCTTCTCGCAGGTGATGCGCCCGGCCGAGACCACGGATCGCTGGTCGATGATTCCCGATCCCGAGCGAAGATCGCTGGCGCAGGCGGGGCTTTCCGGGGTCACGCTGGTCGAGGCCAATGACGAACGCGAGGAGGCTTTGTGCATCGCCATCGCCCTGCGCGAGGCGCTGGAGGAGCCGGGAAAGACGGCGGCGCTGATCACGCCGGATCGCGGGCTCGCCGCGCGGGTCTGTGCCGAGCTCGGGCGCTGGGGTGTGCGCAGCGCGGATTCCGCCGGGACGTCGCTGGCGCAGAGCCCGGCGGGGCGGCTGGCGCGGCTGGCTGCCGATGCGGCGCTGGCGGATTTCGACCCGCCCTCCTGCCTCGCCCTGATCGCCCATCCGCATCTGTGGCTCGGCCTCCCGGTCGAGGATATGCGCCGGGCCGCGAGCGCATTGGAGATCGGTGTGTTGCGCGGTCCGCCCGCTGCTGCCGGGCTCGACGGGCTGGCGGCGGCGCTCGCGCGCAGGCAGGCCGAGGCGGCAGGCGAGGAGGGCTGGAAGCTGCCGCGCCCGGTCAGGCGTCTCACCGCGCGGGACTGGGAGGCTGCCGCCGATCTGATCGCGCGGCTGCAGCAGGCCTTCGCGGAATTCCCGCAAGACGTGGAAGCCGGCGATCACGCGCTCTCGCTCACGGCGCTTGCCGCGCGTCATCGCGAAACCGTGGAAGCGCTTCTGCGCCTGCCGGAGGATGCGGAGGATGTTGCGGAGGGTTCTGACACGGCGGATACGGTGGCCGATTGGCGCGCCGAGCCTTCCTATGACAGCCTGTTTGCCTTGTTCGACGAATGCGCGGCGCAGGGCGAGGGGCCCCTGCAGGGCAGCTTTGCCGATTACCCCGCCTTCTTCGCCGGCCTCGCCGCCCAGCGCGTGGTGCGGCCCGATCTGCGCGACGTGCATCGCCGGGTGAAGATCCTCGGGCCGCTCGAAGCGCGTCTGATTGCCATCGACCGGGTGGTGCTCGCCGGGCTCGACGAGGGCGTCTGGCCGCCCGCACCGCAGACCGACGCCTTCCTCAATCGCCCGATGCGCAGCCTGATCGGCTTGTTGCCGCCGGAGCGGCGAATCGGCCAGAGCGCACATGATTTCGTGCAGGCCGCCTGCGGTGAGGACGTGATCATCACCCGCGCCAAGAAGCGCAACGGCGCCCCCACCGTGCCCTCGCGCTTCATCCAGCGGATGAAGGCCTTTGCCGGGGAGGATCTGTTCAGGGAAGTCGGCGAGCGTGGCGCAAGGCTACGCTACCTCGCCCGCCATGCGGATACGGAGGCGCCCGCCACGCCGCTGGCGCGCCCGAATCCCCGCCCGGATCCGACCCTGTTCCCGCGCAAGCTCTCGGTCACGAAGATCGAGACGCTGCTGCGCGACCCTTATGCGATCTTCGCGCAATATGTGCTCGGGCTCGATCCGCTGCCCGATCTCGCCGCCGCGCCCGGCCCCTCGGAGCGTGGGACACTGGTGCATGCGCTGGCGGAGCGTTTCGTCGGACAATTTCCCGACACGCTGCCGCCGGAGCGCGAAAAGGCGCGCGCTGTCATGCAGGCGATCCTCGACGGCGAACTCGCCCCCTATCGCAGCGAATTTCCCGATATTCATGCCGACTGGCTGCCGCGCCTGACCCGCATCGCCATGGCGCTGGTCGATTGGGAATATGCGCGCCGCGATGCGCTTGCGCGTATCCATGTCGAATTGAAGGGCGAGATGGAGATCCCGCTTGGCGGCGAAGTGTTCACCCTGACGGCGCGGGCAGACAGGATCGAGCAGCACCGCGATGCAGGCGTCACCGCCATAGATTTCAAAACCGGCAAGCCTCCCTCGATGAAGGAGATCTGCGTCGGCTTTTCGCCGCAACTGACGCTGGAGGCGGCGATGCTGATGCGGGGCGGGTTCAAGGAGATCGGCCCGGTCGCCGGCGTTCCCGAACTCGTCTATATCCGCACCAGCGGTGGTGGTGAGGCTCTGAAAGAGACCCTCGTCAGGCCGGAGAAGGACGATACCCGACCCATGCCTGAGATCATCGACGACCACGTGACCCGCCTGCGCGGCCTGGTGGCGCGGTTCATCAAGGGGGAACTCGGCTACATGTCACGGCCCTATCCGCAATTCGCGAAGAAATACAACGATTACGACCATCTCGCGCGGGTCAAGGAATGGTCGGCGAGCGGCGGCGGCGGTGGCAGCGATGGAGAGGGGGCATGAGTGGCGCGGTCATGAGCGGCGATCCCGTCAGCGATACCACCGCGCGCCAGCGCAAGGCGGCGATGCCCGATCGCTCGGCCTGGGTGTCGGCGAATGCCGGCTCAGGCAAGACCAAAGTGCTCTCCGACAGGGTCCTGCGCCTGCTGCTGGAAGGTGTCGCGCCCAACCGTATTCTCTGCCTGACCTTCACCAAGGCGGCGGCGGCGAATATGCAGATGCGTGTTTTCGACCGGCTGGCCGCCTGGGTGACGCATGACGATGCGCGCCTCGCGCAGGCGCTGCGCGATCTCGACGGGCGCGAGCCCGATGCGGGACGGCTTGCTCTGGCGCGGCGGCTCTTTGCCCGCGCGGTCGAGACGCCGGGCGGGCTCAAGATCGGGACGATCCACGCCTTCTGCGAGAGGCTGTTACATATCGCCCCCTTCGAGGCCGGCGTGCCGGCGCGGTTTGCCATGCTCGACGAGGTGCAAGGCGGGATCCTGTTCGATGCGGCGATGACCGATGCGCTTGCCCATGCCGGCGCCGATGCGACCCTGCGCCTCGCCTTCGACATTCTCGACGCGGCCCATGGTGGCGGCGATGGCCGCACCGCTCTGATCAAGGCCGCGATGCGCCACCGTCCGGTCCTGCGCGACGAAGCGGCGCTCGAAGCTGCTTTCGCCGATATCCGGGCAAGGCTCGAAGTCAGGGAGGGCGAGAGCCTTGAGGCGCTGGAGGCGGAGGTTCTCGCGGGTGGGATACCGGTTTCGGAATGGGCTGATCTGGTGGCTTTGTTTCAGGCCGGCAGCACGAAGGATCACGAGCGTGCCGACACGTTGATCGCCGCTGCCGGGACAAACGATCCGGCGCAGCGCAGCGAGCACTATCTGAAGCTGTTTTTCACCAAGGACGGCAAAGGCACCCCGTACAAATCGCTCGGCACCAAAGCCATTCCCGATCACGTCAAGGAGCGGCTTTCCGCCGAGCAGGAGCGGCTCGTCGCCTTGCGCCTGCGCATGGGCCGGGTCGAGGCCTGGCAGCGGACATGGGCGCTGTTTGTGATTGCGCGCGCTGTGTTTCGCCGGATCGAGGCGCGCAAGGCGCGGCTTTCCATGCTCGATTTTGACGATCTGATCGAAAAGACCCGCGATCTGCTGGCCGGGCCCGCCGGCGGCTGGGTGCTCTACAAGCTCGATCGCGGCATCGATCACGTGCTCGTCGACGAGGCGCAGGATACCAATCCCGCACAATGGGACATCCTGCGCGCCGTCACCGGCGATTTTTTCGCCGGCGCCGGCCAGAAGGGCGCGGGCGCGCCGCTGCGCACGGTCTTCGCGGTGGGTGACGAAAAGCAGTCGATCTATTCGTTCCAGGGCGCCGAGCCGCGCAAGTTCTCCGAAAGCCGGCGCTATTGGGAGGCGCAGGCGCAAGGCGTGGCGCAGGCCTTCGAGAACGTGCAACTCACCGTCTCCTTCCGCACCGCGCCTGCTATTCTCCAGGCCGTCGATGCGGTCTTTTGCGATGAGCGGAATTTCGAAGGCTTGAGCTTCGAGGACGACATTACCGGGACCGCGCATCAAAGCAGCCGCCTCGGCGTGCCCGCGCGCGTCGAGATCTGGCCCTTCGAGCCGGCTGCTTCCGAGCCCGATCCTGATGCCTGGACGCATCCCCTCGACGAGCTGGATGCCACCGCGCCGCCGGTGCAACTCGCCCGGCGTATCGCGCAGGCGGTGGAGACCTGGACCCGCAATGGCGATGCGACGGGGCGGATCTGGCAGCCGGGCGAGATCCTGATTCTCACCCGCAGCCGCAACCCGGCCTTCTTCGCCACGATCCGCGCCCTGAAGGATCGCAACATCCCCGTGGCCGGTGCCGACCGGCTCGATATCGCCGCCCATATCGCCGTGCAGGACCTCGTCGCGGCGGGCCGCACGGCTTTGCTGCCCGGCGATGATCTGACGCTGGCGACGGTGCTGAAATCACCGCTGGTCGGCTGGGACGACGACGATCTCATCCGTATCGGTGTCGGGCGCAAGGCGGATGAGAGCCTGCATGACGCGTTTTTGCGTCATGCGGGGGAGGGCGATGCCAAGACGCAGGCTGCGGCTGCCCAGATCGGGCGCTGGCGCGAACTCGCCGCGCGGCACGGTCCCTTCGCCTTCTTCGCCGCCCTGCTCGGGCCGGAGGGCGGGCGTCGGCGGCTGGTCGCGCGGTTGGGCGTCGAGGCGGGCGACGCGATCGATGCCTTCCTCGCCGAGGCGCTCGTTTCCGAACATCCGCAGACGCCCTCGCTCGCCACCTTCCTGGAGAGCTTTTCCGGCGCCGAGCGCGAAATCCGCCGCGACCTCGAGGCCGAGGGGCGCGAGGTGCGGGTGATGACCATCCACGGTGCCAAGGGGCTCGAAGCGCCGCTGGTGCTGGTCATCGACCAGGCGACGCGCGGCGGCAATCACGGGGCGGCGCTCTATGATATCGGCGGATCCCTGCCGGTCTGGTCGCCGGGCAAGGACAAGGAGCCGGAGGTGCTCTCCGAGGCGCGCGCGTTGCGCGACGCGGCGGATGCGCAGGAGCGCAACCGGCTGCTCTACGTGGCATTGACCCGCGCCGCCGATCATCTCGTCATCGCCCCCTATGGCGGCAAGAAGGACAAGGAACTCCCCGCCGATTGCTGGACGGCGCGGATCAGCCGGGCGCTGGAGGCGGGCGCGTATGGGCTGAACGAGGCCGAGATGCCTTACGGCCCGGTCGCGCTGTGGCAGGAACCGTCGCCCGGGGAGCGTGCGGCGCAAGCCGGCGAGGCCGTGCCGCCGCAGGCTTTCCCCCTGCCGGACTGGCTCACCCGCGCCCATGCTCCCGAGCCGGAACCGGCCCCGCCCTTGCGCCCGTCGAGCGCGCTCACCGCCGCCGACGCGCCGGCGAACCTGCGTGATCGCCCCTTCGATCCCCGCGCGCGCCAGCGCGGCGTGCTCGTCCATGCCCTGATCGAGCGTCTGCCGGCAATTCCGGCGGATCGGCGCGAGGCGGCGGCCCGGGCCTTCGTCGCGGCGCGTGCCGGCGGGCTCGATGATGCGATGCGCGAGGCCGTCGTCGCCGATGCGCTCAGCGTGATCGCCGATCCGAGGCTTGCGCCACTTTTCGCCCCCGATGCGCTGGCAGAAGCGCCGGTTTCGGGGCGCGTCGGGGTCGGTATGACGGGAGAGAAAGTCGCGGTAACGGGCCAGATCGACCGGCTCGCCATCGGTGCGGATGCAATCTGCTTTGCCGATTTCAAGACCAGCGCGCGCGCGCCCGAGCCGGACAAGCCGCTCTCCGCGCGCTATCTTTCGCAGATGGCGCTCTATCGCGCGCTTCTGGCGCAGATCTATCCCGACCGGGCGATCCGCGCCTTCATGGTCTGGACGGCAGGTCCGCAGGTGCGGGAACTCGATACCGGGGAACTCGAAGCGGCCTTGCGGCTGATCACGCCGCCGGAGGAGGCGGGCTGATACAAGTCTTCGTGCACAAGGGCGTGTACGGCCCGTGCACGGCTTGCGGCAGGGGCGATGCGCGCATATGTGTTGAGAAACCAATGGAGAGAAGGTGACGCTATGGCGACCGTGAATGTGACCGATGCGAGCTTCGAGAACGACGTCCTGAAATCCTCAGAGCCCGTCGTGGTGGATTTCTGGGCCGAATGGTGCGGCCCCTGCAAGATGATCGGCCCGGCTCTGGAAGAGATTTCCGAGGAGATGGGCGGCAAGGTGAAGATCGCCAAGCTCAATATCGACGAGAACCAGGCCGTCGCCGGCCAGCTCGGCATCCGTTCGATCCCGACGCTGATGGTGTTCAAGAACGGCGAGCTCGCCGGCCAGAAGGTCGGCGCGGCACCCAAGGGTGAATTGCAGAAGTGGATCGCCGGTTTCGCCGGCTGACCGCTCCGGCACCTCATGGTTCCGGCACTTCACGGCCCGGGCGTCTGATCGCTTGAGCGCATCACCCGACCGTGCATGCTCACGGCCCCCGTCGGCAGATCCGGCGGGGGCCGTTTTCATTATTGGC
>JAFIEI010000076.1 GCA_020832565.1 Salinarimonas sp. | reverse complement strand
CAGGACGTCACCATCACCACCCGCATCCGCGATGCCGCCGATACCGGCCCCGCTGACGGCACCATCACCCTCGACGTCACCGCCGTGAATGACCCGCCGGTCTTCAGCGATCTCACCAGCAGCGCCACCTTCATCGAGGGCGGCGCTTCCGTGCAGATCGCACCGGATGTCGGCATCGCGGATGTCGAGCTCGACGCACTCAATGGCGGCGACGGAGATTATTCCGGTGCGAGCCTCACCATCATGCGCGATGGCGGCCTCAATGCGCAGGACCGCCTCAGCGTGGCGACGGGCGGCGCGCTCACGGTCATGGGCGGCCCGGATGGCGGCGGCACGATCTCCACCGGCGGCAACGTCATCGCCACCATCGCGGATACCGGCAACGGCCAGCTGCAGCTTACCTTCGAGAGTAACGGCACGATCCCGACCACAGCCCTCGTCAACGAGACCCTGCGCGCGGTGCACTATGAAAACGCCTCGAACGATCCACCCGCGACGGTCAGCCTGCGCTGGACCTTCTCCGACGGCAACGACGACGGCAGCCAGGGCACGGGCGGGATCGAGACCGTCAGCGGCACGACCGATATCGGCATCACCCCGGTCAACGACCCGCCGAGCCTGACCACGACGGCGAGCGATCCGGAATTCATCGAGGGCGGCGCGGCGGCGAGCCTGTTTACCGGTACCAGCATCGACACCATCGAGGCCGGCCAGACGATAACCGGGCTGAGCTTCACCGTATCCAACCTCGCCGATGGCGCCGACGAGCAGATAATCATCGACGGCACCGGCTTTGCCCTCACCGATGGCACCAGCGGCGCCGTCGCCGGCGGGACGGTGGCGATCAGTGTGTCGGGTGATACCGCCACGGTCACGCTCACCGGCCTGTCGGCCGATGCCGCCACGGCGCAGGCGCTGGTCGACGGTCTCGCCTATCGCAACAACAGCAACGATCCCACCGTCGCCGAGCCGCGCGTGGTGACGCTGACGCAGATCACGGATTCCGGCGGGACGGCGGATGGCGGGCAGGACACGACGGCGCTCGCCATCGCTTCGAATGTCGACATTACCGCGGTCAACAACCCGCCCGAGATCGACAATGTCACCGGCCAGAGCAGCAGCGTGGTCGCCGGAACCGGCCCGGGGGCGATCGGGCTATTCGCCGATGCGACGGTCAGCGACGTCGATACACCCGCTTTCGACGGCGGCTTCGTGCAGATCACCCAGAATACCGGCACCGCCAACGGCCATTTCGGCCTCGATGGCACCAGCGCGACCTCCGGCGGCAACGCACAATTCGCCGAGGGCGAGGCGGTCGCCATCGGCGGCACCGTCATCGGCACGGTGGCAGCCGGCCAGGCCGGGCAGGATGGCGACGTGCTGCGCATTGATCTCAATGCCGATGCCACGCCCGAGCGCGTCCAGGCGCTTTTACGCGCCCTCACCTATGAGGCGCCGTCCGGCCTCGGCGAACGCGGCTTCACCCTGGCCATCGATGATGGCGGCACCGATGGCGGGGCGAACGGCGACCAATCGACCGCGACAGCCGCCTTCACCATCGAGGCGACGCCGAACCCGCCTGTCATTGCGGGCTTTGCCGGCGCCATCGACTATACCGAGGATACCGGCCTCGTGCGCCTGAATCCCGGCCTCGACGCCGTCGTCACCGATGCCGATTCCGCTGATTTCGACGGCGGCGAGTTGCGCCTGTCGATCACTGCAAACAACGTCACTGCCGAAGACCGCCTTGCCATTATCGAAGAAGCCGGCGTGATCACGCTGGACGGGGCGAATGTTCTGGTCGCTGGCACCGTGATCGGCACATGGTCGGGCGGAACGAACGGCGACGATCTCGTCGTCGGCTTCAACGACGAGGCGACCCCGGTCGCCGTCACCACACTGGTGCGCGCGCTCGGCTACGAAAACCTCGATACCGGGGCGCCGACCGAGACGACTCGTACGATCACCCTCACCATTCGCGATGCAGCCGCAGGGCCGGATGCCGCGACGAGCGACCCGGCGAGCATCGCCGTCACCGTGATCGGCGTGAACGACCCGCCGGAGCTCGGCGGCATCGCCCCCGGCCCGCAGGCCACCGACGACAAGGGCACGATCACGCCCTTTGCTGCCGCGACCGTGGTCGATGTCGACGGCCCGACCGTCCCCCTCACCGTGACCGTCAGCCTCGACGATGCGGCCAAGGGCAGCCTGTCCAACCTGGGTGGTTTCGTGGATCAGGGTGACGGCTCCTATGTCTTCGACGGCGTCCAGGCCGATGCCCAGACTGCCCTGCGCGGGCTCCTCTATACTCCGGTCGAAAATCGGGTCGCGCCGGGCGAGACCGAGACGACGACGATCACCGTCGTGGTTGATGACGGCGAGGCGACGGATCAGGCTCAGACGCAGATCGTCATCACCTCGGTCAACGACCCCGCGACGCTCACGGGGATCGATGCGACACTGTCGCAGAACGACAACGTCACCAGCACGCCCTTTGCGTCAGCTTTGGTCGAAAACCCGGATGTGGACCAGCCGCTCACCCTGCGGGTGACGATCGACGAGCCCGCGCGCGGCGGCTTCACCGCCGCATCGCTGGCCGCAGCCGGCTTCACCGATACGGGCGGCGGCGTCTACGAGCGCACGGCGCCCGACGCGGCCACTGCGCAAACCGCCTTGCGCGCCCTCGTCTTCGCGCCGGTGGAAAACCGTTTGCCCCCGGGCGACTCGGATGATGTCGTGATCACTGCGCGTGTCGATGACGGGATCGCCGCGCCAGCCGAACAGAGCACCACCGTGACCGTCACCTCCGTCAACGATCCGCCGGCGCTCGGCGGGTTCAGCGATGCGAGCGTGGCGCAATCAGCGAGCATCGCCCTGTTTTCAGGCGTGACCATAACCGATCCGGATCCCGGGCAGATGCTGAGCATCTTCATCGGCGCAGATGCGCTTGGGATGGGAACCTTCACAGCGGAATCTCTGGCGGATGCCGGGTTCACGGGTACGGGGCTCGGGGTCTATAACCGCTCGGACATCCCCTCGCCCGCCGAGGCGCAGGAGGCCATCCGCAAGCTCGTCTTCGTGCCGGAGCCGGACCGGCTCGATGCCGGGCAGAGCGATACGCAGATCTTCGACATCTTCGTTTCGGACGGCGTCGTAACCAGCAGCGCTTCCATCACCGTCATGATCGAAGGCCCCCCGCTCCAGCAGGGCCCCGGTCCGGATGCAGCACTCGGGCGGCCGGCGCCAGCTTCACCACCACATGCGCAGGCACCCGCCGCTCCCCCCGCCGCCGTTTCTGCTTCGCAGCCGATTCTGTTCCAGCCGACGACGCCACGTGGTGACGGATTCCCGGCATGGCAGAACCTGACTACCCCGATATCAGAGCAGCGCATGTCCGAGCCTGACGGCGTCACCGGCAGCGAGGTTCGTTCCACCGCTCCCGGCTTCTTCATTACCCCGTTGACGGCGCCGTTGGGCGATGGCGAGGGGATTCGCGCCCAGGCCGTCGTGGCACCGTTCATCGGCAGTTCGACTGCCGGCACGTTCAGCGTGTTGCTGCCGGCCTCGACCTTCGTGGTCGATGATCCGACCCTGCCCGTCTCGATCGTCGCTGCACTGCCGGACGGCTCGGCACTGCCGGAATGGATGCGCTTCGATCCGACCACCGGCGCCCTGTCAGTAGATCCGCCGGAGGGCACGACCGGAATCTATGAGATTGTGATCACGGCGACGCTGCCCGGCGGTGAGAGCGCGCAGGCCACCCTGACCCTGACCCTCGAGGCGGGCGAATCGGAAGCGGATGAAACCGAAGGCGAAGAAGCGGAAACCGAGGAATCCAACCTCGGCGATCCGGCACGCCTCGCGACCGGAAAACCGGCCTTCAGCGATTTGGTCCGCGCTGCCAGCCGTGTCGGCTTGGCAACACATGCTGGGGATATCGGTTTGGTCGATGCGGAAGTTTGGGCGGAGGACTTGCCAGAGGCGCCGACTTCTGCAGATATGATCATAGGTTACAACGATTCGCTCGAAACAGTTTAAAGCTGTATTTTGCGATATGAATAACAATCATAAGCCGTACGACAGGGTTTGATACAGTGTATCCGGCCGGGTTGACCGGACGCGTCGACCAAGCTGATCGATCATGAAGCGGTCTGATCGCTCAGCCGGCTTGCAAGTGGGGACGTGTTCATGCAGGCGATATCGGGCTCGGAAAAACGTGCGCGGCAACGGCATGCGGCACCTGAAGCTTTGGGCATGGCGGAGTCGGGCCCAGCGGAGTTGAGTTCTGCGGAGTTGGGCTCGGCGCAGGATGCCGTACGCAGCTTGTCGCCGAGGCTGCGCGCCGTACTTGCGACACTGGCCGCAGCGGGGATTCTCGCCGGCTGCGCCGCATCTCCGGAGCGCCTCACCCTCGCCGAACAGATCAGTCACGCGGCAGCCGATCGCAACGCGCTCTATACGTCCCAGGAACCGGTTTCCGGTCCGGTTCGCCTCGAAGAGGCCCTGGCGCGGGCGCTGAAATACAATCTCGATCACCGCGTCGCACTGATGGAGCGCGCGCTCGAGGAGCGGCTCGGCGATTCCGCGCAGATGGATCTCCTGCCGCAGCTTGCCGGGCGCGCAGGCCTTCGCACGCGTGACAACGTCTCGGCATCGTCGAGCCGCTCCGTCGAATCCGGCCAGCAATCCCTCGAGCCTTCAACGAGCAGCGACCGGGATGCGGGCACCGCAGATCTGCAGCTTTCGCTCAACGTGCTGGATTTCGGGCTGAGCTATTTCGGTGCGCAAGCCCAGGGAAATCGCGCCCTTGCTGCCGAAGAGCGTCGCCGCCGGGTGGTCCTCACCGTCGCGGACGAGGTGCGCAGCGCGTATTGGGAGGCCGTCACCGCCGAGCAGTTGGCCCCGCGGGTGCGCAGTGTTCTCGCGGAGGCGCGTGAGGCGCTCGCCTTCGCCCGGCAGGCGGAAACGGAGCGTCTGATGCCGCCGCTGGAGACCCTGCAATTCCAGCGCGCCATGCTCGAGACCATCCAGCAGCTCGAGGGGCTGGAGAGCGAACTCGCCAGCGCCAAGGCGGAGCTGGCCGGGCTGATGGGCCTGCCGCCGGGCACCAGCTACAGCCTCGCGCCGCCACGCCAGAGCAACACCCGGCTCCCCTATCGCCTGCCTGATCTCGAAGCCGTCGCGATGGTCGAGCGGCCCGAGATCCGCGAAGAGCTCTATAATGCCCGCAACGTCGCCATCGAGGCGCGCTCGCAGATGCTCTCCCTCATGCCCGGCGCCAATCTCTTTGCCGGGGTGAACTACGATTCCAACAGCTTCCTGCTTAACCAGTCCTGGGCGGATGCCGGCATACAGGTCACCTGGAACCTCCTGCGTGTCTTGTCGCTGCCGGGCATGCAGGCCGAGGCGCAGGCGCGCGAGGAGCTTTCCGATGCGCGGCGCCTGGCGCTGCGGATGGCGATCCTCACGCAGGTGAACGTCGCCTATCGCCGCTACCAGCGTGCCACCGGGCAATATGCGCGCGCAGCCGAGCTGCAGCAGGTGGAACAGCGCATCGCCGAGGCGACGCGCAGCGCCGAGGAAAGCGACGCGCAGAACCGGCTGGAACGGGTGCGTGCAGCCGCAGCCGCCGTCCTCGCCCAGCGTGCACGCAACCGCGCCTTCGCCGAGGTCAACAATGCGCTCGGCGCAATCTATGCCGCATCTGGCTTCGATCCGCTGCCCGAGACCATCGCCGATCACGATCTCGCAACGCTGCAGGCCGCCATTGCGTCGCGCGCCGCCGAGATCGCTTCGGGGCGGGCGCGTCTGCCGGATATCCCCGAGAGCACGGCGCCGACGGCCTCCCTTGAGCCGGCAACCCGCGCACAGGTCGGGATGGGAGCCATTGCGACGGACTATGCGATGCTGCCGCCGCCGCGCCCGGCAAATCCGGCCCGCGAGTAGACCATGGGGCGCGCTTAGATGATGAGCGCGGGCAAGTCCCTTTCCGCTGCAATGCCGGGGCCGCTTCGATCGGCCCTGACCCGGCTGACGCGCCGCACCGCCATGATATGCCGCACCACGTTTCTCGTCGCTATGGCAGCGGGCCTATGCGTACCGGTTCTTGCCGCTCCGAGCATGGAATTCGCAGATGCGATCGGCTCTACCGCCGCACCAGCCCGGAACCAATTCGAGAAGCCGGTGCCGGGAAGACAGCCTGTTCCCGCCGCAGGCGCCGTCCCGGGCAGGCTTGGCCCCAACGGCGCGGCGCCGTTTGCAGGCGATGGCGGATTTCCTCGATCAGGCATGATCCGCCGGGCCGGCATGCAGGGATCCGGAGCGCCGGACACACCCCTCCCGATACGGCTGGCACAGAGCCTTCCCGGCGCCGCCTCACCCGCCGCCGAACCGATCGAGAACAACCCCTTCGCCCCGGTCACCGATAGCGACACGCCTTCTCTCGCCCCGCCGGCTCTCACCCCGCCCTCCGTCGACGCAACCGCGTTTGACCTGCCCGGCTTCGCCGATCTCGCCCGGCCGCTTCTGCGCGCGCAGATCAGCCCGCGCCGCCAGACCGTGCTCTCCGCCGAAATCTCCGGCAAGATCGACAGCTACTCCCTGCGTGAGGGCGAGCGCTTCGAGGCCGGCGATCGCCTGGTCGGCTTCGATTGCGCCGTCCATGTTGCCCGACGCGACCGCTCCCGTGCACAGGAGCAATCCGCACGCCGGCGCCTCGAGACGGCCGGGCGGCTCGATCAGCTCAGTTCCATCAGCCGGCTCGAATATGACGAGGCCGTTGCCGCCGTCGCGGTAGCCGAAGCGGAGACGGCACTGTCGGAAATCGCGGTGTCACGCTGCGGCATCGACGCCCCCTTCCCCGGGCGCATCGCGGAGCGCCTCGCCGAGCCGTTCCAATACGTCGCCGAAGGCGAACAGGTGATCGCAATTCTCGATGATCGCGATCTGGAAGTCGCGTTGATGGTGCCCTCGCGCTGGCTCGCCTGGCTGCGACCCGGCCACGGCTTCCAGGTCGCGATCGATGAACTGGAAACCAGCCTCGAAGCCCGGGTGTCGCGCATCGGCGCGCGGGTCGATCCGGTCAGCCAGTCGATCCGCGTCTTTGCCGCGATCACCGATGCGCCCGACGGTCTCATGGCCGGAATGAGCGGCGAGGCGGATCTGCGCCCGCCAGCCGGTGATTCGCGCGGCAGCGACGACGCGGCGGAAACCGGGGGCGCCCGGGAAGGCACACGATGAGCGACCAGCCTACCCGCAAGGGCGTCGCTCTCGCCACGTTGCTCGAGCTCGAAAAGCGCGCCCGTGCCGCCGAGGATGCGCTGGCCCTCGGCTTCCTGATGGTCAACGACACCCATCTCGCCGTGCCCTATCGCCAGGCCGCCTATTTCTGCAGCCGCAGCGACCGCCTGCGCAGCCTCTCCGGCCTCGCCACGCCGGACCGGGACGCGCCCTTCACCCGAAAGCTCGAAGCCTATTTCC
This sequence comes from Salinarimonas sp., assembly GCA_020832565.1. Classification (GTDB taxonomy): domain Bacteria; phylum Pseudomonadota; class Alphaproteobacteria; order Rhizobiales; family Beijerinckiaceae; genus Saliniramus. Next base: position 5,628 of record JAFIEI010000076.1, on the reverse strand, counting down.
GCAAGAATCTCGGCACACAGGCGCGCCTGCAGAGCCTGGGCGCTGCACGGATGGGGCTGGCTTTCGGCCCTGAAGGCAGCGCGGCGGAGCGCGAAGCGCGCGCCTTCTTCACCGATCATCTCCCGGCAAATGCCGTGCTGGTACCGCTGCGCCACAAGGATCAACTGCAGGGCGCCCTGCTTCTTGCGCGAGAGGAGGCCTTCACCCGCAGCGAGATCAATGCGCTCGGCCATCTTGCCGACGCCTATGGTCATGCGCTGGCAGCGATGACGGGCCCGAAACGGCGGCGGCAGGGCCGGCAGCGCAAACGCATCATGCTGCTCGCCGGCATCGCCGTGCTCATCGCGGTGATGGCGCTGCCTGTGCGCCAATCCGTGCTGGCGCCGGCCGAGATCGTCGCGCAGGATCCGGGTCTGGTGCGCGCCCCGCTCGCGGGGGTGATCGAGACCGTGCATGTGCGCCCCAACGAGCCGGTCAGCGCCGGCGCGCCGCTCGTCTCCCTCGACGGCTCGGAACTGACCACCCAGCGCGAAATCGCCCGGCAGCAATTGAGCGTCGCCGAAGCGGAGCTGCGCCAGGCGCGCCAGCAGGCCCTGTTCGATCCACAATCGCGCGCGCGCCTCGCGGTGCTGGAGGGCCGACGTGATCAGCATGCTGCCGAACTCGCCTTCCTCGGCGAGCGTCTCGCGCGCATTCACGTCACCGCCGCACGCGACGGAATCGCGATCTTCGACGATGTTGCCGATTGGGAAGGACGCCCCGTCGCTCTCGGTGAGCGGATCATGCTGCTCGCCGATCCGCAGGCCCGGGAACTCGAAATCAGGCTGGGTATTGGTGATGCGATCACCTTCGAACCGGGCGCCGAGATCCGGTTCTTTCTCAATATCGATCCGGCCGATTCGATCGCCGCGAGCCTCACCCGTGCGGGCTACCGCGCCGGCCCCATGCCCGATGGCAGCATGGCCTATCGCCTGCGCGCGCAATTCGCCGCCGATGATCCGCGCCTGCGCATCGGCCTGCGCGGGACCGCGCGGATCTACGGTGAACGCACGATCCTGATGCTCTATCTGCTGCGCCGCCCGATCGCCTGGCTGCGGCTGTGGTCGGGGCTGTGATGGCGTCGGGAGCACCCATCGCTGCGGGCCCATCCGTTGCGGCGACGCGGCCGCGCATCGCCCTCGGCCGGGGCCCGACGGGTGACGCAGCCATCGGGGGGCTGCCGCCATTGCGCGACGAGCTGATTCTGCACCCCGGCCCCACGGAACGCGACGGCGCGCCGAGCTGGACGCTGGAGGACCCCGCACGCGCGCGCTATTTCCGCCTCGGCTGGGCGGAGATCGAGATGCTGGCGCGCTGGGACAAGGGCGATCCCGCCTCTGTTGCGTCCTCCGTGACCGAGGAGACGACGCTTACGCTCACGGCGAGCGAAGTCGAGGCTTTTGCGCGCTTTCTCGCGAGCGCCAATCTGGTGCAGCTGCGCGGCGCGCGCGCCATCGATCTGCTGGAGGAGCAGGCCCGCGCGGCGCGGATGAACCCGCTCGCCTTCGTCTTGAAGAATTACCTCTTCATCCGCATCCCGCTGGTGCGCCCGGACGGGTTTCTCGCGGCGACGCGCGGGCTCGCAGCCCCGTTCTTCACCCGCGCATTCTGGATCGCGACGGTAATGGCGGGGATCCTCGGCCTGCTTCTGGCCCTGAGGCAATGGGATGCCTTCGCGACGACCTTCCTGCACCTGTTCAGCTGGCAGGGGCTCGCCGCGATCGCCGTCGCCCTGGTGATCACCAAGATCGCCCATGAACTCGCCCACGCCCATGCCGCGCGGCGCGAGGGCCTTCCGGTGCCGACCATGGGTATCGCGCTGATGGTGCTCTATCCCGTGCTCTATACCGACACCACCGCCGGGTGGCGCCTCACAGACCGGCGCAAGCGCCTGCGCATCGGCTATGCCGGGATGGCGATCGAGCTGGCGATTGCCGCCTGGATGACGCTGGCATGGAGTTTTATGCCCGACGGTGCCATGCGCTCGGCCACCTTCGTGCTGGCGACGACCACATGGATCATGACGCTGGCGATCAATCTCAACCCGTTCATGCGCTTCGACGGGTATTTTCTCTTCTCCGATCTCCTGGACATGCCCAACCTGCAGGACCGCGCCTTCAAGCTGGCACGCTGGCGTCTGCGCGAGGCCTTGTTCGGCTTCCGCGAACCGCCACCCGAGCGCTTCCCGGCGGGGCGGGCGCGGCTCCTGATCGCTTACGCGGCTGCCACCTGGATCTATCGTTTTCTGCTTTTTCTCGGCATTGCGCTGATCGTCTATCACTTCTTCTTCAAGGCGCTCGGCATCATCCTGATGGTGGTCGAGCTGGCCTGGTTCATCGGACGCCCGATCGCGCTCGAATTGCGCGAATGGTACGAGCGCCGCGAGCGCTATCGCCTCAATCGCAACACCATCGTTACGCTGGGCACCTGCCTCACCCTGCTCGCGCTGTTCCTGATGCCCCTGCAATGGGCGATCCATGCCCCCGCCATGCTGCGGGCCGAGCGGCAGACGCAGATATACGCGCCGGCGGATGCGATGCTCGTCGGCGATACGGCCCCGGTCGGCGCCGATGTCGCGCAAGGCGACACGCTGTTCACCTTCGCCGCCCCCGATATGAGCCATCGCCTCGACGACAATGCACGCGCCATCGCCCTTCTGCGCTGGCGCGCCGCCGTTGATGCGGAGGCCTCGGGCGCTCCGGTCGATCGCGCAGCCCTGTGGCGCGAGCTCGAAGGCGCACTCGCCGAGCGGGCAAGCCTCACCCGCGAAGCCGGGCGCCTGACGGTGCGCGCGGCGCATGCCGGACGCGTCGTCGAGCGTGACCCCGAAACCGGGATCGGCGACTGGATCGGCGCGGGGGAATGGCTCGCCACGCTGATCGTTCCAGAAGCCCGTCTCATCGAGGCCTATCTCGGAGAGGCGGATCTCGCCCGCGTCAGCCCCGGCAGCACTGCGACCTTCTACCCGGATGCGCCGACGCGGCATCCGATACCCGTCACGATCACCGAGATCGCCGATACGGCTACCGCGCGCCTCGCCTCCGCACCGGAACTCGCATCACCCTATGGCGGCGGGATTGCAGCCCATTCCGGCGAAGACGGCCCCGTTGCCGACAGCGCCGTCTACCGCGTTCTGGCAAGACCGGATGATGCCGCTGATGATGCGCGGACCGCTGACATGACCCTGCGCGGAACACTGCGTCTGCAAGGCGAGCGCATCTCCCTCGCCGCCCGCAGCTGGCGCGCCATACGTGCCGTGTTGATCCGCGAGAGCGGGTTCTGAACCCGCCCTCGCAACGGTCGCTGCGCAGCGCCTTTCGGAGCAAACCGCAGGGGCGGTGGACGCCGCAGCAGGCCAGGTGCAGAATTGCCTGCACGACGCCCGAAATCCCATTCGGACGGCGCCGGACGGAATCGGGACAAGAGGGCCAGCTCTCATGAAATATGCCACCGTGCTGATCACAGGCCTAATCTGCATTGCCGCGGCGGCGATGCAGCCCGCATCATCGTCACCCGAATTGCCGCCGCAGATCATCAGCGACGCAATGGACGAGGCGGATTGCCTGCTGTCCATGGCGGAGATGCAGGAGGTGTCGGAGCCGGCAAGAACACTGGACGAAAACCATATGATTCTCGAGGTTCCCTGCTGGCGGGCGGCCTATCAGACGGGGAGCATCTTCCTCGTCTATGAAGCCGGCGCACCGGAAAGCGCCCGGCTCCTGCATTTTGCTGTGTCCGAGGGCGACGGCTTCGCTCGCACCGCCAGCCTCACCTTCCCCGATTACGATCCCGAAGGCGCACGCATCACCAGCCTCCACAGAGCCCGCGGGCCGGGCGATTGTGGCAGCGCCGGCAGCTGGCTCTGGTCCGGCGATGCATTCGTCCTCGATGCCTACTGGCGCAAGGACGATTGCGACGGCAGGCTGTTCGATCCCCTCGGCGAGCCGGAAACCTGGCGCGTTTACCCCTGACATCCAGCATCCGGCCGGAGGAGACCCGCGCGCGTGTTCAACGGCTTCGATAGTGTTTCGGGGCGCCCTCAGCTCCTGAGCACGATGCAGCTTCCGCCCGCCGCACGGATCTTCGTACAGAGCGTCTGCGCTTCATCGCGGGTCTGCGCGGGCACGCGCACGCGGAAGAAGGGCGCGCTCCCTCGCCCGGGCAGGCGCGTGCCGATGATCATCGGCTGAATATCGCCGAGAATATCTTCGTAGCGTGTGACCTCGCGGCGGAAGGAGGCGAGAGCCCGATCGCGGGAGAAGTTGCCGGCGAGTTGCACGCCCCAGGGTGCGAAGGGCTCCGCTTCGAAGCCGGGAGGCGCACCGGGACCGCGCAGAAATGCGGCGAGTTCGATGCATGGCCGGTCTTTATCGGCAGCCTCGATCGCCCCCATCTCGCCAGCGGCCGAAGCCGCCCAGTCCTCGGCGCTGTGGCTGGTGACGTTGAAGACGAAATCGCGCGTCTCGAGCGGCAGGCCGCTCCGTTTGTCGAGCCAGTTCGCGACCCGTGTCGCTCCAGCGTTATAGGCCGCCGCAGCGAGGCCGAGATTGCCGAAGCGGGCATTGAGATCCGCAAGGAACGACGCCGCCGAGGGAATCGCCTGTTCGGGATCGAACGGATCGGCAAGCCCGCGCTCGATGGCGGTGCCCGGCATGAACTGCGCGATCCCCTGCGCGCCGGCATGGCTAACGACATGCGCGCGAAAGCTGCTCTCGCGCCAGATCAGGCGGGTCAGGAAGCCGCGCGGGATTGCATGATCCTGCGCAGCCGCCTCGATGAAACGGCAGACCGCCTGGTCGACGGTTTCCCCGGTCCCGACCTCCGCGTGCGCAGCCGAATGCCCCGCCGACACTGCCAACGAGAGCAGCACGGCCGCGAGGACGTTCCGGGCATCCCCTGAAAGCATGGCGCCGGGTTCTCCTGTCGAGCTTGTGCAGATCGGCTGCGAGCACATGGTCCCATACCGGGGAAGGCAGGACAAGCAAGTTGGAGAGCGCCGTGGCCGGAGGGAAGGATTAGCTTTCTACGGAGACTTATCCTTCTGAACCAATCGCTTCACGAGGTATCGAGATTGGGATACGTGTCACCTGGCCGTGTCAGCGTTGTGCTGAATCGACTGGCCTGTCGAGATCTCGGTCCGGACATGGCCCGACGTGGTCACCGTGCAGGCCGCAAGGCCACCGACGAAACCCGCAAATGCCAGCACCACCATCATTCTCTTCATCAGACGACCCTCGTGCTGACAAGGGGCTTGCGCCCCCGTGCGTTTGAGGGGACCCTACAAGACCAACTCCCCGATGTCCCCATGCATCGCCTGGGCATCTCCACACTTTCTCGGCCTGAAGGGGGATGGGGATACCAGCGGAAAGATGTCGAACGGTTCCCACCGTCTCAGCGGCGACATCAGATCAATAACCTGAGGAATGACGAGGGCTACGCTGCGCAACTGAAACAATAATGGCGCAGCTCTCGAAGTCACGAGAGGGAGATCTGTCGGGAGAGATGCGCTGCGGGCGCGATCAACACCTTACTCTGCCTGAAAACCTTGCGGATCAACACCTTGAGAGGGTGTTGGTGCCCAGGAGAGGA
>JAFIEI010000019.1 GCA_020832565.1 Salinarimonas sp. | reverse complement strand
TCCCAGCTGCGCTTCTTCTCGGTCTCGCGCTTGTCGTGCAGCTTCTTGCCGCGCCCGAGGCCGAGCTCGACCTTCGCCCGTCCGCGATCGTTGAAATAGATCCGCAGCGGCACCACCGTATAACCTTCGCGCTGTGTCGCCCCGATGAGCTTGTCGATCTCGCGGCGATGCAGCAGCAATTTGCGTGGGCGCTTCGGATGGTGGTTGAAGCGATTGGCCTGCAGGTATTCCGGAATATAGGCGTTGAAGAGATACAGTTCTTCGCGCATCGGTCCGGCATAGGCCTCACCGATCGTCGCCCTGCCGGTGCGAAGGCTTTTCACCTCCGTACCCGACAGGGCAATTCCGGCCTCGTAGGTATCCTTGATCTCGTAGTTGAAGCGCGCCTTGCGGTTATCCGCGACGACGCGGTGCGCGCTCTTGTTCGCTTTTGCCATGATCCACTCAGGCCAGGGGAATGTCGGCAATGCCGAGCGCTTCGCGCACGGCGGCCTTCGTCGGCTCCGAGGCCGGGAGCAGCGGCAGGCGTACGGTTTCCTGCATGCGGCCCTGCGCGGCGAGGGCGTATTTCACCGGCGACGGGCTCGTCTCCAGGAACAGCGCCGTGTGCAGCGGCATCAGCTTGTCCTGGATGGAGAGGGCCTTTGCGAAGTCCCCGGCGAGGCAGGCCGCCTGAAACTCAGCGCACAGACGCGGTGCGGCATTCGCTGTGACCGAGATGCAGCCATGCCCGCCATGCGCCATGAAGCCGAGCGCGGTGGCGTCCTCGCCCGAGAGCTGCAGGAAGTCCGGCCCCATCATCTGCCGCTGCTGGCTGACCCGGTTCATGCTGGCCGTGGCATCCTTCACGCCGATGATGTTCGGTACTTCGTAAAGCCGCGCCATGGTCTCGACGGACATGTCGATCACCGAGCGCGGGGGAATGTTGTAGATGATCAGCGGAATGCCGATCGCCGCCGCCACTGCCTTGAAATGCGCTTCCATGCCCGCCTGGGTCGGCTTGTTGTAATAAGGCGTGACGACGAGTACGGCATCCGCGCCCGCCTTCTCCGCATGGACCGCGAAATCGATCGCCTCGGTCGTCGAATTCGAGCCCGCCCCGGCGATGACGGGAACGCGGCCTTTCGCCTCATCAATCACGATCTCGACGACGCGCTTGTGCTCGTCATGGCTGAGCGTGGGGCTCTCGCCGGTGGTGCCGACCGGCACGAGTCCGCTCGTTCCCTCGGAAATCTGCCAGTCGACGAGCCGGCGCAGGGCTTCCTCGTCGAGTGAATCGCCGGCAAAGGGCGTGACGAGCGCCGTGATCGAGCCCGAAAAAGCGGGCGTTGAGGCGGTGTGGGCGGACATGGCGGCCTCCTGGACCGTTTCCTGATGTTGTTTCGTTGCACGAGCGCGTGCAAAGTGGCTCTCACATAACCCTTGGCGCGGCGCGGCGCAAATCCCATGATATGCCATGATTCGCCAATATAGACGGCAGCGGGGCGCGAAGACGGATCGACGAAGCATGCACAGTCCAATCGAGACGACCCTGATCCGCCGGGCAAGGGGGCACCGGCGGCAATCAGGTCCGAGTGCCATCATGGCGGGCGCGCTGCTCGCGCTCGCCCTCGTCGCCATGCCGGTGGCCGGTGCGGCGACGGCTCAGGATCAGAACGGCTACCCGCCGCTGCCGGAAGCCATTGAGCGTTCGGATATCCCCGCGCTGTTTCCCGATCTCGATCTGGAAGCAGCGGAGGAGGCGCTGAACCATTATCGTTTCGGCCGCATCGACGAGGGGGACGCCCTGCGCGCGGGGATTTCCGATCCGGCGGCGGATGCGCTGCTCGAGTGGGCGGCGGTGCGCTCGTCGGATCTGCGCGACTTCGAGCGCGTCACGGCTTTCATGCGCGGCCAGCCGGATTGGTCCGGGCGCAGCCTGATCCGCTTGCGGGCCGAGCAGGCCTTCATCGATACGAGGCCGGACCCGGAGCGGGTCCTCACCTTCTTCGCCGATGAAGAGCCGCGCACGGCGCGCGGCGCGCTCCTGCTCGTGCAGTCACTCTGGGGATCGGGGGCGCGCGAGGCGGCAGAGCATCTCGCGCGGGGATATTGGCGCGAGCGTGCTTTCGACGAGAATACCGAAGCGCAGTTCCTGCTCTCCTTCGCCGCCGCGTTCACCCCTTCGGACCACCGTCTGCGCATGGAAAACCGCCTGTTTGCACAGGATTGGTCCGCTGCGCGGCGGGCAGCACGATTCGCCGGCGAGGATTTCGAGGCGCTGGTCGATCTCCGGCAGGCGCTGATGCGCGATCCGGCGCGGATCGACGAAGCGATCGAGGGCGTGCCGACGGCTTTGCGTAACGATTCCTCGACGCTCTATTCCATGGTCCGCAAGGCACGTCTCGACGGTAACCTTCGCGAAGCCGCGCAGATCATCGCGCGGGCGCCGCGCGCATTGTCCATCATCGGTGATGGTGATTCCTGGTGGGTGGAGCGCAGGATCGTCGCCCGCAATCTGCTGGAGGAGGGCGAGCATGCGCTCGCCTACGAGATCGTATCGGGCCATGCCGCGCAATCACCGGCAGATTTTCTCGACGCCGAGTTTCATGCGGGCTGGATCGCGCTGCGATTTCTCGATGATCCGGAAACGGCACTCGGGCACTTCATTTCCGCTGCAGAGCCGGCCTCGACGCCGATATCGCTCTCCCGCGCCGCCTATTGGCAGGGCAGGGCGCATCAGGGGCTGGGCGATGCCGATGCGGCGCAGCGCGCGCTCGAAGAGGCTGCCGAGCATGCCACGGCCTTCTACGGGCAGTTGGCCCGGCAGGAGCTGGATGGCGGGCCGATCAGCCTGCGCCCCTTGCCGGAGATCGGTGACGCGGTCATCGCCGAGCGTGACGGTCGGCTTTTTACGCGTGCCGTCATCCTGCTGCATGCGCTGGAAGCCGAGGATCTCGCCATCGCTCTGCTCGGTGATCTCGGGCGCACGCTCGACGATGCCGCGCTCTTGCGTGCCTATGGCGATCTTGCCGAGGCGCTCGGCAATCCCCGCGCATTGCTCGCCTTGGCCCGCTCGGCGCTGCTGCGCGGATTGCCCCTCGACGAGCACGCCTTCCCGGTCGGCGCCATCCCGGATTATCCGGAGATCGGCCCCGCGGTCGAACCGGCCCTCGTCCATGCCATCGCGCGGCAAGAGAGCGCCTTCAACGCCGATGCGGTGTCGCCGGTCGGCGCACGCGGCCTGATGCAGTTCATGCCCGCGACGGCGCGGCGTGTGGCGCAGCGCTACGGCGTGGATTTCGATGAAGCGCGCCTTCTGGGGGACCCCGCCTATTCCGCCAAGCTGGGTGCTGCCCATCTCGGCGAATTGCTCGACGATTGGGGCGGATCTGCAGCGCTTGCATTTGCAGCTTACAATGCCGGGCCCGGTCACGTTCGGCGCTGGATCGAGCGTTTCGGCGACCCGCGTCGTAGCGACCGTGACATCATCGACTGGGTGGAGCAGATCCCGTTCCCGGAAACCCGCAGCTACGTGCAGCGGGTCATGGAGAACCTCGTCGTCTACCGCTACCGCCTCGAACAGGATCGCCCGCTGGCCATCGAGGCCGATCTCACCGGCGCGCGGGCCATGCGGTAGAACGTCAATCGCGATTGCGCTGGAGCCAATCTGCTGCACGGCGGCGCAGTTTGCGCATGCTCTGTTCGATATCGAGGAGCGTTGTCGCTCCGCGCCCCGATGCCATCACGATATCCGAGATGGCGAGGCGCTCGTCGTAGAGATCCTGCAAGGGTGAGGCTGTCAGAGTGCAGGAATCGAGGCCATTGAGATCGGGTTCGGCGTGCAAAGCCTGCACGATGGCATCCTCGAGCACGATTCCGGGTGCGTATCGGCGCAGGCTCTCGTCATAGGCCGTCTTCCACAGAAAGGCGGTGCCGTCCTGTACCAGACTCATCGAGATCGCGATCGTGCGACCATCGAGGAGCAGGCGGTCGACACGGCGGCGACCGGATTGGTTTGCCGCAGCGAAGAGCTGTTCGAGCATCGTGGTCGTCGCGCGTCGTTGCGCCAGCGCCGTCCCATGCTCACCCTTCCAGCCCCCGGCTTCGAGCGCCAGGAAGGTTTCCACTGCCGCTGCGCAATCCTGCGGGTCGGTGCCGGAGGCGACCGTTAGGGTGCCCTCGGCGCCGAGGGCATTACGAAGCCGCTTGAGGCTCTTGCGCCGGTTGCGCCCATAGGCGCGGCGGATGAAGGCGTCGTAGGATTCGGCCGGTGTGGCGACCGGGCGCTCGAACGGATCGAGCGGCTGCCAGGGCAGATTCTGCGCCCGTATTGCCGCCAGCAGGGCCTCGCCGAGCGGACCGGAAACCGGGACGTGCTTCAGGATGACCGGGCGACCATGGGCGATCAGGGCATCGACGAGCGTGTCGGCCCATCCGGCGGGTGCATCGCGCGCGATCAAAGGTGTTCCACAGGGCAGGTAGGGCGAGGTATAATTCGCGGTACTGCGCCGCCAGCCGATACGTTCGCCGCGTGACAGGTAGGGCAGGAGCCCGACGAGCCTCCCGGGTTTCGGTCCCCCTGCCAGGCGCAGACAGAGTAGCCGGAGCCTCGTCCGTGCGACGGGGTCGGCGGCGAGAAGTGCGTCGAGTGCTGCGTGTGCGTAGAAGGGGTTGGGGTGGATCGGAGCGTCTGCGAGTTCCTCCCAGGCGCTCTGCAGTGCGGATGGCATCGCGTCATATGGGGCATCGTCGACCACGATAGCGGCATGATCTTCGCCGGTGCGAACGCTTGCTTCCTGCCGCGTGATCATTGTCGCTTCCACTCACACCCGATTTGAGCTGGAGACTTCCCGGCGTGCGAATCACGCGTGCGCTGATCTTGCACGCCGGCGCTTACGGGATGTTTAATCAAATGCCCATAGAATAAAGGAAAATTCCTATGCACCGGAACAATTGGTGGCATCGGAACGTTCTTGCAGCGTTCGGATCATGGAATACTCCGGAGGTTGCGCCCGTTATGACCGGGGAAGCTTGATCGTATGTTACAGCGAATCGACTCGGGAAATGCGGCGGAAAAGCCGTCGGAAGGTGGAAACGGCTCGCGATCCCATCGCGCGTCCACGCTTGTCGAGAAAGCCTTCCCACAATTTCTGGTCATTGCTATCCTTTTGCCGATCCTGTTCTTCGGCTTTGCAGCCTATCGTGACTGGACGGATGTGCGGGCGGAGGCCGAGACCCGCGTGACCTATGTCCGCGACGCCCTCGTCGAGCATGCCCAGCGCGTCTTCAAGACCCATGAACTCGCCGCACTCGCGACCCGTGACCGTATGGTGCGTCCGCCTACGGGACTGGCGGCGCCGGCACCGTCGGGCGAACAGCCCGATGGTATGCACGCCTATCTGCTCTCCCTCGCCGGAGCATTTCCGGAAATCGCATCCATCTCCGTCATCGATGCCGACGGGCAGCTCGTGGCCTCGAGCTCGCATGAGACGATCACGCCGACCAGTTTTGCCGACACGGAATGGTTCACCCGCCTGCGCGGGGGGGCAGCAGCGCGTGTCGTGGAGGCGGATCCTGCACAGAATGCGATCGCACAGGGTCTGTTCACGCTGACTTTCCGCCATGATGATGCCGAAGGCGGCTTTGACGGAGCCGTGCGCCTGGCGATTTCGCCCGGCTATTTCAACCTGTTCCATTCCGGTATCGCGCCCGAACGGGGGGTGATTACGCTGTTTCATGCCGATGGCGACGTGTTGAGCCGTTATCCGGCCGATCCCGCGATCGCCACCGGACTGGCGCAGGATGAAGAGTTCCGGGAAGCCGCGCGCGAGGAGCCGAGCGGCGTGATCGCGCATCGCAGCCCCGTCGATGGCGAGCAGCGCCTTTACGGCTATTCGCAGGTCGGCGATTACCCGGTTTACCTGGCCTATGGTCTGGGCCGATCCGACATGCTGCGCATCTGGCTCGGGCGGCTGGGCTCCTATGGCGGCTTCTTCATTCCCGCTGCGGCGGCGCTGCTGGTGCTCGCGCTCTTCGCCTGGCGAAACCACCGCGAACTCGAGGATACGGTCGAACTGCGCACCCACGCGCTGTCGTCGGCGATCGCGGAGAAGAACCAACTTCTCAAGGAAGTGCATCATCGCGTGAAGAACAACATGCAGATCATCTCTTCGCTGATCCGCATGCAGGAACGGGTTCACACATCGCCGGACGAGACCATCCGGCGCGTTCAGGCCATGGCGCTGGTGCATGACCTGATTTACAGCCACGGCGATTTCGCCAGCGTCAATCTCGCCGCCTATGCGCACCGGCTCGTCGAAGGCGTACGGCGCTCGCGGGACGAGCCGCTGGTATTCGATCTGCAGCTCGAGCCCGTTACCATCGCGCTCGATCGCGCCATGCCTTTCGCCCTGATCCTGAGCGAAATGGTGAGCAACGCCGCCAGCCATGCCTTCCCGGGCGAGGGCAGCCCGATCACCATCGTGTTGCGGCGCGACGGCGACGAGATCGAACTCTGCGTCGACGATGACGGGGAGGGCAACAACCCCGAGATCGACGGTCGCGGCTTCGGGCTGCGCCTGATCAAGTCGCTCGCCGTCCAGCTCGGCGCGCGCCTGACCTACGAACGGCGTCATGGCGCGAGTTTCAGGCTGCGCTTTCCCGTCGAGCCGGTCTGATCCGCGGCGCTACCAGGTCCGCCGGGCGCCATTGTCGATGTGAATGATGCCGTTGCGATACATCTTGAGCCCGCCGACATCGGAATGATCGCGCAGAAAGGCCATCACTTCACGCCCGCGCGCATCGACGCGAAAGTCGATGGCGCGGCAATCCAGATGCAGCGATTGCGGCGCGCCACCGGCCCGGCGGTTGCGCTGCTGGCTGCGATGGGTCGACTGGACCGAGACGGGGCCGAATTCTTCCGCGACCTCGGCGAGGACGCCCTTCAGGTCGCCGGGCAGGCATTCCGTCGGCGCACTCTCTCGAACGACGATCGCGCCGGCATTCACATATTGGCGAAAGCCGGACAGATTCCGGCCGCCGCCGCCCCCGAACAGGGCCGCAAGCCCTCCGCCTCGTGACGCGACCTGGGCGTGTTGCTCCGGTTGCATCTGGTTCCCGTCATCGGCCCCGACGGGTGCCGCATGGGTGGTTACGAGCATCGCCGCGGCGAGGAGTGCCGGCAGCGCGGTTCTTGCCATCTGCATGGCATGTCCACTTCTTGCCTCCCGAACGCGAAAAACTTCCCCTGCTTATGGTCGTTTGCCGACCCCGTGTGGCGCGATGGCCCCCGCGTTCGTCTCCTCATGGAAACGTTCCGCAGCCGCGCGACGTGTTTCAAGCCCCGGAATGTGACGGGTCGCGGGGCGGAAAGCGGCGATTATGAGGAATCTTCGTCCGCGCGCCCTGTTCAGGCGGCTGTCCCGAGGGTTGTTGCACGCACCTGCGCATGGCCGGGCTCCTGCTCGAGCCGTGCCGCAAGAGCGGGTAGAAGGCGGCGCATTTCGTCGGGGAGGGTCCAGGGCGGATTAACGATGACGAGCCCGCTGCCGATAAGCCGCGGCTCGGGTCCCTCGGCCCGAATGCACAGCTCGAGCCGCAGCGCAGGGCGGGGGAGGGCATCGAGCGGCGCCAGGGCATCGTCGACATCGCGCCGGCGCTTGATCGGATACCAGCCGGCATAGATGCCGCCGGGCCATTTGCGGACGGCGCCGGCGATCTCGCGGGCGAGCCGGGGCAACTCGCCGGTCTTCTCGTAGGGGGGGTCTATCAAAACGAGGCCGCGCTTCTCCTTGGGCGGGATCATGGCGCCCAGCGCCTGCCAGCCGTCGAGATTGAGCGCCTTGAGATTGCTGACCTGATGGTAGCGTCCGGCCAGCACTGCATGGTCCGCCGGATGGAGTTCCACGAGAATACCGCGATCCTGCGGGCGCAGCATCTCGCGGATGATCGCCGGCGAACCGGGGTAGATGCCGGCACCGTGGCGTGTGCGGATATCGGCGAGGACCGCGCGATAGGGCGCCAGCAGCGCCTCGCTCTCGGGCGCAAGCGGGGTTTCGAGGCGACCGATCCCGTCGACCCATTCCCCGGTCCGCGTCGCCTCGTCGGCATCCAGATCATAGAGGCCGATCCCGGCATGCGTGTCGATGACGCGAAACGCCTTATCCTTCAGGGCGAGATAGGCGAGAATGCGCGTGAGGACGATGTGCTTGAACACATCGGCGAAGTTTCCCGCATGGTATGCGTGGCGGTAGTTCATCCGTCGTGATCAGGGCCGGAAGGCCCGGCAATCCGGTCCCGCGTGCTGGTGGCGCACGAGATCTGCGACACACCATTCAACGCCCCAATAGCCGATAATTCCCCGGCCCTCGACGATAATGTAGTCGACGCGGCTGTGACGCGTGCCGGCTTCGCTGGTGAGAACAGCCTGCGCCTGGCAGAAGCGGCGCGGAATGTAGCTGTCGCCCCATGGGCGCATGGCGGTCTCTCGCGGCTCACTGATCTCGGTGAGGCGGATGCCGGATTGCCAGAAGCGCGACTCGCGTGAGTCGAAGCGTGATGCAATGCGTGACAGGACCAGCCGGTCGTCGCATGCCGGAAGCTCGCCGCCCCAGCGTGCGGCACGTTCCTCGGCGCGTGGCTGGTTCCAGCGATCGGCGCTCGCTGCAGTCGGAAAGGCGAGGGCCGCTACAAGGAACAGCGCCGAGACGGCAATGCAGCTTCCGGCCGAAAGGACCTGACGGCGTATCGCACTCACTCCTGAACTACACATTTTTGCCCCTCGTCGGACTCGCCTGCCCCGGTTCGCCGCACATTCTGCCAGACGGGGCCTGCGGTCAAGCGGAGGGCGAAGACGAGGCTGCTCAGTAGATCGGACCGAAGCGCGGGGCAGAGCGCGGTTCGAGTGCCGGCGTGACCGGGAACGGATCGGGCTGAGGCGCGGAGCGGCTCCATTCCTGGGGTTCGCGCGGCAGATCGGCGGCACGGGGCATTTGTGCCTGATCCGGCCGCGATGGCGCCAAGGGCTGCCGCGCAGCAGGAACCGGGTCTGCGCCCTTGCGCGGCCAGACGCTCATCATCGGCGGCGCATCCGGGTCGATACGCGGAGTGAAGTCGATATCGGGGCGGCAGACATGGATATCGCCGTTGCGGCCATGGCGGGCCAGATCGAGATGGAAATGGTCGTAGTGGAAAGCGTCGGAGCCCGGTCCGAGCACCGTCGTGAAGTAACGGCAGGCGCCGACGAAGACCTCGCGCAGGAAGCCGCGCTCGGCCTGGTCGCCGCGCCAGCCGTCGAGGACCGTAACGGTGCGCTCGTCGGCGAGCGTGAAGGACATGACGTCGACGGCATTGCCGAAGGCATGCTCGGACATGCGTGCGCCGGGGCGGCTGTTGCGGGTGCGGCAGGCATAGTCGCCGCTGCGTATGCGGCTGACGCGTGAGCCGAAATAAAGCATCGCGGCGGGCTGCACGATTTCGGCGAGCCAGCGCTCGGTTTCCGCGATGACGGGACAGCCCAGCGTGGCCGGATTGCTCAATTGGACCTCGCCACCGCCCAGGGCTGTGACCTTGAAGGGACGGGTGATCCCGCATGAACCGGGCCCGCTTATCGGCGACATGCGTGATGCATAGGCGGATGGCGTGACGTCGCCACGTGCGAGGCAGGCGCGCTCCGCATCCATGCGCCAGGCCTCACGCTGCTCGCCGGGCAACAGCGAGCAGCCTGTCAGCACGAGGCTGATACCGGTGAGGACTCCGAAGGCTACAGATACGCGACGCATCCGCGTAGAATGCAGCAGAATCGGTAAAGGATTGGTCAACCTCGGCGGGAGACCGGTTCAGCCTTGCGTCCTGCCCGCCCCGGCCAGCAATGCCATCGCGCCACTGACGAGAATGTCCTCTGCGCTCATCCCGGCATCATCGAGATGGCCGGTAGTATCGAGTGTCGCGACGCCGTGCGAGAGGCTCCAGATCTGGAAGGCGAGCGGGCAGGCGGCATCGTCGGGCAGGTGGCGGGCGTTGAGTACGGACGCGATCGTGCTGATCAGAAGCTGGAATGCGGCGTCGTGCTTCTCGTCCGGGCGGGTGTCATCCCCATGGCGGAAGGCGAACATGGCTGCGTAGTAGCCGGGTTCGGCTCGCGCGAAGGCGAGATAGGCGCGACCCATTGCCGCAAGGGCATCCTGCGGGTCGCAATTGCCCTCGACGGCTTCGGAAAGTTGTGCGCCGAACAACGCGAACCCTTCATGGGCCACCGAAAGCATCAGTGAATCCCGATCGGCGAAGTGGCGATAGGGGGCTGCGGCACTGACGCCGGCCTTGCGCGCCGCGTCGGCCAGGGTGAAGCCCTGGGGTCCACGCGCTGCAAGCAGTTCTCGGGTCGCCGCGATGAGTGCGGCGCGCAGATTCCCGTGATGATACCCTTTTTTACCGGCAGCTTGCTCGCGTTCTGCTGCGTGGTCTGACATTCGATTGCCCATTGTCCCTACGTCAATTGCCCGGTTCGCATTATGACGGAAACGTGGCAGGCTGTGCTAGGTTCAATCTCAGCTTTTTCGAAATCTAGGTGCCATGCTCTCACTTCTCGATCTCCTGCGCCGCATCGATGCGGGGCAAATCAGCCCGCAATCGGCCGTCTCCCACTGCCTCGATCTGATCGAGGCCAAGGAATATACGGTGCGCGCCTTCACGCATATCGACACCCATGCGGCCGCGAGCACGGAGGGGCCGTTGCGCGGAATCGCCGTCGGCGTGAAGGACATCATCGATGTCGCCGGCATGGTCACGGGGATGGGCTCGCCGATCTACCGCGACAATGTCGCGCGCGCCGATGCAGCGGTGACGGCGCTCCTGCGCCGCGCCGGCGGCTCGCCGATCGGAAAGACGACGACGACCGCCTTCGCCTTTCTCGATCCGACGGAAACCCTCAATCCGCATAACCCCGCCCATACCCCGGGCGGCTCCTCCGCGGGTTCGGCAGCCGCTGTCGGCGCCGGGATGCTGCCGCTTTCTATCGGGACACAGACCGGCGGCTCGGTGATCCGCCCGGCCTCCTATTGCGGCGCGGCTGCGATCAAGCCGTCTTTCCGGATGCTGCCGACGGTCGGCGTCAAATGCTATTCCTGGGCGCTCGATACGCTCGGCCTGTTCGCCGCCAGCATCCCCGATCTCGCCTACGCGCTTGCGGCGCTGTCCGAGCGTCCGGACCTGCGACTGCCGGATGATCGGGCACCCGATTCCGGCGGTGATCTGCGGATCGGCGTGCTCATGCAGGACTTCGCGGGGGCTCCGGAGGACGATTCCGCTGCAGCACTCGATGCTGCGATCAAGGCGATCGAGGCGCGCGGGGCAAGCGTGACGCCGGTTTCGGCCCCCGAGGCGCTGGCTGCCGCCTATGGCGTGCACGGCGTCATTCAGGATTACGAATCAGCGCGGGCGCTGGCCTGGGAATACGATGCCCATCGCGACCAGCTGCCGCCGATTCTCCGCGAGACGCTCGATGCAGCGCAGCATGTACCCGCAGCCGCCTATGACGATGCGCGCCGCACGGCGCATCATGCGCGGCGTGAGGCCAAGGGCTTCATGCGTGAATACGATGCGCTGATTACGTTCGCGAGCCCCGGTTCCGCGCCGGAAGGCCTCGCTGTCACGGGTGAATCGCGGTTCAACCGGCTCTGGACATTGCTGGGTGTGCCAACTGTGAACGTTCCCGGTTTTCGCAATGCAGCAGGACTTCCGGTGGGTGTGCAGATCGTTACGGGATTCGGAAGCGATGACAAGGCATTGCGCGTTGCGGCATTCGTCGAGAAAGCGCTGCATGCACGCCTGTGAATAACTCGGTCCGAGATTGGTACAAACCTGTTTCAATACAACGCGTTAACCCATGATTAAGCATGATCGTCGGTACCGCCTCCGCAGGGGTTGTGTCGAAACTGTCTTGCAGTCGATGCTGAGCATGCTAATCTGTGCCAACGGTCCCCCTTTTCGGGAGGTTTTCAATGGGCCTGATCTCGAAACTCAACCTTGTTCCAAAGTTGAATGCTGTCGCAGTCTGTGCCGCGCTGATCTTCGTGGGCGCGGTCGTGGCGGGCGTGTTTTGAGGAAGTGATGCGTCGAGGGGCGCTTTTCGAGCGCCTTGATGACGCCCGGTGTTGCAAATCATCGCAATAATGACGAGCTCTTCGAATGAGAGCCCTATGATAACCCCGACCCGCCGTCCTTTGTCGACGGCGGGTTCGTTGATTCCGCATACGCAACACGGCCACCGGCCCGGATGGCTCCGGGATTGCCGGGCCGAGATCGCATGACATCTGTGCGACTCGCGGGATTCGCAAAACGAGCATGCCCGCTTGCCGAATTCGCCCGGCTCTGGCACTTGCCAAAGACGATTTGCGAACCGACCCTTGCGCAATGGATGAGCCCCTGACTTTCGAAACCGAATTCGATGCCCGCGCTGGCGCCTGCCTTCGCCTGTCGCCGCTCGTGCGCCGCGTCGTTGCCGGCAATCGCGGACCGATGACCTTTACCGGAACCTGTACCTATCTGGTCGGGGAAACGGATATCGCGGTGATCGATCCGGGCCCGGAAGATGCCGCTCAGATGCAGGCCATCCTCGCGGCGGTGGGCGATGCGCGCATCAGTGCGATCCTCGTCACCCATACCCATCGTGACCACTCTCCCGGTGCGCGCCCTCTCGCGGCGGCGACCGGTGCGCCGATTATCGGATGCGGTCCGCATCGACCGTCGCGGCCCCTGCGAACCGGCGAGGCCAATCGCATGGAAGGCGCAGGCGACCAGGAACACATGCCCGAGCGTGAGCTTGCCGATGGCGAAAGCATCACGGGGAACGGGTGGACGCTGGAGGCGGTGGCGACCCCGGGCCATACGGCCAACCATCTCGCCTTCGCCCTGCATGAAGAGAAGGCCCTGTTCTCCGGGGATCACGTCATGGCCTGGTCGACCTCATTCGTCGGTCCGCCCGACGGGAACATGACCGCCTATATGCAGTCACTGGAGAAGCTGCGCCGGCGTGACGATGAGATCTACTGGCCCGGCCATGGCGGCCCGGTGCGCGAACCGGCGCGCTTCCTGCGGGCCCTGATCGCCCATCGCCGCCAACGCGAGACCATGATCCTGGCGCGCGTCACCGCCGGTGACAGCGCCATCCCGGAGATCGTGACCAACGTCTATCCGGGCCTCGCACCGGCCCTCGTCGGTGCCGCGTCGCTCAATGTCCTCGCTCATCTCGAAGACCTGGTGGCGCGCGGGCAGGTGCGCGTCGAAGGCGCGCTCGATCTCGATGCACGTTTCCACGCGGCCTGAAGCCGGTTGCTCAGCGCGGATTGTCCAGAAAGGCGATCTCGTCCAGATAGGCGCGCAGGAGCGCGCTGTTGGCGCCGATGTCGTAATTGCCCTGTGGCGCCGTCGCCCGAGCATCGATTCGCACGCGGTCACCGACGGGCGTGATGCGTACCGAAAGCCGCAACGGCAGCCGCAGGATCGGTGTCTCGCTCTCCGCTTCGAAGAAGACGGGCTCTCCCTCATCCGCGTCGCCCTGCGATGCGAGCGCCGCTGAAACGTTGCCCGGCACATCCTCCAGGCTCCGGGGGCGCGACGGCGGGAGCGGCGGGGGGTCGTCCTGCATGCGTGAAAGCGCTGCCTCCATTGCGATGTCCTGCTCCGTCGGGGGTGCCGAGGGATCGTCGAGCCGCAAGTCGCGTGCGCGCGCGGCACGACGGGCCAGCTCGGTCGCTTCGGGCAAGGGCGCATCGAGATAGAGCGGGCGCACCATGGCCCGCGCTCTCCAGGTCGCCGTAATCGGTGCCTCCGGCATGATGCGATCGAGCAGGCCTTCGCGACGCGGCAAGGCCGCTTCCGGATCGCTGAATGTCGGGGGGGTGTTGGGATCTGTACTGACATCGCGCGGCTGCGGGGCATAGAGGCGCAAGCCGGCGATATAGGCCGGCAGGGCCAGAAGCAGCAGCGCGAGCATGAACCCGGCGAGCGCGGAGCCGAATCCGCGCTTGCCTTGACTCCAGATCCGCGTGAAGGCGGCCAGCGCGAGGAGCAGCGACAGGACCGCGAGAGCCAGCCCTGCGAGAATCGCCGCAATGCCGGCATCGAGTTCGACATGGCGTTCGCGTGTCAGAAACAGCGCCAGCACCGTCGTCGCCAATGCCAGCAGCGCCATCCGGCGGGACCAGACGGCGCAGCGCGATAGCGGTTCGATGACGGTGATGCGGCGCATGCCTCTTTCTTGCAGAAGCGGCGCATTTTGCAAATGCCATTCGACCGGGTGCGCGCATTGCCCGTATCTGGGCTTTCGCGCCCGTTCGGGTCGGCGAAGCCCGCATGGTCAGTTCTCGTGGCACGGCGTAATGTCGATCGGCTCCTGATGGGGGCGAAACATTGCCGGGGAGAGAAGCGATGCTGAAACTGACGGACAAGATCGTTCTGGTGACGGGGGCCGGCTCCAGCGGGCCCGGTTTCGGCAACGGCAAGGCCATCGCCACCATCTTCGCCCGACAGGGCGCGCGCATCATCGGCATCGACCGTGATCCCGCGGCGCTGGAGGAAACCGGCAGGCTGATCACCGAAGAGGGCGGCAGCTTCACCGGCCATGCCTGCGACGTCACCGACGAGGCCTCCGTGGCGACGCTGTTCGAGGTGATCCGGAATGATTTCGGCCGGCTCGACATTCTCGTCAACAATGTCGGACGCTCAGAGCCGGGCGGGCCGGTGGAGTTGACGCACGAGGTCTGGGACGAGCAGATGGACGTCAATCTCACCAGCGCCTTCCTTACCTGCAAGCACGCCTTGCCGATGATGGAGGCGCAGGGCGGCGGCGCCGTGGTGAACGTATCCTCCATCGCGGGCCTGCGTTACATCGGCAAGCCGCAGGTCGCCTACGCGGCGGCCAAGGCTGCGCTGATCCAGATGACCAAGACGACTGCCGTGATCTATGCCGATCGCGGGATCCGGCTCAACTGCGTGGTCCCGGGTCTGATGGATACGCCGCTCGTGCGCCGGCTCGCGGACAAGTATGCCGGCGGTGATTACGAGGGCTTCGCGGCTACCCGCGCGAAGCAGGTTCCGATGGGACGCATGGGGGATTCCTTCGACGTGGCCCATGCGGCTTTGTTCCTCGCATCCGATGAGGCGCATTACATTACCGGCACGGAGATCGTCGTCGATGGCGGGATCACCGCCGCGACGCGCTGATCAGGCGGGGATGCGCACGCTGGCGCGCAGGCCACCGAGGGGGCTGTCGTCGAGGCTGATATCGCCGCCATGCGAGCGGGCGATATCGCGTGCGATGGCGAGGCCGAGCCCCGAGCCGCTCTCGTCCTGATTGCGCGCTTCGTCGAGGCGCACGAAGGGCTTGAAGACTTCCTCACGCAGCTCGGGCGCAATACCCGGGCCGTCGTCATCGACATGCATGACCAGCCAGCGGCTTTCGTGATTGGCGCTGATCGCGATGGTCTCGCCATGGCGCGCGGCGTTCGAGACGAGGTTGAAAGCGAGGCGCCGGAAAGCGTCGGGGCGCACCACCACTTGCGGATCGCCGTCGATATGCAGCCGTGTCGCATGGCCCTGGCGCTCCGCATCGGCGCAAATTTCAGCCAGCAGATCGCGCAGATCCATCGGCACGGCCTGCTCCCCGGAATCACCGCGCGCGAAGGCCAGGTAGCCTTCGAGCATGCGACTCATCTCGTCGACATCGCGCTCGATGTCGCGGACGTCGTCGGTAGACTCGAGCAGGGCCAGGGAGAGCTTGAAGCGCGTCAGGATCGTGCGCAGGTCGTGGCTCACGCCGTTGAGCATGGTCGTGCGCTGATCGATCGCGCGCTCGATGCGCCGCTTCATCTCGATGAAGGCATGGCCGGCCTGACGCACCTCGCGCGCCCCGCGCGGCCGGAACTCGATCTCGCGCCCCTTGCCGAAACTCTCTGCTGCCTCGGCGAGGCGCAGGATCGGGCGGATCTGATTGCGCAGGAAAATGATGGCGATGCCCATCAGCACCAGCGAGGTGCCGCCCATCCAGAGCAGGAAGATGTGCGAATTCGAGGCATAGGCCTGCGACCGCTCGGTGATTACCCGCATGATCCCGTCATCGAGCCGAATGCGGATCTCGATCAGATCGGAGCGCCCGACCGTGTCGATCCAGAACGGGCGTTCGACCTGGCGGGCGATCTCGCTCGAGAGGGCCTGATCGAGGATCGAGAAGAAAGGCTTCGGTCCAGGCGGAGGCAATTCGGTATCGCGCAGGATCTCGACGTCGAGGCCGAGCCGCTGATCGGCGATGCGGATGAGCTCGCTGGCCTCCTCGTCCTGGGGAAACGTTTCGTAGATGTCGATCAGGGCTGCGATATCGGCAGTCACGGCGGATGACAGCCGCATGGTCACGGTCTGCCAGTGCCGCTCCATGAAGGTGTATGCGATGAAGGATTGCAGCAGCACGATCGGCGCGATGATAATGATCAGCGCTCGCGCAAACAGCCCTTTCGGCATCGCGGCGCCGACACGACCGGCGATGCGCTCATAGACGCGTTTGAGCGGCGCGAAGATGCGGCCGAACGGCGTCATCAGGCGGGCAAGCATGGCGTGCCCGCCTGCGGGAAGGCGCAGGTGCGGCAGGCGATAGGTCCGGGTGCGAAGCAGGCGCATCAGTCCACGATAAGCCGATATCCGATTCCGCGCACTGTCTGAAGAAACACGGGATTCGCCGGGTCGCCCTCGATCTTGCGGCGCAGGCGGTTGATCTGCACGTCGACGGTGCGTTCGTTGGCGGCGGCGCCTGCGCCTGCCAGCTCCTCACGATGCACATGGCCGCCCAGGCGACGCCCGAGGAGATTGAGGATTTCCCGCTCGCGCTCGGTCAGGCGGATCAACTCTGCGCCACGCCGCAATTCCCCGCGATCGAAGCGGTAGACGAAGGGGCCGAAGCGAATGAAGTCCGGCAGGGTTCCATCGGCGCTTTCCGACGAGCCGCCACGGCGCATGATATTGCCGAGGCGCAGCACCAGTTCGCGCGGCTCGAACGGCTTGGGCAGATAGTCATCGGCTCCGATTTCCAGCCCGGTGACGCGGTCCTGCGAGTCGGCGCGCGCGGTGAGCATCAGGATCGGCACCTGCGAGCGCGTGCGCAGCCAACGCGCGAAGTCGAAACCGTTTTCGCCGGGCATCATCACGTCGAGGACTAGCGCGTCGAAGACGAAATGCTCGCTCATGCCCCGGGCATCGGCGGCGCTGGCCGCAGTGGTGACGCGAAAACCGTTGTCTCTGAGAAATTTGTTCAGGAGATCGCGAAGCCGACGGTCATCGTCGACCACGAGGATATGCGGCGCGTCGTCGGGAAGTTCACGCGCGCCGGCGCTCATCGGTTCTCTCCGCCCGGGCCACGCCGCCGTGCCGGCGTTGCAGCGAGTTGCGCCACGCGCCCGCGCTCCTGTGGATCGACCATGGCGGTGAGATAGCTCTTCACGAAGCCGCGCATCGCGTCACGCTCCTCTTCGGGCACGCTCTCCAGCGCCCGCATGATCCGCCCGGTCTGCAGATCCGCGAGCCGAAGTGCAAGCTCTTCCCCCTCGGGCGTGGCAAAAAGGAGGCGCTGGCGCCGATCGACCGTCCCCATCCGGCTCTCGATGAAATTCTTCTCGATCAATTCCTTCAGGACCCTGTTGAGGCTCTGCTTGGTGATCTTGAGGATGTCCAGCAATTCCGCAATCGTCAGCCCCGGCTGGCGGGAAACGAAGTGCAGCACCCGGTGGTGCGCGCGCCCGAAGCCGAACTCGGCCAGGATCCTGTCGGGCCCGGATACGAAATCCCGATAGGCGAAAAAGAACAGCTCGATCAGATCGTAGGCCGGGATATCCGGCCCGGCGGTTTGTCCCGCCTCCGCTTCCTCGGCGAGGGCGTTCCGCAGGGCGGTGTTCAGGGTGGCCTGGGCAGGGAGTGTCGACACGAAAAAATCTCACTTCCGGTTATGTCAGCCTTATTGACATATCCCAAGAGGATTGTTACCCGTCAAGCGCAATCGGCGAAATGATCGAACGTAAACAAGCCGATTACCGTAATTGCGTGTCACGGAAGGCGATCCGGGCCCGCTTGGTGCCACTCTAGGGAGTTTGTTTCCATGTCGCCAATATCCTTCGATCAGCAGGACGGCTGGATCTGGCTGGACGGCGAGTTGACGCCGTGGGCAGAGGCCAAGCTGCATGTATTGTCCCACGGCCTGCATTACGGCTCCTCCGTATTCGAAGGTGAGCGCGCCTATGGCGGCGAGATCTTCAAATGCACCGAGCATTCCGAGCGGCTCCTGCGCTCGGCCGAGGTGCTGGATTTCGAGATTCCCTATACCGCTGCCGAGATCGACGCCGCGAAGCGTCTCGTCGTGGCCAAGAACGGCCTGGTCGATGCCTATGTGCGCCCGGTCGCCTGGCGCGGCTCGGAGATGATGGGCGTTTCTGCGCAGAAGAATACCATTCACCTCGCCATCGCGGCCTGGGAATGGCCGAGCTATTTCGATCCCGCCGAGCGCCTCAAGGGCATTCGCCTGGATATTGCGGAGTATCGCCGCCCCGATCCGGCGACCGCGCCGTGCCATTCCAAGGCGGCAGGTCTCTACATGATCTGCACGATCTCCAAGCATGCCGCCGAGCGCAAGGGCTATGCCGATGCCCTGATGCTCGACTGGCAGGGCCGCGTGGCCGAATGCACCGGCGCCAACGTGTTCTTCACCCGCGATGGGGCGATCCACACGCCGATGGCCGATTGCTTCCTCGATGGCATTACCCGGCGCACGGTGATGGATCTCGCCAAGCGTCGCGGTTTCGAGGTGATCGAGCGTCGGATCATGCCGGACGAACTCGACAGCTTCAACGAGTGCTTCATCACCGGCACGGCGGCGGAAGTCACCCCCGTCTCCGAAATCGGGCCGCACCGTTATCAGCCGGGCAACATCACCCGTACGCTGATGGAGGATTACATGGCCGAGGTTCAGCCCAAGGCTGTCGCGGCCTGAGCCGGGGTCTTCGCGGACTCGGTCGATCGATTGTCAATAATGCAGAAAGCCGGGCATTTTGCCCGGCTTTTTTCATGTGATGCGCGAAGCCGCGCCAAACCGCCTCAATCATGCACGCGGATGATCGCCTCGATCTCGACAGTGATCCCGCCGGGCAGGGAGCCCATGCCCACCGCCGAGCGCGCGTGGCGTCCGCGCTCGCCGAGTGCGGCGACGAGCAGGTCCGAGCAGCCATTGATCACCTTGGGCTGCTCACCGAATTCCGGCGTCGCATTGACCATGCCGAGCAGCTTGATGACTTCCACCTTGTCGAGATCGCCCACGGCCTGCTTCGCCACGGCGAGCAATTGCAGCCCGACGATCTGGGCATGGGCATAGGCGGTGTCGGTATCGACATCCGCGCCGACCTTGCCGGTATGCGAGCCGCCCTCGGGCTTGCGCGGGCCCTGGCCGGAGAGGAAGACGAGGTCTCCGACGCGTTTCCAGGGCACGTAATTCCCCATCGGCTTCGGCAGTTGCGGCAGCGCGAGACCCATTTCGGACAGTTTCGCTTCGACGGCGCTCATGTGTTTCCTCCTGATCGAATATTCTCTGCGGGGCGTATCGTTTCAGCTTGTACCTGCGTCAGCAAGCACCCCGGCCGTGAGAATTATGGCAACGCGTTCGCTCACGGCAGCGCTTGCATCGACCCCGGTCGCGGGCGCACAATCATGCCATGAGCGAAACAGAGACGCGTGGGACAACCTCCGACGAGCAAAGCGGAAAGCTTGCCGAGAACATCGCCTATTTCGCCCGCGCCCTGCGCGCCGCCGGTCTTCCGGTCGGCCCGGCGGCGGTGGTCGATGCCATTGACGCGGTGGAGGCGGCGCGGATCGGCGAGCGCGAGGATTTCTATTGGACGCTGCATGCGGTCTTCGTGAAGAAGCACGAGCATACCATCGTCTTCGACCAGGCCTTCCGCCTGTTCTGGCGCCGGCGCGCGCTGATCGAGAAGCTGATTGCTCAGATGTCGCCGATGGCGCCGGGCAAGGGCAAGGACGAGGACAAGCCCCGCGCCGCCGCCTCGCGCGTCGCCGAAGCACTAAAGCCGCCCGGCAAGGAGCCGGAAATCGAGGAGCAGGAGGAGATCTTCTCTGCGCGGCTCACGGTTTCTGATCGCGAAGTGCTGCGCAGCAAGGATTTCGCCCAGATGAGCGCTGCCGAAATCGCGCGCACCAAGCGGCTGATCTCGCAATTGCGCCTGCCGGCGGAGGAACTCGTCACCCGCCGTTTCCGGTCCGATCCGCGCGGCGCACGCATCGACATGCGCCGCACGCTGCAGCGTTCCTTGCGCTCGGGCGGGCATTCCATCGATCTCGCCTTTGCCAGCCGCGCCATCCGGCAGCCGCCCGTCGTGGCGCTCGTCGACATATCCGGCTCGATGTCGGAATATTCGCGGCTCTTCCTGCATTTCCTGCATGCAGTGGCCGAGACGCGGCGCAAGGTGCATTCCTTCGTCTTCGCCACGCGGCTCACCAATATCAGCCGCGAGCTCACCAGCCGCGATCCCGACGAGGCGCTGGCGCGCGCCGGGCAGCGGGTTCAGGATTGGGAGGGCGGCACGCGCATCGCCACCGCCTTGCGCGATTTCAATCGGCTCTGGTCGCGCCGTGTGCTGGGGCAGGGGGCTGTCGTCCTGCTCTTCACCGACGGCCTGGAGCGCGACATTTCCAGCGATCTCGCCTTCGAGATGGACCGTCTCAAGCGTTCCTGCCGACGGCTCGTCTGGCTCAATCCGCTACTGCGCTACGAGGCTTTCCAGGCACGCGCTTCGGGCATCCGCGCCATGCTGCCGCATGTGCACGAGTTTCGCCCGATCCATAATCTGCGCTCCATGGAGGGGCTGTGCGACGCGCTCGCCGCTGCCCGTACGCCGGAAGCCGATCCGGCTCGCTGGCTGCGCGAGATTGCTGCATAAGGAGGTGACGATGATCGCCAATGACAACGATATCCTGCGTGAGGCGGAGGCCTGGACCCGCGAGGGACGCGGCGTCGCGCTCGCCACCGTGGTCGAGACCTGGGGCTCGGCCCCGCGCCCGGTCGGCTCGCATCTGGTGATCGACGCCGAGGGCAGCTTTCTGGGCTCCGTCTCCGGCGGCTGCGTCGAGGGCGCCGTCATCGCCGACGCGATCGACGTGATCGAGAGCGGCAAGCCGAAAATGCTCGAATTCGGCGTCGCCGACGAAACCGCCTGGCAGGTCGGCCTCTCCTGCGGCGGTCGCATCCGCGTCTATGTGGAGCGGATTGATGGGTGATATGTGCTTGATGAAGCGCTCGCCCTGCCTCCCTCCCCTCAGGGGAGGGATTAAGGGTGGGGTGAACCCACGCGAGAATGCGACCCGCAAAACCGACAAGACGAGGCTCGCATGAAGATCGACCATCTCGCCCTGATGAACGAGGAGCGTGCGGCGCGTCGGGCGGCGATACTGGTTACGCGGTTGGAGGATGGCGCGCAGCGGCTGTTGCGCGAGGCCGAAATCGATGCGGATCCCGCAGCGGATATCCTGCACGAGCGGTTGCGCAAGGGCAAATCCGGGATCGTCGAGATCGACGGCGCCGAGCATTTCCTGACTGTGCAGGTGCCGCCGGTGCGCATCGTAATCATCGGGGCGGTGCATATCAGCCAGGCCTTCGCCCCGATGGCAAAGCTCGCCGGGTTTGATTGCACCATCATCGATCCGCGCACCGCATTCGCATCGCCCGAGCGCTTTCCCGACGTGACGCTGCTCGATGAATGGCCTGACGATGCACTGCCGCGCATCGGGCTCGACGCCTATACCGCTTTCGTCGCGCTCACCCATGATCCCAAGATCGATGATCCCGCGCTGAACGCTGCGCTTACCGCGCAATGTTTCTACATCGGGGCGCTCGGCTCGAAGAAGACCCATGCCAAGCGCGTCGACCGGCTGCGCGAGGCGGGTTTCGACGAGACTGCGATCGGGCGGATTCACGCACCGATCGGGCTCGATATCGGCGCGGTCAGCCCGGCGGAGATCGCCGTGTCGATCCTGGGCGAGATCATCGCCACCCTGCGCAGCGACCGACGGAGGACGTGATGAAATTCGGGCCGCTGCCTCCGCGCGAAGCGATCGGCGCCATGGCGGCGCATTCGCTGCGTCTGCCCGGAATCACGATCAAGAAAGGCGCGACGATCAGCGAGGAGGATGCCGACAAGCTCGACGCGGCAGGCATTGCGCAGATCACCGCCGTGCGGCTCGAGCCCGGCGATGTCGCGGAAGACGAAGCCGCCTCGCGGCTTGCGCAGGCGACGGCGGGAGAGGGCGTTCGCATTGATCCGCCATTCACCGGGCGGGCCAATCTGTTTGCGGAGGATGCCGGCGTGCTCGAAGTCGATCGTGCGGCGATCGACCGGATCAACATGATCGACGAAGCCATCACCTTCGCCACGCTCCACCAGTTCAAGCCGGTCGTCGCGGGGGAAATGATCGCGACGGTCAAGATCATCACCTACGCGATCGGCGAGGGGCGGCTGGCGCAGGCGGAGGCCGTGGCGCGCGGCGTGAAGGGGGCTGTGCGGATTGCGCCCTACAAGCTTTCGCGCATCGGCGTGATCTCGACCCTGACCAATGCCCTGAAGCCGAGTGTCGTCGACAAGACCCTGAAAATTCTCGACAAGCGCATCGCACCCGCTGGTGCCGAGGTGGTTGGGGAGGCGCGCACGCCACATCAGACCGAGGCCCTTGCGGCTGCACTCGTGGAGATGGCGCAAAGCGATGCCGAACTGATCATCGTCTTCGGGGCCTCAGCGGTTTCCGACCGCCGTGACGTTATTCCCGCCGCGATCTCGGCGGTGGGCGGGCGGATCGATCATTTCGGCATGCCGGTCGATCCCGGCAATCTGCTGCTCGTCGGCCATATCGGCGACAAGCCGGTAATCGGCGCGCCGGGCTGCGCCCGCAGCCCCAAGGAAAACGGTTTCGACTGGATCCTCCACCGCATGCTCGCGGGCCTGCCGGTAACGCGCACGGATATCATGGGGCTCGGCGTCGGCGGGTTGTTGATGGAGATCGTCTCGCGGCCGCAGCCGCGTTCCGGCGGCGACAGCGCCGATGACGACGATATGGGTGAGGCGTGAGCGACATCGCCGCCATCGTGCTCGCGGCAGGGCTCGGGTCGCGGTTCGGTGGCGGGGCCAAGCCCCTCGCGCCGCTACGCGGCAAGCCGATGCTTGCGCATGTTCTGGATGCGGCGAAAGCCTCGCGCGCGCAGCCTGTCATCGTGGTGACCGGGCATGATCACAACGCGCTTGCAGCCCTGTGCGAAGGGCAGGGCGTGTCGTTGGTCCACAATGCGGATTATCGCAGCGGGCTGGCCGGGTCGCTGAAGACGGGGATGCGGGCGTTGCCGGCGACATGCACGGGCGCCCTGATCCTGCTCGCCGACATGCCGCTGGTGCGCGCAGCGACGCTTGATGCGCTGATCGCCGCCTTCGAGGCGGATCCGGATTGCACCGCGCTGGTGCCGGTTTGCGACGGGCGGCGCGGGAACCCGGTCCTGCTCACGCGCCGCCTGATGCCGCAGATCCAGATGTTGGAAGGCGACCGTGGCGCGGGACCGCTCTTGCGCGGATCCGGAGAGGTCCTGGAGGTCGAGGTCGACGATCCCGGCATCCATCTCGACGCGGATACGCGGCAGGCGCTCGACGATCTCGGCAAGATATGAGCGCCCGGCTCGCCTCGGCGTTTAGACCGCTATCCGACCTGACGGAATGATGCGCTCAGTCCTGGCTGATATGCGGATTGCGCTCGAAAAAGGCGCTGCGGCGCGCCATGGCGTCGCGATAGACTTCGATGCAGACGCTCAGCGCCGTGGAGACGGCGGTGAAGACCCGCATTACGGGGGCGAGGGCTGCGCTGGTGCGGCTGCGCGGTGCGGTGGCGATGGCCATGACGTTTTCCTGACGAACACTTTTGAGGGGTCACGTTACGTCAGATATATAGATACCGCAGGTGCGAAGGAGAATGTCGCATCGCACAATGAAGCCATGCGTCTCACGCATGACAAGGGCAGTGATTCGCTAACTATATGATCAGGGTACCGCCCGCAGCGCGGTCTAACGCTCAACCCGAAGCCATTTCCCGCTCCAGAACCCCCGTCAGGCAACCGAAGCCGCCGGCGGCTTTGACGAGTTCGCGCGCTTCCACGGTAACGCAAGTGATGCCGAGCGATTCGTAGAAGTCCTGGATCGCCGGGTAGCCGGCTTCGAGCATGATTCGGCGGGGGCCGAGCGTCACGAAATTCATGCCGCGATTCATCTCGTGATCGCCGCGCTCGGGGAGGAAGGCGACCTCGTAGCCACTCTCACGCAAGGCCATGACGAGGGCATGCGGCGTGCGTCGCGGCCAGGCGATGGCGAGGTCGGCATCGGCAAAGCGCAGCATGCCCATCAGGTGCATCGTGCCGTAGGGCATGTCGACGATCAGGCTCTCTACCCCCATCTCGGCGAGCGTCGTGGCGACCTGTTCGGCGCCCTCGCTGTCGGTGCGCAGGCCGAGGCCGATGACGACGCGCCCGGGCGTCAGCCACATCGCATCCGCGCCCTCGAAGGTGCCTGTTCCATGGAGCGAGCGCAGGATCGGGACGCCGATATCGGCGAGCCGGCGCGCGACGTGGCGCTCCTCGCCGGCGCGGACGGTGGAGGCCGGGCGAGCCAGGATCGCGCCGGCGGGGGTCATGAAGACGAGATCGGCGCAAAACATCTGGTTGGGCGGCGCCTCGTGCGGCGGATCGACGTAGTGCACGGTGACGCCTTCGCTGCGGAAGGCGGCGGCGAGCGCGTCGTGCTCGGCGGTCGCGCGGGGCACGTCGATCACGTCGAGCATCTGCACGGTATCGGGATCGGCGGAGGCGGCGAGCTCGGTTCCCGGGCGGTGCAGCATGACGGCGCGCAGCCGGCGCCATTCGCTGTCAATGCCGCATGGCGCCCAGATCCCGCCGATCTCCGCGCGCAGATCCGCAACCCGTGGCGACCAGCCCGCCCCGCCATAGGCCGATGTCCCGAACGTGCTCTTCGTCTCGCTCATCCGCTTCGCCCCCTGATATCGAATGCGTGCGATCGACCGGTTCAGGTGCGGCGATGCAGGCGGTTGTCGATGTAGAGCAATATGCTCGATATCGCGACAGCCGCAACGGCGAGGATCAGCGTGACCGCCATCATGGTGGAGACGTCGTGCAGGCCAATGGCGCGCATGACGAGAAAACCCATGCCGCGATGCGAGGAAAAGAGCTCGCCGATGACGACGCCGAGCAGCGTCAGCGAAAACCCGACCCGCAGGCCGGAGACGATTTCCGGCAATGTCGCCGGTAGCAGGATGCGCGTCACCGTCTGCATGGTGGTCAGCTTCATGACGCGGGCCGAGCGCAGGAAGACCCGGTTGATGTTCTTCACGGCGTTCATCGTGAAGATGGTGACCGGGATGACCCCGTGGATCGCACCGAAGGCGATCTTGGCTTCGATGCCGAGACCGAAGATCAGCAGGATCAGCGGGTAGAGCGTGATCTTGGGCAGCGAATAAAGCGCCACCAGGATCGGCTCGGCCACCGCCCCGGAGAGCTTGTGCGCGCCCAGCCAGGTGCCGACGCCGATGCCGATCAGCAGCGCGATCACCAGCGCATAGACGAGCGCTTTCGCCGTCTCGCCGGCATGCGGCCAGAAATTGGCCGAGCCGAGGAGCTCGCCGGCCCGGATCGCCGTCGCCAGCGGCGAGGAGATCGCCACATCTCCGGCGAGCATGTGCAGGATCTGCCAGACCACCACGATGCCCAGGATGACCAGCGCGATATCACCGAGATACCGCAGCCGTTCGGCGCGCTCGTGATCCTTGCGGGAATATGTCGCTTGCGTTCCTGCCATGATCAGCGCCCCTGCCGTCGCAGCAGCCGCCGCTCATAGGCGTGCAGCGACATGTTGATGATGGTGACGAGCACGAGGATGAACAGCATCAGCGCGTACATCGTGTTGTTGTCGAAATTGTCATAGGCGAAGGAGATCGCGTAGCCGAGCCCGCCCGGCGCCAGGATGAATTCCGCCGCGATCACCCCGATGAAGGAATAGGCGACGGCGAGCTTCACGCCGGTGAACAGGTTGGGAATGGCGTAGGGCAGCTCGATCAGGAGCGCGGTCTTGGTCCGGCCCATATGATGCATGCGCGCGACCTTGCGGTAGACGCGCGGGATCTTGTCGAGGCCGTTGAGCGTGTTGATGATCATCGCCACGACGGCGAAGAGGAAGCCGATCATGATCATCGGGAAATTGTTCATTCCGAAGATGAAGACGAGCAGCGGGTAGAAGACGAAGAACGGCACCGCGTAATAGGTCGTCAGGAACGGATCGAGGGCGCGTCGCAGGCGGGGCACGGCATGTACGCCGGCGCCGACGGCAAAGCCCACGGTGATGGCGAAGAAGCAGGCGACTGCCACATTCCCCAATGTCTGGCGCATGCCGCGCGCGACTTCGCCGGATGCTATCAACAGCCAGAGCTCGACGGCCATCTCGCTCGGCGGGATCATCGTGAAGGGGGAGATGATACCGGTGCGGCAGAGGATCTCCAGCAGGCCGAAGAACGCTACGATCACGACGGTGCGGATCAGGGTGAGGCGGTTCATGCAACGCCTCCCTCATGCCCCATCGCACGCTTGGATTCGGAGCGCAGCATCTGCCAGAGCCGCCCGGTGATATGCCCGAAAGTCTCGCCTTCCAGCATGCGCGAATCGCGATCGCGCGACCAGCCGGTCTCGACGGTTTCGAGGAAGCGCCCCGGCCGGGCCGACATGGCGCCGATCCGGTCGGAGAGCATGGCGGCCTCGTCAAGGGCGTGGGTGATGAGCAGCACCGTGGCGCCTGTCTCGCGCCACAGCTTGAGCAGCTCGTCACCCATCAGGAGCCTTGTCTGCGCGTCGAGCGCGCCGAAGGGCTCGTCGAGCAGGATCAGCCGCGGCTGCAGCACCAGCGTGCGCGCAATGCACACACGCTGGCGCATGCCACCCGACAATTGCGCCGGATAGGCCTTGGCGAAGTCCTTCAGCCCCATGAAGCTGAGCGCGTATTCCACGCGGCGGCGGATCTCCGCCGCATCGACGCCTGCGCGGCGCAGCCCGAAGGCCGCATTGTCCTCGACCGTCAGCCAGGGAAACGAGGCGTCTTCCTGGAACACGGCGCCGATACCGTCGGGGACGTTGCCGTGGACGCGTTTGTCCTCGAACCAGACCGTCCCCTTCGTCGGCGGGGCCAGGCCGGCCAGCACGTCCATGCAGGTGGATTTGCCGCAGCCGGACGGGCCGACGATGGAGAAGAACTCGCCCTTTCGCAGGTCGAGATCGATCGGACCGAGGGCGTGGACCGGCGGATTGCCGGCCACGGCGGGATAGACCCGCGTCACACCCTCGAGACGCGCATGCACTTCATGAGACACTGGAACCGCTCCCGCTTACTCGCTGCGCAGATCTTCCGGAAGGAAGCTCTCGTCGACCACGGCACTCCAGTCGACATCACCGTCGACGACGTCGATCAGGCGCAGGCCGTCCATCTTGCGGTCCATGTCCTCGTAGACGAAGCCGCCCTCGGACCAGTAGTCGATCTCGAGCATGGCATCGATGGCGATGCGCATGATCTCCTCGTCGCGCTCATAGGCCTCGGCGAAGATGCGCGCGGCTTCTTCCGGGTTCTCCTTGATGAACTGCACACCCATCCGGCGCGCCTCGATCAGTGCGCGCAGATCATCGCCGCGTGTTTCGGCGAATTCGCGGGTGGTGATGCCCACCGTCTGCGCCACGCGCGGCAGCACGTCCTGCAGGTAGAGCACGGCCTTGTAATTATCGCGCTGGCCGGCCCAGATCGGCTCGAGGATCGGCACCGCATCGACAGCGCCCTGCTGCAGCATGGTCAGGCCGTCACCGATACCACCGGCGGCGATCAGCTCCATGTCGTCCGCCGAAATGCCGGCGGCGTCCAGCGACATGCGCAGGGTCATGTCAGTGACCGATTGCGGGCGGGTATAGGCGATGCGCTTGCCGACGAAATCCTCGATGGAGTTGATCTCGTCATTATCGGGCATCGTGATCCACAGGATGTCGGCGACGGTGGCCGCGCCCGTGTTGACGATGAGGATGTCGCGTCCCGTCAGATGCGCGGAGACGGCTGCTGCAAGGCTCGTCTCACCATAGAGCAGCCCCCCGGTCAGCACGTTGCGCACCGTGGTGCCGCCGCCCGACGAGGTCAGGATTTCGCCGAGCTCGAAGCCGGTCTCTTCGAAGAAGCCCTGGTCGCGGGCGATGGCATAAGGCGCGCCATACATCAGAACGCCCCAATGGGTGACGGTGATATCGTCGGCGGCCCGGGCCTGTTGCGGCGCGGCGGCGCCGAAGGCGACGGCCGTACCGAGAGCGATGCCGGCCAGCCAGTTGCGTGCGGACCTGGCAGTGTGTGTCAGTCTCATGATGTCCTCCCTGGACGATGTGGTCGCCTTCCTCTTGCGGGAAGTTCGACGGCAGCTGTTGTTGGGTATCGGGCAGGCTGAAGCTTGGCTTACGTATAGTCAACGCCACGCTTGCGCATACCGACTTTGCTTTTGACGTCTTTGCTTGCCTCCTCTCGTCATTCTCCCGCAGCGACTGCGCCACGGCTGCGCCCGCTCAACACCCAGAGCGCGATCCCCGCGCTCGCCGCAGCGAGGGAGAGCAGCCAGGATATCGGAAGAAGGTCCGGGGGCAGAAGCAGCACGATGCCGGCGAACGCAAAGGCAAGCCGCATCGGCGGGGCCAGCACGCCACCGGCAAAGCCGACGATCGCCGCGGTGATCAGCGTCACGCCACCTGCCGCCGTGATGAAGGCGATGGTGTTCTCGACCGGCGTGCCGGCGAGGATCAGGCTGGGCGAGGCGGCGAAGAGGAAGGGGACGACATAGGCCGGCCAGGCGATGCGCACGGCCTCGAAGCCGGTCCGCATCGGAGGCGCTCCAGCCATGCTCGCGGCCACGAATGCCGCGATCGCTACCGGTGGCGTCAGCATCGAGAGCATGCCGAAATACAAGACGAACAAATGCGCCGACATCGGGATCAGGCCGAGCTGGATCAGCGGCGGTGCGGCGAGCGTGGCGAGCAGCAGATAGACCCCGACCGTCGGCAGCCCCATGCCCAGCACGATGCAGATCACCGCCGTCATCAGGAGCAGCAGGAACAGGCTGGCCTGCCCGATCTGGACGAGGAAGAAGGTCATGCCGAAGCTGAGCCCCGAGAGCGAGAACAGCCCGATGATGATCCCGGCCACGGCGCAGATGATGACGATCTCGACGGAGGCCTGGCCCGTGCGCACCAGCGCTTCGACCAGATCGCGCAGCCCGATCCGTCCGCCTTCATAGGTGCGCACCATGGCGATCAGGAAAAGCACGCCGACGGCATAGAGCGCGGCGGTTTCCGGGCGCGTCGCATAGGCGAAGAGGGCGGTCAGCAGCACGACGAAGGGCAGGAGCAGGAACCAGCCGCGGATGAGCGTGTGCATCACTGCGGGAATCCGGCTCTCCTCGACCGGCAGGATTCCGCGCCGGCCGGCTTCGAGATCGGCGAAGATGAACAAGCTGAAGAAATAGAGCAGCGAGGGCACTATGGCCGCGATGATGACATCGGTGAACGGAACGCCGAGATTCTCCGCCAGCAGGAAGGCGGCGGCGCCCATGATCGGCGGCATCAGCTGGCCGCCGGTCGAGGCGGCGGCCTCGATCGCGCCTGCCGTATGCGGGCGGTAGCCGCTCTCCTTCATCAGCGGGATGGTGATCCCGCCGGTGGAGGCGACATTGGAGACCGCGCTGCCGGAGATCGTGCCGAACAGCGCCGAGCCGACGATGGCGATCTTGCCCGCGCCGCCGCGATAGCGCCCCATCAGCGAGGCCGAGAGATCGGAGAAGAAGGCCGAGCCGCCCGTGGCCAGAAGCAGCCGCGCCAGCAGGATAAAGGGGATCACCACCGCCACGGCGATGTAGAGCGCGGCACCGGCCATGGCGGCGCTGTCGAGCACCGTGAAGCTGATCAGGCGCCGCAGCGATATCCCGCGTCCCTCCAGCGGGCCGGGAAACATGTCGGCAAAGAGGGCGTATCCGCCGATCATCGCGAAGATGACGATCAGGCTCCAGCCGATCGCCCGGCGCAGGCCTTCGAGCAGCAGCGCAAGGCCGATGCTGGCGACGATGATCGCTTCCGTCTGGCGGAAGAAGACGTTCTGGGAGAGATCGGGAAAAACCCAGGTCAGATAGACGCCATAGCCGAAAGCGATCCCCGCAAGGGCATAATCATGGAGCGGGATCGGGGCCGCTTCGGGGATCTTCCCGGAGGCGCGCCGGGTCAGGAAGCAGACCGCGAGCCCCATGGTCAGCACTGCGACGAGGATCTGCTCGGCATAGACGCGCACACCGATGCGGATCGGCCCTCCTAGTGACCAGAAGATCGCCGCGAAGGTGATCGAGATGCACAGGGCGGGAACGATCCAGCGCCGGGTGAACCGGTCGCGCGGGCTCAGATCGGTCATGGCCGCATCCATGCGGGGCTCCTCGTCAGGCAGGATGGCGTACATGCTTCGTGCGGACCGCCTGTGCAGCGCGAAAGCATGCCCCAGGCGATCCGCGAGAGTATCAGTGCGGGTCGCAACCGGTCAGCGGTCCCAGGCGCCGACTTCTTCATAGAAGCGGATTGCACCGGGATGGAACGGCACGTCGACATCACGCGCCATGCCTTCAGCCGTGAACCCGGCCCAGACAGGCCCCGCGGCAACCAGAAGCTCTTCGTTCTCGTAGAGCGACTTCGTCACTTCGTAGACGAGGTCATCCGAGACGCTTTCCGGCGCGAAGAGGGTGTAGTCATAGACCTTGATGTTGGTCGGCTCGTCGATGCCCGGGATGCCCTCATCCGGACCGACTTCGGCGAAATACATCTGCGGCAGCCATTCCTGCATGGCCTCGAGACGCTCTTCGTCATCGGTGAAGCTGATGAAGCGCACGCCGCCCAGCGTCTGGTCGAGCTCGATATTGTTGCCCGAGCCGACGACGACGATCGATACGTCGATCGAGCCCTCGCGGAACGCATCCCACATGCGCGGGAAATTCGGCACCGGCACCTCGACGACATCGTCATAGGTGAGCCCGCCATTGGCGAGATAGGCCAGCGTCACGTGGTAGCCGAGCGTGCCCTCGGCAAAGCCGGGAACCCGCATACCTTCGAGATCTTCCATGGTCCGCACGTCACTGTCGGCGGGGACGATAAAGCCGGCGCGGAAGGGCATCAGCGAAGCGACGTTGCGCAATTCACCCATCGGCGTGCCTTCCGACATGCCCAGCCCGTGATGGGCGTACCAGAGCTGCACGACGTTGGAGATGCCGAAATCGATCTCGCCGATATTCACCAGCGGCATGTAATCGGCGGTGTTCGCCATTTCCTGCGGGCGCATCTGGAGGGGCGAGTACTCGGAGACCGCGGCTGCGATCGAGCGGCCGATCTGGCTGGTGCCACCGGTCGCGGTCGAGCCGAGTGTCACCACCTGAGCCTGGGCCGGCGCCGCGGAGAGGCCGGGCAACGCGATCAGCGTCGCGACGGCCAGGGCAGAGAGTGTCTTCCTCATGGTTTTGGTTCCCCTGTTGTCTTCGCCTGGATGGTGCAGCCATTGTCATGTACCGTACCACATGCCCGGTTGCGACGGAGCGATGCCGGTCCGGGATTGGCTCTAAAATATGTCCGGACAAACTCATCTGTCTACAAGAATATTGCGAATGAAGCCGTTTTCTGCGCGGATTGTATCCACGGCCAGCCTTCCTGCGCATTTTTTGGTGTGTCGATATGACGAAAAAACAAGCGATCTGTCTTGTCAGGTGCGCTGGATCGGTTATTAATTGGACACAAGATTGTCCGGACAAATTGAGGAAACGTCATGACGGCGACACGCGATCCGCGCCTTTCCGGCCCGCTCACCGACTTGCGGGTGATCGAAATGGGGCAATTGCTGGCCGGTCCGTTCTGCGGCCAGCTGATGGCCGATTTCGGTGCCGAAGTGATCAAGGTCGAGCAGCCCGGGGCGGGCGACCCGATGCGCCAATGGGGCCGCGAGAAGCCGCACGGCAAGTCACTCTGGTGGCCGGTCATCGCGCGTAACAAGAAATCCGTCGAGATCAACGCCCGTGAGCCCGAGGGCCAGGAAATGATTCGCGAACTCGTGCGCGATGCCGATATTCTGCTCGAGAATTTCCGGCCCGGCACGATGGAGAAATGGGGGCTCGGCTACGAGGAACTCTCGAAGATCAATCCCCGCCTCGTCATGATTCGCGTCTCCGGATACGGCCAGAGCGGGCCTTACTCGCGCAATGCCGGCTACGGTGCCATCGGCGAGGCCATGGGCGGGTTGCGCTACGTGGTGGGGGATCCCTCCACGCCGCCGAGCCGCATGGGCATCTCGATCGGCGATACGCTGGCGGCGACCTTCGCCTGTCTCGGGGGCATGATGGCGCTGCACAACGTACACCGTACCGGGCGCGGACAGGTCGTCGACAGCGCAATCTACGAGGCTGTGCTCAACGTGATGGAATCGCTGATCACCGAATACGACAAGGCTGATTTCATCCGCGAGCGCACCGGCGCGATCCTGCCCAATGTGGCGCCCTCGAACGTCTATCCGACGAAGGACGACAAATTCGTCCTGATCGCGGCCAACCAGGACACGGTCTTCTCCCGCCTCGCCAAGGCGATGGGGCGCGAGGAGCTCGCAGCCGACGAGCGCTACGCCACCCATTCCGCGCGCGGCAAGCACCAGACCGAACTCGACGACCTGATCGCGGAATGGACGCGCACCATGACGGCAGCCGAGCTCGGCCCGCTGCTCGATGAAGCGGGCGTGCCGCGTGGCGATATCTATCGCGCGCCGGAAATGCTGGAGGATGCGCATTTCAAGGCGCGCGAGGCGATCGTGCGCGTGGCGCATCCGGTCTTCGGCGATCTCGCCATGCAGAATGTCGCGCCGCGCCTCTCGGCCACGCCGGGGCGCGTGGTCAGCGCCGGCCCAGAGCTGGGCGAGCATAATGCGGATGTGTTCAAGGGCCTCTTGAAGCTGGATGATGCGCGCATCGCCGATCTGGCCGAACGCGGTATCGTCGGGCGTGGAGGCAAGTGATGACGGGAGCCGAGGCGGCCATCGGACTTCGTGATGCGCTGGCCGCCGCGCCGCGCAATGTTACCGGCTTCGTCGCCGGCGGTTTCGTCAGGCCCCATGGCGAGGCCCTGCCGATTGCCGATCCGGCGACCGGGCAGACGGTCGCGATCCTGCACGAATCCGATGCGCATGAGGTCGATGCCGCCGTGCGCGCGGCGCGACATGCTTTCGATCACGGGCCCTGGCCGAAGACCGGTATCGCCGCGCGGCAGCAGGTGCTGATGGCGATCCACGATGCGATCATGGCACATGCCGACGAGCTCGCGGCGCTGGAGAGTATCAATACCGGCGTTCCGCTGGCCCAGACACGCGGCATGCACATTCCGCGCGCGGCCTATAATTTCAAGTTCTTCGCCGAATATATCAATCACAGCGCCGGCGAACTCTACCAGCAGGAGGAGGGGTTCCTCACCCTCGTCTCGCGCGAGCCGATGGGGGTCTGCGCCCTGATCGGGCCGTGGAACGTGCCGCTCGGGCTGACTTCGATGAAGCTCGCCGCAGCGCTCGCCTTCGGCAATACCTGCGTGGTCAAGCCTTCCGAGATGACGCCGCTGACGGTTGCACGCTTGTTCCAGCTGATGGGCGACTGCGGCCTGCCGGAGGGCGTGGTCAACCTCGTCAACGGCCGCGGCCACGTCACGGGCGCGGCTTTGTCGGGGCACCCCGGCATCGATATGGTGTCTTTCACCGGCGGCACGGAGACCGGACGCGCGATCATGGGGGCGCTGGCAAAGGGCATCAAGGGCTCGGCCATGGAGCTCGGCGGCAAGAGCGCCAATATCGTCTTCGACGATGCTGATTTCGACCGTGCCCTCGACGGCGCGTTGCTCGGGGTCTTTGCCAATAACGGCCAGATGTGCCTCGCCGGCAGCCGCATCTTCGTGCAGCGCCCGATCGCGGAGCGCTTCATGGAGGCGTTCGTCGCGCGCATGCAATCCATCCGGATCGGCGATCCGCTGGGGGTGGGAACCGAACTCGGGCCGATGATCAATGCCGCGCAAAAGCAGCGCATGATCGACTATGTCGGCATCGGGGAGGGGGAGGGGGCGACCCTCCTCGGCGGCGGCAAGACCGTGCCTGGTATGGCGACCGGGTATTTCGTGCAGCCGACGGCGATGCTCTCGCACGATAACCGCGCGCGCCTTTGCCAAGAGGAGATCTTCGGCCCCTTCGCGACTTTCCAGGTCTTCGACGAGGAAGACGAAGTTGTCTGGCTGGCCAATGAGAGCCGTTTCGGTCTGGCCGGCTATGTCTGGACCGAGGGGCTTGGGCGTGCCCACCGCGTCGCGCAGGTTTTGCGCACCGGGACGATCTGGGTGAACACGCCGATGGTGCGTGATCTGCGCTCGGCTTTCGGCGGCTACAAGGAATCGGGTATCGGCCGCGAGGGTGGTCGCGGCTGCGAGGCGATGTATACCGAGATCAAGACCACGATGATCCCGGTCACACCGCGCCCGATCCACAAGCTGGGAGGCAGCAATGCCTGAAACGCTGCGCGCGCCGCGTCACCAATCGGTCTATTCCTGGCGCGCGCGCCTCGGGGTGATCGTGCCGCCGACCAATACGGTCAACGAGGCGGAATGGGCCCGGCTGATGCCGGAGGGCACCAGCTTCCACACCATGCGCATGCCGCTTCACGCCGATACGACCTCGCCGGAGGGCATGCGCGCCCTGCATGACGATCTCGACGCCGCCATGGCCGAACTGGTCAAGGCTGATGTCGACGTCATCGCCTATGCCTGCACCGCCGGTTCGATGACACATCCGCCGCAGAGCCTGCCCGAACGGATGAAGGCCGCGAGCGGGCGCACCGGCCTGACTACCGCTGCGGCAATCGTCGCGGCTCTCGATGCGCTGGCCGCCAAAAAGCTCGCCGTCGCAACACCGTATCACGAGAAGCTCGACACGCATGAGCGCCACTTCCTCGAGGGGTGCGGCTTCGATGTACTCGCGATCGCCGGGCTCGGCATCGGCGCTGCCGGGCCGCAGGAATATGTTCGCATCGCACAGACACCGCTCGATGCCGTCGCTGCGCATGCGCGGGGCGTGATGCAGAAAGCGCGGGAATCCGGGCGCCCCGACGCGCTGCTGATATCCTGCACCGATTTCCCGACGCTGCCGCTGATCGCTCCGCTGGAGGCCGAATTCGGCATTCCGGTGATTTCCTCCAACACCGCCACGCTCTGGCACGCACTGCGCCTTGCCGGCATTCGAGACGACATCGCGGGTGCGGGAAGGCTGTTCGAACGCATGGGAGCCGCAGGCTGATGGCGATGCGCTATCCGTCACTGCGAGGCCGCGTCGTGATCGTCACCGGCGGCGGTCGCGGGCTGGGGCGCGAAATGGCGCTCGCGCTGGCGGAGGAGGGGGCGCATGTCGCGATCACGGGCGCCCGGGCGAGTGGCGAGCTCGATGCTACGGCGGCGCAGGCTGCCGGGCTGCCGGGGCGGATGATGCCGCTGACCTGCGATGTCGGCGATGCGCAAGCCTGCACGGACCTCGTCGCGCGCGTTGCGGCGGATCTCGGCCCTGTTGCGGTGCTGATCAACAATGCCGGACGCGGCATGCGGCTGGTCAGCGAGACCTATAACCGCGAGCCGACGCGTTTCTGGGAGACGGATCCGCAGGCCTGGGCCGAGATCGTCACGGCCAATCTCAACGGCATGTTCCACATGAGCCGCGCCGTCGCGCCGGGCATGATCGCGCGCGGCTTCGGCAAGATCATCAACATCTCCACCAGTGACCAGACCATGGTGCGGCGCGGCTACGCGCCCTACGGCCCGTCCAAGGCGGCGATGGAAGCCGCCTCGCGTGTCTTCGCGCAGGATCTGGCGGGGACGGGTGTCGACGTCAACGTGCTCCTGCCCGGCGGTGCGGCGGATACCGCACTCCTGCCCGACGGCCCGGGCAAGAAGGGCGCCGACGGCAATCTGCTTTCGCCGGCGATCATGCGCGCCCCGGCATTATGGCTGAGTGCCGATGAGTCAAATGGTCATACAGGCGCGCGCTATATCGCAAGGCTCTGGGACGACACCCTTCCCGCCGATGAGGCGGTGCAGTTGGCCCGCAGCGCACCGG
The DNA here is from genome assembly GCA_020832565.1 of Salinarimonas sp. Lineage (GTDB taxonomy): Bacteria > Pseudomonadota > Alphaproteobacteria > Rhizobiales > Beijerinckiaceae > Saliniramus. Next base: position 25,176 of record JAFIEI010000019.1, on the reverse strand, counting down.
TCGAGAAACCGGCGATCATGTGATGGGGGAGGTGAATGCATTCGTATCGGCGGGTTCAGCGCGCACTTTCCCTCCCCCCGGGAGGGAGGCTCGGCGAGCGTTTCATGAAGGCCGCGTTTTCCCTCCCCTCAGGGGAGGGATCAAGGGTGGGGTTACCCGCGAGCAAAATCATCGACGGCAGCGCATGAGGCGCGCGTCTCTCCCCACCCTTAATCCCTCCCCGCTGGGGAGGGAGGCCTGGCGCGGTTTGTGGCGCCATCGAAATACCTTGCTCTGGACGCATGAATTTGTCCGGACATATACTGGATTTGGAACAACGCGCATTGCGCATCACAGCGAGGGGATCGCGGCATGAGTGACAGAGGCGTTCTGATCGTCGGAGGCGGGCCGGTCGGTATGACGGCGGCGGCGTATCTGGCGGATGAGGGCATTCCGGTGACGCTGATTGAGGCGAACACGGATGTACCGACGGATCTGCGCGCCTCGACCTTCCATCCGCCGACGCTGGATATGCTTGACCGGTTCGGCATCGCCGAGAAATGCGTCGAACAGGGGCTGATCTGCCCGCAATGGCAGTTCCGCGACCGCAAGGAGGGCGTCATCGCCACCTTCGATCTCGGGCTGCTCGCGGATGAGACGCGCCATCCCTATCGGTTGCAATGCGAGCAGTGGAAGCTCGCGCGGCTTCTGCGCGAGAAGCTCGAAAGCGAGGGCAAGGTCGAACTGCGTTATGGCTGGCAAGCTCTCGAAGCCAGCCAGGACGATGACGGCGTGCGCCTCGTCATCGCCGACGGGGACGGGCATCGCGAGGAATTGCGCGGGCGTTTCCTGATCGGGACCGACGGGGCGCGCTCGGTGGTGCGCAAGCAGATCGGCGCGAACTTCGAGGGCATGACCATCCCCGAGATCTTCCTGACCTTCTCGACGACCTTCGATTTCGGCTCGGCCATCCCGGATCTGACCAACATCGCCTATATCAGCGATCCGGACGAATGGGTGGTGTTGCTGCGCACGCCGACGCTGTGGCGCGTTCTTTTTCCCACCGAGGATAACGAGACCCCGGAATCAATGAAGGCGCCGGAGCGCATCGAGGAGCGGCTCCAGGCGCTGCTGCCGCGCGAGGCGCCCTACGAGATCGTCCACAAGACCGATTACCGGGTGCATGAGCGCGTCGCCGATCGTTATGTGGCCGGGCGCATCTTCCTCGCCGGCGATGCCGCGCATCTCAACAATCCGCTCGGCGGGATGGGGATGAATGGCGGCATCCACGACGCCATGAATCTTGGCGAGAAGCTCACCGCCGTCTGGCACGGCGCGCCGCTGGAGACGATCGGACGCTATGAGCGCCAGCGCCGCAAGGTGGCGATCGAGACCGTCCAGGCCCAGGCCCTGCGCAATCGCAAGATCCTCAACGAGAAAGACCCGCAGGCGCGCCGCGCCTATCACGACGAACTGCGCCAGACCGTCACCGACGAGGCAGCCCACCGCGCCTTCGTGCGCCGCTCCTCGATGATCCAGTCGCTGCGTGATCTCGAAGACGTGGCCTGATCGTCACAAACAATCGAAAAGGGAGCATGACCATGGTCGACAGTCTCGGTTACCGCATGAAATTCGGGGTCATCGCCCCCTCCACCAATACCTCGGTCCAGCCGGAATTCGACGCGATGCGTCCCGTGGGCGTGACCAATCATTTCTCGCGCATCGTGATTCCGGACAACCCGGTCACCAGCGACGAGGATTTCAACAGGCTGATGGACGATATCCGCGCGGCGCTGATGGATTCGGTCGATGCAGTGATGACCTGCCGGCCGGATTATCTCGTCATGGGCATGTCGGCAGAGACCTTCTGGGACGGGCTTGAGGGTTCGATCGAGCTGGAGCGGCGCGTCGAGGAGCGCGCCGGCGTGAAGGTGGCGATGGGCTCGGATGCCTGCCGCGCGGCGCTCGGCTGCTATGACAACGTCAAGCGGCTCGGCGTGATCACGCCCTATATGCCCGTCGGCGATGTCCAGGTGCGCAAGTTCTTCACCGATTGCGGCTTCGAGGTCGTCAATCTCAAGGGCCTCAAGTGCAAGAGCCCGATGCTGATCGCCCATGTCTCGGAAACCGAGCTGCGCGACGCCATCAACGAAGTGGACGGACCGGATGTCGACGCCATCGTGCAGGTGGGCACCAATCTCGCCATGGCGCGGGTAGCCGGAATCGCCGAGTTCTGGCTCGGCAAGCCGGTGATCGCGATCAACACGGCGACCTATTGGTGGGCCCTGCGCCAGAACGGCATCACCGACAAGATCCAGGGGTATGGCACGCTGCTGGCAAGGCATTGATGGCGGGGGCGTTGCTGCCGTGTTTGCTCGCAATCGCGCAGCGTCGCGTTTGCAACTCGTCGTTCGGAAAGATCAGTTCCGGGCGCCAAAGGACAGTGCTTCCCTGGACTCGGATTCGGGAGCTGGAACAAACAGCGCTTGTACCAACAGGCGAAAAGTCAGGATCTGGCGCCTCAGGGAAGCGGGATCCCTGAGCGCCTTGGACAGAACGATGCCGCCTTCGAGGAAGGTCGAGACCATGTCGGCAAGCTCGTCCAGCTCCACCGGCTCGCGCGGTTGATACCGCAATGCGATCTCCTGCAGACTATTCCGGAACCTCTGGCGCCATTGCAATACGGCCTTTGCGTTGAGGTTCTTGAGTTCCTGGTCGAATATCCGCTCCTGATAGCATGAGATCGCGACAAGGCAGCCAGGGTGCCCGTTCGGCATATCGCCCATCACGTCGGCCAGGAACCTCAGCCCCAACAGGAATCTCTGGAGCGGGTCGTCTACCAGCGCGGCTGCGCGACCGAACACCTCGTCGAAGACCCGTTCATCTTCTTCGATATAGCGCTGCAGAAGGGATCTCGCGAGGTCGTTCTTGTCGCGAAAGTGATAGAAGAAGCCGCCCTTCGACAATCCGCATTCGCTGATCAATTCATCGATCGAAGTCCCGGTGAAGCCCTTATCAACGATAGCAGCCTGCGCGACATCAAGGATCCGCTGCCGGGTCTCCTCGCCCTTTGTAACGCTGGCACGGGTCATGGGAGTGCACCTGTGGTCGGTTTTCCTTTCGGGTATCGCGTGGTTGCTTGGCACACCGCGCGATATTCCCGATGCTAACATTCTGAGACTGATGCACAAAACGGTTTGACGGTGAACCGTACCGCAACGACAGTAGAGGAACGCGACTCCGAAATCATAAAATGCAGGCCAATGCCTTTAGACGGAGGTCGCACCATGACACACCAAACGATGGGCGAGGCGGCACGCGTCACCCGACCCGCTGCCGCCAGGTTTCAGGCGCGTATTCCAGGGCTGACATACCTGACCGAGGGGGGTACCGAGACCGAAATCATGTTTCGCTACGGTCACGAACTGCGGGAATTCGCGATGTTCGAACTCATGGACAGACCCGCTGCGGTGAAGGACCTGCGCGGCATGTACCGCAAGCTTCTCGACACTATCGCTTATCATGGATGCGGGGCCATGATTGCAGGCTTCGACTACAGGGCAAGTCCCGATTGGGGGGCGAAGCTCGGCTATTCCCGCGACGGCCTGGCCGAGATGCAGCATCGCTGCATCGATTTCCTGCGCGAGGTCTCGGCACCCTACAAAGATCAATTGCCGGATATCGCGATCTGCGGCTGTGTCGGCCCGCGCGGCGATGCTTATCTTGCAAACCGCGACATCAGCGCCGAGGAGGCGGAGGACTATCATTCGGTACAGCTCGAGACGCTCCAAACGTGCGGCGTCGACATCGTCTGGGGTGCCACCTTCAACAACATTCCCGAGGCGGTGGGTCTGGGTCGCGCTGCAGCTCGTGCAGGGCTGCCTCTGAATCTGCATTTCACGCTCACCAGTGAACGAAAATTGCGTTCGGGCTCCACCCTGCGGGAGGCAATCGAGACAACCGATTCACTGGCAGGCTCAGCGAAGCCGGACTCCTATGGCATCAACTGCTCGCATCCGGTCGAATTCGAGCCTGCGATGGCTGTCGGAGACTGGAGCAGGCGGATACGTGCAATCCGGCCCAATGCGGCAAAAATGGACAAGATCGCGTTGTGCAAGCTCAATCATATCGAGGAGGGTGATCCCGATGAGTTGGGTCGGATGATCGCAGTTCTGGCCCGGCGCTATCCGCACATCGATATCTGGGGAGGGTGCTGTGGCACCTGGGAGCGCCACATCGATGCGATTGCCCGTGAGCTGAGTGCCGTGCGGAGCAAGGCTATCTGATTCTCGGCCAGATAACCCGCCGGTGGCGGTTGCACGGCGTACCGAACCAACTGCATGGGAAGCTTCACGGGTCGGCCCAAAATTCGACTTGCCGGTTTCGGGGTGACCGCTGTCTGCCCTCAATCTAACAAGCGCGGCAATTGCGGGCTCAAGACAGGCGGTGATTGACGGAGGCACCCCGCCTCCCGGAACCACATCGCCTGCCACGCTTTGACTCCCCGGCAGCCGCGCTCTCGCGGCAGAAAGGGGATGCGCGATGGACGCACGAAGCGATACCGGCAATGCGAAGACCCGGACGGCGAAACTCTACCGCAAGGACATGCCCGATCATCGTTGTCCGTTCGGCCTCAAGAGCCTCGATATGTTACAGCGTAAGGGATACGAGGTCGAGGACCACCCGCTGCGCACGCGTGAGGAGACCGACGCCTTCATGCAGGGCGAAGGCGTGAAGACGACGCCGCAGGCCTATATCGACGGAAAACGTATCGGCGGATACGAGGATCTGCGCGCTCATTTCGGGCTCGCGGTGAAGGATGAGGACGCCGTCACCTATACCCCGGTCATCGCCCTGTTTGCTGTCGCCTTCGCCATGGCGCTGGCGATCGGCTGGCGGATGGAGGGGCCGGTGGCGAGCCTGCGCACCTTCGAGATCTTCGTCGCGACGGCGATGGTGCTGCTCGGGCTGCAGAAGCTCAAGGATGTCGAGAGCTTCTCGACCATGTTCCTGAATTACGATCTGCTGGCGCGCCGCTATGTACCCTACGGCTATGTCTATCCCTTCGCGGAGACCGCCGCCGGCATCCTGATGCTGGCCTCGGCACTGATCTGGCTGGCGGGTCCTGTCGCGTTGTTCATCGGGACGGTGGGAGCGATATCCGTCTTCAAGGCCGTCTATATCGACAAGCGCGCGCTGAAATGCGCCTGCGTCGGCGGCGACAGCAAGGTGCCGCTCGGCTTCGTCTCTCTGACCGAGAACCTCATCATGATGGGGATGGGGCTGTGGATGCCGTTTCGCGTCTACGTCCTGCAGGCGTGATGCGCCCTCATCCCTCCAGCGCATCGCGGCGGATGCGCATGGTGTAGCTGAAACGATCGGCGGGGTGGTGGTTGATCGAGACGACCATGGTCGCGCCATCGCGATCGAGATAGCGCCGCACCAGCCGCAGCGCATAGGCGCCTTTGGGCATATCGAGGAGCGGGCGGATCGCCTCCGGGACCGGAACCGCATTGGTCGTCTGGACGGCTTCCGCGACCGGGACGCCGGCGCGGCGCTCGATCAGCGCATAGAGCGGCCCGACGCAATCGCGCATTTCCGGCTCCAGCCAGGCGAAGCGCATGTCGATGAAGACCGTCGTATGGCAGATGATTGCGTCCTGCGCGCGGGTCATGCGCAGGCCCTGCACGCGCAGCCAGGTGTCACCCGGGGCGCAGCCGATCAGGGTTGCGGCGGCGTTGTCCACCTCGACCGGTGCGATCTCGTCGATGGCGAATCGGGTATCGACGGCATATTGAAACAGTTCCGTCAGCGAACGCATCGAGTGCGTGAAGTTGCCTGCCGGCTCCTGGGCAATGACCAGCGTTCCCGACCCTTGTCGACGCGCCACGAAGCCGGCTTCCGTGAGACGCCGCAGCGCCTCGCGGATGGTGTAGCGGCTGACGGAGAATTCCTCGCAGAGTTCCGCCTCGGTGGGGATCAGCGTGTCGACGCCGTAGCCGCCCGTCGCGATGCGCTCGCGCAGGACCTGCATGACCTGCATGTAGCGTGGCAGCGTTTCACCGATATCGTTCATCCTGGACCGCCTGTCTCGACACGTCATCCGGGTAAGGGCAAAGCGCCGCGAATGCAAGAATTCCGGGCATCTCCATTCTACACCTGCCGTTCTATGACAGCGAATCAGACTGAAGGCCCGCACGTTGCTCGCATCAGGGCATCAGCGAACCGCCGTTCACATGCAGCACCTGCCCCGTCATGTATTGCGATGCCGGGCCGAGCAGAAACAGCATCGGCCCGACCACGTCGTCGGCGGTTGCAATCCGCCCCAGTGGAATCGTCTTCGCATAACCTTCGCGGTCAAAGCCGCGTCCATGCGGATCGCGCCCCATGCCTCCTTCGAGGAAGGGCGTTTCGACGGCGCTCGGCGCGACGGCGTTGATGCGGATCTGCGGGGCGTTCTCGATCGCGAGCACACGGGTGAGGGCGATGACGCCGGCCTTGGCGGCGGCATAGGGGCCATATCCCGGGGTCGCCTTTACCGCGAGCCCGGAGGAGGCGAGCACGAGGGAGGGCTCGGTTCCCCGATGCAGCAGGGGCAGCGCGGCGCGGGTGGCGAGGAAGGTCGAATCGAGATTGCCGGCGACGACCTCGTCGAAGACCGCGCGGGTTTGCCGGGCAAGCGGCGCCGGGGCAGCGCTGAAGCCGGCCAGATGGACGAAGCCCTCGAGCCCGCCTGCGCGCTCATCCAGTATGGCGAAGGCATCGGCAAGGGAGGCTTCGCTGGTCGCATCGACGGGAATTCCCGCCTCGTCGCATGCCGGCGGTGCGGCTTCGAGCGACCGGGGCAGATCGAGGGGAAAGACCCGGCAGCCTGTTACGGATAGAGCCTCGACAAGCGCGCGCCCGATGCCGCCGCAGGCGCCGAGGACGGCGATGCGTGCACCTTCCCCGGGGCCAAGTCTCCATAGAGTGTGTGTCGATGACGGCATGTGCCCTCCCCGCTCGGATGGAGGCGCAGCTGCTTGCCACGCCTCGACGGGAGCAGATTATCAGAAGCCTCGGTCAGCAGGGATGGCTTCGCGCGCAAAGCGGGAAACGCTTGCATGCCCGTTTCGCGCCGCCGGCGACTCCGGCTCGCGCGGCGCGTCAGCCGTGATCATCCTTGCGGCGCAGGCGCACGACGACATCGACACGCGCGATCTCGTAACCTTCCGGCGCTTCCGGAAGGTCGACGACCGTGACGTCGGTGGTGGGCACGTCCATCAGCGCTTCATCGCCTTCGACGAAGAAATGGTGGTGCTCGGTGGGATTGGTATCGAAATAGGTCTTCGAGCCATCCACCGCGAGCTGGCGCAGGAGACCTGCCTCGGTGAACTGGTGCAACGTGTTGTAGACCGTGGCGAGCGAGACGGGGACGCGGGCACGCGCGGCTTCATCATAGAGGATTTCCGCGGTGATATGGCGGTCACCCTTGCCGAACAGCAGCCAGCCGAGCGACACACGCTGGCGCGTCGGGCGCAGGCCGACACGGCGCAGCTTGTCGCGCAGATCGGAGAGCGGACAGCCGCTGCGGCCCGCCACCTGCGGCGCACCGGAATTCTGCGCGTGCGTGGCACGCGGTTCGATTGTCTTTTTGCTCGACGCGATATGATCCATGTCGTCCGCTTCTTCGCTCGATCAGCCCTTTTGAAATCTATAGGGTTGCTGCACAAAATCCGCAACCCGTGACGACACGTATGGGCTGTGTCTGCGGCGATTTCGCGACGAGAGGCAGGACGATATGCGGGCACAGCCGCATGCGTCCATCGTCACGAAAAACACGCGAAACGGTGCCGACGTGCCTTTGATGGCCGGATACACTATGTTAACAGACGCGCGTCGGCGGTCACCGTCGGCATGGAGAATCGAGCCCCAGAAGGATCGGCCGGAATCACATGGACCGTCAAACCAGCTTCACCTACGAAGAACTCCTCGCCTGCGGTCGCGGCGAGATGTTCGGCCCCGGTAACGCGCAGCTGCCGCTGCCCCCCATGCTGATGTTCGACCGGATCACTTCGGTCGGCGAAGACGGCGGTGCCCATGGCAAGGGGCACGTTCGCGCGGAACTCGATGTGCGGCCCGATCTCTGGTTCTTCCCCTGCCACTTTCAGGGCGACCCCGTCATGCCGGGCTGCCTCGGGCTCGATGCCCTGTGGCAGATGGTCGGTTTTCATTTAGGCTGGCTCGGCGCCGAGGGGCGCGGGCGCGCGCTCGGTGTCGGCGAGGTGAAATTCGCCGATCAGGTGCTGCCGAGCGTGAAGAAGGTCGTCTACGGCGTTGATCTCAAGCGCGTCTTCCGCTCGAAGCTGGTCCTCGGCGTGGCCGATGGCTTCCTCGAGGCGGACGGCAAGCGGATCTACGAAGCCAAGGATCTGCGCGTCGGCCTGTTCAAGCCGGAAGCCGCTTGACGTAGAGTGATACGAGAGGCGGGCTCGTTCGCCCGAAGCTCAATTGCGGCCGCGATGCCGCCCATACAAAATCCGCATGGGGATTGCGAAGATCATGCCCCGGGCTGCGGTGCAAGGGAGTAGAGCATGAGACGCGTCGTCGTCACTGGAATGGGAATCGTCTCCTCCATCGGCAACACCACGCAGGAAGTCACCGATTCCCTGCGTGAAGGCCGGTCCGGCATCGGTTTCGCGCAGGAATATGCCGATCTGAACTTCCGCTGCCATGTTCATGGCGCGCCGAAGATCGATGTCGAGGCGCTGGTCGATCGCCGCGCCATGCGCTTCCACGGAGGCGGCACCGCCTGGAACCATGTCGCCATGGACCAGGCGATCAAGCATGCCGGCCTCGAAGAGGGCGACATCTCCAACGAGCGCACCGGAATCATCATGGGTTCCGGCGGGCCCTCCACCCGCACCATCGTCGAGGCGGCGCGGATCACGCAGGACAAGGGTCCCAAGCGGATCGGCCCCTTCGCCGTGCCCAAGGCGATGTCCTCGACGGCTGCGGCAACGCTCGCCACCTGGTTCAAGATCAAGGGCGTGAACTATTCGATCTCTTCGGCCTGCGCCACCTCGAACCATTGCATCGGCAATGCCTTCGAGACGATCCAGGCCGGGCGCCAGGACATCATCTTCGCCGGCGGCTGCGAGGATCTCGACTGGTCGCTGTCGAACCTGTTCGACGCCATGGGAGCGATGTCGAGCAAGTACAACGACACGCCCGAAACCGCCTCGCGCCCCTATGATCGTCACCGCGACGGCTTCGTTATCGCCGGCGGCGCCGGGGTGCTCGTCGTCGAAGAACTCGAACATGCCAAGGCGCGCGGCGCGAACATCATCGCCGAGATCATCGGCTATGGCGCCACCTCGGACGGGTACGACATGGTCGCGCCTTCGGGCGAGGGCGCGGTGCGCTGCATGCGCCAGGCGCTCGCCACGGTGAAATGCCCGGTCGACTACATCAATCCGCATGCCACGGCGACGCCGGTGGGGGATATCAAGGAGATCGAGGCGCTGCGTGAGGTTTTCGGCTCCGGGGAAAAATGCCCGCCGATCGCGGCGACGAAGTCGCTTACCGGCCATTCCCTCGGCGCCACGGGTGTGCAGGAGGCGATCTATTCGCTCCTGATGATGCAAAACGACTTCATCAGCGCCAATGCCCATATCACCGAGATCGATCCGGAATTCGACGACATGCCGATTTCGACGAAGCGCCGCGACAACGTGAAGATCGGCTGCTTCATGTCGAATTCCTTCGGCTTCGGCGGCACCAACGCCACCATCATAATGAAACATCCTGACGCCTGAGCAGGCGCGGCTGAAGGGGAGGACGGGCTTTGACCGGTCTGATGAAGGGCAAGCGCGGCCTGATCATGGGCGTTGCCAACAACCATTCCATCGCCTGGGGGATCGCCAAGGCGGTCGCCGATCAGGGCGCCGAACTCGCTTTCACCTATCAGGGGGAGGCGCTCGGGCGCCGGGTTAAGCCGCTTGCGGAATCGGTGGGCTCGAAACTCGTCATCCCCTGCGATGTGGACGATCTGGCCTCGCTCGATGCCGTGTTCGAGCAGCTCGACGCGGCCTGGAGCGACGGTTTCGACTTCCTCGTCCACGCGATCGGCTATTCCGCCAAGGAAGAGCTGAAGGGGCGCTATATCGATGCGACGACGCGCGAGAATTTCTCGCGCACCATGGTGATCTCCTGCTTCTCCTTCACCGAGGCGGCACAGCGCGCGGCGAAGCGCATGCGCTCCGGCGGCTCGCTCCTGACGCTGACCTATGGCGGCTCGACGCGGGTCATGCCGAACTACAACGTGATGGGAATGGCGAAAGCCGCGCTCGAATCGAGCGTACGCTATCTCGCCTCCGATCTCGGGCCGGAAAATATCCGCGTCAACGCCATCTCCGCAGGCCCGGTACGCACCCTGGCAGGTGCCGGCATCACCGATGCGCGGCTGATGTTTGCTTATCAGAAGGCCCATGCGCCGCTGCGCCGGACGGTGACGATCGAGGATGTCGGCGGCTCGGCGCTCTACCTGCTCTCCGACCTGTCGAACGGCGTGACCGGCGAAATCCATTTCGTCGATTCGGGCTACAACACCATCTCGATGCCCAGCCCCGGCTCGCTCAAGGAGCAGGAATCGGCGGGTGTGATCGATACCTGACGGGACGCGCGCGTCCCGTCAGGCTTTGCCTTGATCGGGCGCGTCGCGGTTCGCCACGGCAGCTGAAATCGCTGCCCCCGAACCTCCCGCAGCGAGCAGATCGCGGATTTCTGCGAGCAGCTTCACATCGGCCGGCAGTTCCGGCGTCGGGGACGGCGTGGCTTCGGCCTTCTTCTCCTCGCGCTCCTTGAGGCGGTTGATCAGCTTCACCACGAGAAACAACACCCAGGCGATGATCAGGAAGTTCAGCGCCACGGTGATGAAGGAGCCGTAGGCGATCACCGCGCCCTGTTCGCGCGCCGCGTCGAGCGTGGTCGCGGTGACTTCGCCTGACAGGGGCAGGAAGTAGTTGTTGAAATCAAGCCCGCCGGTGAGCGCGCCGATGATCGGCATCATCATGTCGCCGACCATCGAATCGACGATCCGAGAGAAGGCCGCGCCGATGATCACGCCGATGGCGAGATCCACGACACTGCCGCGCAGGGCGAATTTACGGAATTCATCGACGACGGCCATGGCGCATTGCTCCCCTACTATGCTGCCTCATGCATATTTCTGCGTGATGCCGCCATCGACGACAAGCTCTGCACCGGTGACATATTTGGCTTCGTCGCTGGCGAGGTAGAGGCAGGCCGTCGCGACGTCGTAGGCGTCCCCCATCTGCCCCATCGGGCATTGGGCGGCGCGGGCCTGTTTCAGCCCGTCGACATCGCCCTGCCTGGCATAGGCGCTGGTAAGCCCCGCAGTGACCATGGGCGTATCCATCAGGCCGGGCAGCACCGCATTGGCGCGGATGCCCTTCGGCGCATATTCGAGCGCGATGGCGCGGGTCAGGCCGAGCATGGCCGATTTCGTCGCGTAATAGGTGACATAGGGCACGCCGGTATATCGGATCGCGGCGATCGAGGCGATATTGACCACCGCCCCGCGCCCGCGCGCTTCCATGGCGGGAAGGATGTGCTTGGCGGTGAGATAGGCGCTCTTCACGTTGATGGCGAAGACGCGGTCCCATTCGTCGGCGTCGATCTCGGTGATGCGGTCGAGCTTGACGATGCCGACATTGTTGACGAGCACATCGATCTCGCCGAAGCGCTCGCGGCATGCGGCAATGGCCGCGGCGACCTGGTCCTCCTGCGATGCGTCGGCTGCCATGACGGCGCAGTCTCCGCCGTCGGCCGCGCTGATCGCGCGAATCGCCTCGCAGGCTTCGTCGGCGGCTTTCTGGTTGAGATCGATGCCGAAGACCTTGGCGCCTTCGCGGGCATAGAGCGCGGCGATGGCCTTGCCGTTGCCCCAGCCCGGCCCGATCGAGCCGATCCCCGTGACGAAGGCGACGCGTCCGGCGAGGCGGCCGGAGGGCCTGTGTGATGCGAGGAGGGTTCCCGGGTCGTGAGGGGGTGTCGTTTCGGCCATGCTCTTCTCCTCCCGTATTATTCTTGACGTTGGGGAAGCGTAGAGCAGATTCGGCGGGGCTGTGAAGCTGATTTGAGCATCATGCCGTCAGGTGGATACCGGCTGACGGGAATGACAATGCGACGAAGCAATGCTTCAGCGCGTTCGAAAATCAGTACTGGAGGAGTAGGATGAGCGCCATGCCGACGCTGCCCTCGGCCTTCGGGGTCGGCAGGCCGGCGCCGGATGCCATGACACCGATGCCGCCGATCAGGCCGATCATGGCGAAGCAGTAGGCGGTGACGAAGGCGGTGGTGACGAAGCGGCGCATGAGTGATCTCCCTTGTTGGAAATCACCTTGCCAAAGCTTCGCTGGACCGACCCTGAGCGCGATATTCAGATAGCGTTCAGGGTCGTTAACGCGTTTTCACAGACGCATCAGACCGAGGCCGGCATCGCGCGCTCGACGAGCTTGGCCCAGAGCGACACGCCGTAGGGCAGGGCGCCGTCGTTGAAGACATAGGCCGGGTGGTGGCAGGATTCGCTGTCGCCGTTGCCGAGGAAGATATAGGCGCCGGGTCGCACATTGAGCATGTAGGAGAAATCCTCCCCGCCCATCAGCGGCGCGATGTCACGCGCGACCTTGTCGGGTCCGACGATCTCGGCGGCGATATCGGCGATGAACTCGGCCTTCTCGGGATCGTTCACGGTGACAGGATACCCGCGCACGTAATCGACCTTGCCTTTCGCGCCATAGGCCGCGCAGACACCCTCGACGACCTCCTTGATGCGTCGCTCGCACAGATCACGCACCTCCGGCTCGAGCGTGCGACAGGTGCCGAGCAGGGTGGCCGTCTGCGGGATGACGTTGTAGGCATTGCCGCCCTGCATGGAGCAGACGGAGATCACGGCGGATTTCAGCGGATCGGCGTTGCGCGAGACGATGCCCTGCAGCGCGGTGATGACATTGGCCGTGACCAGGACGGTATCCACCGTCTGGTGCGGCATGGCCGCGTGGCCGCCCTTGCCTTCGATTTCGATCTTGAAGCTGTCGGCTGCGGCCATCATCGGGCCGGGGCGGATTGCGAAGGAGCCGACCGGGTGGCCCGGCATGTTGTGCAGGCCGTAGACCTCCTGCACGCCGAAGCGATCCATCATGCCGTCTTTGACCATCTCGTCGCCGCCGCCACCGCCTTCTTCGGCGGGCTGGAAGATCAGCACGACGGTGCCGTCGAAATTGCGCGTCTCGGCGAGGTATTTCGCCGCACCGAGCAGGATCGCCGTATGGGCATCGTGGCCGCAGGCATGCATCTTGCCGGGCGTCTTCGAACGATAGGGGACGTCGGCGGCTTCTTCGATGGGCAGGGCGTCCATATCGGCGCGGATGCCGATCACCTTGCCGGATGTGTTGCTGCGGCCCTTGATGACGCCGACGACGCCGGTGCGGCCGATGCCGGTGGCGATCTCGTCGACTCCGAATTCCTTCAGCTTTTCGGCGACGATTCCCGCCGTTCGGTGGACGTCGAAGAGGAGTTCCGGATTCTCGTGAAAATCATGGCGCCAGGCGGCGACTTCGTCGGTGAGATCGGCGACGCGGTTGATGACGGGCATGGGGGCGCTCTCTGCAGGACATGGTCGCGCGTTCTCGCGCCGACCGGGACGGGCGGGAAATTCGATGCGCGATCATGACCGACTGACCGGCATGGTCAATATGCGGCCCCGAGTACGCCTGGGCGCAATCGGGATGCGCATCTTCACACAGTAAAGCAATTATAAATGATATAAATAATCAATAGCAATTTTAAAGAGACTTGTCCTGCACAAGCATTGTGATCTGCACAAACTCTTTGCATGCCGACATTTCGGTCGGATGCTGCCTTCGAACTGTGCGGAAATGGCAAGAAAATGGAACCGGGGGAGTTGCCAGACTACAACCCGGTGCATAATGATCCGCGAGTTCGGATAAGCGACATAGATCGCAAAAAATCACACCGTCCGCTTTTGACTTCGGAGGACCTTCAGAGATGATACGTACCGGCAAACTGCTCGCATCAGTCGCGGTTGTGGCGATGATGAGCTTCGGCGCCCAGGCCGAGGACAACACGTTCCGCTACGCGACGACAGGCGACATCCTCGGGCTCGACCCGCATATGCATAACCACGGTACGACCAATGCCGTGAAAGGGATGATTTACGGTGCGCTCGTTCACCGTAAATATGACCTCACGCTCGAGCCGGATCTGGCCGAGTCGTGGGAAAACATCGACGACGTGACCTGGGAGTTCAAGCTGCGTGAAGGCGTGACCTTCCACGACGGCACCCCCTTCACCGCCGATGACGTGCTCTACAGCTACGAGCGCATCAATCAGGACGGGTCGGAGATGCGTGGCTTCCTGTCCAACGTCGAGACGATCGAGAAGGTCGACGACCATACGATCCGGATCGTCACCAAGGGGCCTGACCCGATCCTGCTGCAGAACCTCTCGCTGTTCTTCATCGTCAGCCAGGACTTCAAGGAAGCCAACGACGCGTTCGACGTCGTGGTCGGCGGCGGCACCACCAACTTCGCCAATCTCAATGCCAACGGCACGGGCCCCTACCGCCTCGTGGAATGGCAGCAGGACAACCGCCTCGTGATGGAAATCAACGAAGATTTCTGGGGCTATGACGATCTCGAGACCAATGTCCGACGTGCCGTGTTCATGCCTATCGGCAGTGACTCGACCCGCGTCGCGGCGATCCTCTCAGGCGAGATCGACATGATGTATCCGGTCCCGCTGCAGGATGTGCCGCGCCTTGATCAGGATGCAGATATCGAAGTGCTTCAGGGTCCGGAACTGCGCACCATCTTCCTCGGTATGGACCAGCATCGTGATGAGCTGCTCGACATGCCCGGCTCGGGGGAAAACCCCTTCAAGGACGTGCGCGTTCGTCAGGCCTTTGCCCACGCTCTCGATCTCGATGCCATCCAGCGCGTCGTGATGCGCGGTGCCTCCACGCCGACCGGCTCGATGATCGCGCCCGGCATCGTCGGATTCGACGAGGAGATTGCCGAGCCTTACGAGTTCAACCCGGAGCGTTCGCGGGAGCTGCTCGCCGAAGCCGGCTATCCCGACGGTTTCCCGGTGACGCTGGATTGCCCGAACGACCGCTACGTCAATGACGAAGCGATCTGCTCGGCCGTGATCCCGATGCTGCGTCGTATCGGCATCGACGCCAACCTCAACGCGCAGACCCTGTCGCTGCACTTCAACAAGATGGGTGCTGCCGAGAACTACAATACGAGCTTCTACATGCTCGGTTGGACGCCCGGCACTTACGACGCGCTCAACGCGTTCCAGAACCTCATCAATGAGGATGCCGTCTGGAATTCGGGTCGCTTCTTCAACGAGCGTATCGAGGAGCTTACCGCTCAGATCGCGGTAACGGTGGACGAGGACGAGCGGAACGAACTGATCCGCGAAGCCATGCAGATCCACAAGGACGAGGTCGGCCATCTGCCGCTTCATCAGCAGGCGCTGGCCTGGGCCGTTCGTACGGACCGTGTCGAGCATATCGAGCAGCGCCCGTTCAACGATGTGGACCTGCGCTACGTGCGCATGCGTGACTGAGTTGAACTGAGCTTCTAACCGACCCCGGGGCGGACAACCTGCCCCGGGGTTTCCATTCGGTTGCGGATGCATCCATTTCCGGGATCCCGGAGACGGAGCGAAAGAACGGCCTTACCGCGCGCCGCAGCGGCGCTGCGAGGCTCTCAAGGGTACCCCGATGCTCGATTTCATCGTCCAACGACTGGTGCAGGCGGTCTTCGTCATGCTCACGGTCGCCATGATCTCGTTTTCGCTGTTTCAGTTCGTTGGCGATCCGGTCAACAACATGCTCGGCCCGGAGGCGACCGCTGAACAGCGTCTGGCAGCGCGCGAAACGCTTGGCCTCAACGATCCGATCCCGGTACAGTTTACCAAGTGGGTCGGCAATGCCGTCCAGGGCGAATTCGGCCAGTCCTATCGCATGGGCCGCCCGGTCAGCGATCTGATCGCGCAGCGGTTGCCCGCGACGCTGGAACTGGTCGCGGTCTCGGCATTGATCGCGGTCTTCGTCGGCGTACCAATGGGTGTCTATACCGGACTCAAGCGAAACTCGTTCCTGTCGAAGATATTCCTGACGGTCTCGCTCATCGGCATCTCGCTACCCACCTTCCTGATCGGTATCCTGCTCATATTGTTGTTCGGGGTCACGCTCGGCTGGCTACCGACATTCGGGCGAGGCGGACTTACGAATATCGGGAACTGGGAGACGAGTCTTCTGACGGCGCGCGGCTGGAGCCATCTTATCCTGCCTGCTATCACGCTCGCGTTGTTCCAGCTCACCCTGATCATGCGCCTCGTTCGCGCCGAGATGCTCGAAGTGCTGCGTACCGACTACATCAAGTTCGCGAAGGCGCGTGGCCTGCGGCAGCGTTCGATCAATTTCGGCCATGCCCTGAAGAATACCCTCGTCCCGGTGATCACCATCATGGGGCTGCAGATCGGTGCTCTGCTGGCGTTCTCGATCATCACCGAGACCGTTTTCCAGTGGCCGGGAATGGGGCTCCTGATCATCCAGGCAATCAATTTCGGTGATATCCCGATCATGTCCAGCTATCTCGTTCTGGTGGCGCTGTTCTTCGTCATCATCAATCTCGTCGTCGACCTGCTCTACTACGTCGTCGATCCGCGGCTGCGGATCGAGCGGACGGCTGGTGCGCACTGAGGAGGAGACCTGTCATGCAACCGACCCGCACCAGCCCCGATATGCCGGCCTCGTCGCCGCGTATGTGGCGCCGCTTCTACGAGAATACCAAGGGCTTCTTCGACGGCGACGTCTTCTACAGCTTCAGCCGTTCGCCGCTGACGATCCTCGCCTTCGTCATCACCATGGCGATGTTCTTTGCCGCGATATTCGCGCCATGGGTGGCGCCCTACGACACCTACGACCTGCGCTCGCTCAATCTGATGGACGCCTACAAGCCGCCGGCCTGGTCACCGGGAGGCGAGGCGGAATACCTGCTCGGCACGGATGACCAGGGCCGTGACGTCCTGTCGGCCATCATCTTCGGCCTGCGGATCTCGCTGCTCGTGGGCTTTTCGGGCGTAATCCTGGCCGCGCTCGTGGGCACGATCATGGGGCTCCTGAGCGGCTATTTCGGTGGCTGGATCGATGCGGTGATCATGCGTATCGCCGACGTCCAGCTGACCTTCCCCGCGATCCTGATCGCGCTGATGATCGACGGCATCGCCTCGACCATGATGAGTTCGCAGGCGCGGGCCGATTTCAAGATCTACGTGATCATCCTCGCGATCGCGGCGTCACTATGGGTGAATTTCGCACGAACGGTCCGCGGGTCGACGCTGGTGGAGAAGAACAAGGAATACGTTCAGGCCGCCAAGGTTATTGGCATCCATCCGCTCCTGATCATGATCCGGCATGTTCTTCCCAACGTGATGGGGCCGGTCCTCGTGATCGCGACGCTCTCGCTGGCCGTCGCCATCCTGACCGAAGCGACCCTGTCGTTCCTGGGCGTGGGCGTGCCGCCGACCAACCCGTCACTGGGAACGCTGATCCGTATCGGCAACGACTTCCTCTTCTCCGGTGAGTGGTGGATGTCGATCTTCCCCGGCGTGATGCTGGTGATCCTGGTCCTTGCCGTCAATCTGCTGGGCGACTGGCTGCGCGACGCGCTCAACCCGAAACTGCGCTGAGGAGGAAGCCGTGAGCAACAAGAAACCGGTCCTCGAGGTCAGGAACCTTCGGGTCGAATTTCCCAACCGGCGCGGCAATCTCGTCGCCGTCGACGACGTCTCGTTCACAGTGAACGAAGGCGAGGTTCTCGGTGTCGTCGGCGAATCCGGTGCCGGCAAGTCGATGACGGGCTCGGCAGTGATCGGCCTGCTCGAACCTCCCGGCCGTATCGCCGGCGGTGAGGTGCTGCTGGATGGCGAGAGGATCGACAATCTCTCTCCGGAGGCCATGCGCCGGGTGCGCGGCAAGCGTATCGGCATGGTCTTCCAGGATCCGCTGACCTCGCTCAACCCGCTCTATACGGTCGGGCGGCAGCTTACGGAAACGATCCAGACCCACCAGAACGTCTCGGACAGCCAGGCACGCAAGCAGGCGATCGATCTGCTCGCGGAAGTCGGCATTCCGGCCCCGGAAAAGCGTATCGACCAGTATCCGCACCAGTTCTCTGGCGGGATGCGCCAGCGCGTGGTGATCGCGCTTGCCCTGTGCGTCAATCCGCGCATGATCATCGCCGACGAGCCGACCACGGCGCTCGACGTGTCGATCCAGGCGCAGATCATCAAGCTGCTCAAGCGGCTGTGTGAAGACCATGGCGCGGCGGTCATGCTGATCACCCACGATATGGGCGTCATCGCCGAGACTGCTGATCGGGTGGCGGTTATGTATGCCGGGCGTATTGCAGAGATCGGTCCGGTCAAGGACGTGATCAAGAACGCCAAGCATCCCTATACCAAGGGGTTGATGGGTTCGATCCCGGTGGTCGGGCACGATCTCGAACGTCTTTCCCAGATCGAGGGTTCGATGCCGCGTCTGACGGAGATCCCGCGGGGATGCGCTTTCAATCCGCGCTGCCCCGAAGTCTTCGACCGATGCCGCGTGGAGCGGCCCGATCTCATCGATGTCGGCACCTCACGTGCCGCTTGCTGGCTGCACGATCCTGCCAGCGCGAAGAAGACAGAGGCTGCGGAATAGGACCGACCCATGACAATCGAAAAGCCGATTCTCGAGGTCGAAGACCTCTCCAAGTACTTCGACGTCTCCGCCCCGCTGCTGCGGCGGTTGGTGCGCCGTGAAGGGCGGGCCACGCTCCGCGCCGTCGACCGCGTCAAGTTTTCCATTCCCAAGGGCAAGACGCTCTCGCTCGTCGGGGAGAGTGGCTGCGGAAAATCCACCGTGGCGCGTCTCGTGGTGGGGCTCTACGAGCCGACCACGGGCAAGGTCGTCTTCGACGGCCATGACATGGCGGCCAAGCATTCACGCAAGGAAATGGCCGGGCTGCGTCGGCGGTTCCAGATGATCTTCCAGGATCCGTTCGCCTCGCTCAATCCGCGCTGGCGCGTGTATGACATCATTGCGGAACCGATCCGCGCGCATGGCATAGCACGCGACGAGCGCGAGATTTCCCGCCGGGTTGCGCAGAACCTGGAACGCGTCAAGCTTTCGGCGCGCGATGGCGAAAAGTTCCCCCACGAATTCTCCGGCGGTCAGCGCCAGCGCATCTCGATCGCCCGCGCGCTCGCCTCCGAGCCCGAGTTCCTCGTATGCGACGAGCCGACCTCGGCGCTCGATGTCTCGGTCCAGGCGCAGATCCTGAATCTCATGAAGGATCTACAACGCGAGCTCGGGCTGTCCTATCTCTTCATCAGTCACGATCTGGCCGTGGTCTACCACATCGCGGATTATCTGGGCGTGATGTATCTCGGGCGCCTGGTGGAAGTCGGGCCGGCGCGGGAGATCTTCAAGAATCCGCAGCACCCCTATACCCGCATGCTGCTCGATGCGATCCCTGATCTCGAAATGACCGGACGCAAGCGCATCCCGGTCGGTGGCGAGGTGCCGAGCCCGATTTCGCCTCCTTCGGGTTGTCATTTCCATCCCCGCTGTCCCTTCGCGAACGAGCGCTGTCAGAGGGAGGCGCCGGGTGTCACGACGCTTTCCGGCGAGATCGATGTGCGTTGCCATGCGGTCGAGGAGGGGCGTCTGGCCGGCGAGGTGGAGAAGCTGCGCATGCAGAGCTCGGCAGCCTGACGTATGCGGATCAGGGGGTCGATTCCTCGACCCCCGCCCGGTTGGGAAACACCATTTTCGGGCGGCGCGTGCGAAACTGGCCGCGCGTCACGGCAACGAAGGCCAGCGCGATGACAATCAGGCCAGTGATCCACCACATCTGCGTGCTCGCGATTCCGAAAGCGGCGAAGGTGAAGGCGGATGCAAAACAGGCCAGCCCGCCCGGTATGAGAATGGGCTGCCGGCGTGCGGCGGCTCTCACGGCGCCGGCAAGCCCGATCGCGATTGCCACCGCACCCACGATCCCGAGCTCGTACCAGAGCTCGAAAAGTAGTGAATTCGGCGCATTCCACGGCAACTCGCCCGCCATTCGGGAGCGCTGCACGGCTTCGAGTCCGTAGCCGGTGACGACCCGCAGCGGGTCATCCAGAATGATCCCACGCCAGATTCCGAGCGCATCAATCGCGCTTCCCGCTGCCCCGGTACCCAGCGGCGTCGCGATGAAGGCGAAGAGCGGAGCGGAAATTATCGCCACGGCGGTTCCGGTGGCGAGGATTGCCGTCATGGCGCGCGGGTAGGAAGCGGCCAGACCCCAGACGAGGGCGCCTGCGACAAAGGCGATCAGGGGCAACCAGGACGGTGCCAGCAAGCTCATCAGCCCGATCGCCGCCGCGACCGTCAAAGCCTGCGCATCGCGCCCGCGCGAATGCATCCATGCCGCTGCCGGCCATGCGGCGAGAACCGCAAGCGCCATTCCACGCTCGAGCGCTACCGGCGCGATACCCGGGATCTCGCCGCGTGTCGTCGCCAGAGCGATCAACGCTCCTGTGACCGCGGCGCCCGCCACCCCGATCGGCAAGAGGTAGAGATTGGCCGAACGCATTCGTTCGGGCATGGCGTAGTAACCGGCGAGGCCGAGGGCCGTCGTTGCAAAGAGGCTGATGGCGCGGTTGATCGCCGGATCCTGATAGGGCGTCCAGATCAGGCTCATGGCAATCCAGATTGCGAGCACCAGGGTCGCGAGAACCGGCGGCGATGCGGCAAAGCGCTGGTTCACTTGGCCAACAGGGCGGTGCCCGCCATCGATCAGTGCGGCAATGATGATCAGTGATACCCCAATCGGCATGATCAGCACCACGGCGCGACGCGAGATCATGGCAAAGATCGGCAATGCCATCAGCAACAGCATGAAGCCGACTCGGCGCAGCATGGCGGCGGCCGAGAGCACCGGATCTACGGGTTTTCGCTGGTTACGCGCCATGGACTCGCAATGGTTTCGTGTTGGAGGTGCCTGCGTTGCGCAAGACACTTTTTCGCCTTCGAATCGCCCTCACTTTAGCCGAACGCGCATCCGTGCGCTGTGCGGTCCCTGCAACACTCGCCGCTCCTCGCGCATCGCCGATTCGGCCCACCACGCCCTGAGATCAGACCGGCAGCGGTCCATCCGTCTTGACTTCTTCCATGACCGCATATGTCCGCGTTTCACGCACGCCGGGCAGCGAGAGCAGGCCCTCGCCGAGAAACCGGCGATAGGCGCCCATCGTACCGAAACGCGTTTTGATCAGATAATCGAAGCCACCCGCGACCATATGGCATTCCAGCACCTCCGGCGCACGCCTGACGGCTTCGGCAAAACGCTCGAATACGTCGGGCGTCGTCTTGTCGAGGGAGACCTCGACGAAGACGAGTAGCCCCAGACCGAGTTTCTCGGGCTCAAGCCGCGCACCAAACCCCGTGATGACGCCGTCCTTCTGCAGCCGGCGCAGGCGCTCGCCGGTCGATGTCGGGGAGAGGCCGATTCGTTCTGCGAGCTCGACATTGGCAAGGCGTCCATCGCGCTGGAGTTCCTGCAGGATGCGCCGGTCGGTACGATCAATTTCCGTCATGAATCCGTTTATATGTCAATTTTTCCGGATTTTCTACGGATACTTTGCAAATAATCCGATCGATACGCGGATCGGAACCCGTTATTCTGCAGGCTGTTGACGCTTTACGGTCTGCTTGCCGCAACGGAGTGACTCGTATGGATGCCGTGACCCCCGCCACCAACAGCTTTGCCGCGCCCTATGCGGAGGATGATCAGGTTCTTGCGCGTCGCCTGCTGGGCCGGCGCGCGCCTGATGCCCGTACCCGGCAACGTGTCGATAATCTCGCGCGCGGCATGATCATGGCGATCCGCAACGAAGCGGGCGGCTTCGGCAGCATCGAGGACATGCTGCAGGAATATGCGCTCTCCACCCGCGAGGGCCTCGCGCTGATGGTGCTGGCCGAGGCGCTCTTGCGCGTGCCCGATTCACGCACGGCGGACCAGTTGATCGAGGACAAGCTCGGCCAGGGCGATTTCGCCCATCACGAGACCAAGTCCGGCGCCTTCCTCGTCAACGCCTCCGCATGGGCGCTCGGCATGACCGCCCGCGTGATCCAGCCCGGCGAGACCCCGGAGGGTATCCTGCGGCAGATGACGAAGCGCCTCGGCGTGCCGACGGTGCGCACGGCGACGCGCCAGGCCATGCGCATCATGGGCAATCACTTCGTGCTGGGGCAGACCATCGAGGAAGCGCTCAAGCGCGCGCAATCGCCCAAGGGGCGGGTCTATCGCTATTCCTTCGACATGCTCGGGGAGGGGGCGCGCACCCGCAAGGATGCGAAGAAATACTTCGACAGCTACGCCCATGCCATCGACACGATCGGCCGCATTGCCGGCAACCGCCCGCTGCCGGAGCGCCCCGGTATCTCCGTGAAGCTCTCGGCGCTACACCCGCGCTACGAGGCGCTCAATCGCGAGAAGGTGCTCGAGGAGCTCGTGCCGCAGGTCATCGATCTTGCGCGTAAGGCCAAGGGTTTTGATCTGAATTTCACCATTGATGCCGAGGAAGCCGACCGGCTGGAGCTTTCGCTCGACGTGATCGATGCGGTGATCGCCGATCCGTCACTGGCCGACTGGGGCGGGTTCGGGCTGGCGATCCAAGCCTATCAGAAGCGCGCCCGCGCGGTGATCGACCATATTGCGGAGCTCGCCGAGCGCCATGACCGCAAGCTGATGGTGCGGCTCGTCAAGGGAGCCTATTGGGATACCGAGGTCAAACGCGCCCAGGAACGTGGCCTCGACGACTACCCCGTCTTCACGCGCAAGGCGATGACGGATCTCAACTACATCGCCTGCGCCGAGCAGATGCTGGCGCTTCGCCCGCGCATTTTTCCGCAATTTGCGACGCATAACGCGCTGACGGTGGCCGAGATCATCGCGATGGCTGGTGATGACGAGGGCTACGAATTCCAGCGTCTCCACGGCATGGGTGAGCAGCTCTACGGCCATCTGTTGAAGCAGCGCCAGGGGCTCGGCTGCCGGACCTATGCGCCGGTCGGCGGGCACAGCGATCTGCTCGCCTATCTCGTGCGCCGGCTTCTGGAGAATGGTGCCAATTCCTCCTTCGTATCGGTCGCGGGTGATCCGAACGTAACGATCGAATCGCTGCTGCAGCGCCCCTCCGAGCTGATCAGGACTCCCGATCAGGCCCGTCACTCCACCCTGCCGCTACCGCTCGATCTCTACGGGGCCGAGCGCCGCAATTCAGCCGGTGTCGAATTCGGCGACCGGGATGCGGTCGCAAAGCTGCGCGCTCAGATGGGCGAGGCCGGCAAGGCGCCGGCGGAGGCCGTCTCGATCATCGACGGCAAGAAGGCGCGCGGGAACAGCCGCGCCTGCGTCTCGCCCGTCGATGGCGAAACCCGCGTCGGCACGGTCGAGGAGGCGGATGAAGCGCTCGCCGACAAGGCGGTGGCCGCCGCTCGCGCCGGCTTCCGTTCCTGGGACGCCACGCCCGCGGACAAGCGTGCCAAGGCACTGGAGCGCTTTGCCGATCTCATGGAGGAGCGTCGCGCGCGGCTGCTCCATCTCCTGCAGGCCGAGGCCGGCAAGACCATCGACGATGCCATGGCGGAGCTGCGGGAAGCCGTGGATTTCTGCCGCTATTACGCCATCGAGGCGCGCCGGCTCTACGGCGACGGCGAGGAACTGCCGGGGCCGACCGGTGAATCGAACCGGCTGCGCATGCGCGGGCGCGGCGTCTTCGTCGCGATCTCGCCGTGGAATTTCCCGCTCGCCATCTTCACCGGCCAGATCGTCGCGGCTCTGGTGAGCGGAAACGCGGTCGTCGCCAAGCCGGCCGAACAGACGCCGCTGGTTGCAGCCGAGACCGTTTCGCTGATGTACGAGGCCGGTATCCCGCATTCGGCGCTGCATCTGATTCTCGGTGACGGGCGCATCGGCGCGCGGCTCGTGGGGCATGAGAAGATCGACGGCGTGGTCTTCACCGGTTCGACCGAGGTGGCGAGGTTGATCAACCGCACACTCGCCGGCAAGGATGGGCCGATCACCCCGCTGATCGCGGAAACGGGTGGTATCAACGCCATGATCGTCGATGCCACGGCCCTGCCGGAGCAGGTCGCCGACGATGTGATCATGAGCGCGTTCCGCTCCGCCGGCCAGCGCTGCTCGGCTCTGCGCCTTATGTTCGTGCAGGAGGATGTCGCGGACAAGATGATCGAGATGATCGCCGGTGCGGCGCAGGAGCTCGCATTGGGTGATCCGAGCGATTTCGCCATCCATGTGGGCCCGGTGATCGATGCCGAGGCGAAGGGTAATCTCGAGGCGCATATCGCGCGCATGAAGCGCGAGGCGAAGGCCGTGCATTATGCCGGGGAGGCGCCCGCACGCGGCACCTTCGTCGCGCCGCACATGTTCGAACTCGGCAAGGCGGAGGATCTCACGGTCGAGGTCTTTGGCCCGATCCTGCACGTCGTGCGCTACAAGGCATCCGAACTCGACAAGGTGCTCGATGCGATCGAGGCCAAGGGCTACGGCCTGACGCTCGGACTGCATACGCGCATCGAAAGCGTCGTCGAGAAGGTCGCGAACCGCCTTGCCATCGGCAATGTCTACGCCAACCGCAACATGATCGGCGCCGTGGTCGGCGTCCAGCCCTTCGGTGGCAACGGTCTCTCCGGAACCGGCCCAAAGGCCGGCGGCCCGCACTATCTCACCCGCTTCGGCACCGAGCAGACCATCACCATCAACACGGCGGCGGCGGGCGGGAACGCGGCGCTGATCGCCATGGATGATTGACGCTGCGGCGAGAGTATCGACGGGGTGAGTTTATCGCTCTGCCCCCTTGTTTCGCAAGCGGTTGATATAGCACGCCTTTCCCTCCCCTCAGGGGAGGGGCAGGGGTGGGGTGCAGCGGCCGCAAACGCATCGCCGCCGGGCATGGCATCACGCGGGGTTACCCCACCCTTAATCCCTCCCCTGAGGGGAGGGAGATCCGGCGCGAGCTTCATGGGGTGGTTCGTTCCGCCCTTGTTTC
>JAFIEI010000075.1 GCA_020832565.1 Salinarimonas sp. | reverse complement strand
TCGATCTCGTCACGCGGATTCACGAGCGTTTCGGCGAGGAATTGCCGGCGCATCTCGAATTCGTCAAATTCGACGGCAAGGTCACCTGTTTCGGCCTGCCGCTGGTGCGCTTCACGAGCGAGGAGCGGCTGGAGGAGATCATGGCGATCCACGAGGAGATGGGCGCGCCGATCTTCAACCCGCACCGCTACACGCTGGAAGAGGGCGGCATGAAGCAGACCGACGAGACCCAGCTCGCCTTCAAGCGCGAGGCCGACCCGCAGGGCCTGCTCAATCCGGGCAAGATGGTCGCCTGGGAGGATCCCGATTACGATTTCAAATCGGGCAAGAACTTCCTGTTCAAGGGGCTCGCGGCGCAGGGCGCGGGCTAGCACATTATTCCGTGAGATGGGAACGGATTCAGGAGCAGATCATGACAGCTTACATCTTTTCGCGCACCAATCTGATCTCGACGGCAATCTTCGCCGTGATCTATGGCGGGATCATGCTGCTCTTGGGCAACACGGCAAACGAGGTTCTTCTCTCGGTCGCGGTCGCGGCGCCGATCTATTTCATCCTGATGGGGCTATGGAATGCCTGGCGCGCCTCGCGTGACGGAGGCGGGTGAGGGGCGCCGGAATTCAGGCGTCGCCGGCACGGTCGGAGGACGCCTCCGTCGCAGGATCGGGACAGGTCACGCGCTTGCGGGCGATCTCTTCCCAGTCCTGACCGGGCAGACGGCGCTCGAGCAGGAGCGTACCCGAGCCGTTGATCTCCAGCGGCATGCCACGCAGGGCGAGGGTGGCCTCACCCTCTTCCATGAAGGGCAGGCCGATCTGGCTCACGGGCTTTTCATGCCCTTCGAACCGCAGCCGCAAGGCGATACCCGTTTCGCCTGTCCTCACGGGCGCAGAAACATATTGCAGCCATAGCGATACGCCCACGCGGATCGGGCAGCGGGCGGCGACGATATCGCCGCCGTAAACGCCAAGAAGCATGTCCTTACCGTTATCCTCGCGCCGGATATCCTCGCAGAAGACGGCATTCATCAGCCTGAAGGCCGGAAAATCCGCGCCGGGCGCCTCTGTGCTGTCCATGCTCATGCCCGCACCGTCGTCGCTGTTTCGACGCGCTCGAAATCGATCAGATGGTGATTGCCACGGCCCGTCGCCGTGGGCGCCGGATCATCCACGTACTGATCAGTCGACCCGGCCCCGGATCCGGGAATATAACCCGCAAGCGGATGGTGCCGGTTGCCCGGGGGCGCATCTTCCAGCGGCACGGCCCTGATCTCGAAGCGGCTGCCCATGGCGAGTGCGAGAGCAGCGGCGGTGTCGAATGTCCAGTTGCCAGGTGCAGACAACCATCGGGTGATCTGCTCAGGCCGCTTGTCGAGCTTGCGGGCGAGATCGGCCTTCGTCATGCCCGCATCCGCCTGCTGCCGAAAAAGCTTCAGGATGGCAGCATGAAAATCATTGCGCAATTTGCGCTCGAAATAGCCGAGATGGCGCGGTGCGAGCGGTATGCTAGCGCGTATTTCGCAGATCCATGACGTTTTCTTTGACATAATCCGTCACCTTCTCGCTGGCTAGCGGGCGGTAGGGGGCGAAAATCCCGTGCCAGATCTGGCGTGTGCGTCGTATTTCCTGCCTGAACGCCCGTGAGTTGAAGCCACCCAGTTCGGTGCGCAGGCGCATATGGGTCAGAACCAGAATATCGGTATCGGCGAAAGTGCCGAAGGCCCGCACGCTCGGCTGCGGATCGATGCTGCGCAACTCCCAGACCTGCTCGCCCTCGGGCTCGAGGCGCTTCAGGAATGCGTGCTTGTCGCGCCGGTCGCCGATCGTGATCTCACCACCCCCGATGAAATGGTCGAGATCGGCGAGGAAGGCGCCGGTCCGATGTTCGGCTTCACGGTCAAGCAGCTCTTCATCGATCTCCTCCCTCATTTCCGGCGTCAGCAGAATGATGCGCAGATGCGCTTCTACGGGAATGGTCGGCAGATACTGAAACAGCCGGCCATGATCCAGACAGCTTCGAATATGCGCGCCTATTGACATTAAAGTCAAATCCTTTTGCGAAGCTGCCACTCTGATTCGCTTGCGCGCGAGGCATGCAGTCTTCAAGAACTGATCAGCTTCAGTTGTAATCGGATTCTTCAAATTATCAAAAGCTGCGTTTTCGAGGGGCGGGGAGCGCCCTTCCCCTTGCGCGGCAGCCGCGCGCGCGGGAAAACACCCGCATGAGCGAAAGCGCAGACGATGACGAAGCAGGGGCGAAAGCCGGTTCGCGCACCAAGCCCCGAAAGCCTCCCCGGCCTGCCACGCAGGCCTGGCTGCAGCGGGCGGCCCTGTATTATCTGGAGCGGTATTCGGCATCCTCCGCGCAGTTGCAGCGGGTTCTTGCGCGCAAGGTCGAGACAAGGCTGCGCTTGCGCGGCGAAGCGGGGGATCCGGAGATCGCGGGGCCGGCCCGCGAGCTGGTGGCAGACGTGGTCGAGCAGGCGGTATCCGGCGGCTATGTCGATGATGCCTCCTATGCCCGCGCCCGTGTCGCCGGCCTGCGCCGGCGCGGCGGCTCGCGGCGGGCAATCATGGCGAAGCTGCGCGAGAAAGGACTCGACCCCGCCCTGATCGAAGAAGCGCTCGCGGAGGATATTGCGACGACGCAAACCGGCAGCAACGCGGCCATTGATGATGCCGAAGCCCGGGCGCAGCGTGAATATGAAGCCGCGCAGGCCTATGCGAGACGCCGCCGGCTCGGTGCGTATCGCACGCCTTTGCAGCCGGAGCGCCGCGATCGCGACATCGCCGCCATGGCCCGCGCCGGTTTCGCACTGCAGCTCGCCATCCGTGTGATCGACGACGCTTGACTGGTCTCAGAACGGGACGCGCAGGTCGAGATTGCCGCCGAGGGTTTGCGTCTGCCGGTTGGCCGAGCCGTCGAGCGACAGCCCGAGCGTGGCTCCCCCGTCGAAGTCGAGATCGATCCCGGCTTCCCCGACGAGCGCATCGGCGGGCCCGCGCGTGCCGGCGACGGCAAAGCCGGGCCCTTGTGCAAAGCGCATACGCAGCTGCGGCGCATTGCCCCCGAGCCGGCGCTGCCACCCCGCCATCATGTGGACACGCGCTTCGCCGCCCGCCATGCGCAGCCGGGTCTGCAACCGCGTCCCGAGCGTTGCCCGCGTATCGTGGTGATGCATGCCATTGACCGCGAGGGCGGCATCACCCCCCGATTCCCGGAATGATTGCGTCACCTGGCCGAGATGGGCGAGCCCGAAGATCGGCTCGACCGTCAGCTGGCCCGCATGCAGGCGATAGCCGGCCTCGCCGAAGACCTGGTACCCGTAGCCGGCAAATTGCGCCTCGAGCGTCTCCGCAAAACCGGGGAAGCGCACGCTGCGGCGGCTTCGGGCCGCGTGACGGGAGCCCGTGGCCCCCAAATTGAGATTGAACTCACCCTGGCGCCGCCCGGCATAGACACCCAGATACAGATCCCGAGTCGTCAGATCATGCCCGGAAGCTGCGCGGGACTGTGTCGTGCCCAGACCGCCGAGCATGCCCACGCGCCAGTGACTGGCCGCGCTATCTCCCGGCATCCGCTCGAGCGGCATGTCCGCACCCAGGAGAACCCCCGAGGCGAACTGCGCTCCACCGCCAGTGCGCAGCCGGCTGTGCTGGCCGAACCCCTTGGCCCAGAGCGTGGCGCGCGGCTCGGCACGTATTCCGGCGCCGGGATCAGACAGGGACGAGAGCCCCGCATAGGCTGTGGCGGGTCCGGCATCGGCACCCGCGCCCATTGCACCGTCGAAGGCCAGGCGGAACCGCTTGGCCAGGATCGTGCGGATCGCAGCCGTATTCTCGGCAAGATTGGCCAGCGCCGGGGCATGGCGCTCGCCGGAGAGCGCCTCGAAGGCCGTGCGTGCCTCCCCGGCATCGAG
Organism: Salinarimonas sp.; assembly: GCA_020832565.1. GTDB lineage: Bacteria > Pseudomonadota > Alphaproteobacteria > Rhizobiales > Beijerinckiaceae > Saliniramus. Next base: position 9,538 of record JAFIEI010000075.1, on the reverse strand, counting down.
GCCGAGCACGGCCTGATGCAGCGGCGCCGCGAAGTCCTGGCCCTCGAGCGCCTGCGCAACGGCGCGCTGGTTCGCCGTTGCGGCGACGCTGGCAAAGGCGCGGTCGTTGCGGCTGAGCACCAGATCGACCGCGTTGCCCGAATAGCTGAGATCGGCGTCAAGGAAAGCAAAGCCGGAGGAGACCGCATCGAAGCGCCCTTCGACACCATCATCCGCCGTCAGGAAACGATAGCTGGCAAAGGGCTGATAGCGTGCACCGGCCATCTCCGCGCGTCCGACATGCACGACCTCGCCGCCATCGATGATGGCCCGCCCGGTGGCCGCGAGGCGGTCATGCGCGCCACTGGCCGGATCGACCGTCACCTCGAAGCGCGATCCCGGTGCGAAGGTGACATCGCCATCCACGCTGAGCGTGCCGATGGAGTTTCCCGGCGCGACGGTCGCGCCCGCATGCAGACGCGTCTCGCCGATGATACCGGTTCCCGAAAGCCGCGCCCCGCCCCGAATGTCGAGCGTCCCGCGCAGGCCGCCTTCGACCCGCAACACACCCCCCGTGACATCCGTCTCGCCGGTGAAGCCCGCATTCCCGGCGGTGATGATCGTCGTCCCGGACTGATGGAGGATTGTCGCATCGCCCTCCAGCGGCGTGTCGAAGACATAATCCGTGCCTGTATGGTTGAACACGATGCTCGCCGCATCCCCGCCCGCAAGAATACGCTGCGCCGAAATCCGCCCAGGCCCGACAGGCGCTTCGCCCGAAACCGCACCGATCACGATCGTGGCCTCATGGGACCAGGTTTCATCTCCGAGATACAGGGTGTTGCCCTCGCCCGCACCGACATGTGCGTCATCGGCCACGATCATGATACCTTGGCTGTATGTTCCGACTTCGCCGCCACTGTCGGAGACAAGCGTCGTTCCGGGGCCGCTTACCCGCAAATAACTCCTCTCCACCGGATCGTAGGGCGTGACCTGGAACCAGTTGGTTTCGAGCCGTGCGCCATTCTTGATGATCATTGCGCCGGCACGGTGGTTGCGACCGATGCCGAGATATTCTGGCACGCGCCAGACAGTTCCCGCGCCGCTCAAGATCACACCTGGATTGTCGGGGCTGGCATCGGGGCTGTGAGTATAGGCGGGTCCCGTGCTCAGCAGATCCGCCCCGCCGTCGATCGTCAGCCGCCCATCGCCGACTATCGAGAATCGGTTCGTCCCGGCAATACCGCCGCTCAGGTGCGGCGCGTGTGGCGTGTTGGTCGTGATGAAGGTCGGACGTCCCGAATCGGGTGGGATACCATCGGACCAGTTGCCGGGCTCGTGCCAATCGCTCGAAACCGCGCCGGTCCAGACATTGTTTATCGCAACCACGTGATCGGGCTGCAGGGTCAGCGCCAGAACGAGGGTAAGTCGAAAGCGGGAAACCAGCGCACCCATATCACTCTTCCTGATTGTTTTGCACAATCAAGAATAGCTAATAATATGGTTTACTTTCCTTAAATGGCGCATATCTCAATGGGTGAGACGTTCCCGGCGCGAGCGGATGTCGCGGGCGATCTTTTCGAAGGCGCCATCGATGTTGCTGACATCGGTATCGAAGAAGTGATCCGATGAGCTGGCGCAGTCATGCAGCATCTGGCGTGCCTGTGTTCCTTCTTCGAAGCGCTGCAGATCGAACCCGATGGTGAATATCTCGATACCCTCATCCTTGATGCGCGTGCAAAGCTGCAGCATTTTCGCATCGAGGAAATCCTGGTCGTTGCTGTGGTCGACGCTGTCGTTCTCGCTGATGAACCCGAGCGAGGTGTAGTCACTATCGCCTTCGGGAGCCTCCACCGAGAAGAACTGGTTGATGCCGTCCGTCATGAAGATGACGATCTTCTCGACATTCTCCGGATCGTATTCGCGCGGCGCCGGCGTATTGCCCCACATGCCCGCCCAGCGCGGTGACAGGGTGCGCCAGCCCCAGGCGAGCCCCGCATGGGTCATTGTTCCGCTACGGCCCCAGGGGTTGAGAGCATTGATCGTGTCCTGGAGGTAGCGGCGGTTGTTGGTCCAATCGGTGATCTCGTTCTGCGGACAACCGAGATTCGGTCCGCGCCCGAGATTGCTCATCGCATTCGTCTCGGCGCTTTCGTCGATCGGTACGGGCAGGTAGCTATTGTGTCGCGGTTCGGCATCAGGGTTGCCCACGCCACCCCAGGACGGCCAGTAATAGGGCTGGAACGGGCTCGTAGCCGGGGTCGCATCCGTGAGCGAATGACTGCCGCGCCCACGTTCCTCGACACAGCCCATCCAGCCGTCGGCGACATGACAGGTCCCGTTGATCTGCACGCCGGGGCAGGGCCCGGGGCGCGTCCAGACGCTGCGCGTGCCGATGTAGCAGATGCGCAAACCCGGATCCCAGTTGACGCCGGTTCCCTGGCAATCCGAGCCGGATATCTCGTCCTCCGTCCAGATATACCGATTGCCATAGCGTGACGTGCCCGGCGGGTGATTGTGCGGCGGGCGGTCGAGCGGGGCCAGCCAGTCGCCGCGATGACGTCCGATATTCACGGCCGTGACATAGGGCACCACGTTGAGAAGCAGGCGATCGCCGGGCGGTTCGCCCGCAGGCAGAATCGTGTCGATCAGCCCGTGTGCGGCATCCTGCAGCGCTTCCAGCCTGCCACGAAAGCGCATCGATCCCGTCACGTCGAGCACCAGCGAGATTTCGAAGGATCGCAATTCGCCGCGGGTTCGCGCCTCCGCATAGAGTGGGAGTTCGGAAAATCCGAAGAATCGCATGAAGGTGGTGGGCACGCCGCCATCCACGGACACCGCCACCAGCGTTGTCGTGTCCTCGATCGGGTTTTCGCGTATGACCTGCAGATCCCTGATGATCGGCGCATGGGCCACCTTCTCCAGCCGCTCGCGCAGGGCGCGCTCTGCAGCGTCGAGCGCGGCACGATCCCGCGAGCGCCCAACCGCCTGGACCGCCGTCGAATCGACCATCGCCTGAACGGCGCTACGGGCATCCGCCCAACGTGAGTAGTCCAGGGCGGCACCGATGGCGGCGATGACGGGAATGATGGCCACGGCGAAGACCATCGCGATATTGGCGCGTGTATCGGCAAAAAACCGATTGATCACCGATGCGCTTCCCGGCATTCGTGCATTGCGCGGATGCCTGGCGCGGATGCGGGTCGGAATGAAATTCCAGATGGTCATCTGCGTTCCCGAAAGCGTTCCTGGATTGCTTGTAATCAAAAGTTGCTAAGTAATTCTCAACACATTCCTCCAGACGCGCACGGGTCCGGGCCGCATCAGCGCGGGTTGCTTCGCTTCCTCGACAGATCGGCGATGCACGAGCCGCGCTTCTGTACTAGAGCTGTTGCCATGCCGGATACGCCCGAATCCATCTCTGCAGCGCTCGAAGGCGCACCGCTTCCCATCGATGCGGTGCTCGCCCGCATCGTCGCGACGCTCGATTATGACCCCTGCGCGGTGCTGGTGGCGCCCCCGGGCGCGGGCAAGACCACGCGGGTGCCGCTTGCGCTCCTGCGCGACGGGCGCTTTCTCACCGGTCGGCAGATCATCCTCATGGAGCCGCGCCGCCTCGCCGCGCGAGCTGCGGCGCAACGCATGGCCGCGAGCCTGGGCGAGCGCGTCGGCGAAACCGTGGGCCTGCGCGTGCGCCTCGAATCGCGGACGGGCCCGAAGACCCGGATCACCGTGGTGACCGAGGGCGTGTTCTCGCGCATGGTGCTCGATGATCCGCTGCTCGATGAGGTCGCCCTGGTGATCTTCGACGAGTTTCACGAGCGCTCGCTCGATGCCGATTTCGGCCTGGCCCTCGCCCGTGACGTGCAGACCGGCCTGCGGCCGGATCTGCGTATCCTGGTGATGTCGGCGACGCTCGACGGTGCGCGCATCGCAGCATTGCTTGGCCCCGAATCCGCCGGCCCGGAAGCGGAAGGGGCGTCCAGACCGGCAGCCGTGATCGAATCGCAGGGGCGCAGCCATCCGGTGGAGACGCGCTATGACGGTCGCGATACGCAAAGACCGCTCAGCGCCGACATGGCCGATTGCATCATGCGCGCGCTCGAGACCGAAACCGGTTCGGTTCTCGCCTTCCTGCCCGGCGCCGCCGATATCCGGCGAGTCGAGCGCCTGCTGGCCGAGCGGCTGCGCGATCCGCAGGTGATCGTCGCGCCGCTTTTCGGTGCATTGGACAAGGGCGAACAGGACCGCGCCATCACCCCGGCGCCGCAAGGTCATCGCAAAGTGGTTCTGGCGACGAGCATCGCGGAGACCGCGCTGACCATCGAAGGCATCCGGGTGGTGATCGATTCCGGCTATACCCGGGCGCCCCGGTTCGAACCGGGTTCGGGCCTGACGCGGCTCGAGACCATCCGCATCTCCCGTGCCGGTGCCGATCAGAGGCGCGGGCGCGCGGGACGCACGCAGCCCGGCATCTGCTACCGGCTCTGGGAGGAGGCGGCGAACGGGGCGCTCCCTGCCTTCCAGCGCCCCGAAATCCTCGATGCCGATCTGACCGGCCTCGTCCTCGACTGTGCCGCCTGGGGCGAGACCGATCCCACCCGCCTGCCCTTCCTCGATCGGCCACCGGCACCCGCAATAGCCGAAGCGCGCCGGCTCCTGCAGGATCTCGGCGGTGTCGATGCAAACGGGCGCATCACGGAAACCGGGCATGCCTTGCGCGCCCTGCCGCTGCCGCCCCGCCTTGCACGCATGATCGTCGATGCCGCGCACGAATCGGCGCCGGCTGCGCTGCTCGCAGCCGATTGCGCCGCAGTGCTCGTCGAGCGGGGGCTCGGCGGCGACGATCCCGACCTCGCGCTGCGGGTCCAGCGCCTGCGCCGCGAGGGCGGGGAACGGGCGCAGCAGGCGCGCGCCATGGCCCTGCGCTGGGCCCGCAGCGCGCGCAAGGATGTGCGACGCGCCTCGGACGGAGCCGAGGCGGATCCGGAAAGCCTGTCTGGCGGCCTGCTCACTGCAGCCTATCCCGAGCGTATCGCCGCGGCACGCGGCAGGCCCGGCGAATTCGTCATGGCCAATGGCCGCGGCGCGGTGATCGACGCGGCGCATCCGCTTTCCCGCGAATCGCATCTCGCCATCGCCGAGATCAGCGGAACCGCAGCCCGCGCGCGCATCATCTGCGCCGCGCGGATCGACCGCGAGGAAATCCGCGCGCGGATGGGCGGGCAGATCACCACGACCGAGGAGGTGGTCTATGAGCCCCAGGCCCGGGCCCTGCGCGCCGGTCGTGCCGAGCGGCTGGGCGCACTGGTCATGACGCGCACCCCGCTCGCCGTTCCCGCCACCCCGGAGGCCGCGACCGTGCTCGCGGAGGGCATCGCGCGCGATCCGGGACCGGCGCAATGGCCCTGGTCCCCCGCGCTCGCGCAATGGCGGGCAAGGATCGGCTTCCTGCGCCGGGCGGAGGGGCCCGATGCGGGCTGGCCCGATCTGGCCGATGCCGCACTCGCCGGCGATGCCGCAAACTGGCTCGCGCCCTTCATCGTCGGGCGGTCGGCATTGGCGCAGGTATCCGCCGGCGATCTGCAGACGGCCCTCGAAGCGCTCCTTCCCTGGGAGTTGCGCGCCCGTCTCGACCGGGATGCCCCTACCCATTACACGGCGCCGACCGGATCCCGGGTGCCGGTCTCTTATGAGGGCGAGGAACCGATGATCTCCCTGCGCGTGCAGGAACTGTTCGGGCTGACGACCCATCCCGCGATTGCCGGCGGACGGCTGCCGCTCGTCCTCGAACTGCTGTCGCCGGCGCGGCGCCCGATTCAGATCACCCGTGACCTGCCGGGTTTCTGGGCCGGCTCCTGGGCGGATGTGCGTGCCGAGATGCGCGGTCGCTACCCCAAGCATCCGTGGCCCGAAAACCCGCGCGAAGCGGCGCCGACCCAACGGGTAACGCAGCGGAAGAAAGAGTGATTGCCCGGCCCTTACGATGCGCAACCTTCGCTGAAACGATTTCTTGAAGAATCCATGCCAGCGTGGCTTCGGGTTGCATGAATGTCGGAGAAAGCGCATATGCGCGGGCGTGACGCAAAGGTGCACGAATCCGCAAACGGATCGGATCCGCATGCCTGGCGTGCAGAGGAAGAAGCGCGGCTGCAGGCCTTGCGCGACTATCGTATTCTCGACACACCGCGCGAAGCCGCATTCGATGATCTCGTCGAACTAGCCGTGAAAGCGACAGGCTGCCCGGTGGCGCTGATCAATTTTCTCGATAGTGACCGCGAATTCTTCAAGGCCGAGATCGGTCTCGATGCCCGTGAGCGCCCCCTGACTCCCGATTGCATCTGTCTGCCGACCCTGCACGAACCGGATCTGCTCGTGATCCCCGACCTGCGGGAAGACCCGCGCTACGCAGGCAATCCAAAGGTCGCCGGCTCACCCGGATATCGCTTCTATGCCGGTATCGCCCTTTGCACCGAAGAGGGTGTACCCATCGGAACCTTCTGTACGCTGGATTTCGACGCGCGCCCGCAAGGGCTCACCGCAGATCAGCAAGACATGCTGCGCATTCTCGCGCGCATGGTGATGGAACGCACCGCGCAGCGGCGGGAGTTTGTGGAAGCGCAGGCACGCGAGACGCGCTTCCGGCTGATGGCGGAAGCATTGCCGCAAATGGTCTGGTCCGCCGATCCGCAGGGGCGGATCGTCTATTCCAACCAGCGCTGCCGGGCCTTCATCCATGGTGACCCGGACGACCGCAGCCGCATCGACTGGCTCGACCTCGTCCATCCGGAGGACCGCACGCGGGCCGGGGCGGCCTGGAGCGAATCGATCAAGGTCGGCCAGGCGCTCGAAGTCGCCTATCGTTTTCGCCACCATGGCGGCGAATATCGCTGGATTCTCGCGCGAGCCCTGCCGGTGCGCGATGCCAGGGGCCGGATCGAACATTGGTTCGGCACCTCGACCGATATCCACGAGACCCGCGCTGCCCAGGCGGAACTCGCGATGAGCGAGGCACGTTACCGCGCCCTCACCGAGGCCAGCGCACTCGTCGTCTGGCGCGCGAGCGCCGATGGCGGCATCATCGACACCATCGGATGGCAGGACATCACCGGGCAGACGCCCGATCTCTACAAGGGCGACGGCTGGCTTGCGGCCGTTCATCCCGAAGACCGCGAGCGATTCACCAGCCGCGCCCGCGCGCGCTTGCCGAGCGACCGTCCGCGCAGCTCCGAATACCGGCTGCGCTTCGGTGATGGTCGATATCGCTGGGTCTGCGCGCGCGCTGTTCCGCTCTTCGACGATGACGGTAACCTGCGTGAATGGATCGGCACCGTCACCGACATCCATGATTCGCGCGAGGCGCAGCGCAAACTGACAGAGCAGGGCGAAACCCTTCGGATCACGCTCGAAAATATGGATCAGGGCCTTCTGATGGTGGATCACGAGGGTCGGATCGGCGTATACAACCAGCGCTTCCTGGAACTGCTCGACATTCCCGAAGCTCTGGTCGAGGGCGAGGCCCATTTCGATGATCTCACCCGCCATCAGATGGAGACCGGCGAAATCAAATTGACCGAGGGCCAGTGGCCCGAATGGCTGCCCTATCCGCACGAGGTGCGAGGCGCACCGCCGGTCTATGAGCGGGTACGCCCGAATGGTTCGGTCATCGAGGTTCGCTCGGTGCATCTTCCCGGCGGCGGTGCCGTGCGCACCTACACGGATGTGACGGAAACCCGCCGTGTCGAGCGCGAAATGCTTCGCATGGCCCGACAGGACGCCTTGACCGGATTACCGAATCGCTTTGCCTTGCATGAGCGCCTCGGCCAGCTGCAGGCAAGGGGATTGGAGGATGGGGCGCATTTCGGGTTGATGTTGCTCGATATCGACAATTTCAAGGACCTCAACGACACGCTCGGCCATGCCGCTGGCGACGAAATCCTGACGGCGATCGCCGCGCGTATCCGGGAAGTGATTCCCGATGATGCGCTCGCCGCACGCCTCGGCGGGGACGAATTCGCAATCTTGCTGGCGCAGATCGACGATGTCGTCGAGCTGGAGCGTATCGCCACACGCGTCGTCACGCGGATGCGCCAGCCCTTCCGGATCGAGGATCGCGATTTTCTCTGCAGGGCGAGTGTCGGTCTCGCCGCTTTTCCAGATCACGGCAAGGATATCGACGAAATCGTCAAGCTTGCCGACATTGCCCTCTACGCCGCCAAGCATGCCGGGCGCGATCAATACGCCGTCTATACGCCCTCCCTCGGCGAGGCCGCGCAGAAACGCGTCCATACCCTGCGCGATGCGCGCGCCGCATTGGCGCGCGATGCGATCGTGCCGTTCTACCAGCCGAAGATCGATCTTCGGGACGGTTCCGTACCCGGCTTCGAGGCATTGTTGCGCTGGCGTCACCCGGAAGGCGGGTTGCGCAGCCCGATGGAACTCGCCCAGGCCTTCGCCGATCCGGAACTGTCGGTGGCGATCGGCGAGCGCATGCTCGACCGGATCATCGACGATATGCGCAGCTGGGATGCCGCCGGAATTACAATGGGAACGGTGGCGCTCAACATCGCCAATGCCGAATTCCTCAATCCACGCTTTGCCGACAGCGTCATCGAAGTCCTGGATTCGGCGGGTATCGCGCCGCAGAGGCTGGAAGTGGAAGTAACCGAAAACGTCTTTCTCGGTCACGGCGCGCAGGCGGTCTCCGCAGCGCTTCGACGGTTCCGCGAGGCAGGAATCCAGGTCTCACTCGACGATTTCGGTACGGGTTACGCGTCACTCACACATCTCGACCAGTTTCCGCTCAACTGGGTCAAGCTCGACATGTCCTTCGTCAGCCGGGTCGGCAAGAGCACCCGCGCCGAGGCGATCCTCGAAGGGACGATCAAACTGGCCCACAGCCTCGGTCTCGGCGTCGTCGCGGAGGGGATCGAGACGCGCGAGCAACTCGCCTTTCTCGCAGATTCCGGCTGCGAACTGGGCCAGGGCTATCTCTTCGCCCGCCCGATGGCTGCGAGCCGCGTCGCGCATTTCGTCAAGACGGGCAATGAAGGACCGCAATTGGTGACATCGTTGAAGCCCAAACGAGAAGCCGGCAGACCGGCCTGACCGAAAGCCGGCTTCAGGCGGCCAGATCCGCAACCACGGCATTGAGGATCGGCAACCCTTCCGGCGTCACCGCGAGGCGCCCGTCCGGATCCTGCCGCAGCAGGCCCTGCGCCTTCAATCCGTCGATGCGCTCCTGTCGCAAGCTGCGACCGGAGAGCGCCTTGAGGCGTTGCGGGTCGATCCCCTCGATCAGGCGCAGACCCATCACCAGGAACTCGTCACCCTGCTCCTCGCGGGTCAGCGCATCGAAGACCGTGACACCGTGGCCCTGCTTTTCGGTCATGGCGAGCCAGGTTTCGGGATGTTTTTCCGTCTCGCTCGCCATGCGCCCGAGCGGCGTGACCACGCGGCCATGGGCGCCGGGGCCGATGCCGACATATTCGCCGTAGCGCCAATAGACGAGATTGTGCCGCGATTGTGCGCCGGGCCGGGCATGATTGGAGATCTCGTA
>JAFIEI010000018.1 GCA_020832565.1 Salinarimonas sp. | reverse complement strand
CTAGGCTACGCGGACGCATCGGGCAGCGAGACCACACGCCATGTCCGCCCCCTCGGCCTCGTCTTCTGGGGCAAGGTCTGGACACTCATCGCCTGGTGCGAGTTCCGCGACGATTTCCGCATGTTTCGCGTCGATCGCATCGCTTCCGCCGACGGAGCCGGCCGGTTCGAGCCGGCTCCGAACCAGAGCCTTGCAACCTTCTATGCACGGGAGGCCAGTTGCACCCCATGAGATCGGCGGATGGGATCACGCTGGTTCGACCGGGCTCGGCTTTTCTCTGCCCACCGGCTCTGATGCGCGTTGACGCGGTTCACACGCCCGGAGCGTAGACCGGCGCGTCGAAATCGCGCGCCTCCGGAGCGGGTTGCGGCGTGTCGTCGAGGTTAAAGCCGGGATAGCCGCGTTCGGCGATGTCGTCGCAGATGGCGCGGTAGCGGCCCATGCCACCGGTATAGGGCATGAAGACGCGCGGCTTGCCGGGGATATTGGCACCCAGATACCAGGAATGGGGCACCTGCGGCAGCAATGTGCGTCCCGCCGCCTCCTCCACATGCGCACCCCAGGCCAGCGCGGCCTCCATACGCGGCTCGATCCGGGTGACGCCATGCTCGCGCATGAAGGCGATGCAATCCGCGATCCATTCCACATGCTGTTCGATGCCGATCGGCAGGTTGACCAGCACCGAGGGGCTGCCGGGGCCGGTGACCGTGAAGAGATTGGGAAAGCCGGGGATCTGCAGGCCGAGATAGGTCACCGGCCCCGCCGCCCAGGTCTCGTCGAGCCTCACCCCGTCGCGCCCGGTGAGCCCCAGCCGCAAGAGCGGCCCGGTCATCGCATCGAAACCGGTGGCAAAGACGATCACGTCGAGGGGATATTCGGCCTTCGCGGTGAGAATGCCGCCTTCCGTGATGCGGATGATCGGTTCCTCGCGCAGGTCGACGAGATCGACATTGTCGCGGTTGAAGGTCTCGAAATACTCCGTGTCGATCGGCGGGCGCTTGGCGGCATAGGGATGGTCGATATCGGAAAGAATGCGCGCCTTGCGCGGGTCGCGCACGATATCGCGGATCTTTTCCTTGATGAATGCGGCGGCGGTTGCGTTGGATTCCTCGCTGGCCAGCAGATCCTGGAACACCGCGCGAAAGCGCAGGCCGCCCGTTTCCCAGGCCTGCTCGTAGAGCCGGCGGCGCTCATCGTCGTCGACATCGAAGACCTTGCGCTGCGCGATCTCGAACGGGTGGCCGTTGGGCGTGCGCCGGACGATCGCGCGGATCTCCTCGAAATGATCCTTGAAATAACGCTTGCGCGTTTCGTCGAGGGGCGCGTTGCGGGCGGGGACGGAATAATTCGCCGTGCGCTGGAAGACGGTGAGATGCGCCGCTTCCCCGGCAATCGCCGGGGCGGCCTGGATGCCGGTCGAGCCCGTCCCGATCTGGCCGACGCGCTTGCCGGAAAGATCCACGCCCTCGCGCGGCCATTGCCCGGTATGGTACCAGTCGCCCGCGAAATCGCTCAGGCCGGGAATATCGGGAATATTCGCGCTCGACAGGCAGCCGACGGCGGTGATGAGCCAGGTGCAGGACAGCGTCTCGCCGCGATCCGTCTCGACAATCCAGCGATTGCCCGATTCGTCGTAGCGGGCGCCGGTGACCTTCACGCCGAGGCTGATATCGCGCGCGAGATCGAGCTTCTCGGCGACGAAATCGAGATAACGCAGGATCTCCTCCTGCCCGGGATAGCGCTCGCTCCATTCCCAGGCGCGGTAGATCTCTTCGCAGAAGAAGTAGCAATAGGAATGGCTCTCCGAATCGCAGCGCGCACCGGGATAGCGGTTCGCCTGCCAGGTGCCGCCGATTCCGTCCTGTGCCTCGATCACCCGCACTGATAGCCCGAGCCGGTCACGCAGCAGATGCAGCTGGTAGAGCCCCGCAAAGCCCGCACCGATAATCAGCGCGTCGAAATCGGTATTGTGGCCGCCCATGCGATCCTCCGATGGTTCTTTCTCGTCCAGGGCCCGGTCGAGCCTTCAGGCGCTGCGCAACCCGCCATGCGTCGCCCAGGAAACGCCCGCGAGCCAGCCGCAATCCACCGGCAGGTTGGCGCCGGTGATCGCGCTCGCATCGCCCGAGAGCAGGAACGCGACGGCATTGGCGATCTCATCGGGCTTCACGAGGCGCCCGAGCGCCGCATTCTCCTCGGCGAGCGTGAGATCGCGCCTGCCGGCATCGACCTCCTTCTGCAGTCCGGGCGTCAGGGTAAAGCCCGGCGAGACGGCGTTGACGCGGATGCCGGCCGGCCCCCATTCGGCGGCGAGACAGGCCGTCATCGAGATCACGGCGGCTTTCGTCGGCGAATAGGAATGCAATGGCATGGAGCGCATGCCGGCAACGGATGCGATGTTGACGATCGCGCCACGGTGGCGTGCGATCATGGCCCGCGCGAAGATCCGGCTGCAAAGATAGGTGCCGCGCTGGTTGATCGCGACGACATCGTCGAAAGCCTGCATGGACAGATCTTCGGGAGTGATCGGCGGCTGCAGGACACCGGCACTGTTGACGAGCCCGGTAACTGGGCCGACTTCCTTCTCGATCCGCCCTGCGGTTTCTTCGATCGCTTCTTGCGAACCGACATCGCAGGCGAATGCCCGTCCGCCGATTTCCCCGGCCAGTGCCTCGGCTTTGTCGATATCCCGGTCGAGGACGACCACCCTTGCGCCCCGCGCCGCGAGCACCCGGCAGCACGCGGCCCCGATGCCGCTCGCTCCTCCCGTCACCACGGTGATGTCATCGGCTTTCATCATGTCGATCCTCCCGGCTGCTTCTCGGCTTTTGGGATGATCTTTCAGGATGATGCTGCCGTGATCAACGCGTGCTTTGCTGAAGGGGGAATGGCCGCAACACACCATGCGATGGACAGGCGAGCGCGACGCGCGGATGAAACTGCGCTCAACCGCTCTGCAGCATCCCGGCGATCTCGCGGAACGGGTCGCGGCTGCGCGGGGAGGCGGGATCCTGGCGCAGGGCGTCGTAGAGACGCGGCACGATGGTTACCGCCTGGTCGAGATCGGCGTCATGGCCGGGCTGGTAGCCCCCCATCAGGCGCAGGTCGCGGGTCTCCTCGAAACGGGCGACCAGGGCGAGAAACCGGCGCACCACGCCCTGCTCCTCCGCGCTCCAGACCTTGCGCGCGAGCCGCGAAATCGAGCCGAGGGGGTCCATGGCGGGAAAGCGCCCGCGATCGGCGATGGTGCGGTCGAGCACGATATGGCCGTCGAGGGTGCCGCGGATATTGTCGGCGACGGGGTCGTTGTGGTCGTCGCCGTCGACGAGCACGGAGAACAGCCCGGTTATGCTGCCGCCGCCCTCGAAACCGGGACCAGCGCGTTCCAGCAGGCGCGGCAGGTCGCTGAACACGCTCGGCGGAAAGCCACGCGAGACGGCGGGTTCGCCTGCCGCGAGCGCCACATCGCGGGCGGCATGGGCGTAGCGGGTCACCGAATCGACGATCATCAGCACCTTCTCGCCCCGATCGCGGAAATACTCGGCGATGGCCATGGCGGTATTGGGGGCGAGCCGGCGCATCATCGGGCTCTCGTCGCCGGTCGAGACCACCATCACCGCCTTGGATCGGGCCTCGCCCAGGGTCTCTTCGAGAAATTCGCGCACCTCGCGCCCGCGCTCGCCCACAAGCGCGATCACCACCGTATCGAAACCTTCCGCGCCCGCCAGCATCGAAAGCATGGTGGACTTGCCCACCCCCGATCCCGCGAAGATGCCGATGCGCTGGCCGGCACAGAGCGGCGTGAACAGATCAACCATGCGCACGCCGGTGCGGATATGCTCGCCGACCCGGGCGCGGTGCATGGCCGGGGGCGGCTCGGCGAAGGGGAAGACGCGCCGCTCGCCGAGCGGCAGGGGCGCGCCGCCGTCGATCGGCTTGGCCAGTGCATCGAGCACGCGCCCGCGCCAGCCCGCATGCGGATGCAGCGATACCGCCTCCATGCGGTGCACCTCCGCGCCCAGCCGCGCGTCGATGGCTCCCTCGAAGGGCTTGACCGTGGCGCCAGTGGCATCGATACGCACCACCTCGCCGATCTGGGGGCGTGCATCACCGTTTGCGGGCAGGACGACGCGCTCGCCGAGCTTGAGGAAGGGCGAAAGCCCGCCCACGCGGTAGAAAGCCGGCGTCACCGCGCTGACGCGCCCCCCGAGCCGCACCAGCGGCAGATCCTGCGTCGCGCGGGCAATGGCATCCCCGAGCCGGTCGAGGGCATCGGGGAGAGCGACGGTGTTTCGGGGCAAAGTGTTTTCGTTCGCCATGGCGTTTTGTCCCGGACGATGGCGTTGATGCAGGGTGCTTTCCCTCCCCTCAGGGGAGGGATCAAGGGTGGGGTGAACCCGGTTTCCGGAATCATCGACGTCGATCATTTTCATCGGCCGCTCTCCCCACCCTCATTCCCTCGCCGCCGGGGAGGGAGGTATGGCGTGTGCTTCATGGCGGGTCGGGCGCGGGCCAGCCGTTTGCGGCATTGCCCTGCGCTTCGCGGGCGAGGTGACGGTTGTGCAGATCCTGGAGCACGTCGGGTGGCAGATGGTTCGCTTCGGCCCCCGCGAGCGCTTCGAGGGATGGCCGCGCCGTGGTGCCGCGCTCGGCATCGAGCATCGCGCTGAGCGCGGCGATCTCGTCCGCCCGCATGATGTCGGGGGCGGGGCCCTGTGCAGCGTCGCGCTCGCGCGGGAGCTCGGGCAGCGGCGCGGCATTGGGATCGGGGTTGAAGGTGCCCGGCTGCGAGAGATGGCCGCGCAGGATGCTGGTGCGCATGAAATCGAGACGCGGTGCCTGCGCGTCATCGTTGCCGGACGCAGAGGTCGCATCTGCCGACGCTTCGGCCTGATCGGTCGGCTTCTGCGCGAGCTTCTCGCCCATTGTCGCGGAAAAATCGCCGGAGGGCGGTGCGCGCAGGGCTTGGCGGGCATGGTCGAGGGCATTGACCAGACGCAGCGTATGGTCGCTGCGCGCCAATACGACCTTTTCGCCCGCGCCTGAAACCGCGCCGATACCGCCCGGCGCCTCGCTCATCGCGTGTCTCCGAGGGTACGGATGGCGTCCTGCAGGGTGCGGTCGTTCTGCTCGACCGCCGTCGAGGCGCTCTCGAAGGCCCGGCTGACCGCGATCAGCCGTGTCAGTTCGAGCATGGGGTTGACGTTGGCGCCTTCGGTATAACCTTGCGCGACGCCGTTATCGACGAAGTCGAGGACCGGCTCGGGCGGGATATCCGGAATCAGCGCGGAATTCTCGAAGCGCGCCAGGTTGGCGTCGGGATCAATGGTGAACAGGCCGATCGCGCCCATCTGCGCACCGCCCTGGGTGATCATGCCGTCCCGCGAGATCGCGGGCCTGCCGCCATTGGGGTCGAGTTGGATCGGTGCCAGCCCGGCATCGAGCACGGGATAGCCGGCGACCGTGCGCAACTCTCCGAATTCGTCGATCTGCATGCGCCCGTCGCGGGTATAGGCCGGCCCGTTGCCGGTATCGATGGCGAAGAAGGCATCGCCGTTGACGGCGAGATCGAGGGGATTGCCGGTCTGGTTGAGGGCGCCCGCCTGGCGCGAAATGTGGTTCTCGCCGGCGCTGGCAAAGGCGACGCGTTCGCGCCCCGCTGCGGAGAAGATCGATTCGAAGGTCACCTCGTCGGCGCGATAGCCCACGGTCGACAGGTTGGCGACGTTGCGGGCGATGGTCTCCATGCGCCGCTCGAGGGCGACCTGGCCGGAAACGGCTACGTAGATCGGACTCTGCATGGTCTCAGAAGCCTCCGCGCTTGATGGACTGGATGCTGGTGAGGAGATTGATGCCGATCCCCTGGGGCGTCGGCCCGCCGATCAGGATGTTGGGGGCCGAAGCCGGGGCGGTCGGGTTGTCGAGCTCGTAGAGTGAGGTGAAGCGCGTGAGGAATTTCGACAGCGCCTTTGGATCCTTGAAATCCTCGATATCGAGCCGGCTCTTGATGAACTCGGCCTGGCGGTCGACGCTGGCGCCGCCGGTCTGCGGCGAGAGGCCGAGCGCGGTCTGCACCACCTTGAGCAACGCCGGGTCGGCGAGGATTTCGTAGACGTTTTCCAGCTTCGGCGCCTTGCGCTCGAAATAGAGGGCGAGGCGCACGCCTTCGTTCTGCGCGCCCTGCGTCTCTTCCAGCGTCTGGCGCACGAATTTCTCGACCGTGCCCGACTGCGCCCGCGAGAACGAGACCGTTGCGCTGTCGTAGCGCTTGAAGTTGAAGGTCTCGACGAGATCGCGGTATCGCTTGTCGGCGAGGCGGTTGGCGAAGGCGTCGCGATCGTCGGTGCCTTCTTCCAGCGCCTTGCGGATGAAGGCCTTGGCATAGGCCATGTCTTCGAGACCATGCGCCTTGAGCGCGAAACGGTAGATCCGCTCGTCCTTCATGAAATCGTCGATCGAGCGGATATTGCCGATATTCTCCTCGTAATAGGCGATATCGCGCGCAGTCATCGGTTCCTGCGCGGTGCGCTCGAGTGAGCGCGGGAGATCGCGCGCGACGAGATTGAAGGCGAGCGGTGTTGAGAGCATGGTCTTCCCTCGGATGGCGGCCCGCAATGATCCCAAGATCATCGCGATGGTGCCGACAGGGTGAGGCAAGAGCCTTGCGTGTAGCTTGCGGTCCGCGCCCGCCGGGCGCGCCCGCGCTCAGGATCCGCTGAGCGAGGGCGACCAAGTCGGGTCGGAGGCATCGTTGGGCGTGGGGATCGCTGTCTCCACCCGCCCGGTTATGTCGACCATGTAGAGCCGGCCGCCACCTTCTCCCTGCGGCTCGCGGAAGAAGACGATATACTGGCCGTTGGGCGCCCAGGCGGGGCTCTCGTTGTGATAGCCCTCGGTCAGGATGCGCTCGCCGGAACCGTCGGGACGCATCACGCCGATGGAAAAGCGCCCGCCCGACATCTTGGTGAAGGCGATCAGGTCACCGCGCGGCGACCAGACGGGCTGCGAGTAGGAGCCTTCGCCGAAGGAGATGCGCTCGGCGCCCGACCCGTCTGCATTCATCACATAGAGCTGCTGGCGTCCGCCGCGATCGCTCTCGAACACGATCCGGTCGCCATCCGGGGAGAAGGAGGGTGAGGTATCGATCGCCCCCGTCGAGGTCAGCCGCGTCGTGGTACGCGAATGCAGGTCGATCTTGTAGAGATTGGCGTTACCCCCCTGCTGCAGCGCCATCAGGATGGCGCGGCCATCCGGCGAGAAGCGCGGGCTGGAGGTCATGTCGGGGAAGTTGCCGACGGCCTGGCGCGCGCCGGTCTCGATATTGAGCACCTGCACCCGCGGTTGCTCACCGCGCGACTGCGCCATGAAGGCGATTTCCTGATTGCGCGGCGAGAAGCGCGGCGTCACGACGGCGTTGTCGCCGGGGGTGAGATAGCGCACATTGGCGCCGTCCTGGTCCATGATGGCCAGGCGCTTGCGGCGGTCGTCGCGTGGTCCGGTCTCGTCGACGAAGACGATGCGCGTGTCGAAGAAGCCGGGAATACCCGTGATTTCGGTATAGATCGCATCCGAGATGATATGCGCGATGCGCCGCCAGTTCGCCGGTTCGGTGAAGTATTGCTGGCCGATCGTCTGGCTGCCGCTGGTGACGTCCCAGAGCCGGAATTCGGCCCGCAGCCTGCCGCCGGATTCGCGGGTGACGCGCCCGGTGACGATCGCCTGGGTGTCGGTGGCACGCCAGGCATCGAATTGCGGCGTCGAATCGAAAGCGGGCGAGCGCTCGGGGAAGCGATTGGGGTCGAGCGTGTTGAAATAACCCGAGCGACGCAGGTTGCTGGAGATCACCCGGGTGATCTCCATGCCGAGATTGCCGTCGCCGGAGAAATCGACCACGGCGATCGGCATCGGCGCGAACTGGCCGCCACGCACGTCGATGACGAGCTCCGCCGCAGCGGGACGCGGCACGAGCAGCGCCGCCAGGGCGAGGCATGCGAGCGCCAGCAGGGCGCGGGCGTCACGCAGCGGTGGATTCAGATGAATGCGGTTCATGGTCGACGCTCCTCATGCGTCTCGCGGATCGAAATTGACGACCATCGTCTTCCAATCCTCGTAAAACGGTGCGAACTCGGCGGGGATCGACAATGGCGCACAGCGCCGTGTCGCCCGTGAGGCAGAATCGGCCACGGCCTGGAAAAGGCGGTCCGATTCCGCATTGACGACCTGCGGCTGGCCCGCGAGGGATCCATCCGCGTTGAGTGCGATACGCAGGGTCGCCACCGGCGGCTGCGGCAGCGACTGCGCGGCAAGCGGTGCGTCCCAGCAGCGGCGCAGCTGCGCCTGAATGATCCCGATCAGCGCATCGCGCTGGCTCGGGGCGAGCTGCGCGGCGCGTCCGGTCTCGGTGCCCAGAGAGGCCGTCTGCGAGACTTCCTGGCCCGTGGCGCCGCGTGCCGAGGGATCTTCGGTCGAACGCAGCAATGCGGCGATGCCGTCAGGATTGAACCGTTCGGCGACCTCCGCCTCGCGCGGTGCACTCTGCTGGCGCTGGCGGGCCTGTTCGGCACGCTGCGCCTCTTCACGCTGACGTGCTTCGCGCTGATTTGCCTCACGCTGGGCTGCCTCGCGCTGCGCCGTCTCGCGCGCGGCTGCCTGGCGCTGTGCTTCGGCGCGGGCGTTGCGGGACGGGGGCAGGGGAGTCGGCGCCTCTGCCGTCTCTGCGACGGGCTCTGCAGCCGGCTCGGGCTCGGGGTCCGGTTCCGCTTCGGCGACTGCTTCCGGCTCCGGTTCCGGCTCGGGAGCCGGCGGGGGCGGGGGCGCGCTTGCGGCGGGCGGCTCCGGAGTGGGTTCGGGTTCCGGCTCGGGTTCGGGCACGGGTTCAGGAGCCGGCTCGGGCTCGGGCGGGGTATCCTGCGCGACGGGCATCTCCTGCGGACGCGTCGGCGGGGCCGGCGTATCGCGGGCATCGTTGCCCGAAGCGGCGACTTCGCGGGTCTCGGACTCGCGGTCGACGCGCAGGCGCGGTTCATCGAGCGCTTCCGGGGCATCGGTCTCGCCCCGGCTGATCTGCGAGAACTGGTTTTCGGTGATGAATTCGACGGGAATCCCCTCGTCGGCCTCCGGAAGGGGGGCGATTCCGGAGAACGAGACGAGGCCAGCCGTCAGCAGCGCGACATGCGCCACCGTGCTGAGCATGAGTCCCGGTTCGCGAAACCACGAGGCCAAGGCAGTTATCCCTTCGACGTCATTGTTCGGGTTGCGGCATCGTCACCAGCGCCACGCGCCGGTAACCGCCATGGGTGACGATCGACATCACTTCGGCCACGCGCCCGTAATCGACCTTGCGGTCGCCGCGCACATAGACGCGCTCCTGCGCGCCTTCGCGGACACGTTCGCCGATCGCCGTGACGATCTCGTCGTCGCGGATTTCGTCATCCTCGAGGAAGACGCGGCCCTGTGCATCGATCGAGAGCGTGATCGGACGGCTGTCCACGTTCAGCGCGCCGGCCCGGCTCTCGGGCAGATCGAGGGGCACCCCCCCAGAGAGCAAGGGCGCCGACACCATGAAGACGATCAGGAGGACCAGCATGACGTCGATGAACGGCGTCATGTTGATTTCGTTGATCGCACGCTTGCGACCGCGCCGCCGCCGGCGCGCGCCGCCGCCGACATTGCCCGGCCCGCCATGAGACATCACCATCGGATTACCTCACGCCGCCTGGGACATGCGCTCGTCGACCTGGCGCACCAGGATCGCCGAGAACTCGTCGGCAAAGCCCTCCATCCGGGCCTGCGCCCGGGAGACTTCGCTTTGAAGCTTGTTGTAGGCGATCACGGCCGGGATCGCGGCGAACAGGCCGATCGCCGTGGCAAACAGCGCCTCGGCGATGCCGGGCGCCACCACGGCAAGGCTGGTATTGTTGGAGGCCGCGATCGCGGTAAACGCCGTCATCACGCCCCAGACGGTGCCGAACAGCCCGAGATAGGGGCCGGCGGAGCCGATCGAAGCGAGGAAGATCAGGCGGTTTTCCAAGCGGTCCACCTCGCGCTGGATGGTGACGTCGAGGACCTTGTCGATGCGCTGCGGCAGGCTCGCGAAGGAACGCGCCGTGCCCTCGAAGGAGCGGCGCCATTCATGCATGGCCGAGACGAAGACGGAGGCCATGCCCGTCGTCGGGCGTTCCTGAAGCGAGCGATAGAGCTCCTCCAGCGACTGGCCAGACCAGAACACCTCCTCGAACCGGTCCATCGCCCGGGTCAGGCGGCGGAAGGTCAGGGTCTTGTCGATGATGATGGCCCAGCTGTAGATCGAGGCTGCGGCCAGCCCGATCATTACCAGCTGCACCACGATATGGGCCTGCCAGAACAGGCCCCAGAGCGAAAGATCATGTGAAGCCAGCGGTACGGCTTCGATCGCATCGGCGGGGTTCATCGATCGGTCCTCTCTGGAGCATACGAGCGGGCGAATCCCGTCCCGCCCGGCTCATGCGGCAATGACGACGGGAACGCCGCGCAGACACGGCACGCCGCGCATGCGCATCCGTGTCCGATCTTTCGTTCGCCGCCGATTCTGTCGAAAGTATGAGCGGATTCGGGCGGCGAAGAAGATCGGATCGTCGTGGTGCGATTAAGGACCGATCAGGGTTAACGATGGGTTAGGAAACGCCGCGCGCGACGATGACGGATTCGTGATCATCGCCGGCGCGGATGCCTTTTCAGCCGCGTACGGGCGCGTCGAAGAAATCCACCGGTTTCATCAGCTTGTTCTCCTGATGCTCCAGCGCGCCCAGCTCGCCGCTCGCCACGAGATAGGCCTGCCAGTCGGGATCGGCCTGCATGGCCGCGCGCCGGCGCTCGCGGTCGGCGGCGTCCTGATACATCCACATATGCACGTATTCGTTGGGATTGCCCGTCTCGGTGGTCAGATAGGCGATCGGCTCGCCCAGATGGCGCGTCTGCGGCGCCTTGCCGCGCTCGACATAGAGGGCGAGATGCGCCTTCAGGCGCCCGGGCTTGCAGCGATAGATCCGCATGTCGATGAGCATGGTTTCCTCCTTGTTCTCGGATATGACGGGCAGGCGGGATCGCCTGCAATCCTTGCCGTTGCATGAGTTTGGGCGAGCCGCGCGGCCCCGGCAAGGCGATGTGATCCCCGTGCCGTCTTGCGGTCATGCGCGTTCGCCGCCCGAGCCGCGACGGATGCGTGACGGTTTCCCCGAATGGCGGATGGCTTGTGTCTTTTGTATAATTGATACATAATGTAAGAAAATACTAATATATAGACTTGACCCGTCAGCGCAGCGAGAGGAAACGCCATGGCTGGAAATCGCCAGAAATCGCCCCGAGAAACCGCCGCCCCGAAGCCGTCGACCGCATCTGAGGTAACGAATGCATCCGCGACCGGCGGTTTCGCCCCGACTCGTCGCCAGGCCCTGTTCGGCCTTGCCGCTGCCGGCGCCGCCACGGGGCTTTCGCTGAACGCATCCCGCGAAGCGCAGGCCCGGAGCGCATCGAGCGCCCATATCGTGATTGCCGGCGCCGGAGCAGGCGGTCTCACCGCTGCCTCGCAGCTCTCGCGGCGCATGCCCAATGCCCGCATCACCATCATCGACCGTCAGGAACACCATTACTTCCAGCCCGGCTACACCCTGATCGGCTCGGGCGTGTGGCGCGAGGGCCAGGTGATCGATTCGACCGAGCGCTTCCTGCCGGCCAATGTCGACTGGGTGCGCGCCGATATCGCGGAGTTCGACCCGGAGGGCAATCGCGTCGTCACCAGTACGGGGCAGGACATCGCCTATGATTTCCTGATCGTCGCCATCGGCGTGCATCTCGATTACGAGGCCGTCGAGGGGATGGAGCGTGGACTGATCGGCAGCCATGGCATCGCCTCGATCTATGCCGGCCCCGGCGAGGCGGCGACATCCTGGCGGCTGATGGAGGAATTCATCGAGAATGGCGGCCAGGGTCATTTCGGGCGTCCGGCCAGCGAAATGAAATGTGCCGGCGCGCCGCTCAAATTCGCGCTTCTCACCGAGGACCGGCTGACCACGCGCGGACGCCGCGACGGCGCCGAGCTGCATTATCACGCCCATAACCAGGGCCTGTTCGCAGTGACGCCGGTGAACGAGAAGGTCAGGCAGATCTTCGAGAACCGGGGCATCAATGCGCGCTACGAGCACGTCATTCATGCCGTCGATCCCGGCAACAAACGCGTCACCTACCGCACGCCGGACGGGCTCGCCGAGTTCGATTACGACTTCATCCATCTGGTGCCGCCGATGCGCGCCCCCGATGCGATCGTCGACAGCCCGCTGCCCTGGCAGGACGGCCCCTTCGCTGCCGATTCATGGCTCGAAGTGGACATGCACAACCTGCAGCACCGCCGCTACCCGAACATCTTCGGCATCGGGGACATCAACGGCGTGCCGCGCGGCAAGACCGCCGCGAGCGTGAAATGGCAGGCGCCGGTCGCGGTCACCAATCTGATCGACGTCATCGAAGGCCGCGAGATGAGTGCCAGCTATAACGGCTACACCTCCTGCCCGCTGGTGACGCGAGTCGGCACCGCGATGCTTGTCGAATTCGACTATGACGGCAATCTCACCCCGTCCTTCCCCTTCATCGACCCGTTGCAGGAGAGCTGGGTCTCATGGGTGATCGAGGAAAAGGCGCTTCTGCCCACCTATAACGCCATGCTGCGCGGCTACGCCTGAACCGGGAGGAACCACCATGCAAGATTTTCACCCCGCCACCCTGTTCGTGATCGCGCAGGAGACCCTCGGCTTCCTGCTCTGGCTCGGGATCGGCCTCGCCGTGATCGTGCTCGCGCTCTATGCCGTCGCGCTGATCCGCGGTATCGCCTTGCGCGGCGCGCCGCTGCGTATCGCGGCGATCCTCGGAATTCTCGTCGGGATCGTCGCGATGGCGGCGGCGCCGATGATGACCGATGCGGGCTTCTCGCATCTCGTTGCCGGCATCGATTACGTCTTCATCGCCCTGATCGGGATCGGCGGTTTCGTCGCCTCCATCATCGCGCTGACACCCGTCTTTGCCGTGTTCGGCTTCGGCGGCGCGCGCGAAGAGCGCGTCTCGCTGACCGCGCCGGCGGAATGACTACGGCGCCGTGCTGGTCAGGGTGCGTTTGAGCGCATCCTGCCAGCCGGCGCGTTTCTCCGCGCGCCTGGCATCCTCCATGGCGGGCTCGAAGCGCCTGTCGCGCGACCAGCTTTGCGCAAAGCGCTCCGGCTCGGGGCACAAATCCACCGCAAGCCCTGCCAGATAGGCCGCGCCGAGCGCCGTCGTCTCGGCCACACGCGGGCGGTCCACGGGCATGGCGAGGATGTCGGCGAGGTTCTGCAGCAGCCAGTCATTGGCCACCATGCCCCCATCGACGCGCAGGATCGTCCGGTCGCCGATGGCATCGGGCACATCCGCTTCCATGGCCGAAAGCAGATCCGCAGTCTGATGCGAGACGCTCTCGAGCGCAGCGCGGGCGATCTCCGCGCGCCCCGTGCCGCGCGTCATGCCCGAAAGCGTGGCGCGGGCCTGCGAATCCCACCAGGGCGCGCCGAGCCCGACGAAGGCCGGCACCAGATAGACCGCCTGATCAGGATCCGCGCGCTCGGCCAGCGCCTGTGTCTCCTGCGCGCTGGTGACGATGCCCAGCCCGTCGCGCAGCCATTGCACCGCTGCACCGGCGACGAAGATCGCGCCTTCGAGGGCATAATGGCGCACGCCGCCGATCTGATAGGCCACGGTGGTCAGGAGCCGATTCTTCGAGGGCGCGGGCGTCGTGCCGATATTGACCAGCGCGAAGGCGCCGGTGCCATAGGTGACCTTGACCATGCCCGGCGTGAAACAGGCCTGGCCCACCGTCGCCGCCTGCTGGTCGCCGGCAACGCCCCGGATAGGGATGGCGCCGCCGAACAGATCCGCGCGGACATGGCCGAAATCGCCCGCGCTGTCGCGCACTTCGGGCAGCCAGTCGCGCGCAACGCCGAAAGTCGAGAGGCAATCATCGTCGTAATCGCCCTTCGTTATGTCGTAGAGCAGCGTGCGCGAGGCGTTGGTGGCATCCGTGGCGAAGACCTGCCCGCCGGTGAGCCGCCAGATCAGGAAAGCATCGACCGTGCCGAAGGCGAGATCGCCGGCCTGAGCGCCAGCCTTGATGTCGGGATCGTTCTGCAGCAGCCAGGCATATTTGGTGCCGGTGAAATAGGAATCGAGCAAGAGCCCGGTCTTGGCCGTCAGCGCTGGCTCCGCGCCCTCGGCGACGAGGCGCGCGCAATCGGCGGCGCTGCGCCGGTCCTGCCAGACGATGGCATTGTGCACGGCGCGCCCGGTACGCCGGTTCCACACGATCCCGGTCTCGCGCTGGTTGGTGATGCCGAGTGCCGCGATATCGCCCGCATGCAGCCCGGCGCGGGCGAGCGCTTCGGAGATCACCGCGACGCTCGACGCCCAGATCTCCTCCGGATCATGTTCGACCCAGCCGGGACGCGGATAGATCTGCGGAAATTCGCGCTGCGCGACCGCGACGGGGGTGAGCTGCGCATCGAAAATGATGGCACGGCTGGACGTCGTCCCCTGGTCGAGGGCGATGATGTATCCGCTCATTGGGCTCTCCCTGACTATGCTCTTATTCGGCAATCCCGATCGGATCGGGACTCGCAGGCTAGCGGCGAAGCGGCCTGCGGGGAAGCCCGCGGGGCGACCGGTGCGGGCATCGCGCCCCATCGAAAAGCGCCCTTCGTCACGGGTTATGCACTGGCCCGGGAGCGGAATTCGATGCTCCAATACGCGCAGAATGCGATCCGCCACGCGACAGGGCGGGCGCTGTCGGTCAGGTTAGAGCATCATGCCGTCAGGTGGATACCGGCTGACGGGCGCAATGATGCGACGAAACAATGATTTAGAGCGCCCGATCTGACTCTGTCAGGTCGGATAGCGCTCTGAAGGGAGGCAATGATGAGCGCTTACGTCCCGCTGGAATCGGTGCGCAAGGTCGCGGTGCTGGGGACCGGCACGATCGGTGCGAGCTGGGCATCGTGGTTTCTCGCACGCGGTTACGACGTCGTCGCCTGGGACCCTGCCGAGGGCTGGCGCCCGCGGCTCGAAGCCTTCGTAGCCCATGCCGTACCGCAGGTGGCGCAGATCGGTGCGGCACGTGAACCCGCCGGCACGCTGACATGCGTCGATAAACCCGAAGAGGCGGTATCAGATGCCGATTTCGTGCAGGAGAATGCGACGGAGCGCCTCGAGATCAAGCAGGCGCTGTACCGGCGCATCGATGCGGCGCTGCCGGCGCGCACCATCCTCGCCACCTCGACATCGGGCCTCATCCTCAGCGATCTCGTCGCGGGGATCGCGAGTGCCCCGCGATTCGTGGTGGGTCATCCCTTCAATCCGCCGCATCTGATCCCCCTCGTGGAGGTGGTCGCCTCGAAGGTCACCGATCCCGATGCGGCGGCCTGGGCGCATGCCTTTTACGCCCATATCGGCAAGCATCCGATCATGCTGAAGAAGGAGGTGCCCGGCCATCTCGCCAACCGCCTGCAGGTCGCGGTGTGGCGCGAGGCCTTCAACTGCCTGCAGGACGGGCTGGCCGATGCCGCCGATATCGACGCGGCGATCGCCAAGGGCCCGGGCCTGCGCTACGCGCTCTACGGCCCCAACATGATCTTCAACATGACCGGCGGGCGCGGCGGCATTCGCGCTTCCGTCGAGCAGTTCGGCCCCGCCTTCGAGGCATGGTGGGCGACGATGCAGCGCACGCCCGTCTTCGACGACGCGCTCAAGAGCGCCCTGGTCGAGGGTGTCGACGCGCTGATGGCGGGGCGGACCATGGAAGATCTCGAAGCCGAGCGCGACGCGCGGCTGATCGCGCTGTTGAAGCTGCTCGGTGAGCAGGACGGCGACAATGCAGGCAAAGACGGGGGAAATACGCGATGATCAAGTATGATCTGAAGGGGCGTACGGCGCTCGTGACCGGTGGCGCCTCCGGGATCGGGCTCGCCACGGTGACGCTGCTCGCCGCATCGGGGGCACGCGTTGCGCTCAACCACCTCGAAGACGATTCGCGCGGGCCGGAGGAAGTCGCTCGTCTGCGTGGCCTCGGCCACGACGTGATCGCTGCGCCCGGCAATATCGGCGATGCCGATGACGGCCCGCGCATGGTGCGCGACGCGGTCGCCGCTCTGGGCGGGCTCGACTGGCTCGTCAACAATGCCGGCACCCCCGGCACGACGCGCCAGATCCCGCCGGCGGAGCTCGACGCCTTGAGCGAAGAGCTCTGGGAGAGCGTCCTGCAGGTCAATCTGCGCGGGCTGTTTCGCTGCACGCGCGCGGCGGCGGAGGCTTTGCGCGAACGCAATGGCGCCGTCGTCAATGTCGCCTCGATCGCCGGTCTCGACAGCCCCGGCTCCTCGATGGCCTATGGCGCGACCAAGGCCGGCGTGATCAGCCTGACGAAGAATCTCGCGCGCGGGCTCGCACCGCAGGTGCGCGTCAACGCGGTGGCGCCCGGCGCGGTGGATTCGACCTGGATGGTGGACTGGACGCCGGAGAAGCGCCGGGCAAGCGCCGAGAAGGCCCTGCTGGAGCGGCGTTGCACGACGGAGGATATCGCCGAGGTCATGGTGTTTCTGCTGGCCGGCGCGGCGATGGTGACGGGGCAGACGGTCACCGTGGATGGCGGGTTGATGCTCTCGCGGTGATCCCGCACTGCAAACGGCGCTTCACAGGCGGCTCTGATTTGACTATTGAACGCGGCGTGTCGATGTAGAGACGACAGCCAGCTTTCAGGGGATGATGATGAGCGCCTCCAACCAGCAGCCGCACCCGGTGAGCGGGAAACTCGTGACCGTTTTCGGCGGATCGGGCTTTCTCGGTCGTTTCGTCGTGCAGACACTGGCCCGGCGCGGCTACCGGGTGCGCGTCGCCGTACGCCGCCCCGATCTCGCCCAGCACCTGCAGCCGCTCGGCGCAGTCGGTCAGATCCATGCGGTCCAGGCCAATCTGCGTTATCCCGAATCGGTGCGCGCAGCGGCGCAGGGAGCGGATGCGGTGATCAACCTCGTCGGCATCCTGCAGGAAGGCGGGCGCCAGACCTTCGATGCGTTGCAGACGGTCGGCGCCGAGACGGTGGCCCGGGCCGCGGTCGAGAACGATGCGCGCATGGTGCATGTCTCCGCCATCGGTGCGGATGCGCAGAGCCCCGCGCAATACGGGCGCAGCAAGGCCGAGGGCGAGGCGCGCGTGATGGCGCTCGCCCCGCAGGCGGTGATCCTGCGCCCTTCCATCGTCTTCGGGCCGGGCGATTCCTTCTTCAGCCGTTTTGCCACGCTGGCGCGGATATTCCCCGTCCTGCCCATCGCCGCCGCCGATACCCGCTTCCAGCCGGTCTACGCCGCCGACGTGGCCGAGGCGATCGCGCTGGCGCTGGACGGGGCCGTGGAGGGCGGCAAGATCTATGAGCTCGGTGGCCCGTCCGTCTACAGCTTCCGCGAATTGCTCGCCTATGTGCTCAAGGTCACCGAACGCAAGCGCGTGATCGCGGCGATGCCGCCTGCCCTGGCGCGATTGCAGGCCAGCGTGACCGAGACCATCGACAGGTTCACCTTCGGCCTGATGCCCGACGAGATCGTGCTTACCCGCGATCAGCTCCTGATGCTGGAGCGCGACAATGTCGTCTCGCCGGAAGCCGAGGCGGAGGGGCGTACCTTCGCGGCCATGGGGATCACGCCGACCCCGCTGGAGGCGATCGTGCCCGGATATCTCAAGCGTTTCCGCAAGCACGGACAATACGAAAAGCGCAAAACCGCCGCGTGATCACGCCGGTTGCAGCGCATAGATTTCGCCGCAGGAGACGGCGTCACCTGCCGTCGGCATTCTGCGCAAGCAGCATCGAACGGGAGGAAAAATCATGCAGAAGACGGCTCTGGTAACGGCTGCGAGCGGCGGCATCGGCGGCGCGGTGGCGCGCAGCCTTGCGGGCGAAGGCTATCTCGTGGGCGTCATGGCGCGCTCGGAGAAGGCCGAGGCACTGGCGCGGGAAATCGGCGGCTTCGCCTTCAGGGGCGATGTCAGCAAGGCCGAGGACCTCGCCGGGTTCGTCGAGGCGGCGCTGGCAAAGAGCGGGCGGATCGATGCGATCGTGCCCAATTCCGGCCATGCGGCCAAGAAACCCGTGCTCGATCTCACCGACGAGGACTGGCACGGCGCCCTCGACATGATGATGCTGCCCACGGTCCGCCTCGTGCGCTACGCCCGCGCGGCGCTTGCCGAGAGCAAGGGCGCGATCTGCGCCCTGTCGAGCTTCGCCATCGCACAGACCGATCAGGATTTCGCCCCCTCCGTCGCCCAGCGCGCCGCTCTCGACGGCTATATCCGCCTCGCGGCCAAGCCGCTGGCAGCGGACGGTATCCGCATCAACGCCGTCGCCCCCGGCTTCGTCGATACCCGCGATCCGACCGAGGCGCGTCTTGCGCGCATCCCGATGGGCCGCTACGGCGAGGCAAGCGAGATCGCCGAAGCCGTGACCTGGCTGGTCTCCCCCAAGGCCTCCTACGTGACCGGCCAGACGCTGATCGTCGATGGCGGCCTCGCCGCCTGAGGCGCGCTCGCGCGCAGATGACCCGCGCTGATTGCTGATAGCTGATAGACCAGAGACCATGGTGAACACGGGTTCATCGTGGCCTCTGGTCTGATTGGCCCGGGATTCGCACATCGGTCCGGCACGACGATGAGGCGGTCGCGAATGCTCGCACCCTTGCGGAACTCAGCAAGCTTTGCCGCTCAGAATCGTGATTGCGTCTCAATTTTACAGAATTACAGATAAATTTTTGCGTCTGTTTATTTTGAATTCGGAATAAGATTTCTATCCAGATAGTCATCTTTGTAGCTCCTCATTGTGGCTTTTATTGAGTTAAATATTGACATAAATCGTTTTATTTGAGATAAATAATAATGATTTCTAAAAAAGATCATATATCTCGCGCCGCAGGGCGCCGGTTATGAATAATTTCTTGCCGAGTATCGATTTTTCCGGATTCTCCGGCGACTCGATCAGGCTTACTGGGATTGGTTTTCATCATGGCGAACGACGACAATACCAAGCGTACGCGCTGGGAAGAACTCAAGGAATCGCATGTCACCAAGACGACACTCGTCTGGTCCTGCGTCGGTTCCGTGGTCGTCGCACTGATCGTCGGCTTCACCTTCGGTGGATGGGTTACGGGCGGAACAGCGCGGCAGATGCAGCAGACCGCAGGCGAGACCGGGCGTTTCGATCTCGCCTCCGCGATCTGCGTCGAGCGCTTCATGGCCCAGCCCGATATGCGCGAACAGCTCGCCGAGTTGCAGGGAATTCGCAGCACGTTCCGCCAGAGGCAGTTCATCGAAGAAGGCGCCTGGGCTATCATGCCGGGCCGGGACGAGGCTTCACGCCAGGGGGCTGATCTCTGCGCCCGGGTGCTCGCAAATCTGGATATCGAAGAGTTCGAGACGCTCGAAGAGGCGAACTGATCCTGCCCTGCAGGGCAGTTCGCCTGGAGCCGGCTTGATCACATGGACGATGCGGGCGGCGCCTCGGCGCCTCGCCCGCATCAATCGCATTCAGGCGCTGCGGCGGTGGATTTCGTAATAGGCCAGCCCCACGGCACGGGTCGCGTCGGCCAGGCGCCATTCGATATGCTCGCGCATCAGCGCGATGGCCTGCCCGGTATCGCGCGCCACGATGGCTGCGAGTATCGCCGCATGGTCGGCGCGACGCTGGCGCTCGGCGCGCGGATCCCCTGCCGGCACCTCCCCGGCGCGCTCGCGGGCGTAGAAATCCTTGAGCCCGATCATGCGCACATAGCGGATGCGCCCGTGGATGTTGTCCAGCAGGCGCACCAGTTCCTGGTTACCCGACAGGCCCATGATCCGCGCATGAAACGCCTCGTCGATCGTGAGCTGGCGCAGCGGATCCGTGCAGCCGACATACTCTCCCAGCGTTTCGTCGTGAAAGCGTACGAGTTCGGCGATCTCGCCATCGCTCGCGCGCATGATCGCGAGCCGTGCGCCTTCGCATTCGATGGCCGCGCGGGTCTCGTAGAGATCGAGCAATTGCTGCGGATCGAGGGCGCGGCAGAAGAAGCCGTGATTGGCCTGGAAGGTCAGGAAACCTTCGGCGACGAGGCGGTTGAGCGCCTCGCGCAATGGCGTGCGGCTGACGCCGAGCTCGGAGGCCATGCGCGCCTCGTTGATGCGCGTCGCGGGCCCGATTTCGAAATCGGCCGCCATACGGCGCAATTGCTCGTGGATCCGGTCGACATTGCCGCGCGTCGCTGCACCTTTGGCCATTCCATCCCCGCATCGTCGGTTCGCCGGCATCATGTGAAATGTTTGCCCCGGCACATCCGGATGGGCCATTTCACACTCGCCCGGGTTCATTTCATACTTGCACAGCCTATTGCATGCCGTACTGTATACAATACACGCGGCGAAAAAACCCTGCATTGGCAGAAACTTTCGCCGCATGATGCAATCGTGTCGCGGATCAGCTGTGACCGGCAAGTCGGAGATCGCCCGTGTCGAACCGGATGAACGGTGCCGAGGCCATGGTGCGCATGTTGCAGGCGCATGACGTGAAACATGTCTTCGGCCTGTGCGGCGATACCAGCCTGCCCCTCTATGACGCGATGCTCAAGCTCGATCACGGCATCACCCATGTACTCACCCGCGACGAGCGCTCGGCCACCTACATGGCCGATGCCTATGCCCGCGTCACCGGCAAGGTCGGTGTCTGCGAGGGGCCCTCGGGCGGCGGGGCGACCTATATCCTGCCGGGCCTGATCGAGGCAGGAGAGAGCTC
Organism: Salinarimonas sp.; assembly: GCA_020832565.1. Classification (GTDB taxonomy): domain Bacteria; phylum Pseudomonadota; class Alphaproteobacteria; order Rhizobiales; family Beijerinckiaceae; genus Saliniramus. The sequence goes on along the minus strand of JAFIEI010000018.1, from coordinate 40,682 downwards.
GATCCCTGTTCTCGCCATCACCACGGATATCGCGGTCTCGTCATATGGCAAGTTTCCGCTGACGGAAGTCGACCAGGAGGCGTTGATGCGCCCCCTGACCAAGTGGAACACGGTGATCCGCAAGGCCGAACACATTCCCCGCATGGTCCGCGCGGCCTTTCGCGGCATGACCACGGGCCGCCCGGGCGCGGCTCATCTCGGCCTGCCCTATGATATCCAGTATGAGGATGTGGATCAGGCCGATATCTGGGCCGATCGCAAGCTCGGGCATTATCCCGCCTATCCGCAGGCGCCGGAGCCCGGTGCGGCTGAAGCCGCGCTCGAGGCCATTCTCTCGGCCAAGCGCCCGCTGATCGTCTGCGGCGGCGGCGTGGTCATCGCCGGTGCCATGGCGGCGCTGGAGCGCTTCGCGGGCCGCCTCGATATCCCCGTCGCCACCTCGATTTCCGGCCAGGGCTCGCTCGCCGAGACGCATCCCGTCTGCGTCGGCGTTGTCGGCTCCAATGGCGGCACGGACGAGACCTGGGAGGCGATGACGAGCGCCGATCTCGTCATCTTCATGGGCTGCCGCGCAGGCTCGACCACCACTGCGCGCTGGGAGGCGCCGGATCCGGGCTCGCGGATCGTGCATTTCGACAGCGACCCGATGGTGCTCGGCGCCAATTACCAGGCCGAAGTCGCGGTTCTGGGGGATCTGCGGCTCGCCCTCGACCAGCTCAACGCCGAGCTCGATGCCCGCGACGATGCGAGCGCACGCTTTCGCGGCGCGGAGATCGCCTCCGATATCCGCCGGCGCAAGTTCGAGGCCTTCATGCGCTATGCCGAGACCAACGAGACGCCGCTGCGTCCCGAGCGGGTCGTCGCCACATTGCAGAAGATCCTGCCGGAAACCGCGACGCTCGTCTCCGATCCAGGCACGACCTGCCCGTATTTCTCGGCCTATTTCACCCTGCCGCGCCCGGGGCGCCACTTCATCACCAACCGCGCCCACGGGGCGCTCGGCTATTCGCTCTCGGCCTCGCTCGGCGCATGGTACGGGCGGCCCGAAAGCAAAGTGGTGGCGCTGATGGGCGACGGCTCTTTCGGCTTCACGGCGGGCGAGCTCGAAACGATCTGCCGTTCGCGGGCGCCGATCACCTTCGTGGTGATGTCGAATTCGGCCTATGGCTGGATCAAGGCGAGCCAGAAGGCGGACAAGGGCGCGCGCTATTACAACGTCGATTTCGGCCGCACCGACCACGCCGCCGTCGCCGCCGCCTACGGGGTCAAATCCTGGCGGGTGGAGCGGCCCGAGGATCTGGAGCGCGTGTTGCGCGAGGCGGTGGAGACGGACGGGCCGACGCTGGTCGATATCATCGCGCAGCCGCTCGAGGAAGCAGCAGCGCCGGTGCGGCGGTGGATGGGGTGAGTGGCATGACGCGACCGGGGGGCGAGACGAAGCATGTGGTGGTGATCGGCGCTGGGATCGTCGGTGTCTCCACCGGAATCTGGCTGCGCCGGTCGGGCATTCCCGTCACCCTGATCGACCGTGCGCCACCCGGCCAGGGCACCTCCTACGGCAATGCCGGGGTGCTCGCGGCCTGCTCCGTGGCGCCAGTCACCGCTCCGGGGCTGATCGGCAAGGCGCCGCGCATGCTGATGAACCCGGATTTTCCGCTCTTCCTGCGCTGGTCATATCTGCCGAAACTCGCCCCCTGGCTCGTGCGCTATCTCTCCCATGCCAATGATACCGATACCCGGCGCATCGCGCGCGGATTGACGCCGATCGTCGCCGATTCTGTCGAGCAGCATCACGCGCTCGCCGACGGTACGCCGGCGCAGGCGCTCGTCGATGACAGCGATTACTCCTTCGCCTATGCCGACCGCGCGGCCTTCGAGGCGGATGCCTATACCTGGCAGCTGCGCGAGGAGGCGGGTTTCCGCCCGGTCCTGCGCGAGGGTGCGCAATTGCGCGAATACGAGCCGTCGCTCGGGCGCGATATCGGCTGCCTGGTGAGCGTCAGCGATCACGGCTTCGTCCGTGACCCGGGCGGCTATGTGGGTCGCCTCGCCGAAGTTTTCACGGGCATGGGTGGCACCATCGTCACGGCGAGCGCCGAGGATTTCGATTTGTCCGGCGGGCGTATCCGCGCGGTGGAGACGAGCGCCGGGCGCTTCGAATGCAGCGACTGCGTCATTGCCACGGGCGTCTGGTCCAAGCCCTTGATGAAGAAGCTCGGGCTCAACGTGCCGCTGGAAAGCGAGCGCGGCTATCATATCGTGTTCGAGAACGCACAGAACGGCCCGCGCTCGCCGATCATGGTGGCCAGCGGAAAATTTGTGGCGACGCCGATGGAGAGCGGCCTGCGCTGCGCGGGAATCGTGGAATTCGGCGGGCTCGATGCCGGCCCCTCGCGAAGCCCGCTGACGCTGCTGCGGCGCCAGGTGCGGCGTGCCTTTCCCCATCTGGAGGCGACCGCCGAGGAGGAATGGCTCGGCCATCGCCCGGCTCCCGCCGACAGCCTGCCGCTGATCGGTGAGGTCGGCGAAACCGGCGTCTTCACCGCCTTCGGCCATCACCATATCGGCCTCACGGGAGGGCCCAAGACCGGGCGGCTCTTGGCTGGCATGCTGGCGGGGACGCCGGCCAATATCGATCTGGCGCCCTATGCGCCCGACAGGTTTCGCGCATGAGGGTCGCATGCGTGAATGAGAAGCGGATCGAAAGCCGGTCCGATAGCGTCTACGCAAGAGGCGAGACCCGTGATAGCGTTGCGTAATCAGGGTTCATAATCAAAACAGGGGAACCGAAATCATGCAGGGAATTCGCAGTCTATCCATTCTCGGCGCCGGCCTGATGGCCGGGGCGCTCGTCATGGCGACGCCCGCCCAGGCCGAGTATCCCGATCCCAATCGCGAAGTGCGTCACATCATGCCATGGGGTGCCGGCGGCGGCACTGATGTCGTCATGCGCGGCTTCGTCGACCATCTGCAGCGGCATCTGGGAACGTCGATCTATACCGATAACGTCACAGGCGGCGTCGGTTCGGTCGGCTGGATGACGCTCAAGGGCGCGCCCCCCGATGGCTACACAATCGGCACCGTCACCTACGACATCCTCACCGTCGAGCACCAGAACATGGCGCCGGTATCCTGGGAGGATTTCGAGATCATCGGGATGGTGACCGAACATGCCACGGCCCTCGTCGTGCGTGCGGAGGATTTCGAGACGCTCGACGATTTCATCGCCGCTGCGCAGGATAATCCCGGCGGCCTGACCGTATCGAACGCTTCCACCGGCGGTGTCTGGCACCAGCATGCCGTGGCGATGGAGCAGGAAATCGGGCTCGAGCTCAACCACGTGCCCTATGAGAGCGCGGCGCCGCAGGTGACCTCGCTTCTGGGCGGCGAGACCATGGCGGCCGTGATCAGCCTGCCGCCGGTCATGGAATATGTTCGTTCCGGCGAGATGCGCGTGCTGGCCGTCATGGCCGACGAGCGCGTCGATCTCGTCCCGGATGTGCCCACCTTCACCGAACTCGGCCATGACGTCGTCTATGGCAGCTTCCGCTTCATCGCGGCACCGCCCGAGACGCCGATGGAGATCGTCGAAGTGCTCGAACAGGCCATGTACGACACCTTCCAGGATCCGGAATTCCTGGCCTGGGCCGAACAGGGCGGTATCGGCGAGCGCTGGCTCGATCGTGAAGCCTCCATTGCCTATATGGAGACGATCGGCCCCGTCATCGGCCAGCTCATGGTCGATCTCGGCCTGACCGACTAAAATCCCGTTCGCGCGGCGCTGCGGCGTCGGCGCGATCATCACCGGCCCCGATGAAGCGACGCGCTGCGGGGCCGGTAATTTCCGTGACCCGATCCCGATCTTCGACCTGGCCATAGCGTCGCCGCGACGCGCGACGCAACATGGGGGCGCCGATGCCGTCAACACGCAGATTTCTCCGGGGCGACGTCGTCATCGGCGTGATCCTGCTCGTTCTCGCGCTCTGGTACGGGCTCGAGGCGCAGAATTTCCGCCCCGGCCGCGCCGGTGATCCGGGCGCGGGCATGTTTCCCACGCTTCTGGCCCTGCTGCTCGGTGCGCTGGCGCTGTGGCTGATCGCGAGCGCGCTGATCTCGCCGCCCGCCGATGAAGAGACCGATCCCGAGCGCCGCGCGCAGCAACTCGCCATCGCGCGGGCAGGGTTCATACGCGCAGCGATCGCGGCAGTGCTCTCGATCGCCTTCGTCGCGATGTTCGAAACGCTCGGCTATATCATTTCGACGGCACTTTATGCCGCAGCCGTCTCGCTGCTGTTCCGGCGCGACAATCCCTGGATCACGCTGATCGCGGCGGCGGGGGCGGTCGGCTTCCTGCATCTGCTTTTCAGTGTCTTTCTCAATGCCCGCCTGCCCATGGGGTTGCTGGGATGACGCTCTCCATTTTCCTGTCGTCACGTTCGCGTCGTTGCGGAGGCCACCATGCTGGCTGAACTGCCTCAAGCCATCGGCCTGTTCGCGAGCGATTTTCGCCTCGTCGGATTCGTCTGCCTCGGCGTGATCCTCGGCGTCTTCGTCGGCGCGGTGCCGGGACTGACGGCGACGCTCGCGATCGCGCTTCTCTTGCCCTTCACCTTCGGGATGCCGGCGCTGGAGGCGGTCGTCCTGATGACGGGCATCTTCGTCGGCGGCATCTATGGCGGCTCGGCCACGGCGATCATGGTGCGGGTGCCCGGTGCGCCGGCCAATACCATGACCATGCTCGACGGCTACGAGATGCTCAAGCAGGGCAAGCCCGAAGTGGCGCTTGGCCTCGCGACCGCCGCATCGGTCTTCGGCGGCCTCGTCGGCGGCGTCCTCTTGATCCTCTTCGCGCCGCAGCTCGCGCGGTTCTCGCTGCAGTTCCAGTCGCCGGAAATCTTTGCGCTGGTGGTGCTGGCACTGGTCGCGGTGGCGGCGGTGAGCCAGGAATCGCTGGTCAAGGGGCTGATCGCCACGGTGATGGGGCTGATGATCTCGACGGTCGGCATCGATCTCGCCGGGGTGCCGCGCTACACCTTCGATACATTCCGCCTCTATACGGGCGTGCCGCTGATCCCGCTGGTGATCGGGCTGTTCGCCCTGGCAGAAGTCCTGCGCCGGCTGGAGGAGCCCCATAGCCGACCCAAGCAGGTGGCATGGATCTCGTTTCGCAAGATCTTCGCTTTCGTGCCGGTCTGGCGCCAGGTCGGCTGGAAGCTGCCGATCAAATCCTCGCTGATCGGTGCGGTGATCGGCGCGCTGCCCGGTGCCGGGGCGGCGATGGCAGCCTTTCTCGCCTATGCCGAGGCGAAACGCTCCTCGCCGCATCCCGAGAAATTCGGCACCGGCATTCCCGAGGGCATCGTCGCGCCGGAATCCTCCAACAACGCCATGACCGGGGGCGCCTTCATCCCCATGCTCGCCTTCGGCATTCCCGGCGATGCGGTCACCGCGGTGATCCTCGGCGCGCTGGTCATCCAGGGCATCGTGCCCGGCCCGCAGCTCTTTGCCCAGGCAGGCGATCTGGTGCTGCCGCTGATGGTGGGCTTCATCTTCGCCTATCTCGTGCTGATGATCGTCGGCCTCGTCATGCTGCCCTGGTTCGCCCGTGTCGCGGTCATCGATCACGCTGTTCTGTTTCCCATCATCGCCGCCGTATCGGTGGTCGCGGCCTTCGTCTCGGAGCGCAGCGTCTTCGCCATGGGCACGATGGTGGCGATCGGGATCGGCGCATGGCTCATGCAGCGCTACCGATTCTCCCTCGTACCGGTCCTTCTCGGCGTGATCCTCGGGCCGCTGCTCGAACGCAATTTCAGGCGGGCGCTGGGTATCTCGGGAGGCGATCCGATGATCCTCGTCAGCTCCTGGATCGCGGTGATCCTGCTCGTGACCGCCGCCTTCATGGCTTTCTACTTCGCCTGGGTGCAGCCTCGCCAGCAGCGCCGGGCGCAGCAGGAACAGGAGGCGGCACGACTTGAACGGGAAGCCCGCGAAAGGCAAGCGCGTGAAACCGAAGGGAATACGCCATGAGCGCCACGCCAGCTCCTGCTGAAATCGAGCGGGTCGTCCTGATCACGGGCGCAGCGAGCGGCATCGGCGCCGAGTTGGCCCGCCAGATCGCGGGACCCGATACCGCCTTCGTCCTGCATACACGCGCGCGGCGCGACGCGCTCGAAGCGGTCGCGTCGACCCTGGCCGATCAGGGCGCGCACAGCATCTGCGTCACCGGCGATCTCGCCGATCCGGCAACCGCCCCCGCGCTCGCCGGCGCCGCGCAGGATGCCTATGGCAGGCTCGACCAGGTGGTGAGTGCTGCGGGCTATGCCAGGCGCGGGGCGCTTGCGGATACCGGTGCCGATGACCTCGAAGCGGCCTGGCGGGCGATGACGCTGGGCACCTTCGCGCTGGCCAAGGCCACCTTGCCGCTCGTTACGCAATCGCCCGCGCCGCGTTTCGTCGCGGTGAGTTCGTTCGGTGCGGCGCATTATCCGGAGAACGGGTTGTTCATGGCCAGCGCCGCCGCCAAGGCCGGGCTCGAATCCCTGATCCGCACCATTGCCGCCGAACATGCCGCACGCGGCGTTCCCGTGAATGCGGTGGCGCCGGGCTATACCGAGAAGGACGGCGGCCATTCCTCGCTGAGCACCGAGGGCTGGGAAGCGATCAAGGCCGATATCCCGATGCGCCGGCTCGGCCGCCGCGAGGAAGTAGCGGGCCTGATCGCCTATCTTCTGGGGCCGCTGGGCGGCTATGTCACCGGGCAGGTCCTGCGCGTGGATGGCGGGTTGACGCTGTAGCGCCGATGGCAGATCCCCCGGTCGCGCGATGCCCGGGCGAGGCTTTTCTTTTACCATGATCTCGGTCGCGAATTGACGATCGAAGCCTGTATTCGATACGAGATATAGAAGCTGATAATTTTACTATTTATAATAGTGATGATCGATGATGACTGCGCGCGCAACCGTTCCGTCCGTTCCCAAGAGCCGCATCCAGGCCATGCTCGCGCCGCGCGGCAACCGGGTCGGTGGTTGCGAAGCTGCCGCCTCTGCGGCGCCACCCGTTCGACCACCGCCCCCTCCCGTATCCGCTAGCAGACCAATGGCGCAAGGCCGCCCCGCCGTTTCGGATACGCATGACGCGTCCGCAATGGCGGTTACCAATGCGCAGGCGGGCGTCACCTTTACCGGTAAGCGCGCAGCCTTTGCCGGTCTTCTCGCGCGCGGCAGCCTGCTGACGCTGCCGACGCTCGGGCTTTATCGCTTCTGGCTCGTCACGGATATCCGGCGCCACCTCTACGGCAACACGCTGATTGCCGGCGAGCCGCTCGAATATGCCGGGCGGGGCGGTGAGTTGCTCCGCGGCTTCCTGATCGGCATGGCCGTGCTGATTCCGATCAACCTCCTCCTGACGCTGCTCGGGCTCACCTCCTTCGGCAATTCCGGTGCGCTGCTCGCGCCGATCTTTGTCGGTCTGATGATGCTGCAGCATTTCGCGCAGTTTCGTACCTTCGCCTATCGGGTGACCCGCACACGCTATCGCGGCATTGCCGGTTCGCTCGATGCCGATTTCGGTGGTTATCTGACCCGGCGCCTCGGCTGGGATTCCGCTGCTGTCCTGAGCCTGGGGCTTGCTATTCCGTTTCGCCGTGCCGCGCTCGACCGTTATCTGATCGGAAATTGCCGGCTCGGTGATCAGAAGGCGCAGTTTACCGGCAGCGGCTGGGGGCTGGCATGGCGGGTCTATTTCGGTTGGGCGATCACGCTGCTGGTCTGGCTGGTAATCGCGGTCCTGAGCGTGCCTCTCCTCGCATCCCTGATCGCCGCCGACGCTCCCGAATTGGACGAATTGCGCGAGGTCATGACGGGATCCGTGCTCTGGATCATCGCGACGGTGGTGGTCGGCTTCACCTTCTACGCCGTCTATGTCGCGATCTGGCAGCGCTGGCGGCTCAATCATCTGTCCTTCGGCACGACGCGTTTCGTCTCCGCGCTTCGGGCGCGGCAGGTCGTCGGCTGCTATCTGCGTTTTGGCCTGAGCGTGCTGGCGGTCCTGTTCTGCGTGCTGGCCCTGGCGACGGTCGGCAGCGTCATCCTTACGGACCACTATCCTGAAGAGAGCCTTGCCGTGCTCGGCACCTGGGAAGACCCGACCATGCTGCGCAACGCCATCATGATCGGCAGCATCCTGCTGATGCTCACCCTGATCGGCGCGGCGCGGCGCTATTTCGTGGAGCGCGGCGTCTGGCTCGCGGTGACGAGCACGCTGAGCGTGGCGCAGCCGCAGGCGCTGATCGAACGCCTGCGCTACAGCGAACCGAGATCTGCCGGCGCCGGTGAAGGGTTGGCCGATGCCTTCACCCTCGGCCCGTGATGGGCAATCATCTGCGCCGGAGGTTCTGCGCGCCGCCTATTTCGACGGCGAGCGCGCCGACAGGCAGGAGGTCATGCTCCGGCTGCCCCCCGAGGGGATCGGCTTCAGCACGGCGGAAGGCGAAAGCGTCTTCTGGCCGCGCGGCGACGTGCATCGCGTCGCCGGCCCCGATGACCGCCTGATACTGGCCTGCGGCGAGGCGCGCGCGCGACTGCAGCTTCATGACCGCGAAGCCCGTCAGGCCCTGCTGCGGCATCTCGGAGCGCTGCGGGGCGCACGGGAAAGCGCGCGCGACAATCGCCGCGTGGTGTTCTGGCTGATCGCCGCGACCATTTCGATCCTGGTCTGCGCCTTTCTCCTGATCCCGCTCGTCGCCGGGCGGGTCGCGCCGCTGGTGCCGGCGGGCGCCGAAATCCGCCTTGGCAATGCCGTCGACCGCGCGCTGCGCGACCATCTCGATCTGGTGACCTGCGAAGCCGGGCCGGGCACAGAAGCGCTCGCAAGCCTGACGCGGCAGTTGAGCGAACTGCATGAACTGCATGTCGATCCGCAGGTCACGATCGTCGCGCGCAACGAGGTCAATGCGCTCGCACTGCCGGGCGGGCGGATCTACGTCTTCGACGGGCTGTTGCGCGTCGTCGACGGCCCGGACGCGCTGGCCGGGGTCATCGCGCACGAAATCGGGCATGTGGCGCATCGTGACGGTCTGCGCAATCTGATTCAGGCCGGCGGCACCGGGTTCCTGCTGGGATTGCTCTTCGGTGATTTCGTCGGGGGCGGGGTAATGGGCACGCTGGTCCAGACGAGCCTGATGGCATCCTATTCGCGTCGGCAGGAACTGGCCGCCGATCGCTTCGCCGCGCAGTCATTGCATGCGCTGGGGCGTCCCATCCATCCCTTCGCGGGATTTCTGCTCGATCTCGATGATGAAGGTGGCGGGTTTCTGGCTACGCATCCGATGGGCGAAGAGCGCGAAAGCGCGATAAGGCAACGCGATCCACAGGCGAATCACGCCGGCGAATCGCGCGCAGAGGCCTCACGAGCGTTGCTCACGCAAGCCGAATGGGCTGATCTGCGCGAAATTTGCGGTACTGGAGCGCGCGATCCGGGGGCATGACCGCGTCGCAATTTCCGAGCGCCATAATTTAGCCTCTCGCGGGTATATGTGATAAGGCGTCGAGAGCAACGCGCCGGAGATCACCGGCGCCGTATTCGAAGGTATCCTTGGCCATGAAGGCATTGCCGATAAGCCCCGTGCTCGGTTTCTTCGCGCGCGCCCTCGCGGTCGCCGCGCTGATTGCCGGTCTGAGCCTGCTCGTCCCCGCTTCAGTGAAGGCGCAGGACATGTCCGAAGTCGTCCTGCGGCTCAACCAGCTCGAAGGGCAGGTGCGCAGCCTGTCCGGGCAGGTCGAGGAACTGCAGTTCGAGAATCGCCAGCTGCGCGACCGGCTCCAGCGCATGCAGGAGGATGTCGATTTCCGCTTCGACGAGATGGGTGCCGCCCCCGGGCCCCAGCGCTCGGGGCAGAATACTCCGCCGGCCGATGATCGCGCGCCCGCTACGCCCGCGCCCCAGATGAGCGTGCCGGATCTGGCGCAGCCTTCGTTCGACGCGCCGGCGCAACAGGCCGGGCCGGGACGCGGCGATGCCTTCGATCCGGGGCGCGATCCGCTCGCACCGGGCACGCCGCAGCCCCTGGGCACGACATCGCCCTCCGCCCCGCTCGCGCTTCCCGGGGCAATCCTCGGCAATGGCGAGGCCGAACAGACGCGCAGCGACAACGGCTTCGGCATGAGCCTGCCGCAATTGCGCAACCCTGATCTGAACGGTGATGCATCCGAGCAGGGTAATGGGGATGCCGCGCCGCGCCCGAGCATCGCGGCGACGGGCGATGCCGATCCGCGCAATCTCTACGATTCGGCTTATGCGCTCTTGCTGCAGGGTGCCTATGACGATGCCGAGATGGGGTTTCGCCAGTTTCTCCAGTCCCATCCGCGCGACGCGCTGGCACCCCAGGCGCGCTACTGGCTCGGTGAGAGCTATCGCGGCCAGGGGCGCTATCGCGAAGCGGCCGAACAATATCTGACGGTCTCGACGGAATATGCCGAGGCGGATGTCGCTCCCCAGGCCATGCTGCGCCTCGGCGGCGCGCTGGCCGAGATCGGCGCACAGGAGCAGGCCTGCGCCACGCTGGCCGAAATCCCGCTGCAATATCCGCAGGCGGCTTCCGCACTGCAGGAAAACATCGCGCGCGAGGAAGCCCGCGCAGGCTGCGCGTGACGCGTCAGGCTACCCCGCCGGATCCGGATCCCGGCCCGTTGGAAACAGTGGCGGCGCCGGAAGACCCCGTCTCCCCCCTTCTGCCCGAGGCAGGCGCGGCGATGATTGCCGATGCGCTGATACCCGGCGAGAACCGGCTCGCCGTCGCCGTATCCGGCGGCCCGGATTCCACCGCACTGATGCATGCCGTGGCAGAGCTCGTTGCGCGCCATGAGCATTATGGTGCCATCGTCATCAGCGTCGATCACGGCCTGCGTCCCGAAAGTGCGGACGAAGCCGCGCAGGTCGTCGCACAGGCGCGTTCACTGGGTCTCGACGCAAAACTGCGCCGCTGGGAGCGTGCGCAGGAGATCACCGGAGGTGTGCAGCAGGCGGCACGCGCGGCGCGATACCGGATTCTGGCGCAGGAAGCGCGCAAAGCGGGCGCTCCCGTGGTCCTGACCGCCCATACCGCCGATGATCAGGCTGAAACCGTGCTGATGCGGCTCTGTTCGGGAAGCGGCATCGACGGGCTCGCCGCCATGGCGCCGCGCGCGTCGATGCAGGCAATGGCAGGCATCGAAGGCGATGACCTCACGCTCGTGCGCCCCTTTCTCGGCATCGCCAAGGCGCGGCTGACCGGTGCTTGCGCGCATTTCGGCTGGTGGTATCTGCGCGATCCGGCCAATACCGATCCACGCCATACCCGCGCCCGGCTGCGCGCGCTGATGCCGGTTCTGGCCCGGGAGGGGCTGACGGCGCCGCGCCTCGCCCGTCTGGCGCGGCGTGCGGGCGAGACCCGCGAGGCGCTCGATCACGGGGCGAAAGTGCTGTTTGACCGGGCCCGTCTCGAAGCGTCCGGCGATAACGGCCTTCGCCTCGACGGCGCAGTCCTGCGGGATGCGCCGATCGCGCTGGTCCAGCGGGTCCTGCGCCGCGCCTTCGTGACCTGCGGTGATGGCAACCCGGATACCGGCTCTAACGGCTACGGACCGAGCCTGGAGAAATGCGAAGCGCTCGCCCGCGCCCTGCAACAGGCGCTGAAGGGGCATGACGCGCTGCCGGGGCGCACGCTCGGCGGTATTCGCCTCGCCTGCACCCCGGACGGCTTGGTCAGCCTGAACCCGGCGAAACCGCGCCGGGCCGGCACATGAGTATCTGTTTCGACGCCAATCAGTTGCGTGCGCCACGCCCGTAACGCCAGCCCCCACGATTGCCGTGATCACCACCGCGCATGTGGTAGCCGCGCATTCCGCTCCGCATGCCGCCCTGCATGGCCATGGTCGGCTGCATCAGGATCGGGAGAAGGCGCTGCTGGTCGTTGTCGAGCTCTTCCCAGAACGGGCGCATGGCCTGGGTGAGATCAGCCATGACTGCGGCATGTGCGCTCGCCGTTTCACTGCGGCGCTCGAGCCGCTGCATGAAGTCGCGCCCCTGCATGGCCTGTCGGTCCCGGCGCATCTCGCGGCGTTCTTCGCGCGACATGTCCTGCATGGCTCCACGCCTTTCGCTGCGCCGCTCGTGCATGTCTTCACGCATGTTCTCGCGCATGTCGTTCATGCCGTGGAGGGCTGCGGCGACGGGTTCGAACAGGGCTTCCTGCGCGTCGGTGAGTCGCAGGCCGGCGCGAATGGCGGCAATCCGAGCTTCGGTGAGTGCGGCGCGGTCATCCTGGCTGAGCATCGCGGCATGGCTGCCGTAACCGCCTGAACCGCCGCGCGCATGGCTGTCGGCCAGTGCGGGGACGCCGGCGAGGGCTGTTGCGGCGACGAAGGTCATCACAGCGAATATTTTCATGGTATGGTGTCCCGATGTTGTGTCGATGGATGAAGCATGCCGTTTCCGCAATGGCGGCGGCGTGTCCGGAAGATGACGGTTTCGTCATGTTTCTGCGGGTTGTCGATTAAGCATTCCTTCATCATGATTTGGTGCTTTGGGGGAACGTATGCCCGAGACGAGGATCTTCCCGATGTCACGCCGACACTTCGCCGACCCGCAGAGCTTGACTGTCACGGGCAGAACCCGTCCGGCCGCGATGCGTTTTTCCTTGCTCACCCGCCTGCGCGGGGCTCTGTGCGCGGCCTTGATCCTGCCGCTGGGCGGATGCATCGGCACCGACGCCTTCGCCGAGCGCGGCGATACGCAGCGTACGGGATCGGTCCAGCCGGCCTCGCTCGATTCGCAGAGCCGCGCGAATAGCGGCAACAGCACCCGCCCCGCCGAGTTCTCCGCCTATCTCGAGAGCCTGCGGCCCCAGGCCGAGCGCCGCGGCGTCTCGCGCGCGACCTTCGACCGGGCATTCTCCGGCGTCACCCCCGATCAGGAGGTGATCCGCCTCACCCAGCGTCAACCTGAATTTGCCCGCCCGATCTGGGAATATCTCGACGGCGCCGTCTCCTCGACCCGCCTGAGGCTCGGCAACGAGGCACGTTCGCGCCATGGCCAAACCCTCGCATCGGTCGAGCGCGCCTACGGCGTGCCGCAGGCGATCGTGCTCGGGATCTGGGGAATGGAAACGAATTTCGGCAGCTACAAGGGCTCCAAGGACGTATTCCGCTCGCTCGCCACCCTCGCACATCAGGGTCATCGCGGCGAATTCTTCCAGGGTGAGTTGCTGGCAGCCCTCGAAATCCTCGAACGGGGCGACGTCTCCCGCGATGCCATGAAGGGCTCATGGGCCGGTGCCATGGGTCACCCGCAATTCATGCCCACGAGCTATCTGCGCTTTGCTGCCGACGGTAATGGCGACGGACGCCGCGATATCTGGAACTCGGTGCCCGATGCGCTCGCTTCCGCCGCGAATTATCTGCGCGAGCATGGCTGGCAACCGGGTCTGCCCTGGGGCATGGAGGTGCGCCTGCCTTCGAGTTTCGATTACGGTGTCGAAAAAGCCTCCTTCGCCCAATGGGCGCGGCGCGGCGTGAGCCCGGCCGGCGGCGGGTCGCTGCCCAATCGCGGCGAGGCGAGCCTGTTCCAGCCCGCCGGTTCGAACGGCCCGGCCTTCCTCGTTACCGCCAATTACGACGTGATCAAGCGCTACAACTCCTCCGACGCCTATGCGCTCGGCGTGGCATTGCTCGGAGACCGGTTGACGGGCGGTTCCGGCGTGCAGGCGAGCTGGCCGCGCAACGAGCCGCGCATGAATACCTCTCAGCGCGAGGAATTGCAGCGCCGCCTGCGCGATCTCGGCTATTACAGCGGCGATATCGACGGCATGTTCGGCTCGATGACCCGCGAAGCCGTGCGCAACTTCCAGCGCGGGCGCGGCATGCCTGCGGATGGCTATGCCAATATCGCGCTGCTCGAGGCGCTGCGCGCGAACCGGTGACGGGTATCCTCGCCAGACGGCGCTGACGCGCGCGCGATGATGCGCTATCATCGGCAGATGATGCGGATGCTCCTTTCCGGTCGCGGCATGGTCGGGCTGCTGCCTGTCCTGCTCGCGGCGTTTCTGATGCTGATTACGGGCCAGCCCCGCGACGCTGCCGCCATGGCCGGCGAGGCTGGGGCCGTGTCCGCGCCGCCGGCGACGATGGAGGCGGAGGAGGCACGCGCGCAGTACGCATTCCTGCGCCTGTTCCAGCGCTCCGAACCGGAACCGCCGCCACAACCGGCGCAACAGCACCGCGCCCGCCAGACACGTCCCGCCCAGCCGGCGGCACCGACGCCTCTGAACGTGGATACGGTGACGGCGGAAACGATTTCGACCCGCATTGCCGTATTCGGCGATTCGCTTGCCACCAATCTCGGCCAGGGCCTGCAGGCGCTGATGGAGGATGAGCCCGAGATCGCGGTTTCGGTGCAGGCGCGTGGTTCCTCGGGGCTCGTTCGCGACGATTTCTTCGACTGGCCGGGCAATCTCGCGCGCATTCTCGCCGATGATCCGCCCTTCGATATTGCCGTCCTGCAGGTCGGCCTCAACGACCGCCAGGCGCTGCGGGTCGAGGGCAGCAGCGCCGCCCCGCTCAGCGATCCCTGGCGCGGGGAATACGGGCGGCGCATCGACATGATCACGGAAGCCTTCGCCGAGGCCGGTATCCCGCTGATCTGGGTCGGTCTGCCGCCTGTGGAGAACAACAGGCTTTCCGCCGATCTCACCGTCATCAACGAGATCGTGCGTGATCGCCTGCGCCGCAGCGATGTCGTCTATGTCGATATCTGGAAGGGCTTCGTCGACGAGAACGACCGGTATACGGCGACGGGCCCCGATCTCGCCGGCCAGCCGGCTCGGTTGCGGACCTCCGACGGTATCCATCTTACCGGAGCCGGTTCACGCAAGGCGGCGCATTTCGTCGATGTCGAGATCCAGCGCCTGATCACCCGTCCGCGCGACGAGATCGCCGTCGCCCGTGCCGCAATCGAGGCCGCCGATGACGAATCCGCGCGGATTGCAGCGATCGATATGCTGATCCGGCGCTCGCTCGGTGAATTGCCGCTCGCGCCGGGGCTGCTCTATACGGCGCGGCGTGAGCCCGTCGGCCCGGTCATGCCGCTGACGCGGATCGACGTGTCCTCCCAGGGGATCCTGCTGACGGGAACGCCGCCGCTCGACCCCGCCACGCGGATCATTACCGAGCGTGTCCTGGAGGAAGGCGTATCGCCGCCGCCCGTCGCCGGCCGCGCCGATGATTTCCGCTGGCCGCGCAGCCCGTAGCAGGGGGGTGCCGCAGGGTAAGCGAAATTGCGATCTGCAGATGCGATCTCAACGCCACATTAACATCCCCGGGTCATCATCGGGCTTCGATAATTGCGCGCGTGCGCTGATCCGCATGGCGCCGGGTAATGCCGGTGGATGTGTATTGTTTGTGTGGAGTTGCGGCGGGAACCATGCAGAATCATGATCATTTCGTCGAAACCCTATCCGCCGAATCCCCCGAGATGGAAGCCTTCGGCACGCTCGTCGATCTGGCCGGGGCGCATGCCGAAGTGTGGCTTACGTTGCGTGATAGTGTGACCGTGGGTGACTTCGTCTGCATCGCGACGCCGCTGTCGCAGACCATCGCCGTTATCACCAAGATTACCGAGGCAGGCGCCGAGACCGGCGCCCATGCGCGCATCGACATGCTCGGCGAGGTATTGCATCTGCCGGACGGGCGATCCGTGTTTCAACGCGGGGTGAGCATCTATCCGCGCCTCGGGGCGCGGGTCCTGCCGATGCATCGCGAGACCATGCGCGATATCCATACCCGCCGCGAGCGCCGTGCCATCGCACTGGGAACGCTGGCTCTCGATCCGCAGGTCACGGCCTATATCGACATCGACGAAATGCTGACCAAGCATTTCGCGGTGCTCGGGACCACGGGCGTCGGCAAATCGAGCGGCATCGCCCTGATGTTGCGCGCCGTGCTCTCGGAGCGTCCGCGCCAGCGCATCTTCCTCCTCGATCCGCATGCCGAATACGCAAATTGCTTCGAGCCGGACCAGATGCGCCTGATCACGCCCGAGAATCTGCGGCTTCCGTTCTGGATGTTTGCCTTCGAGGAATTCGTCGACGCGTTGTTTCGCGCGCGTCCGGGCGTCGATGCCGAGGTGAATCTCCTCGCCCAGGCGATCATGACCGCCAAGGCGGACTATGCCCGTGAGCGGTCGGGACCGGGGGTGAGCCTGCGCCGTCCGGGCAGCGGCGGGGAGGGTGGTTTTACCGTCGATACCCCGGCGCCCTACCGCCTCGTCGATCTCCTGCGGGTGCTCGACGAGGGGATGGGGCGCCTCGACAACCGCTCCGAAGTACCGGTCTATCAGCGGCTGATCGCCCGTATTCGCTCGCTCTCGCAGGATCCGCGTTACGCCTTCATGTTCGCCGATGCCAATATCGGCGGCGACACCATGCTGGAGACCCTCGACGGTCTGTTCAATCTTACCGATCCGAACCGCCGTATGACCGTGATGCAGCTTGCGGGACTGCCGGCGGAAGTGGTCGATTCGGTGGTCTCGGTGCTGGCGCGGCTGGCCTTCGAGCTCGGCCTGTGGAGTGCCGGTGCCGTTCCCTTGCTCTTCGTTTGCGAGGAGGCGCATCGTTACGCACCCGCGGACCGCCATCTCGGCTTCGGCCCGACCAAGAAAGCGATCTCGCGCATCGCCAAGGAAGGCCGAAAATACGGTATCGGGCTCGGGCTCGTGACACAGCGCCCGGCGGATCTTGACCCGCCGATCATCTCGCAATGCAGCACGCTTTTTGCCATGCGCATGGCCAATGACCGGGACCAGGCCATCGTCAAGAGCGCGGTCTCGGATGCCGCGGAATCCCTCGTCGCCTTCGTGCCGGCGCTGGGTATCCGCGAAGTCTTCGCTTTCGGTGAAGCCGTGCCCCTGCCCATGCGCATCCGCTTCGACACCCTTCCCGCACGATTCCTTCCCGGACCCGCTCAGGATATGAAACCGCGTGACAATGCGGTCCTCAGCCCGACCGATATCGCGGCAGTCATTGCCCGCTGGCGCCGGGCGGGCAGCATGCGCGAGACTACCGAGAGCCTTTCCGGGGATCGCGACGAAGATTTCCAGAACCAGAACAATGTACCGATCATGGCTCCCGACAGGCGCAACGGCGCTTCGCAGCCCGGCGCCGTGCGCCAGGAGCAGGCAATGCCCGCGCGATCCAGGGTGGAGACCCTGCGCGATGACGACATGATGCCGCAGGAATTCAGTGCCCTGCAATCGACGCTGCTGCGCCGCCGTCTGTTCTGATCAGGGCGCGTCAGGATGCGCGCGCCCCGGCGAAATCCGCACGATGAAGGATGCGAAAGGGTTCGCCCGGTCTTTGCCGGCACAATGCCAGGTGATCGATCGTGATATCTGCATTTGCGGCCATGTCCTGCCGCAAAGCCTCGAGGTCGGCCTTCAATGCCGCACGCTCTGGCCCGGGCACCCGCTCGCTGAGTGTCATATGGAAGGTGAAGGCATCGAGCACGGCCGGGTAGCCGTAGCGGTCCAGCAACTCCCGCTTGTGCGGGGGCAGTGCGTCGGGATTGCGCCGGGCGTATTCCTCGGGGGTGAGCGGCGCCCGGAACGGTTCAAAAGCCTCGACAACCTGCGCCTCCAGATCGCGCAGGGCGGGGGTCGGCTTCGCAGCCGATTCGACGAGCGCGAGAAAGGCGGAGGCCGCACCCTCACCGCCGATCTCTCCGACGACCAGCGGCGCCAGCGCGACCAGCTTGCGATCGGCGCAGAATGCATCGAGGGCTTTGATCAACTGTGCCTCGTCGCAGCCGTCGGCGAGGCGGATCGGCGGCTTGATGGTGGCGTGAAAACCGTAGAGGCGCGGGCGCTGCGTCAGTTCCGCCAGCCGCTCGGGTGGGATCGCGTTCAGGCGCGGCCGGGTCACGGCCTCGCCGCGCGCGGCGTCGTAGCCCAGAACCGACGAGCCGAAAAGCCACAGCGGCGTCTCGGGGCGTGGCGTGAAATAGATGGCGTAGCGTGTGCGTGGGTCCGGTTGTGCACCTGTATCCCGAGACGGAAGCGGTTTCGGCTGTGCTTGCGTCATGATCCCCCCATTCCACGTGCAGCGCCGCCGGCGCGGGGATCATGCGTGGCCGCGATATGCCCGTCACCGGGATGGCGCACGAGCATGCCCGCATGGCCGAGCAGATCGGCATAGGCCTCGCCGATTTCCTCCACCGCCTGCCCGCGCCCGGCGAGTCCCTTCACGATGTCGGGATCGAAGCGGCTCTCCAGCTTGAGCGTGGTCGAATTCTGCCCCCAGGTGCGCCCGAGCAACCAGCGGGGCGCGTCGACCGCAGAAGCCGGATCCATGCCGAAACGATAGCGGGTGAAGATCTGCGCCTGGGTTTGCGGCTGGCCGTCGCCGCCCATGCAGCCATAGGACATCACCCGCCCGTCCTTGAATACGGCCAGCGCCGGGTTCAGCGTATGGAACGGCTTGCGCCCGGGCTGCAGCGGGTTGCGTGCGGCGGGATCGAGGGAGAAGGACATGCCGCGATTCTGCCACAGCACGCCGGTTGCGGGCAGGACCAGCCCGGAGCCGTAATCCCAGTAGATCGACTGGATATAGGAGACCGCCCGGCCCTGCGCATCGATTGCGCCCATCCAGATCGTGTCGCCGTGATCGGCCGCGAGCGGGAAGGGGGCCGCGCGGGCCATGTCGATGGCAGCCGCCTCGCGGGCAATGGCATCGGGAGCGAGCAGGGCATCGAGATCGGCATCGAGATGGGCGGGATCGGTCACGACCCGGTCGCGGATGGCGAAAGCCCGCTTCACGGCCTCGATCAGCCCGTGATGATGATCGAGATTGTCGGCGCGCGTCACGCCGAGATGCTCGAACATGCCGAGAATCATCAGCGAGGCGAGGCCCTGGGTCGGGGGCGGGAAGTTCCATAGGGTCGCATCGCCGAGGCGCAGGCTGAGCGGCTGGACCGTGCGGGCCTGATAGCTCTCGAGATCCGCGCGGGTTACAGGCGCGCCGGCCCGGTCGAGATCGGCGGCGATCTCGCGCCCGACATCCCCGCGATAGAAGTCGGACAGGCCTGCATCCGCGAGATGGCCGAGCGTGTCACCGAGTTTCAGGGTGCGGCGGAAGGCGCCGGCGCGCGGCGGTTCGCCGGCAAGGGTGAAGGCCGCGTCGAATCCGGGCACCGCCCGCAGGGCCGCCAGCGTGGCGCCGTCGGCTTCGCGATCCCAGTAACGCTGTTCGGAATCGGCGACGGGATAGCCCTCGCGGGCATGGCGGATCGCGTCTTCGAGAAGGACCGGCAGCGGCAGGCGCCCGCCGCCAGCCTGTGCCGCTTCCGTTGCGCGTGCCCAGCCGCCGACGGCGCCCGCCACGGTCAATGCCGCATGCGGGCCTCGTGCGGGAATCGCCTCGTGCCCCGCATCGCGATAGAAGGCACGCGTTGCCTCGGCGCCGGCCGGACCACAAGCATCGATTCCGGTCACGGATTCATCAGGCTCGCGAATTAACCAGAATCCGTCTCCGCCCATGGCGTTCATATGCGGGAAGACCACCGCGATCGTCGCCGCCATGGCGATCATCGCCTCGATCGCGTTGCCGCCCTCTTCCAGAACCCGCGCCCCGCTTTCCGCAGCCAGAGGTGAGGGCGCGGCAACGGCGCTCTTCGAGAAGACGGGCGTGGTATCATTGCGCATCGGGGAAATCCGTGATCGGGCCAATCGGGAATGGTTTGGGCGCATGCAGGTATGCAACCGGGATTGCGGCGAGCATGCCATATCACTCTCGTCGATGCCATGGCCGGGATCGGAGCGCGCCCGCGTGCCGCATCCGCAAAGCTCCGCCTTGTGCCGCCCATGCGATGGTCCCACATTGGCGCAGAGCCAGCGACAGACCGGAGCCCGACGCCTCGTGGACATCCTGATACAGGTATCACCCGTCGATGCGGCCCATGCACGGCGCGCAGGCACCGATTTCGAGGCGCTGTCGCCCCATGCCGCCTTCGCGCTCGATCTCGCTGCCTCCCTCTCCGGACGGGTGACGGCGCTGGTCTTCGAAGTCACCGATCTCGCCGGCGAGGAGGAAGACGAGGTCGAGATGGTGCGCGAGGCGCAGGGCGAGAAAACGCCCGCCCAAACCGCCATGGCCGAGGTCCTTGCCCGAGCCGCCGCCACACGCAATGTGACCCTCGACGTCGTGGCCGGCCGCAACTACGCCTTCACGATCACCGAAACCCTCGCTGACTACGCCCGCCTGAGTGATCTGGTGGTGATCGGCACGCAGGGCCCCCTCACCTTTCCGCACAAGCAACTGGCCGAGCGTATTCTGTTCGATGCCGGACGTCCGATCCTGCTGGTGCCGGGTGATGCAGGCTTTACTGGCGGGACCATCGTCGTGGCCTGGGACGCTTCGCGCGCAGCGACCCGTGCCCTGCATGACGCGATGCCGCTTCTGCGCAAGGCGGTAAGGGTTTTGGTCACGACCATCCGTGATAGCGCCGAGAATCACGCCGGCCAGTCCGGGGTCGAGCTCTGCCGCCGCCTCGCGCAGCGCGGGATCGCTGCGGAATTTGCAGGAATTGCGCGACAGGGTCGCCCGGTCGGCGCCTGTATCGCCGCGCTGTGTGCCGAGCAGGGGGCGGATATTCTGGTCATGGGCGCCCAGCGTCATGCGCGGCTGCGCGATCTCGTCTACGGCAGTGTGAGCCATATGATCTTCGATTCCGGCCCGCCGCTGCCGGTTCTGATGGCAAATTGAGGGCATGATGAACAAATCGGCGCGACATGACGGGATGCGCATCGAAATCGATGGGGAAGATCCCTGCGTCGATGCGCGACTCGTCGCCGAGGCCTTCGCCCTCACGCCGGAAGCGGTGATGGCCTCCTTGCGCGAAGGCACTATCACCACCCTGACCGAGCGCGGCGCAGGTGAGGATGCGGGGCGCTGGCGGCTGAGCTTCTTCCACGGCAATTGCCGGCTTCGCCTCGTCGTCGACGAGGCTGGCACGATCCTGCAGCATTCGCGCATCGATTTCGGCGAGACGCCATTGCCGCCATCCATGCGCCGGCCGGGTGATCGGTAACCGCCGCGAGGCCGCCGGGTTCGATCCTCCCGATCGGGGCACTGCCCGGAATGCTTTCACGGCCATGCCGCGACGACGCCGTCAATGACGAACTGGATGGCCAGCGCCGCGAGGATCACGCCGAGCAGGCGGGTCAGCACGATGTTGCCCATCTCGCCGATCAGCCGCGAGACCCGCTCTGCGGCGAGAAAGGTAACGAAGCAGATCGCCACGCCGAGGGTGATCACGCCGGCCAGGCCCAGCGCGTTGGGCAGATCGCCCTGAACGCGCCCCGCGAGCAGGATCGTCGCGGTGATGGCGCCCGGCCCGGCGAGCAGGGGAATCGCGAGCGGGAAGGCAGCGAGATGCTTTTCCGCATCGGGCTGGCTGGCGCCGCGTGCCGCCGTGCGCTGCTTGCGCTTGGCACGCAGTTCGAAGGTCATCTCGAAGGCGATGTAGAACAGGAGCAGCCCGCCTGCGATGCGGAAAGCCGGCAGGCCGATCCCCAGCGCATCGAGCAGGAACTGCCCGCCCAGACCGAAGAAGGTGAGGATCGCCAGCGCGATCAGGCAGGCCCGCGCCGCGATCCGCCGCCGCTGCGCCGCATCCATCCCCACCGTCAGCGAGATGAAGATCGGCGCCAGACCGAGCGGGTCGAGCGTCACCAGCATGGTGACGAGTGCCGTCCAGAGAAATCCGAAATCCAAGGCGCGCCTCCCCGTCACCCGTGATGAATTGCCGCGACCATAGCGCCACCTTGCCTACGGGGAAACCGCTGCATCCGCGCAAAAGCATGCCTCGCGCTACGGTCGAAAGCCCTCGAAGACGATCTGATCTGCATGAGCGCGGACAAACGCTGCCTGTTCGGCGCTGCGCAATGTCCAGGTCAGAACCGGCATGCCGCGCAGGCTGCGGCAGAGGAATGGCGCCGCATGGGGCAGATCGCTCGCATGCCAGGAGACGAAATCGGGAAGGGTTTCGCCGATATGCAGCAGATGGGCGCGGGCATGGCGTGCCGATGTTGCCGCCTCGCCTGCGTTCGACCCGGGCCCGGGTGGCCCGCTCCCGGCGGCGTCGGCGACAATCCCGCGCATGATCTGCGGCGCATCACGGCGCAGCCAGGCGACGACCTGCGGATCGAATGATTTCACGCAGACCGGCCCGTCATAGTCCCGCAGCAGCGCGATACAGCGCCCGGTAAGTGCCGGATTGCCGTCGAAACGGCTCTTGATCTCGACGACGAGCGGCACTTTTCCGCCCACGAGGTTGAGAAAGTCGGCGAGGCGGGGAATGCGGGCATCCCCGTCGGCATCAGACAGTCTCAGATCGTCGATCATGCGCGCGCTGCATTCACAGAACGCACCGTCCCCGCCGGTAAGGCGTCCGAGATCGTGATCATGAAAGACGAAAGCTTCGCCATCGACCGAATCCTGCACGTCGCATTCGATGCCGTACCCCCCGGCAATGGCGGACCGCGCGGCATTCATGCTGTTTTCGATCACACCGCCGGCGCGGTCATGCAGGCCGCGATGAGCGATTGGGCGGCTGGTGAGCCATGCGGCGGTGGCGGGTGGTGGCAGCGTGGATTTCATCATCGACGACCTTTTGAGACCAAGCGAATTGTGCAGGCGATACGCTGGAGGAGCCGAGCATAGCCGCAGCTTCATCACGACGCGATGACGCGTGTTTGACTTCCCGCGCCGGCTCTGGTTTCTGCCGGTGACCCCACATGCCCGGAGCTCGTCGATGCCCCCGTCAGCCAGTGATGCCGCAACATCTCGCACGCCCCGCGATCCGCGCGATCCCATCATCGTCGCCCTCGATCTGCCGGATGTCGCGCAGGCGCGGGCGCTCGTCGCCGAGATCGGCGACGGCGCGTATTTCTACAAGATCGGCTATCGCCTCGGCTTTTCCGGCGGGCTCGCCTTCGCGCGCGAGCTCGTCGACCAGGGCCGCAAGGTCTTCCTCGACTTCAAGCTCCACGATATCGGCAATACCGTAACCGAGGGTGTCGCGGCCATCCGCGAGCTGGGCGTCGATCTCGCCACGGTGCATGCCTATCCCCAGACAATGGCCGCAGCCGTGGCCGGGCGGGGCGATGGCGGGCTCAAGCTGCTCGCGGTGACGGTGCTCACCTCCTATGACGATGCCGATCTCGCGGCTGCGGGTTATGCTTCGAGCGTCGGCGACCTCGTCGCGCGCCGTGCCGCACAGGCGCGGGAAGCGGGGATCGACGGGATCGTCTGCTCGCCGCAGGAAATCGCGGCGGTGCGTGCGGCGCTCGGCCCGCAAGGCCTGATCGTCACCCCGGGCATTCGCCCTGCCGGCGCGGATGCGGGCGACCAGAAACGAGTCATGACGCCGGGGGAGGCGGTGCGTGCGGGGGCCGATCACCTCGTCATCGGGCGCCCGATCACCCGGGCTGCCGATCCGCGCGCTGCAGCGATGGCGATCGCAGAGGATATTGCGGGGGCGCTGCCGGCGGGCTGAACGGTGCGCCGGACCCATTCCCATGCGGCAAGCGTGCGCGCGCACTGCGCCGCGCTCTTGTCAGCCGCACGCTGCCGGCCCAATCTCGGCAGCAACGCAGCCGGAGGAGACTGATGGCGAAGGGTTACGTGATCGCGCGCATCACCGTGCATGATGAAGAGGCCTACAAGGCCTATATCCCCGTCGCCACGGCGGCGATGGAGCGTTTCGGCGGACGCCCGCTGGTGCGTGGTGGACGCATGGAGACGCTCGAGGGAGAAGGCCGCAAGCGCAATGTGGTGATCGCATTCGAGAGCTTCGAGCAGGCGCGCGCCTTCTACCATTCGCCGGATTACCAGGAGGCCGTGGCCCTGCGCGCCCCGGTGGCGAGCGCGGATGTGGTGGTGGTCGAAGGGCTCGATTGAGCCGCAATCAACGAGGGGCCGGCGCAGCGACCGGTGCCCGCAAGAGGGAGGACGAGAGCATGCCGAAGGGCTATTGGGTGGTGCGGGTCGATGTCTACGACCAGGAAGCCTACAAGAACTACGTCGCCACGAACGGCGAGGCCTTCGCCAAGTTCGGCGGGCGTTTTCTCGTGCGCGGCGGGCGTTTCGAGCGGCTGATCGGATCGAGCCGCTCGCGCAATGTCGTGATCGAGTTCCCCAGCTACGAGGATGCGCTCGCCTGCTGGAACTCGCCGGAATACCAGGCGGCACGCGCCCGCCAGGAAGGCGGCGCGGAAATGGACGGCATCGTCATCGAAGGATATGAAGGGCCCCAGCCTGGTGAAGCCTGAGCCGCCTGCCGGCTATGCCCTGCGTGATGCGCGCGAGGCGGATCTGCCGGCACTCGGCCTGTTGCAGGCCGCCGCGCGCGTCGCGGCGGATATCGAGCCGGAACCGGCATTGCCGCTGGCGGCGCTCGACCTGTGCCGGGCAGCGGGTTCGCTCTGGCTCGCCGTCGATGCGGTTGATCTCCCGGTGGGTTATCTCGCCGCGAGCGAATCGGATGGTGCGATGCTGCTCCTCGCCTTCGGCGTCGCGCGGGCGCATCAGCGCCTGGGGCTCGGTGGTGCATTGCTGGACCGCGCGCTCGACCATGCCCGCTGGCGCTTCCTGCCGGCGGCGGCGGTCATCCTGGATGCCGGGGCGCCGGTTGCCGGGCCGTTCTTCAGCCGGCGCGGCTTCGTGCGCCTCGATGCGACGCGCGCGGAACCCGGGCTGCAGCAAAAGCTCGCCATGCGCGCCAGCCAGGCGCCGCGCCCGAGCGATCCCTGCATCATGGCGCGGCTGCTGTGAACGTTCGGGCACCGGTATTGCCGATCGGCGAGCACTCTACGAGCGGTTCTCGTCGCGCAGCCGTTCCTCCGGCTTGATAAGCCTGAAGCGGCAGGCCTCGCCGGGCGCCAGGTCCCGGTAATGCCCGCGATAGGCGAGTTTGATCGTACTGGCGCTGTAGGAGCGGCTGGTGATCGCGAGGTATTCGTGATCGACATCGACGTCGAGCACCTGCCGGCGATAGCGCAGGCGCACCCGGATCCGCTTGATCTCGTCGGGCAGGGCCGGATCGAAATGCAGGGTATTCCCGCGCATGTCGATGCCGACGAAGCAGCGCTGCACGAGATCGATGGTGCCCGCCATGGCGCCCGTATGGATGCCCTCCGGCGTGGTCCCGCCCTGGACATCGGCGATGTCGCTGTCGAGGGTGCGCTGGAAATGCTTCCATGATCGCGGACGATCCGAGCGCGCGAGCACCCAGGCATGGGCGACGCCGCTGAGCGTCGAGCCGTGCGAGGTGCGCGCCATGTAGTATTCGACATTGCGGCGGATATGCTCCGGCCCGAACGGATAGCCGAGCCGCTCGAAGATCTGGTAGAGCTCATCCGCCGTGAACAGATAGAACAGCATCAGCACATCGGCCTGTTTCGAGGCCTTGTAGCGGTTCACCGCGTCGTCCTCGGCCTCGAGGATGCGATCGAGGCGCTGGATATCGCCGTATTTCTCGCGATAGCCCTCCCAGTCGAACTCCTCAAGACGGTCATAGCCCTCGAACTGGCTGATGATGCCGTCATCATGGAAGGGGACGCGCAGCTTGCGGCTGATCTCGTACCAGCGCTCGCGCTCGTCCTCCGTCAGTCCCATGGTCTCGCACAGGCGCTGTGCCTGGGCGGTGGGGATGGCATCGAGGATATCCTCGGCGCGCGCCATCAGCCAGGCGACCATGACATTGGTATAGGCGTTGTTGTCGATGCCGCCTTCAGCGCTCGGATCGACGCCCGGATAGGCCGTGTGATACTCGTCCGGCCCCATCACGCCCTTGATCTCGTAGCGATCGATGTCGGGATTATGGACCGTGATCGAGGCCCAGAAGCGGGCGATCTCGAGAAACATCTCCGCGCCGAAGGCGGTGAGGAATTCGAAATCGTCGGTGGCTTCGTAATATTGCCAGATATTGAAGGCGATGGCCGCGTTGATGTGGCGCTGGCGGTGGGTATTGTCGGGGTTCCAGCGCCCGGATTCCGGGTTGAGATGCAGCTTCTGCGTCTCCTCGCGCCCGTTCGAACCGCTCTGCCAGGGAAACATCGCCCCGGCGAAGCCCTCCTCGTACGCGGCGCGCTTGGCTTCGGGAAGGCGCCTGTAGCGGTAGCGCAGGAGCGCTCGCGTCAGCGTCGGCAGGCGCAGGCTCAGGAAGGGGAAGATGAAGAGCTCGTCCCAGAAGATATGGCCGCGATAGGCCTCACCGTGCCAGCCGCGTGCGGGAATGCCGACATCGAGATCGATCGAATGCGGCGATGCGGTCTGCAGGCAATGGAAGATATGCACCCGCAGCTTCAGCTCAGTCGCGGCCATGTCGCCGTCGGTGAGCTCGATATCGCAATCCTCCCAAAGATGGCGCCAGGCGATCTCATGAGCAGCCTGCAATTGCGCGAAATCCCCGGCATGACCTAGCGTGCGCTTGGCTTCGAGCCCGGCCTCGGCGATGGCCCAGTCGCGTGAATTGTGCAGGGCGAGAACCTTCTCCGCCGTGATCGGGGAGCCTTCCCGGGCGTCGCAGCTGATGATCTGCCAGATTTGCCGATCGGAGCCGTGGGTCTCGTATTGCGGATGCACGTCGCAATCATCGCACAGGATCCGGGTGCGCGCCGCCATGGCGAGCTCGATGCGCGACTGGTTGGTGCGCGCGCGCAGATAGAGCGTGTCGGCGCCCAGATGATCGAGTTCGAGAATGTCGAGATGCTGCGAGGCGAGCTCACGGTAGCGCGCCACGCCGTTATTGGTGACGCTGCCGTCGAACCCGGAGCGGAACTGCATCCGGCCCGACCAGTTCTCCGGCGTGATCGTCACCGAGAGGGCCGCCAGATGCCGGTCGGCCATGGAGACGAGACGCTTTTCGCTCCAGCGGGTGATGTGCCCCTCGCCGTCGCGCGCCCTGATCTCGCGCAGGAGAAGGCCGCGTCTCAGATCGAGTGATTGCCGGTAGGAGAGGATGTCGGCTTCGTCGATATGAAACCACGGCCCCTCGCCGATGCGAAAGCTCAGGGGCAGCCAGTTCGGAAGGTTGACGAGATCCTCGTTCTCGATCCTGCGGCCCGAAACCTCGCTGGTGAGCCGGTTATAGCCGCCGGCGAGGTAGGTTCCGGGATAATGCTTGCCGTCATCCCGGGTATCGGGCCCGGCTCCGCGTGTGGCGAAATAACCGTTGCCCAGCGTGCACAAAGCCTCATGCAGGCCTTCGCGATCGGCATCGTAGGAATCGTAGGTCAGCACCCAGCCGAGGCTCTCGTCGCGCATGCGGTCCTTCCTGATCTGGAGATGACGGGTTACGACGCGAACGCATCGCAGGCGGGCAGGTTCCGGCGCAGGAACCTGACATGCGCGTGAACTATGCCCGTTTTCGTCCCCGCACCATATGCGGTTTGCCCCTTATGACGCAGGTTCGCGCGGCAGCTGAAACCGTGTTTCCTATCCGGATGAGCCCATATCCGCGCGTGCAGACTGGCGGGTATCCGGAAAGATGCAAGCGCATCATATCGGCGCCTCGCGACCCTCAATACCCCCGCGCACGATCGACGAGGTTGCGCAGGGATCCGCCGGCTTCGACCGTCTTGATCTGGTCGGCGATCTGCGCGGCGATGGCATCGGGGGCGCTCAGCGCGGCGTTGTGCGGGGTGATGAGGATTTCCTCGCGCTTCCACAGGGGCGATTCCGGCGGCAGCGGCTCCTCCACGAAAACATCGAGGCTCGCGGCTTTCAGCTTGCCGTCATCGAGGGCGCGCAGGATATCGGGCTCGTTCTGCAGGCCGCCGCGCCCGGCATTGATCACGACCGGGCCGCCCAGACGTCCGTCCCGCGCCAGCTGCGCGAAGAGTTCGTAATCGAGGATGCCCTGCGTCGCATCGGTGAGCGGCAGCAGCACCACCAGGATATCGGTGCGCCCGAGAAAGGCGCCGAGGCCATCCTCGCCGGCAAATGTCGGGAAATCGTCGATATCCTTGGGTGAGCGCGACCAGCCGGCCACGTCGAAACCCATCATCTTCAGCTTGCGCGCGGCATCGATGCCGAGCACGCCGAGCCCCATCACGCCGACGCGCACCTCATGGGCTGCGGGCTGGAGGCGGTCATCCTCCCAGACGCCACGCTGTTGCTGGGCCATGTAGCGCGGCTGCTGGCGCAGATGCATCAACGCGTGCATGACCACGTATTCGCTCATCCGACCGGTGAGATCCTCGTCGACCACGCGCACGATCGGCACGTCCGGCAGGCGGTCATCGCCCATCAGATGATCGACACCGGCGCCGAGCGAGAAGATCGCGGCGAGATTGGGCAGGCCGGCCAGCGAGCCGGGCGGGTGCTTCCAGGTCACCGCATAATGCACCTCGCGCCGGTCGAAGGGCTCGCCGAGGGCGACCACGTTACGATCGGGCAGGAGGGCGGCAAAACGATCGACCCAGGTCTGGGCATCCCATCCCGAAAGTGCGACGAGCAAGGTCACGGGCGTTCATCCTCTTTGACAGGGCCTCACGCCGCTCAGCCGCCGATACGATCGGCGACGAGCGCTGAGGGGCCGGGTTTCTCATCGGCGATCGTGTAGGCGCCGAGGATGCGTGCGCAGGCCACGCCTGCGGTCTCCTCGTCGCGCGCATGCACGCGCGCCAGCGTGGAGCCAGCATCGACCTTCGCGCCGCATCCCGCAAGCGCATCGACGCCAACCCGGTGATCGATTTCATCCCCCGGCTGCACCCGCCCGCCGCCGAGCGCGACCACGGCGAGCCCGATCTCGCGGGTGGCGATGCGCGCGACATATCCAGCACGCGGAGCCGGAACGTCGCGGATCACGGGTGCGGCTGCGAGATGACGCTCCGGGTGCTCGACCAGATCGGCGGGGCCGCCAAGCACGGCGACCATTTTCGAAAACCGCTCGGCAGCCGCGCCGGAGGCGATGGCGCGCGAAATCATGGCGTCGCCCTCGGCTGCGTCGCGCGCGAGGCCGCCCAGAGCGAGCATGGCGCCCCCGAGCGCGCAATTGACCGCGTGAAAGCGCGAAGCGGCATGGGCGCCTTTCAGATAGGCGATGATGAAGGCCACCTCGAGCGCGTTTCCGGCGACCGGGGCGAGCGGCTCGTTCATGTCGGTGATCAGCGCCCGTGTCGGCAGGCCGGCGCCCTCGGCGACGCCGACGATGCTCTGCGCAAGCGCCCGCGATCCCACGAGATCGGGCATGAAGGCGCCGGAGCCCGTCTTCACGTCCATGACCAACCCGTCGAGCCCCGCCGCGAGTTTCTTGGAGAGGATCGAGGCGGTGATCAGATCGATCGATTCCACCGTCGCGGTGACGTCTCGGATGGCGTAGAGGCGCCTGTCCGCCGGGGCGAGATCCGCCGTCTGGCCGATAATGGCGCAGCCGGCCTCGCGCACCGTCTCGCGGAAGGCGTCGAGCCCGGGCTGGGAGACGTAGCCTGGGATGGAATCGAGCTTGTCGAGGGTGCCGCCGGTATGGCCGAGGCCGCGCCCGGAGATCATCGGCACGAAGCCGCCGCAGGCCGCGACCGCCGGCGCCAGCGCGAGGCTGATGCAATCGCCCACCCCGCCGGTGGAGTGCTTGTCGAGGACGGGGCCGGGCAGATCCCATGCGAGCACGCGCCCGGATTCGGTCATGGCACGCGTGAGTGCCACGCGGCCTTCCCGCGACAGCCCCCGGAAAAAGACCGCCATGGCGAAGGCCGCCGCCTGGCCCTCGCCGACGCGGCCATCTGTCAGCCCGGCGATGAAGCGTGCGATATCATCGCCCGGCGGTTCATGCCCGTCGCGCAGGGCGCGGATGACTTCCTGGGGGAGAAAATCTGCATCATTCATGCGCGTTCTCCGGCATCGCCCGGACTCGCGGGTAGCAAGCCGACGAATGCGCGCAACAGCGCCCGCAGATCCGCACTCGCCTGTGCCGCGACGCGCTTCGTTTCGTCATGGGAAGGCGCGATCGTGGACAGCCCTGCCGCCATGTTGGTGATGGTCGAGATACCCGCCACGCGCAGGCCGTAGAAGCGTGCGAGGATCACCTCCGGCACGGTGGACATGCCGACGAAATCGGCCCCCATCACCTGCGCCATGCGGATCTCCGCCGGGGTCTCGAAGCTCGGCCCGGAAAACCACATATAGACGCCGCGCTCCAGCGCCGTTCCCGTCTCGCCTGCCGCCTGTTCGAGCAGGGCCGCGAGGCCCGGATCATAGGCTTGCGACATGGTCACGAAGCGCCGCTCGTCGCTCTCGCCGATCAGCGGATTCATCCCCGAAAAGGCGATGTGGTCGCTGATCATGGCGAGCGATCCGGGCGTAATCTCCGCGCTGGTCGAGCCGGCGGCGTTGGTCAGGAGGAGCGGCGGCGCGCCGAGTGCCGCGAGGAGGCCGATCGGCACCCGCATGGCCTGCGCGTCGCCTGTTTCGTAATAGTGCTTGCGCCCCTGCATCAGCAGGACCCGCCGCCCGGCGAGCATTCCGGAGACGAGGCGTCCCGCATGGCCGCTCACCGCGCTTTGCGGAAAATGCGGGATAGCCGCGTAATCGAGGCCGATCGCGTCTTCGAGATCGTCCACGAGCCCGCCGAGCCCGGTCCCGAGCACGATCGCGCAGGCATGCTCGCGTGGAAAACCGGCCCGCGCGAGTGCCGCATGTGCCTCGGCTATGGCGGCCTCATGATCCCGGCTCATCGGATCTCGTCCTTCAGGTTTGACGGTCCGAATGCGAGCGGGAGCAATTCTTCGAGCGAGAGGCTGTGGCGCGCATCCGTCGCCGGATCGTGCAGATGGATACGCGTATCGGTATCGGCGAATTCGCGGATGCGCTGCCGGCAGCCGCCGCAGGGCGTCGTCATGGATGGGCCGGAGCCGATCACGGCGATGGCGCGGATCCGCTTACCCCCGGCTGCCACCATCGCCGCAATCGCCGCCGTCTCGGCGCAGACGCCTTCGGGATAGGCGGCATTCTCGACATTGCAGCCGACATGCACGCCCCCCTTTTCGTCGATCAATGCGGCACCGACGCGAAAGCCCGAATAGGGCGCATGCGCGCGTCCGCGCACGGCGCGCGCGGCATCGAACAGGGTCGTGACGGCGGGTTCGGATCCGGGGTCGCTCATGACGCCATTATGGGAACGATTCGCGGCGAAACGGAAGCGCAAGATATCCGTGCGAGGATGCAGGCGGCTGATCGCACGGGCAGCGAACGGAGGCGACGGGTGATCGATCGCAGTTTCACGGAGATCCACGAACTGGAACGCGGCTTCGCGCAGGTCTATCGCGACCGCCTCGCCCCGCGCCTGGACGATCTGCAGCGCGCGCGCTCTTCAGCCATGCGGCGCACCCTGATCGAGATCGGGCTTCTGGTGGTCATCGCCTTGATCGGCATCGTCGCGCTCAACCGCGTCACCGAGGAATGGCAGGGGCCGATCCTCTTCGCCGAGATCCTCCTCTTCGCCGGCGGCTTCATGCTGGTGCAGCGTCGCTCACGCGGCTGGCGCGACAGGATGTTCGCGATCATCATGCCGGAAATCACCGATTTCATCGGCAATCTCAGCTACAGCGCCCGCGGCCCGGGCAAGGTTTTCTGCGAGCCGTTCCAGCGCAACAGGCTGATCGACAACGGCAACCATACGCGGCTCGAGCACCACGTCACCGGCACGCGGCGCGGCACGCCTTTCGAGGTCGTGCAGGCCAATATCGAACGCACATCGAGGCGATCGCGGAACGTCGTTTTTAAAGGGCTGCTCCTGAAGGTGCGCGCACCCTATGCGATCCCGCACAAGATCCTCATCGCCCGCGATCATGGTGACGGGTTCAACCAGATCGCGGAATTGTTCACTTTCGGCTATCGCCGCAGCAACGAGCGGGTAGTGTTTCCCGACGAGACCTTCGAGGCGCGGTTCGCTGTCTATTGCGCCGATGCCGATCTTGCCCGCAACACCATCACGCCAGGGCTCGCCCGCGCGCTGATCACCATCGACGACGAGATAGGCGGCAAGGGGCGAGGCGAGGCCCTGACGGCGGCGTTTGACGGGGAATGGTTCTACATGGCGATCCCGCGCAACGAGGAACTCCTCGCGCTGCCCTCGATCCTGAGCCCGGGGATCGATATCGAAGCAGCGATTCACGGGGTATTCGCCGACATTACCCGCCTCCAGCGCGTGATCGACCGCCTGCATGGGAATTGACGGGCCGCGCGCATATGGCACTGGGCGCGAATCTGGTATAATGTTACATTCCGGTTTTGCAGCGCAGGGCCGCGCGATCGACACAGTCTGGAGGCGACATGGCCGAGAGCATGTTCGGAACTGGTGGGCACGCTTCGGGTGGCGCGCAAAAGCATGATCACGACCGCGCGCACCACCATCACGATGGTGACGGGGAGCCCTGCCGCCATGCCCGCGAACGTGCGGCGGAGGCCGGGGAGGCTCTCGCGCGCGCCGAGGCGATCTGCAAGGAGCGTCGCCAGCGGCTGACACCGATCCGCCGCTCCGTACTGGCTGCCCTGTATGACACGCACAAGCCCGTGGGCGCCTACGAGATCATCGACATTCTCGGCCCGCAAGACGGCAAGACGCATGCGCCGATCACCATCTATCGGGCGCTCGACTTTCTCATCGAACAGGGTTTCGTCCACCGTCTGGCCAGCCGCAACGCCTTCATTGCCTGCCCGCACGGGCACGGGCCGCAGGATCTCGTCGCTTTCCTGATCTGCGACGATTGCGGCGGGGTGGATGAACGCTGCGCGCCGCCGCTCTCACAGGCGCTCGTGCAGATGCTTGCGGCGGAGCAGTTCAAGCCGCGCCATCCCGTCCTCGAGATATCCGGCCTGTGCGGACATTGCAGCGGCAAGCGGGAGAGTGCTTGACGTGCGCGCCTGATCGCCTCACTTAACCCGTGAGACCATCACGCAAGTGCAATCCGGAAGCAGCATGTCCGATACCGAAGCCTTCGCCGCCGGCCCGGCGCCGCGCCATCGCAGCACCGGTGTCCCCGTCGGTCATGTCATGGTCGGCGGTGGCGCGCCGATCGTCGTCCAATCGATGACCAATACCGACACGGCGGATGTGGACGCCACCGTGGCGCAGGTCGCCGCGCTCGCCAATGCGGGCTCGGAGATCGTGCGCATCACCGTCGATCGCAACGAATCGGCGGCTGCCGTGCCGAAGGTCCGCGAGCGGCTGGAACGGCTGGGCATCGACGTGCCGCTCGTCGGCGATTTCCATTATATCGGGCACCAGCTCCTGAAGGATCACCCGGCCTGCGCCGAGGCTCTGGCGAAATACCGCATCAATCCGGGCAATGTCGGCTTCAAGGATAAAAAAGACAGGCAGTTCGGCATGATCGTCGAACAGGCGATCCGCCATGACAAATCCGTGCGTATCGGCGCCAATTGGGGCTCGCTCGATCAGGAACTGCTCACGCATCTGATGGACGAGAATGCAAAAAGCGCCGCGCCCCTCGATGCCCGCGCCATCACCCGCGAGGCGATGGTGCAATCGGCGCTGCTCTCGGCCGAGCGTGCCGAGGAGATCGGCCTGCCGCGCAACCGCATCATCCTCTCGGCCAAGGTCTCGGGCGTGCAGGATCTGATTGCGATCTATCGCGAAGTGGCGCGCCGCTCCGATTACGCCATCCATCTCGGGCTGACCGAGGCCGGCATGGGCTCGAAGGGCATCGTCGCGTCGTCAGCGGCGCTCGGCATCCTGCTGCAGGAGGGGATCGGCGACACGATCCGCTTCTCGCTGACGCCCGAGCCCGGTGGCGACCGCACGCTCGAAGTGAAGGCGGCACAGGAACTCCTGCAGACTATGGGCTTTCGCACCTTCGTGCCCCTCGTCGCCGCCTGCCCGGGCTGCGGGCGCACCACCTCGACGGTCTTCCAGGAACTCGCCCGCGATATCCAGAGCTGGATCAACAGCTCGATGCCCGGCTGGCGCGAGACGCATCCCGGTGTCGAGGAACTCAACGTGGCGGTGATGGGCTGCATCGTGAACGGGCCCGGCGAATCCAAGCACGCCGATATCGGCATCTCGCTCCCGGGCACCGGCGAACAACCCGCCGCCCCGGTCTTCATCGACGGCAAGAAGGCCGTGACCCTGCGCGGGCCGCAGATTGCCAACGAGTTCAAGCAGCTCGTCGTCGACTATATCGAAAAACGCTACGGAAGCGGTCGCGACGCGGCGGAGTGAGCAGTGGAGTGAGCCTCGACCGCGTCGCATCCGCGACGTCCCCGGGGATCGAACCAGTCGGGCCGTTGCGATCGAACAGATCATGCCGGGCTTCGTCGGTCAGCTCGATGAGCCGCCTTCCAGATAATGCGAAAACAACTTGCGCACGTGCTTGCGGGTGTCGGCGAGTTCCTTTTCGAGCCGCTTGAGATCGGGCACCCCCGCTTCCGCTGCGAGACGGCGCAGGATGGCGGGGGGCGCGGTCTTCGGGTCGAAGCGACCCTCGACGGTCAGGCGCTCCCAATGCAGGATGCGCGAAAGCAGGCTCTGGGCCTGTGACAGATCGGCGGCATGTTCGGGGGTGATCAGGCCGAGCTCTCCGGCGCGTTGCAACACGAGCGCCGGCAGGCAATGGATCAGATCGGGATGCTTCGCGGCATGGCCGAGGATCAGCGCCTGGTTGAGGAAATCGAGATCCGTGAGCCCGCCCGCCGCGAGCTTGAGATCCCAGGGATCATCCTCGCCCTTTTCCTGCGCAATCAGTTTGCGCATGGAGACGACTTCGCGCGCCACCTCTGCGAAATCGCGCGGCAGGCCGATGATCTGCGCGATGCTCTCGTCCACCTGCGACGCGAATTCCGCATCCCCGCCGACAACGCGTGCACGGGTCAGCGCCATATGCTCCCACAGATCGGCTTCGTTCTCCTGATAATTACGAAAGCCCCGGAACTGGCTTGCCACGGGGCCCTTGCCCCCCATCGGGCGCAGGCGCAGATCGACCTCGTAGAGCGCCCCGCGCCGGGTGGGGGCGGTTAGCGCGGAGACGAGGCGCTGGGTCAGCCGCTGGTGATAGACGGCGGCATCGAGCGCCTTGCGCCCGTCGCTCTCGCGGTTTTCCGGGTCGAAATCATAGAGCACGACGAGATCGAGATCGGAGGTTGCGGTGAGATCACGCGCCCCCAGCCGCCCGAGCCCGAGAATGGCGACCCGCCCACCGGGGATCTTGCCGTAATCCTCTTCGAATGCCGCGCGTACGCGCTCGAACGAGGCTTGGATGACGGCCTGGGCCACGGCGGCCTGCGCCGCGCCGGCACGCTCGGCGGTGAAGACGCCCGACAGCATGCGCGCGCCGGCGACGAAATTGAGCTGGCGCGTGGCGTCGCGGGTACGGTCGAGGAAATCCTCGAAGGAGGGCGGATTGCCGATGATCTCGCGCACCTGCTCGCCGATCGCGGTCTCATCGACGACCGGATCGGTGAAGGCGGGATCGATCACCGCGTCGAGCACATGCGGGCGCCGCGCCACGGTATCGGCCAGACGCGGCGCGGTGCCGAGCAGATCGGCGAAGAGCGTGAGCAGGCGATCATGATTGATCAGGATCATCATCAGTTCGACCGCCGCCGGCATCTTGCCGAAAGCATCGTCGAGGCGCGCCAGCGCCCCGTCCGGATCAGCCGTGCCGCCGAGTGCTGCGAGCAGCGCCGGTGTGAGCTCGGTGAGCACCTCGCGGGCGCGGGCACTCGTAATCGCCGAGCGGCGCCCGAAATGCCAGCCGCGCACGGTTTCTGCCGCGCGCTCGGCTTCGCGGAAGCCGAGCCGCTCCAGCGTGGCGATCGTTTCCGGATCGATCTCGGAACCGGTGAAGATCAGGCTGCCGGCCTCCGAGGCCAGTTCGGGCCCTTCCTCGAAGAGCAGCGCGTAGTGCTTCTGCACGTTGCGGGCATGGTCGGTGAGCGCCTTCGAGAAGGCCTTGAGCGTCTTGAAGCCTGCAAATTGCGCGAGATCCGTCAGCGCTTTCTCATCCGAGGGCAGGCGCTGGGTCTGCTCGTCGGCGACCATCTGGATGCGGTGCTCGATGGTGCGCAGGAAGCGATAGGCGCCGGCGAGCTCCGTGCGCGCCTCGTCGCTGATCCAGTTATCGGCATGCAGCCTGTCGAGCATGTCCAGCGTGCGCCGTCCGCGCAGATCGGGCCGGCGTCCGCCGAAGACGAGCTGCTGGGTCTGCACGAAGAATTCGATCTCGCGGATACCGCCGCGCCCGAGCTTGATGTCGTGGCCGGCCACCGCGATCTCGGCATGGCCGCGCACCGCCTGGATCTGGCGTTTCATCGCGTGGACGTCGGCGATGGCCGCGAAATCGAAATATTTGCGCCAGATGAAGGGTGCGAGATCCTTCAGGAAGTCATCGCCGAGGGCGAGGTCGCCGGCGATCGGGCGCGCCTTGATGAAGGCGGCGCGCTCCCAGTTCTGGCCGACGGTCTCGTAATACGAGTAAGCCGAGGGCAGGCCGATCGCCACCGGCGTCGAGCCGGGATCGGGGCGCAAGCGGTAATCGACGCGGTGGACATAGCCGTCTCCGGTGCGCTCGCTGAGCAGTTTCACCAGCCCTTGAGCCAGCCGCGAATAGAGCTTGGGCGCCTCGTAGATATCGGGCAGGGACTGGGCCTGCGGGTCGTAGAAGACGACGAGATCGGTATCGGAGGAATAGTTCAGCTCGCCCGCCCCGTGCTTGCCAAGCGCCAGCACCACGATGCCCGAACCCGGCCCCGGATCATCCGGATCGGAAAGCGTGATCTTGCCGCGTCCGGCGAGCTCGGTCAGCAGCAGGTCGATGCCGCCGGCGACCGAGGCATCGGCGAATTCCGACAGGGCGCGGGTGACCCGATCGACATCCCAGACCCCGCCGATATCGGCGAGCGCGACCAGCAGCGCGTGTTCGGCGCGGGCCTTGCGGAAGGCCTCGCCCGCAGCCGTGAGATCGACGCCGGTCTCGCGCTGCGTGCGAAAAAAACCGCGCTGGCCGGCGACGATCCGGGCATGGCTGTCTTCCGGCGCATCGCGCAAAAGCGGCAACAGCCGCTCGGGGCGCGCGGCGAGGCGCGAGAGGAAGGGAGAATGGTCGAACAGCGCCATCGCGAGATTGGCTGCCGTTTCCTGCGCGAGGGTGGCATCGAGCTCTTCGGCGAGGCCGGTATCTTTCGCGTCGCGGGCCCTTTGCAGGACCTCATCGAGGCGCGCCCGCGCCGCCTTCGCGTCTCGCAACGGGATCCGGGTGGCGATACGTTCCGCCAGGCTGCCCTTGCTGGCGCTGGTTTTGCCGTCGCTGGTCATGCGGCTCAGTCCTCCCGACGCATTGCGTGACAGCCTTATCGCGATTTTGCCGGCGTCGCCATCTCATCCGGACACGACATCCGCCCAAACCGCCCTGAAGCCGGTCACACGGCGCTGCCTTCGGGCGGATTGCAGGGCTGCGGCGCCGAAAACGGCGTCGGGCCGAGACCCTCGGCGGCAGCGGTGCGCTGGACTGCCGGGAGGTCTTCGAGCCGCCGGGCGAGCGCATTCAGATGGGGGAACTCGCAGGCGTGATACCATTCGGTCCCGCCCGGGCCGTAGAGCGCTGCCCAGCGCATGCATGAGGCCACGTAGAAATCGAGCGCCGTCGGTGCGGGCGCATTCAAGAAGGACAACCCCGTGCCCGCCGCATCGTCGAGGATCGCGAAATGCCGGGAGATGCGGCGCGTGACATGCGCGTGGAGCGTCGCCTGCAGCGCCGGAGCCTCGCCGACACTGTCCTGCGGATAGAAGGCGAGGCGCAGATCGGCATGCAGGGTGTTGGATGTAAAGAACAGCCATTTCAGCAAATCCCCGCGCTGCGGCGTGCCGGGCGCGGGAGCGGTGCCCGCATGACGCTCTTCGAGCCAGAGCAGGATCGCGGCGGTCTCGAAGATCACGCCCTGCGGCGTCTCCAGCGCCGGTATCTTGCCGGCGGGATTGATCGCCCGATAGGCCGCACCGTCCTGCGCGCGCGCCGCGCGATCGACGAGACTGGTCTCATAGGCGCAGCCCAGCGATTCGAGCAGCAGGCGGACAGGCAGCGAGGCGTTGTCGGGGGCGAAATGCAGGCGATACATCCAATGAACTCCACGCGGGCATGCGTTTGCAGGCAATGCGATATCCGGCCTTGGCCTGGCGCGTGACAGACCCTAATCTCGCAAGGCGCATAAAGGGAGCCCGAATATGCCGCGTATCGCTGCCTTGTTCTGTGTCGCCCTGGCCGCTCTTGTCGCCCTTGCCGTGACCGCTGCACCCACGCGCGCGGAGCCGGTGCTGATCGGCGTGGCGGGGCCGATGTCGGGGTCGCTCTCGGCCTATGGTGCGCAGATGGTCGAGGGGGTGCAGCGCGCCGCCGATCAGATCAATGCGCGCGGCGGGCTCGGTGGCCGCGAGGTCGAGATCGTCATCGGCGACGACGTGGCCGACCCGACGCGGGTCGAGGCGGTCACCGATGACCTGATCGGACGCGGCGTCTTCGCGGTGATCGGGCATTTCACCTCCGGCACCTCGTCGATCGCCGCGCCGCGCTACGCCAATGCGGATATCCTGATGCTGACGCCCATGGCGACCGATCCGCTGCTGACGCAGGACGGAAGCTGGAACATGTTTCGCCTCGCCCCGCGCGACGATGCGCAATCCCAGGTCTCGGGGCGCTATCTGGCGACGGAATATGCGCGCGGACGCGTTGCGATCGTCCATGACCGTTCCGCCTTCGGCAAGGGGCTCGCGGATCGCACCAGGCAGGTGATGAACGATCTCGGCCTCGACGACGTGGTCTATGCGGGTATCGATCCCGGTGAATCGGATTATGGCGCACTGGTCCGAGAACTCGCCGAGGCGCAGATTGATGCCGTGTATTTCGGCGGGATGGCGGAGGAAGCGGGGATCATCCTGCGGCAGATGCGCGAGGCCGGTCTCGCGGCGACCTTCGTCACGGGCGAGGGGGCGATCTCGCCGCAATTCACGGCATCGGCCGGGGAGGCGGCGATCGGCGCGCTGATGACGGCGGCGCTGCCGCGCGATTCGTATGACCGGCCGCTGGACGAGGCGCTTGCAGCTACCGGGCTCGAAGGCGGGCGCACGGCGCTGATGAGCTTCGTCGCCCTGCGCGTGCTGGAGGAGGCGCGTGACCATGTCCCGGAACTCGACCCGCAAGCCATTGCCGGCTATCTGCGCAGCGGCGCCATGTTGATGACGGAGATCGGGCCGGTCGCCTTCGACGCGCAGGGTGATGCCAGCCTCGGCGAATACGGCTTGTTCGCCTGGCAGACACAGCCGGGGCGCGATTTCATCGATTATGAGGGCAATCTCGTCGCACGCTGAGCATGCGATGCGCCTTGTGGAGTGCGGCCTTTACGGTGGATAAAATGCCCTTCGATCAGGAAACCGGATCCGGGCGAAGATCCGTTTCGATGGTGCGGCCGAGAGGATTTGAACCTCCACCCCCTTTCGAGGACTAGCACCTCAAGCTAGCGCGTCTACCGATTCCGCCACGGCCGCAAAGCAGCCCCGTTTTCCCGGGGCGCGGCGGAGCAATTAGCAGATCGATTTGCCCCCCACAAGCGCTTTCCTCCGGTTTGGGAAAAAATAGGGGGAGGGGTGTTGGAAAGCGTCTCGCGAACCCGGTCATGCATTCACCACCGCGGCCACATCACGCAGGACAGGCAGATCCGGCGGGGCATCAGGCAGCAACAGCTTTTCTTCGATCTCGCCTATGATGGCCTTGATCAGATCGCTCTTCTTCAAACTCGTCGTCTGCATCAGTTGGTGCAGGCGGGCATCGGTGACCGGAGCGATCTTGCAGGAAAGCCGTTTGCGCGGGACGGGCACGAGGCTTGGCACTTTGCGCGCGGAAGCGATTCGCTTGTTGATTTCGGCAAGCCGATTTGGCGCATCGGGATCATTTTCGAGACGCCGGAGAAAATGGGCGATCAGCGGTTTCCGAAACCGAGCGGTAGCCGCTGAATCGATGCGCAAGGCAGCAAGGTCGAGCACTTGCAGATCGCGCGCCGAGAGCGACACTTCGAGCGTTACCTCTGCTGTCTCACGCGCCCGCCGTATCGCCGGTGTTGATTGCGCAGGTATGGCGACGACGGCGTTGCAGACATCGCAGACCGCGACGAGGATATCCTTGACGACCCCTTCGCCATCATCAAAGGGGACGTCGCGATACTGGAATGTGGTCGTCACAAGCGTCTTGCAATGCGCACAGATCGCCTTCGACTTTTCACCTGCTTCATAGAACTTCATGATGGATCTCACTTATGAACGCTTATGAAGACCGGGTCCGGGTCATTGATAAAATAGAATTTCACATACCAGTCATCGCGCTTGACGATATGAACTTCTGTATTCGGGTCAGAATGATGTAGTGAAGAACTATGGTCGTTGCCGTTGCTTCGAAGTAGAACCTCTTACAGATCCTGTGCCGAGACACGCCCCATCAGGAGCAGATTTTTTGTATCAATCGCTTCGCGTGATTCATGCTGGTACTGTCCGGTATCATGAGCGGCGATCACGCGCCGCTTCGCCTCGTTAGAGCGCGGTTGGGCCGGGCCGCAGGGCCGCCCGTCCCCCGGGTAATGCGAATTTTTAAACAGCTATTTT
>JAFIEI010000074.1 GCA_020832565.1 Salinarimonas sp. | reverse complement strand
CGCAGCTGTGGTGCGGGGGTCAACATTTGTGGAGGGGGATGGGTTCCGGGGGGGGTGTATGAGGAGGCAATACGTGGTGCGAATCATTTGGATGGCACGAAGGGCGAAGCGGACCGTCGTCTGTTGAGGCACTGCTTAAGGAAAAGCTGCCGGATTCTCGCGTTCTCCAACTGTCGAAAATCTCGCGGAGTGTGGCTTTGCCGCATTTGGCCCAGTGCCTGGGTGGGCGCGATTTCAGACCTGAACTCATACGAGGGGGCGGCACTAGCCGAAACACGCACTGCATGTCCAGGCGCTCGTCGAAATCGGTTCCGGCGCCCGCAACAATGGGGCGTCAACAGAATGAGTAACGGCTCATAAAGGCTTTCAGAGTGATAATTTTCTTCGTCTTACCGGCAAATGGGTGTACCAAAACCGCCATGGAAGACCGCCAGATGCCAATGATAAGTGCGAAACGGTTGCGTGAGCCAGAGATTAAGGCCGCG
The DNA here is from genome assembly GCA_020832565.1 of Salinarimonas sp. Lineage (GTDB taxonomy): Bacteria > Pseudomonadota > Alphaproteobacteria > Rhizobiales > Beijerinckiaceae > Saliniramus. The sequence continues at coordinate 13,322 of JAFIEI010000074.1, read as the reverse complement.
CTGATCGATGTGCTATTCGCAGAAGGCATGATCGACGTAGATACAGTTGTGATCAGTGAAATGCCGGTCGCATCAATGGGCCGGCGCGCCGATATTGTGGTTGCAAACGGACACCTTCTCGGCTTCGAGATCAAATCCGATGGTGACAAAACTGTTCGGCTTGGTGGACAGCTTCAGGCCTATCAGAAGACATTCGAAGGAATTGTGATAGTAAGCGGCGCTCGGCATCTTGCTGAGATTCTTGACTCTACGCCCAACACTGTTGGCGTGGTTGCTGTTGATCAGATTGAGGAAGGTCGCCCGAGGGCTCGAATGCTCCGGAAGCCTCATATCCGAAGTATGAGTATAGAGTCTGCCATTCGCCAAATGCGAGTCGATGATCTTTGGAGACTTGCTCATTCTCTGGACATAAACCCTCGTCGGAAACGAGATCGTTACAGTCTTGAGATCCTAGTCCGCAGTCTACCTTCAAGGATTCTTCGACAGGCAGCACTTGAGGCCATTAAAAATCGCTATCGATCAACTTATGAATCTTTCAAGATGGCCCGGGAGAAACGTTTCTCAACGCTCGAATCATTACCTTTACTCAAGCGCCCACCCTGGAACATGGGCCTTCGAAGAGGAAATTCAGTCAAATTTCAGCCGCCCGAACCAAGTGAGGATGTTGAATTGAGTGCACTTAAGTTGAACGTCCGCGCTCGCCGATCAACTTAGTCAAATACGTCGTATCCATCAACTGCAGCACTCTCTCGATAGTGAATCTGTTGCCAAAGGTGGAGATTCACCCTAACGGCGATCCAAGGACCGGGAACGCCCATTGATGTAAGGTCGCCACGGGCAGCGAGTTCAATCTTCTGAGCCCCCCACACCTTGCTAGGTAATTCTGGGTCCCAATCCGTGAGCTCCGTGATCATCTGTGCACACCGCTCAAAACCACCCTGATCAGCTCGAACACGCCTAAAAACCCAAGCATCGGCTAGGGGGTAATCGACACGTGGTACAAACCTGGACATCATGGGCTCCATCGGATTCGGATGGATAGAGCCATAATCCCCGTATATTGCTGCGGCGTCTCCCCCCAGTGCCAAATGCATCGCGCGTTCCTGTATCGGAATAACCGCTCCCACATCGTCATAAGCTGCCGCAGACTTTGGGTAACTTGAGCCCATGACCACAACGCGCGCTCCATCATCGACAGAGCGAAGCATATTGATGATATTGGCGGCCTCGACGGCTAACGCGCTGACACGCGAGCGGACATATCCGAAATCCAAAATAATCAGTAAATTATTTACACTATCAACAGCGCTCATTATCGCAATTAACGTTGAAACATCGGTATTAGGTGAGCGCGATCTCACCACAACCTGTTTACGGATATGCTCCAAGGAGCGGACTTGTTGCACCACATCGCGAACAGGCGCAGCTGGGGGGAGAAGCGCCATTGGGATGACATTGGGTTGCTCAACGACAAAACCCCGCCACGCTGCGAAGCCATTGTCAGGATCTAACAAGTCCCGACATTCGTCGCATGCGTAAACACTGCTCTGTTCAAGGTCGAGAATGCGCGGGCGGCCCTCAAGGTATTCCTCGACCTTTGCGCTGACGTCTGCCACCGCTTTGGTGCGATGATGGCTCGCTAGCGCAACAACAGGTAGCAGTCGTTCTTTCTCCTCGGCACCGAGCTCTGAGTATCCGCGCATTTCCCACATGCGGCTCCGGAGTGCCGGATAATAGCGAAAACGATCGAAGTTGACGTTCATTCTGGAGTATCCTCATCATCGGTAGCTGCGGGGGATGCCTGGGGCTGAGCCCGTCGCGGCTGAACGCGGGGCATTTCAAACGCATGCGCTACAAAACGAGTGAGGCTGTCGCTGGTGTTTTGGGCTTGGGTCTTCCATTCGCCGACTTGCCGTCGATACTCGTTCAAATCGGTTTCTTTGTTCTTTAATTCATCAGTCGTCCGACGAACCATTACAAGGAGTGCAATCGACAGAACCCAACCGGCACCAGCTACAAACGCCAACAGCAGCACGAGGTCCTGCAATAGGAAGCCCCCCACGGCTACTAGAGATCCAAGGCCTCCCAATACGATCAGTCCATTCCTGATCCACTCATCGTCCAGTGGCATTCGCATTGCGCCCCCAATCAAGTAGACGCAATTTAGGCCTATTTTCTCCTAGTTGTAAAACAGCCTGAGCACAGGCCGTTGGGGAAAACTCATTGCGCCTACCTTTCTGACGCTTATCGCGGTAATGATTGAATGACGATTCTGCCCCCCATCACCCCCGCACAACCCGCCCCCCCTCATCCACCCGACACCGCACCTCGAACCGCCCCTCCATCCCCGCCAGTGCGCGCAGATCCTCCAGATCGCGCCCGTCAAACGTCTCGATCGAAAGCATCACCCGTCCGCCGCAGCATTGGCCGAGATCGGGGCCGAGTGCGTAGTCGAGGAAGAGCGCGGGGCCTCTGCCGGCCTCCAGCGCCTTGCGGCAATCGGTGAGGACGTCCCATTCGAGGCGGCCTCCGCCGATCGTGCCGGTGAAGGCGCCGTCGGGGCGTACCGCGAGCCAGGCGCCGGCTTCGCGGGGGGCGGAGCCCTTGACGGCGTGGATGCGCGCGAAAGCCGCTGCGCCGGCCTCCTCCACCATCGCCGCGAGGCGGGCGAAGGGGTTCGCCGCCCCGCTCACGGCTGTGCTCCCGCCTCCAGCGCCTCACCATCCAGCGCCTCACCCTGCAACGACGCGCAGGCGCGCAGGACCGCCTCGGGCGTTGCCGGTGCGTCGAGGGGAATGCGGGCGCCTTTTGGCGCCACCGCGCGCACGGCATCGGTGATGGCGCAGAAGGCGGCATTGGCGAGCATCAGGGGCGGCTCGCCTACGGCTTTCGAGCGGTAGATCGTCTGCGTGCGGTTGGCATTGGGATAGAGCGTCACCTTGAAATGCTCGGGCACGTCGGAGGCGACGGGGATTTTATAGGTCGAGGGGGCGTGGGTGCGCAGGCGGGCCTCGTCGTCGAAGACGAGCTCTTCCGTCGTCAGCCAGCCCATGCCCTGCACGAACCCGCCCTCGATCTGGCCGATATCCACCGCCGGATTGAGCGATTTGCCGACATCGTGGAGGATATCGACGCGGGTGATGCGGTTCTCGCCGGTGAGCGTGTCGATCACCGCCTCGGCACAGGCCGCGCCATAGGCGAAGTAGAAAAACGGCTTGCCTTGCGCCTTCTCCCGGTCCCACCAGATCTCCGGCGTGCGGTAGAACCCGGCATGGGAGAGCTGCACCCGGTTCATGACGCAGTCGCGCGCGAGTTCGGGGAAACTGAGGCTCTCATTGCCGATGAAGACGCGGTCGTCGCGGAAATCGATCTGCTCTGCCAGTACGCCGTACTTTTCCGAAGCGAAAGCCGTCATCCGGGCCTTGATCGCCTCGCAGGCGATCTTGGCGGCCATGCCGTTGAGATCGGAGCCGGAGGAGGCCGCCGTCGGGGCGGTGTTGGGGACTTTCGCCGTGGTCGTGGCGGTGATGCGCACCCGCTCCATGGCGATGCCGAATTCCTCCGCCACCACCTGCGCCACCTTCATATAAAGCCCCTGGCCCATCTCGGTGCCGCCATGGTTGAGATGCACCGAGCCGTCCTGATAGACATGCACCAGCGCGCCGGCCTGGTTCAAATGCATCAGGGTGAAGCTGATGCCGAATTTCACCGGCGTGAGCGCGATCCCCTTCTTGAGCACCCGCGACGACGCGTTGAACGCGGCGATCTCCGCCCGCCTTGCGCGGTAATCGGCGCTCTCGGCAAGCTCGGCGATCATCGCATGCATGATCTGCGGATCCTCGACCTTCTGGCCATAGGGGGTGATGTCGCGCCCCGCCGCATAGAGATTGGCCAGCCGCACATCCAGCGGATCGCGCCCCGTCGCCCAGGCGATCTCGTCCATGGCGCGCTCGATCGAGAGCATGCCCTGCGGCCCGCCGAAACCACGAAAGGCGGTGTTCGAGACGGTATTCGTCTTCAGGCGCCGCGTATCGATGCGCACGGCGGGGAGATAATACGCGTTGTCGGAATGGAACATGGTGCGGTCGACCACGCCCTGGCTCAGATCCGCCGAATAGCCGCAGCGCACCAGATGCGCGACCTTGTAGCCCTGGATGACGCCGTCATCGTCATAGCCGAGCGCGTAATCGCAGCGCATGTCGTGGCGCTTGCCGGTGAGGACGAAGTCGTCGTCGCGGTCGAGCCTGATCTTGCAAGGCCGCCCGGTGACCTTCGCGCCGAGCGCCGCGATCGCCGCCCATTGCGTCGCCTGGCTCTCCTTGCCGCCGAAGCCGCCCCCCATGCGGCGCACCTCGCAGGTGACATAGGCGTCGGGCAGCGCCAGCACGCGCGCGATCACATGCTGCACTTCCGTGGGATGCTGGGTGGAGGAAGTGACGTGCAGGTCACCTTCCTCCCCCGGAATGGCGAGCGCGGCCTGCCCCTCGAGATAGAAATGCTCCTGCCCGCCGATGCGCAGCGAGCCTTCCAGCCGGTGCGGGCTTTGCGCGATCGCGGCATCGGCATCGCCGCGCCCGAAGCCGTAATCGGCGAGCACCGTTTCGTTGCGGGCGATCGCATCCTCGACGCTCACGGAGGGCCGCTCGGCCTCGATCTCGACATGCGCCTTGCGCGCGGCGCGCCGTGCAGCGTCGCGGGTCGTGGCGACGACGGCAAAGAGCGCCTGACCGTGAAATTCGACCCGCTCCTCGGCGAACATCGGATCATCGCCCATGGCGGGAGAGACGTCGTTGGGGCCGGGAATATCGGCGGCGGTGAGCACCGCGACGATACCGGGCGCGGCGCGCACGGGGGCGAGATCGAGCGCGGTGATGCGCCCGCGCGCTTTCGGCGCCATGCCGATGGCGATATGCAACGTCCCCTCGGGCTCGCGGATATCGTCGATATATTGCGCCGTGCCCTGGACATGCCGGACGGCCGAATCATGCGGCAGCGCCTGGCGCACATGCCGCAGGGGCCGATCGGCTTCTCCAGCCCCTGATACACCCGTCTTTGCGCCGTTCACCGCCGAATCTGCCATCGCCGAACCCGTTTTCTGATTTGCATTCAGGATAATGCGATTTCGCGCGGATGCCAGAGGCGTTTGCCTCAGGGGAATGGCAGGCGCGAGAACGCGAAGCCGTCGCCGTCTCGCCGGATGCGCGCGATATTGGGCAGACCCCAGTGATAGCCGGCGACGGGGAGGTTTTCCTGTGCGGCCATGCCGAGCAACCGCAGTCGCGTCTCGCGCGCCGCATCCGGGTCCATGTCGAACATGAGCTGCCAATCGGGATGACGCACGAAGAGTTCGGGCAGATGCGCGGCATCCGAGATCAGCAGCATCGCCGCGTCGCCGGACGTGATCCGGAAGGCCATGTGGCCCGGCGTATGGCCATGCGCAGCGAGCGCCGTCACGCCGGGCGCGATCTCGTCGCCATCCTCGTATTCGAGCAGGGCGAGCGCCGGCTGGGCCGGATTGTCGAAGATGCGGCGCACATTGGCGAAATTCCCCTGCCAGAATTCCGGCGCCCGCGCCGCTTCGTCGGCATCAAGCCAGTAAGCGAGATCGCGGCGCGGCACCATGACCTGCGCCTGCGGGAAGAGCGGCTGGCCGGAGGCGTCGCGCAGGCCGTTCACGTGGTCGCCATGGCAATGCGAAATCACGATCGTATCGATATCCTCCGGCGCGACGCCGATGGCGCGCAGATTGGGCAGGAGCAGTCCGAACCCGGTTTGCTCCGCCTGCGGGCCGTTGCCGGTATCGAAAAGAACCAGCCGGTCATCGAGGCGCAACAGCAGCGGCGTGAAAGGAATCTCGATCGTGTCGTGCGGGCGCATCCCCGCCGCGAGCGCCTCGGCCACGGCCTCCCGTGGCGCATTGGCGACGAAGCTGTCGCCGAGCGGCATGACACGCTTGCCGTCATAGACGCCGGCAATGGTGGCTTCGCCGAAGCGGGTTACGACGGCGGGGGTGGAGTTCGGTTGCGGCTTCATGCGGTCCCTCCTGTGACGCCGGGCCGGACAGGCCGCGTGGCGCGATTGTCGTTGCGAGGAGGGTTGCGCAGTGGCGCGAATTGTCAATGCGCGCAAATGCCGAACAGGCGCCGTGACCGCATGCTGGCGCGCTCGCCCATGAAGCGCTGTGCGCGATACTGGCCCCATGCGCAGCGATGAAAAAACCCCCGGATGGCGTGCATCCGGGGGTAACCAGGGTCGTGACTCGTGCGTGCCTGCCCGATCGGATCAGGCGCGGTATTCCGGCGCGCCATCCTCGCCGAGGCGGCCCCAGATCTTCTTCTTGGTGAAATACAGAAGTCCCGCGAAAACGAGGAGGAACAGCATCACCTGGAAGCCGATACGCTTGCGCTGTTCCAGATGCGGCTCCGCCGTCCACATCAGGAAGGCGGTCACGTCCTCGGCATATTGCGCCACGGTTTCCGGCGCGACCGGGCGGTCGGAACCTTCGGGCGTGTAGGAAATGGCGCCATCGAACAGGACGTTCGGCATGGCGACGATCTGGCCCGGATAATACAGGTTGAAATGGTTACCCGCCAGGATGTCGAGATCCTCCGGCGGATCGACATAGCCCTGCAGGAAGGCGTTGATGTAGTCGACGCCGTTCTCCGTGTACTGGGTGAACATGTCGGTGATGAACCAGGGGAAGCCGCGCTCGAAGGTGCGCGCCTTGGCCATCACGGAGAGATCCGGCGGCGCCTTGCCCGCATTGGCCGCAGCCGCTTCCTGCTTGTTACGGAAGGGGTTGGGCCAACGGTCGGCGATCTCGCCGGGGCGCTCGAACATCTCGCCGGAGGAATCCGGCCCGTCCTGGATCCGGAAGTCAGCCGCCAGTGCCTCGACCTGGCCGGGCGTGAATTCCGGCCCGCCCGGTTCCGCGAGGTTGCGGAAGGAGACGTATTCCAGGCCATGGCAGGAAGCGCAGGCCTGGCGGAAGACGAGGAAGCCGCGCTGCAGCTGCTCGCGATCGAAGGTGCCGAACGGCCCGGAGAAGCTCCAGGAATGGCGCGGCGGCTTCACATAGTCACCGGCAGCAAGCGCGGCACCACTCGGCATGGCGAGGGCGGCGATCAGCGCGCCGGCGAGAATGAGGGTCTTCTTCATTGTCACGAACCCTGGTTTTTATCTGTCCCGTCGCGACCGCGCCACCATCAGGGAGGCGCGGTCAGGTTTGGATGTCTCACGCGTCCTGAGGCTTGGCGGCAGCGCCCTGGGGCATGCCGGACCCGCTCTTCTTCAGGACCGATTCCGAGATGGAATTCGGCAGCGCCTTCGGCTTCTCGAGCAGCCCGAGCAGCGGCAGGAAGACGAAGAAATGCGCGAAGTAGAGGATCGTCAGGATGCGCGCCCAGATCACATAGGCGCCTTCCGCCGGCATCGCACCGAGATAACCCAGACCCAGGTTCACGACGACGAAGAGCCAGAAGAAGAGCTTGAAGATCGGGCGATAGGAGCCCGAGCGCACCCTCGACGTATCGAGCCAGGGCAGGAAGGCCAGCACCGCGATGGCGGCGAACATGGCGATCACGCCCAGAAGCGCGTTCGGAATGGCGCGCAGGATCGCGTAGAACGGCAGGAAGTACCATTCGGGCACGATGTGCGACGGGGTGATCGACGGATCGGCGGGCACGTAGTTGTCCGCGTGGCCCATGTAGTTCGGCATGTAGAAGACGAACCAGCACAGCACGAGGATGAACAGCGTCGCCGAGAAGGTGTCCTTCACCGTCATGTAGGGGTGGAAGGGCACGGTGTCCTTCTTGGTCTTCACGTCGATGCCGGTCGGGTTGTTGTTGCCCGGCACGTGCAGCGCCCAGACGTGGAGCAGGACCACGCCGAAGATCATGAAGGGCAGGAGATAGTGCAGCGAGAAGAAGCGGTTCAGCGTCGGATTGCCCACCGAGTAACCGCCCCAGAGGAAGGTCACGATGGTATCGCCGACGACCGGGATCACCGAGAACAGGTTGGTGATCACGGTGGCGCCCCAGTAGGACATCTGGCCCCAGGGCAGCACGTAGCCCATGAACGCCGTGGCCATCATCAGGAGCAGGATGATCACGCCGAGGATCCACAACACCTCGCGCGGCGCCTTGTAGGAGCCGTAATAGAGGCCACGGAACATGTGGATATAGACGGCGACGAAGAACATCGAGGCGCCGTTGGCATGCAGATAGCGCATCAGCCAGCCGTACTCGACGTTGCGCATGATGTGCTCGACCGAGGAGAAGGCCATGTCGGCATGCGGCGTGTAGTGCATCGCCAGAACGATGCCGGTCACGATCTGCAGGACCAGCATGATCATGAGGATCGCACCGAAGGTCCACATGTAGTTCAGATTGCGCGGCACCGGATAGGCCACGAAGGAGGAGTGCACGAGGCCGATGATCGGAAGACGGCTTTCCAGCCACTTCGCGCCGGCGCTCTTGGGTACGTAGGTAGGAGAATGCGTGCTCATGTGTCTCGCCTGCTAGTACATGCGTGCCCACCATAGGGCCCAGCGAATGCGAATCCGTCAGGCCGCCTCGCCGATGATGATCGTCGTGTCGTCGACGAACTCATAGGGTGGAAGCGGCAGATTGATCGGCGCGGGGCCGCTGCGGATCCGTCCCGACGTGTCGAAGACGGAACCATGGCAGGGGCAGAACCAGCCGCGATACTGGCCCTGGAAATCCAGGGGAACGCAGCCGAAATGGGTGCAGTTGCCGTAAACGATCAGCCACTGCTCCCTGCCTTCGACGACGCGATCCGAATCCGGCTCTGGATCGGGGAGATCCGAAAGCGGGGTTTCCTGCGCCTGCTCGATTTCCTCCGCCGTACGGTGGCGGACGAAGATCAGGGTATCGCGCCAGAAAACGCGCACGATCTGGCCTTCGCTGATCGGCGCCAGATCGACTTCGATCGGGGCACCGGCGGCGATGACTTCGGCATCCGGCGCAAGCTGCGCGACGAACGGCCACGCAACGGCAGCGACACCGATCGCCGCAGTAGCGCCGGTGGCAATGAACAGAAAGTCGCGCCTTGTCGGTTCGGCGGTCGGGGTGGTCTCAGCCACGTCACTCTCCCGGCATCAGTTTCAACATATCGAACGCGTCGGAGGGCCGCGCCCCGGCTGCACCAGAGTCCGCACGCAAAGCGTGAGAATTCGCACGTCGTTAAATGCACGAGCCCCCACGCGCCGGCAATGCGACCCGGCGTCGCCACGCGGCGCGGTCTTTGACACGCTCACGCTCCCGTGTCCATAGCGCAGGAGTGCCCAATCGGTCCAGCAAATCCGGTTTTGAACGATTTTCGTCTGGCGTGGCTTTCCGGCGACGGCTTCAAGCCACCTCCAGAAAGCCTCCCGATTGCCGTGCCCAGAGCCGCGCGTAGTGGCCTTCGCGGGCGAGCAATTCGTGATGCGTTCCCTGCTCCACGATTCGTCCCCGGTCGAGCACGATCAGCCGGTCGAGCGCCGCGATGGTGGACAACCGGTGCGCAATGGCGAGCACGGTGCGCCCCTGCATCAGATTTTCCAGCGAATCCTGGATCGCGGCCTCGGTTTCCGAATCGAGGGCCGAGGTCGCCTCGTCGAGAACGAGGATCGGCGCGTCCTTGAGGATCACGCGGGCGATGGCAATGCGCTGGCGCTGGCCGCCGGAGAGCTTGACGCCGCGCTCGCCGACATGGGCGTCATAACCGCGCCGCCCGCGATGATCCTCCAGCGCCGTGATGAATTCATGCGCATGGGCGAGCCTTGCCGCGCGCTCGACCTCCTCGCGGCTGGCATCGAGGCGGCCATAGAGGATGTTGTCGTAGATCGAGCGGTGCAGGAGCGAGGTATCCTGCGTCACCACCCCGATCTGCGCGCGCAGGCTGTCCTGGGTGACACGGGCGATATCCTGGCCGTCGATGGTGATGCGCCCGCCTTCCAGATCGTGGAGGCGCAGGAGCAGGGAGGCTATGGTCGATTTTCCCGCCCCGCTCGGCCCCACCAGCCCGACCTTCTCGCCGGGGGCGATGGAAAGATCGAACTGCTCGAGCACCTCCGCCTCGGCGCCGTAATGGAAGGTCACGTCCTCGAAGCAGATCGCGCCTTCGCGAACCTCCAGCGGATAGGCCTGTGGCAGATCCGTGACCTTGTGCGGCTGGGCGATGGTGCGCATGCTTTCCTGCACCACGCCGACATTCTCGAACACCCCGCGCACCGAGCGCATCACCCAGCCCGACATGGCAAGGATGCGCATGACGAGCGCAAGCCCCGCCGCCGCCTCGCCGGTGCTCATCGCCCCCTCGCGCCACAGCATCAGCGAAAGCGCCGCGATGGCGGCGAGCAGCGCGGAATTCATCACCGCGAGCGTGCCGGCGGAAGCGACGATGATCCGCCCGAGATCGAGGAAAGCGCGGGTATTGCGCGCCAGCGCCTCGCGCACGGAAGCGCGCTCGTTCTCGCCGCGGGCAAAGAGCTTGACCGTGAGCGCATTGGTATAGGTATCGACGACCCGCGCCACCAGCACGGAACGCGTATCGGCATTCTTCAGGGAGCGGTCACGCGCGAGCGGAATGAAGACGCGCAGGAGCACTCCGTAGCCGATCATCCACAGGGCCATCGGCAGGGCGAGCCAGAGGCTGATCGAGGAGAAGAGCAGGAAGGCGGTGATCGCGAAGATGGCGACGTAGAGCAGCGTATCGAGCAGCGTCACCGCGATTTCGCGCACCGCCGGCCCCACCTGCACCACCCGATTGGCCAGCCGCCCGGCGAAATCGCCCTGGAAATAGCCGAGCGAATGCCCGATCGTGTAGGAATGCGTGCGCCAGCGGATCATGTTGGTGGTCTGGGGCACGATCACCTGGTTGGTGATGATATCGTGGCCGATATGCAAAAGCGGGCGCATCACGATCACCGCGAAAGCCGCCAGGAGCAGCGCGGTCCCGTGATCGGTGAAGACGGTCTGCGGATCGGCGGTGGCGAGCAGATCGACGAACCAGCCGACGAGCAGGTAAAGCCCCGATTCGAGCACGCCCACCGCAAGCGAGATCAGGATCAGGACACCCAGCCAGCCGCGCACCGGACGCAGGTAATGCCAGGCGAAGGCACCGACGCGATCAGGCGGCGTCTTCTCCCGGTCGAACGGGGCGAATGGGTCGATGCGGCCCTCGGCGCGCTCCAGCATGGTCTCGTTCCTGTTGCTTGCCCGATCCTTGCGCCGTCGGCGCGGCTCGACGATAACCGTCGCGCCCGTCCGACCGACACCTCATCTTCACCGGAGACATCGCCGATGCGGCTCGTCCTGTTCCAGCCCGACATTCCGCAGAATACCGGCACCATGATCCGCCTCGCCGCCTGTCTCGGCGTCGCGGTCGACATCATCGAGCCTGCGGGCTTCGACGTGTCGGATCGCAATTTCCGGCGCTCCGGTATGGATTATCTGGATCGGGTGGAGATCATCCGCCACCCCTCATGGCGCGCTTTCGAGGATTGGCGGCATGCGCGCGGGCACAGATTGGTGCTGGCAACGGTGCATGGCGCGGTGCCCTATACCGATTTCGCCTATGGCGAGAACGACGCGATCCTGATGGGGCGCGAATCGGCGGGCGCGCCCGATTACGTGCACGAAGCCGCCGATGCGCGCATCCGCATCCCGCTCGCGCCAGGCATGCGCTCGCTGAATGTGGCGGTATGCGCCGGCATGATGCTCGGCGAGGCGCTGCGGCGCACCGACGGGTTTCCCCGCGCCGATGCGCCCGGCCTGTGAGCGGGCCGGATCGGGTTCAGACCCCGCGTTTTGCCAGAGCCGCGAGCACCCGCACCCATGAGCAGGTGCCCTTGTAGAAGCTTATGAGATCATATTTCTCGTTGGGCGAATGCACCCGGTCGTCATCGAGACCGAAGCCGATCAGCAGCGAATCGAGGCCGAGCGTGCGCTTGAAATCGCCCACGATCGGAATCGAGCCGCCATTGCCGATCACCACCGGCTCACGCCCCCATTCATCCTTGAGCGCGGCGCGGGCGGCTTCGAGCGCGGGCATGTCATAGGGCAGCGCGATAGCCCGCGAGCCCTTGTGCTCGATGATCTCGACGGTGCAATCGGCCGGGATCCGGGCCTCGACATGCGCCTTGAACGCCGCGGCGACGGCCTGCGGATCCTGGTCGCCGACGAGGCGGAAGGAGACCTTGCAGCTTGCCTGTGAGGCGATCACCGTCTTGGTGCCCTCCCCGGTATAGCCGCCGATGATGCCGTTGGCGTCGCAGGTCGGGCGTGACTGGATCTGTTCGATCAGCATGCGATCCTGCTCGCCGGCGGGGTGCTTCAGCCCGATCGGGCCGAGATACTTCTCCGGCGTCAGCCCGAGCTTCTCCCACTGGGCGCGCACATCCGCCGGAGGTTCGGTAACGCCGTCATAGAAGCCCGGCAGGGTCACCGCGCCGTTCTCGTCATGAAGATCGGCGATGATCTTCGACAGGACATGGATCGGATTGCGCGCGGCGCCGCCGAACATGCCCGAATGCAGGTCGCGATCGGCGGCACGCACGATCACCTCGCAATAAACCAGCCCGCGCAGCGAGATCGTGATGGCGGGAGTGGACGAGTTCCACATGGTCGTGTCGCAGACGAGCGCGAGATCGCAGGCGAGCTCCTCGCGATTGGCTTCCACGAATTCCGGCAGGTGCTCGGAACCGTTCTCCTCGGCACCTTCGACCAGCACCGTCACGTCGACGGGCAGCGAGCCGGTCGCCTGCTTCCAGGCGCGGCAGGCCTCGATGAAGGTCATCACCTGCCCCTTGTCGTCGGAAGCACCGCGCGCCACGATGACCTTGCGGTCGAAGGGGATGGTGGCGATGCGCGGCTCGAAGGGCGGGACCTGCCACAATTCCAGCGGGTCCACGGGCTGCACGTCGTAATGCCCGTAGAACATCACATGCGGCCGCTTCACGCCGCCGGACTCGCCCCGGTAATGCCCGAGCACGATCGGATGGCCGGGGGTTTCGCGCAGCGACACGTCGAAGCCGAGTTCTTTCAGTTCGCGCACCAGCCATGAACCCGCCTCGCGGCAGGAATCCGCATAAGCCGGATCGGTCGAGATCGAGGGAATGCGCAGCCAGTCGAAGAGACGCTCCAACGCGCCGTCATATGCATTTTCCGCCGCGCCGAGCGCGGATGCCAGTTGCGGATCGTCTTTCTCAGCCATGTTCCTGTCCTCGATAGGTGCCGGCGCGGCGGTGCGGACGCCGTCTGCGCGCGTGCTGTTGTCAGCATTCACGGGTGATTGATCCCGGCGTTTCCGTCAAGAGA
>JAFIEI010000017.1 GCA_020832565.1 Salinarimonas sp. | reverse complement strand
CCTCGGCGAGGATGACGTTGGAGGGGATCTCGCACATCACATAGACCTGCAAGCCTTTGTCGCCGCGCACGAGGCCGTTCTCGGCCATCACTTCGAGCACCTTGTCGGCCTCGTCGAGGGAGCGGCAGAAGGGGATCATCACGACGACATTGTCGAGGCCGATCTCCTCACGCAACTTCCTGATGGCGCGGCATTCCAGCGCGAAGCCGTCGCGGTAGCGATCGGAGTAATAGCGCGAGGCGCCGCGGAATCCGAGCATCGGATTTTCTTCCCGAGGCTCGAACTGCGCGCCGCCGATCAGGCCTGCATATTCGTTGGTCTTGAAGTCGCTCATGCGCACGATGGTGGGCTTGGGATAATAGGTTGCCGCGATCTTCGCGAGCCCCTGGGCCAGCCTGTCGACGAAATAATCGCCCTTGTCCTCGTAGCCGCGTGTCAGCTCCTCGATGGTCTTGCGCGCCTCGTCATCCTCCAGCTTGTCGAAGCGGGTGAGGGCGACGGGGTGGACCTTGATCCAGTTGTTGATCACGAATTCCATCCGCGCGAGGCCCACCCCCTCCGCCGGCAGCCGCCACCAGCGGAAGGCGGCGGCGGGATTGCCGACATTGAGCATGATCTTGGTGCGCGTTTCCGGGATATCATCGAGGGAAAGCGTCTCGACCTCGAATTCGCCGATGCCCTCATAAACGAACCCCTGATCGCCCTCGGCGCAGGAGACAGTGACCTCCTGCTCGTCATGCAGCGTCTGCGTCGCATCTCCCGTGCCGACGATGGCCGGCAGGCCGAGCTCGCGGCTGACGATGGCGGCATGCGAGGTGCGACCGCCATAATCGGTGACGATGGCTGCCGCGCGCTTCATGATCGGCACCCAGTCGGGATCCGTGGTGTCGGTGACGAGGATCGAGCCGTCGATGAACTTGTCGATATCCTTGACGCTCTTGATCACGCTGACTTCGCCGGTGACGACGCTGTCGCCGATGGCGAGGCCGGATATCAGGGTCTTGCCTTTCTTCGTCACCGTGTAATGTTTCAGCTCGCCCGCATCGAGGCGCGATTGCACGGTCTCGGGGCGCGCCTGCACGATGAACAGCCCGCCATTCTCGCCGTCCCTGGCCCATTCGATATCCATCGGGCATTCGTAATGCCGTTCGATATCGCGGGCCCAGCGGGCAAGCTGGACGATCTCGTCATCCGAGAGCACCTGCGCATCGCGCTCCTTCTGCGAGGTGTTGACGTTGCGCACGGGGCTGTCGCCGGATTTGGCATAGATCATCTTGATCTTCTTGGAGCCGCGCTTCTTCTCGAGGATCGGGATGAGCTTCTCGTCGTCGAGGAGCGGCTTGAACACGGTATACTCGTCGGGATCGACGGCACCCTGGACCACGTTCTCGCCGAGCCCCCAGGCGGCATTGATCAGCACCGCCCGGTCGAAACCCGTCTCGGTATCGATGGAGAACATCACGCCGGAAGCGCCGATATCGGCGCGCACCATCTTCTGCACGCCGATGGAGAGGGCTACCTTGAAATGATCGAAGCCCTTGGCCTTGCGGTAGCTGATCGCGCGGTCGGTGAAGAGGGAGGCGTAGCAGCGCCGGCAGGCATCGAGCAGTGCCTTCTCGCCGGAGATATTCAGGAAGCTCTCCTGCTGGCCGGCGAAGCTGGCATCGGGCAAATCTTCTGCCGTTGCACTTGAACGAACAGCGGTATCAGCCTCGTCCATATCGTATTTTCCGGATAGTTCCCGATAGGAGGTGACGATCGCCTCGGCCAAATCCTTGGGCCATGTCGATTTCACGAAGGCCTCGCGGATCGCCTTGCCGGTCTCGGCGAGGCTGGCATCGCCACTCTCCCAGGCGCCGATCTTCTCGGCCATGAAATCGCGCAGGTTATTGGCATCGACGAAGCGCCAATAGGCATGCGCGGTGGTGGCAAAGCCGTCCGGCACGTTGATGCCGTGCCCCTTCAGCGTCTGGACCATCTCGCCCAGCGAGGAATTCTTGCCCCCGACCTTCTCGCCATCCTTGCGACGCAAGCTGTCGAACCAGATGACGAATGCTTCGGAATCGGCCATGACGATCTCCCCCGTTGTCGCGTCCCGTTGTCCCGTGCGCGACAGGTTTGTTCATTGCAAACAGCCTGCCTGTCGTTCGCACGCAGCGCCTTGAGCAAGATCAAGCCGCTGCCGCCGGTCGCTCAGGGAGAACGCGTCAAAGGCGCGGGGGTTTCGCCGGGGTGACGGCCGTTGTCGCCAGACCGATCCTGCTCTGCAGCGTCGCGAGATGCGAACCGCCGAGGCTATCGCGTGCGCCGTCGAGGCGGATCACCGGAATATGGGGATGCGCGCGCTCCAGCCGGTCGGCAAAGGCGGCGAAGGCCGCATCGGTGCGCGCGTCGTTGTGGTCGGCAATGTGCAGCAAAACGGCGTCCGGTTCGGCCATCGCGGCGAAGACATCCGGTGCAGCTTCGACCGAGGTGGTGATACTGGCATAGCCAAGTTCGGCCAGTTCGGCCGACAGGGCTGCTTCCGGTTCGCGATCGCCGTTATCGACGACGATGATACGCTTGAGTTCTGACATCACATGTCCAGGGCCGGGCGTGATCAATAGCCACCTCGGCAATGACGCTAGCCGCCGTGGGTTCCGGAGTCGAGTGCGTATTATCCGTATAATCTTGCAGGGGGACGCATGCGGCGGCAGCTACAATGATGCCGCGCCGATCCGGGTGACCCCGATGACGATTCCGGCAAAGACCTCTGCGACGAAACCGGAATCACGCCACAGATCGGCCTCGATCGGCGGGTTTCGCCCGTCGAGAGGAGCTGCCTGCGCGGCGATGCCCCGAAACTGGATGCGTCCATCCGTCTCACGGCGCACCGAAAGCGTTTCGGCCGCTTCGCCGGCGCGATCCAGTGACAGCGCGAAGCGACCGCGTGCATCGCGCGCCTGAGCGAGCAGCGCGATCTCCCCGAAGGCGAGAGCATCGACGACACCGTGAGTCAGTGGCGTCTGCGCCTTGAAGCGTACCGGCGCGTCATGCACGAGCACCACGCCGCACAGGTTCTGCGGGAAATCCAGACGCGCCAGCGCGGTTTCCATCCAGCCGGGCGCGACGAGCCGAACGGGGCCATCAGAGGCGAGGCTCGCCGTGAGCGCGTCACTCGCAAACAGCCCGTGCGCCTCCAGCGTGCATCCGCTGATGAGCGCGGCCATCAACCCAGTCGTCAACCCGCGATGATCATCCTGGGCGAGCAGGGTGAGCAGGCGCTGCCCTGCGGGGATTTCTGCTGCCGCAACGAAACACTCGGCTGCCGCCCTTGCTGCGGCCCAGCTGCGAAACCAGGCGACCGGTTCGCCATCCTGCATGGCGAGGGCGACATAACCCGCCTGTGCCGAGGGGGCGTCATGAGCTGCGTCGCTTGCCGGAACCGATAGTTCGGGCTGGGTCATAGCCGCGTCGAGATCGATGAACCCGTCCGGAACGGCGGGGCCGAAGGCTGCGAGGAAGCGCAATCCGAAGAAGCGCATGGCGAGATCGCGCCATTCCATGGCCGGGCTCAGATCGCCGACGCGGCTCTGCGTGGCGACCCCGGCGAGGCCGAGATTCTCGACGACCGCGCCGATCTGGTCCGGCTTCCATGCGAGCGGGATCAGGCAGGGGGTGAGGCCGGCGCGATCGAGGGCGGCAATGGTGAGGCAGGCCTCGGGTCCGGCGGGCAGGGCGACGCCGAACAGCGCGCGCGAGGCCAGCCCCAGGCCGGCGAAGCGTGCCGCCAGACGCGCCACCGCCATTTCGGCCTCGGCATTCGTGAAGGCGGCCTCGCTGCGCCCGGACCATGCCTCGCTGCCTGCCTGCGGGAGAAAGGCCGATGCGCCGGGATCCGTCAGCGCGCGTTGTGCAAACAACG
Source organism: Salinarimonas sp. (assembly GCA_020832565.1). Lineage (GTDB taxonomy): Bacteria > Pseudomonadota > Alphaproteobacteria > Rhizobiales > Beijerinckiaceae > Saliniramus. The sequence continues at coordinate 58,968 of JAFIEI010000017.1, read as the reverse complement.
ACGCGATCCCGCTCGTGGCATCGTCGACCGGAGCGGCGGGCAGGCCTTCAGCCGCATCATCGCCCTCATCCGGCGCCCATCGTTCGCGTGCAGGCGGCTTCATGAACACCGCTTCCCCCCAAATTGCGATTCGCTTGACGCGATCATGCCGCGTCACTCCGATTCGCGCCACCACAGTTCGGGCGGCAATCCCATCATCGGAACGGCATCCGGGCGCCGCAATCCCGCATCATGCGCGAGCCAGAGGGCAGGTTGGTGCATCAGCGGAACGGCGTAGAAGCCCGAGAGAAGTACGCGATCGAGGGCGCGGACGGCGGCAACGAACTCCTCGTGATCATTGGCGAGCAGCATCGCATCGACCATCGCGTCGATTGCAGGCTCCTGTGCCCCGGCGAAGTTGAGCGAGCCGTCGTTTTCCGCAGCGACGGAGCTCCAGCGGTTGCGCTGCTCGTTCCCCGGCGATGCCGATACGCCCCAGGTCCATTCGATCATGTCGAAATCGAAGGAGGAGAGCCGGCGCCAGTATTGTGCATCGTCGACGATGCGCACGCGCATATCGATGCCCAGCCGGCGCAGGTTTTGCGCATAGTTCAAGGCAAGGCGCTCCTGAGCGCGCGACACGGCGAGGAATTCGAAGGCAAAGATCCTTCCGGTTTCGTTCTGACGCAGTGTATTGCCATCGAGCTCCCACCCGGCTTCGTTGAGCAGATTCATCGCAAACCGCGCCATCGCCCGGTCGCGCCCCGACCCGTCCGGTCCGGGTGGTCGCCAGCTGCCGTCCATGATGTCCGGGCGCACCGTATCCGGGAAGGGGGCGAGGAGTTCGCGTTCCGCCTCGCTCGCGGGCTGGCCGATCGCGGAAAGATCGGAACCCTCGAAATAGCTCTGTGTGCGGGCCATCAGGCCGTAGGAGAGATTGCGGTTGACCCATTCGAAGTCGAACAGCCCCGACAATGCCTCGCGCACGCGCACATCCGAAAACAGCTCGGTGCGGGTGTTGAAAACGAATCCGTTCATGCCGCGCGGGCTCTCGACCGGGACTTCCTCGCGCACCACGCGGCCATCATTCAGGGCCGGAAAATCATATCCCGTGGCCCAGCGCGTGGCGTCACTCTCGATGCGAAGATCATAATATCCCGTCTTAAAGCCTTCGAACATCGTGTTGCCATCACGAAAGAATTCGTACCGAATGGTATCGAAGTTGTACTTGCCGCGGCGGCTCGGAAGGTCGGCGCCCCAATAGTCTTCGCGCCGGGTCAGGGTGAGCCGCTCGCCGGGACGCACGTCGCTGATCTCGTACGGGCCGGAGCCGACGGGTCCTTCGAGGAATGTACTCCGGAAGGTCTCTTCATCCATGGCATGCGCCGGCATCACCCGCATCAGACCGAGCAGGAGCGGCAATTCACGGTCGTCGGTTTCGGACAGATCGAAGCGGATGGTGAGGTCGTCGATGATCTCCACCTCCGAGACCTGTCCATAATTCGCGCGGAAATACGGCCGCCCGTGTTCCTGCAGGATCTCGAAGCTGAAGGCGACATCATGCGCGGTAACGGGTTCGCCATCGGAAAAGCGCGCCTGCGGATTGATCCTGAAGGTGATCGAGGAACGGTCGTCGGGCAGCGCCACGGCCTCCGCCAGTAGCGGGTAGAGCGCGAAGGGCTCGTCGAGGGAGCGCGCCATCAGCGGCTCGAGGACGAAATTCGGGACGGCGTCGGGCGCCACGCCGCGCACGATATAGGTGTTGAGGCTGTCGAATGTCCCCTGCAGCGCCCGCGTGAAGCGCCCGCCTTTCGGCGCATCCGGGTTCACATAGGGAAAATGCGTAAAATCCGCTGGCAAGGCCGGCTCGCCATGCATGGCGATGCCGTGGCTCCATACGATGGAATCATCGGCTTTATCCTGGGCGCCGGCATGATCCAGGGCTGGAATTGAAATGGCAAGCGCGATCAGGATCGCAATGGCCAGAGGCGACGAAAATGCGCCACGGCGGAGAGCGGAGCTGAGCATGGGATGTCCTTCGATGCGACGTATGTCTCGAATCAGTTCTAGCCTAACATGATTGTCGACCACGAAAACGACTGGAAAGCGGCGCGTTGAAACGCTAGAACGGCGTCGCCGATGCCATCGCTTCGCCGCATTCGGCGATCACGGCGTGGCATCAACAGGAACACACGGTCGCAACGGCGGCGTATCGCGCGGTGCCGGGCACCATCGAACAATGAAGGATCAACGCATGTCATTCTCGACGCGCCCCGCGAAAACGCGGACATCGTTAGGCCTGGTCGCCGCCCTCGCCATCGCCGGCGCAGCGTTCGCTCCCGGTGCGGTACTCGCGCAGACGCCGCCGCCCGCCCCCGACGGCCAGGCCCCGATGGCACCCGGCCCCGAAGGTCAGGCTCCGATGGCGCCCGAGCCCACGCAGGATGGTCAGCCGGTCACCGTCGAAGTGTTCCCGGAGCCTTCGCAGACGGAATGGACCAAGGTCTGCGGGACGGATCCTTCGACCGAGGCGCGCATCTGCTACACCACCCGCGACTTCATCTCCGAGGATGGCGAGCCGCTGATGGCCGTCGCCGTCTACGACATCGAGGGCGGGGATCCCGACGAGCCGAACAAGGTCGTGCGCATGCTGATGCCGCTGGGCCTGCTGCTGCAGCCCGGTATCCGCTTCGCCGCCGATCAGAACCGCCCCACCAACGGCAGCTACGCGATCTGTTTCCCGAACGGCTGCTTTGCCGAGGCGACGATCGACGAGGAGAGGCTCGATCAGTTCAAGGCCGGCGAGACGCTCAATGTCAGCGTCCAGAACCAGATCGGCCAGGTCGTGACCTTTGCAGTGCCGCTCGAAGGCTTCGCAGAAGGGTTCGACGGCGACCCGATCGATCCGCAGGAGCTCGAAGAGCAGCAGCGCCGCCTGCAGGAAGAACTGCAGCGTCGTTCGGACGAAATGCGCGAGCGCCTTCAGCAACAGGCCCAGTGACGCGCGTCCTGGATGTTTCGAATGGAAAAGCCGGGCTCATGGCCCGGCTTTTTTCGTGTGGCGGCCCGCCCGCCCGCTTCGTGCGAAGCCGTCATCAGTTCGCGGTGCCGGCCTTTGTGCGATACCCGCCATCGGGCTGGCGTTCGAACATCGAGGGCACCATGGGATGGCGCAGGGGCGCGTCGGAATCATCGGGAACGAGGTTTTGCTCCGAGACATAAGCGACGTATTCCGTCTGCGCGTTCTCGGCGAAGAGATGGTAGAACGGCTGGTCCTTGCGCGGGCGCACGTCATCCGGGATCGCCAGCCACCATTCTTCCGTGTTGGCGAATTCCGGATCGACGTCGAAAATGATCCCGCGGAACGGATAATACCGATGCCGAACCACCTGACCGATCGCGAATTTGGCGACGCGTACTGTCATACCTGACCCCTTTCCCTACAGAAAATAGGCGCATTCACCACGAATTCAAAGCCCGTGCCGCATCAAATCCCCGCCTATCCGCGCACCCGGGCTGAAGCCGTCTGGGTGGTTTTCGCCGGTTGTCGAATGGTAGCGCGCGCGATTAGGGTGGCGTCCCGCCCGTCTTGTCTCTTGTCCCGGAGCGCCGCCGCATGTCCGATCTGATCGGGCTACTCGATCTGATCGCCCCGTTCTTCGGGCTGATCGCCATTGGATTCGTCTGCGCAAAGCTCGTCGATCTGGAGAAGGGCGGGCTTGCCTGGATGCAGTTCTTCCTGATCTACATTGCGCTGCCGTGCCTGTTTTTTCGGCTCGTTGCCGACAAGCCGATCGACGAGCTGGCGAACTGGCCCTTCATCATCGCCACGACGCTTGCCACCTATTGCGCCTTCGCCCTGGCATTTACCGCCGGCTGGTGGTTCACCCGCGACATGCCCCAGGCCGTGATGCAGGGGGTGGCCGGGTCCTATTCGAATATCGGCTATATGGGCCCGCCGCTGATCCTCGCCGCGCTGGGCCCGGCGGCAACGGCGCCGGTGGTGCTGATCTTCGTCTTCGACAATCTGCTGCTGTTTTCGCTGATCCCGCTCCTGATGGCGATCGCCGGAGTCGAGAAGCAGAGCCCGTTGCGGATGGCCGGGGAGGTGGCTTTCCGGGTCGTCACCCATCCGTTCAACATCGCGACGGTGCTCGGCGTCACCTTCAGCTATTTCGCGCTGAGCGTGCCGAGCACCATCGACACCATGACCGAGTGGCTCGCCAATGCCGCCGCGCCCTCGGCGCTGTTTCTGCTCGGCGTCACCGTGGCGCTGACGGGGGGGAGCGGTGCGAAACGGATCCCGCCGGAGGTGCCGTTTCTCGTGGTGATCAAGCTGATCATCCACCCATTGCTGGTCTGGGTGCTGCTCTCGGCGATCGGGGTCTTCGATCCGATGTGGGTCTTCGCCGCAATCGTGATGGCGGCGCTGCCGCCGGCGCTCAACATCTTCGTGATCTCGACGCAATACAATGTCGGCGTCGAGCGCGCCTCCGCCTGCGTGCTGGCGGGGACGGTGGTCTCCGTGGTGACACTGACGGCCTTCCTCTGGCTGATCCGCAGCGGATATCTGCCGCATGATCTGTTTCCGATGTGAGGGTGTGGCAGGGGAGATTATTGATTTAAATCATATGATTGTGATGTTTTTTTGATAAACTGATTGCGCTTCATGAAGGCCGCGCCGGCGCTCCTCTTCCCCTCGTGGAGAGGGGAGGACGCGCTGCATCGCCCGCTCAGCAGTGAGGGATTGGCATTGCGGGCGGGGCGGGCGATACTGCGCGGGAAGTTTGCAAGGGGCGGATATGGCGGACGATGCGGCGGAAGAGGCCTACGCGGCGGCGGTTGAAGAGATCGCGCGGGTGAAGGCTGCGGGGGAGACGAGTTTATCCTTGAGTGGCAACGCCTTCAACTCGCTACAACGGTTACCTCCTGAATTGGGGGAGATCACAAACCTGCAAATGCTCAGGCTCAATGATACACAAATCAGCGATCTTGAACCGCTAAGCGACATAGTATCAATTCTTAGACTCTACTTACATAATACACCGGTTAATGACCTCGCTCCAGTTGTCGGGCTGACAAAGCTTTTGGCGCTTGATCTCAGCGGCACGAAAGTTAGCGACCTCGCGCCTCTTGCTGGGCAATCAAACCTGCAAGCGCTTTCACTGCACCATACGCAGGTGACTGATCTGCGCTTGTTGACATTGCTTGAGCAACTCGGAGAAGGAACACTGATTTTTAAAACTGGAGAAGATGCTGGTCTCTCGTTCAAGAACACCCCTGCCACCGCCCGCGATGGCCGCCTCGCCGAACTCGCGGACATTGAACAGAACAGAGAACGCACCCGCGAAACCCTCGCCTATCTCCGCAGCCTGCCGCCCTGGCCCAAGCCCTATACGCCCGCATACACCCCCGATGGCAGCCCGCCGCAGCCGATCGGCGGTGAATCTGAACCGGATGAGGTGCTGGTTCCGGCGCCGGTGCGGGCGCCGCTTGAAGTCGAGATTGTCGATGGCAGGCTGAGGCCGGCGCGGCCCGGGGATGGGCTTGGGGAGGATGCGCATGAGCGGGCACGGCAGGCCTGGCAGGCGCTGCGGGATTACCTTGAGGATCTCGCCGATATCCGCCCGCGCATCGGCAACCAGATGCCCCAGCTGGAGCGGGCGCTGACGCGGCTGGAGGATTCGCTCGGCGCGGAATACGAGGCCGCCAACCCGATCGCGATGGGGATCCACGGCGAGCGCGTCATCGCACAGGCCGGCGCGGCGGGCGAGACCATGGCGGATGCTGACGCCGCAGAATTGCGTGAATTCGCCGCCGCGCTGAGCGTGTTTCTGGAGCGCTTTCCCGCCTGGCGCGCCTATCGCGACGAAACCGCGCCGGCGCCTCCCGCCGCTCCCGGAATTGAAGAGGCGATCCCCGAAATCGAGGCGATCACGGAGGAATTGCGCGAGCACGACGCCATCGACCCTGCAATCCCGGAAAGCCTCGAAAAACAAGCTGAGGATGTGCGTAGTAACCCGCGAGAGCCACTGACTTGGCGCGGTCTGGCCGATTCGCTTAACAACGTGCTCGGCAAACTCGCTGAGTCAACCATTGCGAGAGGCGTCGTAGCCGGCGGGCAGCGGATTGTCATTGAAGTAAAGGATATTGCGGGGAAGACTTGGAACGGGATAAAGCTAGGAATAGCAGCTCGTGGTGCCAAATGGGCATTTGACAACATCGATCGTTTGATCGCGGCAGCCCGGGACTTTTTCACCGCGCGCGCCGGCGAATTAAGAGCATTGGCCGAGGCGCATCCGACGGAATTCGGCTGGCTCGTCAAATTCCTCGCGCTGCTCGGGCTGTAACAAACCCGCCTTGCACAACGGGCGGCGCGACCTCAAGAAATTCCCTTGACCCACGCCATATCATCGCGCTAAAAATAGAACAAAGGATAAACATCATGAGCGATGGCGGCAATTTGAAGATCGACTATGTCGAGTTCAGTTCCACGCAGCTGGAGTCCACGGAAAGTTTCTTTGCGAAGGCTTTCGGGTGGGGTTTCGTGGAATACGGGCCGGATTATCGCGATATCCGGGAGGCGGGTCTGGGCGGAGGTATCGCGCGCAGCGATGCGCCTGCGGCGCCACTCATCGTCCTGAAGGCGGATGATCTCGAGAAGGCGCTCGATACGGTGCGCGCGACCGGCGCCGAGATTACGAAGGAGATTTTTGATTTTCCGGGCGGGAGGCGATTCGAGTTCAGGGAGCCCGGCGGCACCATGATGGCGATCTGGAGCGATCCGTGAGCCGGCGGCGATGCGTCTATCGATTTGCGTATCGCGTTGATTTCCCACCATTCCCGCTTGATCCGCGCCTGCGCATTGGGCATGGTGCGTTCGTATCGTCAAACGTTCGTACATTGTTACGAACGGGCCAGTGGATTGGTGATCATGGGTGTCGAAGGCCGGGAACGGACGCGGGGGCTGGAAACGGGAGCCCAGCAATTATCTGGACAGTTGGGCAAGACGATCCAACGCCTGCGCAAGGCCTACAATCTGTCGCTGTCCGAGCTCGCGGAGCAGTCGGGGGTCGCGAAGTCGATCATCAGCCAGATCGAGCGCAACGAGACGAATCCGACGCTTGCAACGATCTGGCGGCTGTCGCAGGCGCTTGACGTCTCCATCGAGCGGGTGCTCGCGAGCGCCGAGGACGAGCCGTTTCTGGAGAAGTCGAACCGGCGCGACACGCCGAGTCTCGTCTCGGAAGACGGCAAGATGCGGCTGACCATCATCGGCTGGATCAAGACGGTCGAATGGCTGCAATGGTACGATATCAGCGCCGATCCAGGCGGCGTCCTCGAATCGGATGCGCATCAGCGCGGCTCCGTGGAGACGCTCTCGGTGCTCGAAGGCGATTTCGAGGTCGAGGTTGCGGGGGTGAAGCAGACGGCACGCGCCGGCGAGACGCTGCGCTATCGCTGCGATCGCCCGCATATCGTGCGCTGTATCGGAGACGGGCCGGGACGCGCCACCATGGTCTGCATCCTCAAGGCCGCCGTGATGGATTGACGGGGTCGGGGAAGCGACGCTTCGCCGCTTCGTCATACCCCTCCCACGACGTCCCGAATCCCGCTAGATAAGTCTAATGAGCGATCATCATTACGATACCTGTGTGGTCGGCGCCGGCGCGGCGGGTCTCGCGGCGGCCCTGACCTTCGCCCGCGAAGGCTACAGCGTCGCCGTAATCGGCGAGGCCGCCGCCCGCCGCGACGGACGCACCGTCGCCCTGCTCGACGGCTCCGTGCACCTGCTGGAGCGCCTCGGCATCTGGGACGCGCTCGAGCCCCACGCTGCGCCGCTCGAGATCATGCGGCTGATCGATGATACCGACAGCCTGTTTCGCGCACCCACGGTCGATTTCAAATGCCGCGAGATCGGGCTCGACGCCTTCGGCTGGAACGTGGAGAACGCCACGCTGGTGCAGATCCTCGCCGAGGCGGTCCGTGTGCATCCGGAAATCACCAGCATTTCCAATATGGCAATGGGCCTCGGATCGCAGGATACCGTGACGCCCGGATCACAGGATCAGCGGATCACGGTCTCGCTGGATGACGGCAGCCGCGTCGCCGCTGCGCTGGTGATCGCCGCCGATGGGCGCAACTCGCCGATGCGCCGCGCCGCCGGTATCCGCGAGCGCAACTGGCGCTATCCGCAGGCGGCCCTGACCACGATCCTCGAGCATGAGCGCGACCATCGCGATATCTCGACCGAATTTCATACGCGCCACGGGCCGTTCACGCTGGTGCCGCTGCCCGGCCGCCGCTCCAGCCTCGTCTGGGTGACGGAGCCGGAGAAGGCTGCCCATCTGCGCGAATATACCGATGCGGCGCTCGCGCGCACGATAGAGCGGCAGGCGCATGCGATTCTCGGCAAGATGACGATCGACGGGCCGCGCGGGGTCGTGCCGATGGGCGGGCTCTCGGTCGCGCGCTTCCATGCCGATCGCCTTGCCCTCGTCGGCGAGGCCGCGCATGCCTTCCCGCCGATCGGCGCGCAGGGCCTCAATCTCGGTCTGCGCGACGTCGCGGCCCTGCGTGACGCGGTGGTGGCCAGCGATGGCGGCGGCGCTGATCCCGGCAGTGCCGCAGCGTTGCGGCGCTATGATCGCGGGCGGCGTTTCGACGTGCGCAGCCGCACCCTCGGCGTCGACATGCTCAACCGCACCCTGCTCTCTGGTCTGTTGCCGGCCGATTTCCTGCGCGGCGCGGGCCTGCGCATGCTCGCGCATGTGACGCCGCTGCGCCGGGTGATGATGCGCGAAGGCGTCAGCCCGCGTCTCGCCACGCCGCAGCTGATGCGGCGCGAGGCGCCCGCGCCGGCGCCGGCGCCGATGTAAGGGCCGCGGTTTCGCCTCATCTGGTCTCATCCGGTCTCATCCGGTCATGCGCCGCGGCGCGCGCAGGCTGTGCGCCGCCTCCTCACGTTCGAGCAGGAGCGCCTCGTTGTCGGTGATGTAGTCGCGCGTCATCGGCAGCGTATCGACCCGCTTCGCGAGCTGGATCTGGAAGACGACGAGGTGCTCGAAGCGAAAGGCGGCCTCGGATGCGGCGAGATAGAACTCCCACATCCGGCAAAAGCGCGCGTCAAAGAGCGCCTCCGCCTCCTCGTAACGCTCCAGGAACCGCTCGCGCCAGCGACGCAGCGTTTCGGCATAGTGCAGGCGCAGAATCTCGACATCGGTGACGCGCAATCCGGAAGCCTCGATGGCCGGCATGATCTCCGAGAGGGACGGCAGCCGCCCGCCGGGGAAGATGTATTTCGCGATCCAGGGATTCACCGGCCCGGGCGGTGCCGTCTTGCCGATCGTGTGGATCAGCGCGACGCCGTCATCGGCGAGCAGGCGCGCGCATTGGTGGAAGTAGGTGGCATAGTCACGCAGGCCGACATGCTCGAACATGCCGACCGAGACGATCCGGTCATACGGGCCCTTCGTCTCACGGTAATCCTCGAGCGCGAAATGCAGGCGCTCGTCGAGGCCCGCCGACGCGGCGCGCGCCCGGGCGATGCGGTGCTGTTCCTGCGAGAGGGTGATGCCCGTGACGTGGCGCGCCTGTGCATATTCGGCGAGATAAAGCGCCATGCCGCCCCAGCCGCAGCCGATATCCAGGACGCTGTGGCTGCTGTCGATGGCGAGCTTGGCGGCGATATGGCGCTTCTTGGCGCGCTGCGCCTCGGCGAGATCCTCTCCGGGATCGGTGAAATAGGCGCAGGAATACTGCTTGTCGCCATCCAGAAAAAGGTCATAGAGGCGCCCGTCGAGATCGTAGTGGCGGGCGACGTTGTCGCGCGAACGCAAGATGCCGTTGCGTCCGATGATCAGCTCAAGAAGCCGGCGCAGTTGCCGCCCGATGGCCGGTCCGACCAGATTGCGCTCTCCGGGTGCATTGCCCATGACCAGCGCGAACAGCGCGTAGATCGAGCCCTGCTCGATGACGAGCCGCCCGTCCATATACAGCTCCCCGAGCCGCAGGGCCGGATTTGCGAGGAGCGCGCGCACGGCGCCGGCATCGGTGAGCCGCGCCGCGACATCGGGCGTGCCGCCATCACCGAATTCATGGATCTTGCCCGAGGGCATCGTAAGGGTCAGGCGGCCCGAGCGGATGAGCCGCGCGATGGATGTGGCAAGGATACGCTCCATGGCGATCACTCCCCTCGATCGCCGCATCCGGACCGCCTTGTCACCCGACGTGCCGTCTCCATTTCGAGCACGCGGCGCGGCCGGTGCAGCGCACGTGTTTGCGTGGTATCGAAATCACCATTCTGTCGCCGCTGCGACGCTTACGCGCGCCTAACGTAAGGGAAGCGTCGCGGTTCCGTCGAGACCGTAATTATCCGGGTTCGCCGTCTGCCTCTCCCGGCCGCATGACCTTGCGCGGCATTGCGGTAGGTCGGCGAAGATCGGGCGCGAGGGGGAGCGTCGTGAGCGGGATCGACGAGCCGGTCTTACCCCCGCCCTCCGGCATATGGGCGGTCGCTTCGAACAGGCCGCGCGCGATAAAGTGGGGATCGGCACGTGCTTCCGCGAGGGTGCGTACGATCGTGCAGCAGCAATCACGCGGCTCGAGGACAGCGCGCCAGTGGTCGGCATCCCGGGATCGGATGATCCTGTGAACCTCCGCCAGGGTCGCTCGCGGATCGGGCCGGTCATCGCGCAGTTGCGGCGCCAAGTCTATGGATTCGCAGAAGGTTTCCCAGAATTTCTGCTCCAGCGCCCCGACCGCGAGGAACCTGTCATCCGCTGTCGGATAGAGCTGGTAGCGCGGGCTCGCGCCTGTGAGCAGGGTATCCTGTGATCCCGGGAACCCGTGATCCCGTGAGATGTCTGCAGCATTGTTCGCCGCATACGCATGCCCCTGCGACAAGGCCAGCCAGGCGAAGGTGAACATGGCATCCGCCATGGCAATATCGATGCGGCAGCCCCGGCCGGTGCGATCGCGCCGGCGCAGCGCGAGGAGGATGTTGATCACCGCCGGCATGGCCCCGCCGGCGATATCGGCGGTCAATGCGGGCGGGACGGTCGGTGCGTCCGGCGTGCCGGGGGAAAGCGACAGCAGGCCGGTAAGCGCCTGGTAATTCAGGTCATGCCCCGCTTCGCCGCTGCGCGGCCCTGCCTGGCCGTAGCCCGTGACCGCGCAGTAGATCAGGCCGGGATAGCGCAACATGAGTTGCTGCGGATCGAGCCCGAGGCGGGCCATGACGCCGGGACGAAACTGCTCGATGACGATGTCGGCGCGCGCGATCAGCGCTTCGAGCCGGTCGCGGTCGACCTCCTGCTTCAGGTCGAGGCTGATGCATTCCTTGCCCGCGTTCAGTACGGCGAAGGGGGCTGACCACGGGCCGATCTTCGGCGGAAACCGGCGCATATCTTCTCCGCCCGGGCGCTCCACCTTGATCACCCGCGCGCCGGCCTCCGCGAGCATCAGCGAAGCGAGGGGCCCGGGGAGCAATGTGGAGAGGTCGATCACGGTGATGCCGTCGAGCGGCAAGGGGTCATCGGTCATCATCGCTTCCTTCTGGCCGGCGCCCGACTTTTCCCGGCAAGGCGCCCGCATCCGTAACCCGCCTGCTTCCCCATGGAAAGCTGCGCGCGATTCACGCGCAGTGGCGCCCGATTGTCCAGTCATGTTCCATGGCTTGCAGACATCGTCGCCTCAAACGCTCTGGTCGGCGCACGGCCTTGCCCACGCATCACCGACGGGCGTGGAGGCGATGATTGGTGTGGTCACGCATGAATGTGGGCATGAAGGCGGGCATGCATGTGTGCCGCTGCTTGCAGACGCATCGCGAGGTGCGTGTGCGGGAAAAGCGTTCATCCAATGGGGCGCGTGGCTCAGGCAGGATACCGTTGATGCAGGTGGATGCCCGCATGTCTGCTTGTCTTCCTGCCCTCATGTCATGCTGCCCTCATGTCATGCTGCCCTCATGTCATGCTGCCCTCATGCCAGCTTGCCCGCGCACCTACATGCCGGCATCGCTGCATGCCCACAGGTCCACGATGACGCTTAATGCGTCATCGCGCGCACTCAGAACGCGACCGCAAGGATACCGAGAATGACGGTGATCAAAACCATGGCGACGAGCCCGCCCAGGAATATGGCCTTGCGCAGGGGGGTGCGGAGCACGATTTCACCCTGGCTCACATCCTGAGCGGTGTGGGTGCGCTGTCGGCCATGCTCTGAACGCGCTTGCTGCTCGGTCTCATTCTTCGAGAATTTTTCGGTTTCAGTCATGATCAACCGCCTGCCTCTTTACGATTCGCTGGGACGTGACGTCGTCGCGTGTGTTTGCTTGTACCTGGTCAACGCGTGTCCCGGTGCAGAGGTTCGCATTCCGCCGCATGTCGTTTTCAAGTTGTGGGTATGTCCGGCTTGTCGTCCCGCGACGCGTATCCCGCCCGTATCTGCTCGGGGTAATGTCGCGCATGCCCTATGAGAATGCCGGAATGTGGACCTGCCGGCGTGCCAGCTGGTGGGCATGATGTCATGCCCACAGACGCTTCAAGGTTATCCGAACCAGGACTTCAAGGTCACCGTTCGGCATCGGTCGGATTCGATCAGGCTGAGAGGCGAGGGGGCTACGAGGCACCAAGGTGTCGCGAGCTCCATTGTGCGTTCGCGCCCGCCATGGCGCCGCTCCTCTCTCCGGCGGACAGTGACGGAGCGCAGGGATATCTTTGCCGCCCGCGGTGAGTGTCTGACGGCAGGCCCGCATGCCGACATGTGGGCACGTGTTACTGCAATCCGGTGGGCGGGTGGTCGCGTCGACAGAAATGCATGCCGACGCGTAGGCGCGTCCGCATGTAGGCATGCGGTCAATGGCGGCATCATCCGGCGTGGAGGCAGCGCGCAAACCAACTTCCGGTCCGTCGTTGCATGCCGGGAGTGTTCCGACAGGGTTCAGCCATAGGGGCGCCCGGGCTACCAGGGCAACGACCTGCAACAGGCCGCGCTGGCGGGGCTGCCAGCTTTCACGTGCCAGCGTGGGCAGATCCAGCGCGGTCACGTGAAAGCCTGCACCGGAATGGGGAGGCCCGCGAATGCCGTTGATGTACGGCGCTCATGGTCACGCATAGGGTGCGCCGACGCACTATCGTATGGCCCATGTTTCAGAACGGGTTGCCTGTGGGTCTGCATGTCTGCATGTGGGCGCGCCGGCATGCGGGCATGCGGTCCCGTGGGCAAAGGCTTTTCCGATTGCCATTGCGTCGCCGCGTCAAAAGCAGATCAGGCGCCATTGTTGCATATGTTGTTCAATCCGGCGGGCGCGGTCTCGCCGCATACAGTCGGGCGCGCTGCGACCTATCCGATGCCGTGGGCGTCAGGACTATCGTGGAGGAGGCAACGCAATGCGTATTCGCGTGCGATCCATGTTCTGGCACGGGGCAGGTGGCTTGTTCCCACCGTATACCTGACGATCGCCCTCCGCCGGGTCGGTGAGGCCCGCACAGTTTATGATTTATCGATTGCGATCCGTGACATCTACAGGTCCGGCCAGCTGTCCTCTGACCGCGTGTGGCTGTAGATTGGATTGTTATTCTTGATTTAACATATACTTAGAGATTCTCGGTTTCGATCCCGAATGCGGCGCATCGGGGAACCTGAGGGCGCTGGGACGCGCATCAGGAGGCAGAAATTGGCTTGGCGAGCAACAAGATACGGCGTCGCTGCAATATTCACGGTTGCAGCAACGGGCGCGTTTGCGCAGGGGTACCTGCTGGAGCACAGGATCGGATTTCCCGATTTCGGGTTCATGGAGGCGCCCGGCGATTATGAGGGGCCGGTCTTTGTCCTGTCCGACGATTTTCCCGCCCGGATCCCGGAACTGGATGCCCCGGTCGCGGACATCCTGAAGATCGATTTCAAGACGGACCCGATGCGCTATGTGCTTGCCGTGCGCGACTATGTCTTCGCCGGCAACATCCATGGGGGGGCCGTATCGGAGGATTTCATCCTCCAGAACAACACGGCGGGCCACGATTGGTATCACGTGCCCTGGCAGCATTGGGGTACCACGGGGCGTGAAGGTTATCACGGGCTCACGCGCGAAGGGCCGCTGGCGGCGCAGGTGCTGCATCCCGATCAGGACAGAAGCTCCTATGCCTACGCCGTGGGTTTCTACAACGGTCCCGGCGGCTTCACGGTCGGGCAGGTCTGGCCCTCCCCAGATCAGGGGCCCGATCTGACCCATATGATCGACGCGATGGAGGAGGGTTTCGCCTTCCCGGAAGGCACTGTGGTGGGCAAGTTCCTGTTCACTTCGCTCGGCCCCGATCAGGTGCCGTGGCTCGCCGATCCGCTGCAATGGCAGGCCTATATCTATGACTGCGACGCCACCGATTCGAGCCAGTGCCCGCAGGACATGACGGGCGCGCCGCGTTCGACACATATGGTCAATCTGCTGCAAATGGACGTGATGGTGAAAGACAGCCGCGCCGAGGAAGCGGCCGGATGGGTTTTCGGTACCTTCGCCTATAATGGCGGTGCGTCTCAATCCGAAGAATGGGGAGATGAATATGCGGCGGCCTGCGCCGATATCGAGGGGCCCGGGAAGAACTGGTGCAATCTGATGCCGGTCGGCGTGCAATGGGGCAACGATCCCGACAACCGTACCGCGTTCATCGACGACAAGCCCACAGAAACGCGCATCAATACCGATCTGAAGGAAACCTGGATCAATGATGATCCGGCGCTCCCGGCCATGCATCTCGGCTTCAATTCGCGCCTCAACGGCCCTGCCGACAACCCTACCTCGTCCTGCATGTCGTGCCATGCCACCGGGCAGGTTGCGAGCGTATCGCCGATCATGCCGTGGCTGCCGCCGAGCAATATCCCCAGGCCGGAGAATGGCACCGAGGCTTCCGAGGATTGGATGCGCTGGTTCCGGAATTTCGCCGATGGTGAAGCCTTCGACCAAGGCGAAGCGATCAGCATGGATTTCTCGATGCAGCTGACCAAGTCGGTCGAGAACTATATCGAATATATCAACGCCACGCAGAAGGGGCATTTTGCGCTGGAATACTGGGGCAATGCCGGCGCGCACCCGGTCAGCCGCGGGGCACTGGAATCCTCCGACTGATGCGCTCTGCCGTCGGCTTGTCTGCACATGCCGACGGCTCCCGATTTCGGCGGATGGGCGCGCCGGCGCCTCAGCTGCCCTCGGTTTCGATATTGATCTCCGTGCCGCAATGCTTGCAGTGAATCGCATCCGGATCATGGAGGAGGAGCCCGCAGCTCTTGCATTTCTGGCGCACCTTCGGCGGCTGGAAGACCGATTGCAGCAGATGCAGGAATAGTCCCACCCCGACGATCAGGATGGCGATCGAAAGCCAGCGCCCGGATGTGCCCACGAGAACGATGTCACCGAATCCGGTCGTCGTCAGGGCCGCCATGGTGAAATAAAGCGCATCGAGCCAGTTGGTGATCTGCGGGTTGATATGACGTTGCATGGCATCGACCATGCCCGAGACGATGAAGATGAAGACTGCGAGGTTCACACTCCGCTGAACCACCTCTTCGTTGCGCTTGAAGAAGCGGCTGTCATTGCGCAATTCCTGCAGCACCCGGTGGGACCGCAGGATCCGCAGCGCACGCAGGACCCGCAGGAAGGCGAAGTCGCCGAAGACCAGGGGCGCGATCAGGCTGAGGATCACGATCATGTCGGCCCAGTGGAAGGGGTTGCGCAGCAGGAAGTCGCGCGAGCTCGGCGATATCAGCCAGCGCGCTGCGAGATCGGCCACGAGGATCGCTGCAAGCACGAGATCCAGTGCGGGAAAGCCCCTCGGCAGCCCCAGCATGCTGGTCACGACATAGCTGCCGATGACGATCAGATCGAACGCCAGCAGCACCAGCCGGAAGTGTAGCGCCGCTCTGGAGCGTCCGTGATAGAGTTCATCCAGCCGGGCGCGCAGGGCCTCCAGGCGACCTGCTTTTGCATTCTTCGACACCGGGCCTCTTCTCCTCGTTATGCGCTGGACGATGCAGCGTCATGTTCTGCCGAGCTTGATAACACGATCACAGGGAACGGTATGCGCCTGCAGGTGGGCATGCCGTCATGTAGTCATGTCGTCATGTGATCCTGTTGTTCTGTGGTCCTGGTATCATGTGATGCGAGGACGTGTGGACATGGCGGCGCGCCGGCATGTGGGCATCAGGGGGGCGAGGCAAGCCCTTGCGTTTGCTCGCTGAATTTCTATGGGGGACGCTTTCCCGGAGCATTGCGCGGCACGGTAAAACGCCGCCTCAGCTCGATAGCTGCGCAAAGCCGAGCGCGAGGGCGACCGTGAAAACGGTCAGGAACAGGGCGATGAAACGGGCATAGACTTGTCGCATGATTCACACTCGGCGCATGGTTCAGACCAGATCGAAGACTTCCGTGTCGATGCGCGACAGCGGCACACCCCGCGTGTGCAGGGCGTGATTGACGGCGTTGAGCATCGGTGCCGGGCCGCACATCAGATGTGGCCAGTCACGGCTCTCCGGGGGGAGATGGCGCGCGAGCACGTCATCGTCGATGAAGCCCGTTTCGCCGTCCCAACCCTCGGGCGGATCTTCCAGCACATGGACGATCGTGAGCGCGAGACGGCTGCCCATGCCATCGAGCGTCTCGCGGAAGCTGATGCCGGACCAGTTCTTGTTGGCGTAGAAGAGAATCACCGGACGCTTGTCGCCGCGCATGTCCAGCGCTTCGAGATTGGCCAGAATCGGCGTGATGCCGATCCCGCCGGCGATCATGACGAAGCCCGGCGCGTCCGGTTCGCGATCGATGGAGAACGCGCCATAGGGACCATCAACATAGGCGCGCGTCCCGACGGGCACCTTCACGAGATCGGCCGTGTCATCCCCGAGCGGCTTGATCGAGAAGGAGAGGTCGGGGCCCGCCTCGGGGGGCGTGGAGATGGTGAAGGGATGCTCTTTCAGCGCCCATGGCGAGCGTCCGATCGACAGCCATGCGAATTGCCCGGGCTTCCAGTGGCTCAGGCCCCGTCGCTGCGGCGCGAGTTTGAGCGTACGGACGCCGCCACGTTCCTCTTCGTTGGCCGTGACGGTCCACGGATTGCGCGCCTGCAGCAAGGGACGCCCGATGCGCGACCAGGCGAGTAGCCCCACCCAGCCGATCGTGACGCCGATCCACAGTGCGCGCTTGTCGGCAGCAGCCGTGTAGGTGCCCACCCCCAGGACATGCGCGACGGCGGCGGCAAAGCCGATCACAGCGAGCGCGACATGCAGATAGCGCCACCACTCATAAGGCAGCGATAGCAGCTTGCGGAATTGCGAGCTGATCACCAGTGCGATGAAGCAGGCCAGCGCAACGCGCCCGGAGGTGAGCTCCCAGCGCGCCTCGAGCGGATTGAGCACACCCAGCGTCGGCTCGTACCAGATATAGAGGATGGCGAAATGCCCCAGCATGAGCGCAAGCGCGCCCCAACTGAGATAGCGATGGCAGAGATAGACGATGTCTGCGCCGAACGGGTGGGTGAGCCAGCGCAGCCGCCCGGTCAGCGCGAATTGCATCGCCGCCAGGGCGAGCGCTCCGAAGCCGAGCCCCATCGAGAAGGCCCAGAGGAATTCCGCCGCCGGCGGTCGCTCTCCCGTCAGGAGCACGATGAAGGGCAGGGCGAGCGCGAGTATGGCCAACGCGATCAGGCCGCCCGCCCAGAGGCGTACCGTGACGGGGCGGTCGCCCATTGCGGGCGCCGATGCGGGCTCGATTTTGGCGGCTCGGTTGTGGCTGTGCATCACGAAAGCAACGGAGAAGCCGCGCAAGCGTTCCCTCCAGGCGACGTCATGAGCCGCCCGGGACAGGCAGGCGATGATCGGCAGGCAAGGTCGAAGGGGAACGCAAATCGGGGTTCTTGCGTTGGGAGCTTGGCGGTGTGGATTACAGGCGATGGTCCTTGCCGTCGAAACGAGCTTCGGGGGCAAGCACGATGCCACGTTACGAACCCTATTGCGGACCCGCGCCGACGCCGGATACGCTCCTGCTCAGCTGGAATTTCGATCCGGTGCTGCTGACTGGTCTCGCGGCGGTTACCGCTGCGGGCGTATGGCAGCTGCGCGATGCGGGTTCTTCCGATATCGGCCGGCGCCGGGGCGCCTTCGGGCTCGCCACGGCGGGGACGGTGGTCGCGTTCATCGCGCCGCTCTGTGCCCTGACGGTCGCGCTGTTTGCCGCACGTACGCTCCATCATCTCGTCCTTCTTGGCGTCGTCGCACCCGCGCTCGCCATGGCCATTCCCTGCCGCTGGCGTTCGCCCTCGGTGAGCTTCCTCGCCGTCTCGGTGGTGCTCTGGGCCTGGCATGTCCCCGCGATCTATGCAGCAGCCTGGGATCATGTGGCGGTCTACTGGCTGATGCAGGTGGCTCTGATCGGCACGGCCTGGGCATTCTGGAGCAATGTCCTGGAAGCGCGGGCCGGTGCGCTGGAGACCCTCTCCGCGAGTGCGGCGGTGGCCGGGCTTGCCGGCCAGATGGGGCTGATCGGCGCCGTGCTGACCTTCGCGCCGCAGATCCTCTACCCGGAACATCTCGCGCATACCGCCGCCTTCGGGCTGACGCCGCTGGCTGATCAGCAACTGGCCGGCCTGATCATGTGGGTGCCCGGCATGCTGCCGATGGCGGTGCTGACGGCGATCCTGCTGCGGCGCGGCTGGAGCCGGGGATTTGCCGCATGATCGCATTGCTCAAGGCGTTGCATATCGCCGCTTTGTCGATCTGGTGCGCGGGCCTGGTGCTGCTGCCGGTGCTGATGCAGTTCCACGGTCGCAACGAGATCGCAAGGACGCAGGAGGGATTCGCGCTGTTTCGCCGGCTGAGCCATTTCAGCTACACGATGGTGATCACGCCCGCCGCGATCATCGCCGTCAGCGCCGGGACGATCCTGATCATCGCCCTGCATCTCGTAAATGCCTGGATGCTGGCGAAACTCGTCGCCGTGGCCGGGATGGTGCTGGTGCATGCCTGGCTCGGCCATCTGATCTCGATGAGCGGGGAGGGCGTCGGGCATTATCGCATGCCCCCGCCGATCATCGCGCTTCTCCTCGGTGTCCCGCTGATGCTCACGGTACTTTGGCTCGTTCTGGCCAAGCCGGACCTGACGGGGCTCACCGCGATGCTGCCGGAGTTCCTGCTGGAACCCCAGGGTCACCCGCTGCCCGATGGTTTCACGCCGATCTGATAATCGAAAACGAGCTTGCCCCCATGCCATCCAGTAACGGCCGTCATACCAGCAGCGACCAGCGACATGAGCAGCCCCCAGGGCAGCACGGCGCCCTGCGGATCGCCGATGCGCAGGAACCAATTCGCAGCGAGGATCGAGAGCAGCATCACTGCGAGGATGAAATGCGTCCAGCTCGCGGAGCGGTTACGGATGGCGGGGACGATCAGCAGCTCGACCGTACCGGTGATACCGGCGATGACGCCCATCAGGAAGGCCCCGAAGGCGGCCCAGCCGGCGACCTGCGTCCAGAACACGTCAGCCGTCCACCAGTAGATCAAGTCTGCGCCGAGGACGCACATCGTCAAAGCGATGGGGAAGGCAACGAGCATGGCGTGGATCGGATGGCCGGCAATGGCGATCTTGGATTCCGTATCGAAGAGCGCGCGCCGCTCCTCGATGGGATCGGTGAGCGCCTCCGGGGCGGTTTCGCGATGCTCGTCAGCCATATGCGTGTGCTCCTTGATGTGCTGCCTCATCCGATCAAGCGTTTTGCCCTGCTTACGGTTCCGCTCGGACTCGCAGGTTGCGAGGGTGGGCTGTCCGCGCTTGCGCCGGCGGGGCCGGTCGCTGCCGATATCGCCTGGCTATGGTGGGCGATGCTCGCAGGCGCGACGCTTCTGACGCTGCTCGTCGTCGTCCTCCTCGTGCTCGCCTTCGGACCACCGCGCGCCGTATCCGATCGTCGCTGGACGCACGGGCTCGGCCTGTGGTTTTCGCTCGGCATCCTCACTTCCGTGCTTATTGCCGGCCTCTGGGTCGGTGAGCGCATCCTGCCGCGCGACGACGGTGCTGTCGAGGTCGAGGCGCACGCCTATCAATGGGGCTGGCGCTTTACCCAGCCGGGCGCGGACGGGCCGGTCGAGACTGACGGGGTACTGCACATTCCCGCGAACCGCCCGGTCGATGTGCTGGTCACGACGGAGGATGTCATTCACGCTTTCTGGGTGCCGCGGCTTGCCGGCAAGATCGACGCAATACCGGGTCGTATCAACAGGTTACGGCTACAAGCTGATGTACCGGGTACGCTTTCGGGGACCTGCGCGGAGTTCTGCGGCATCGGCCATGCCGGCATGCGCTTCGAGGTGATCGTCCACGCTGACGAGGACTGGCCGGACGCGCTTGCCGCGGCCACGGGAGGCGCTGATGAGTGAGGCGAAGTTCGTGCCCGAAATCGCGCCCAATCCGCCGCAGCGCGCGCTTGCGCTGCATCGCCAGCTCGATCGCGTCTGGGCGAACGGGCCGGGCCTGTGGGGGCAGATCACCGCCGTCAATCACACGACGCTGGGCCTGCGCTTCATGGGAACGGCGCTGATTTTCTTCGCGATCGGCGGCATTCTCGCGATGCTGATCCGGGCCCAGCTGGCGACGCCGCAGGGGGCTTTCCTCGATACGGATCTCTACAACCAGTTCTTCACGATGCATGGCAGCATCATGATGTTCCTCTTCGCCATTCCCATGCTGGAAGGGCTGGCGATCTACATGCTGCCCAAGATCCTCGGTACGCGCGACATGGCATTTCCGAGGCTCACGGCACTCGGCTACTGGTGCTATCTCTTCGGCGGGCTGATCCTGCTCATCGCGCTTTTTGCGGGCGTTGCCCCGCGCGACGGCTGGTTCATGTATACGCCGCTGTCGAGCGCGACCTATTCGCCGGGCATCAATGCCGATGTCTGGCTTCTGGGGATCACCTTCGTGGAGATCTCGGCGATCTGCGCGGCGGTGGAGATTACGGTTACGATCCTGCGCCAGCGCGCGCCGGGCATGAAGCTGACGCAGATGCCGCTGCTCGCCTGGTATATGCTGGGCACCTCCGCGATGATGCTGGTCGGCTTTCCGCCACTGATCCTCGGCTCGATCTTGCTCGAGGTCGAGCGCGCCTTCGACTGGCCCTTCTTCGACGTGGCGCGCGGGGGCGATCCGCTGCTCTGGCAGCACCTGTTCTGGCTGTTCGGTCATCCGGAGGTCTACATCATCTTCCTGCCGGCAGCGGGGGTGCTGTCGACGATCATCCCGGTTTTGTGTCGCACGACGATCGTGGGTTACGGCGCCATCGTCGCGGCCATCGTGGCGCTGGTCTTCCTCTCCTTCGGGCTGTGGGTGCACCACATGTTCACCGTGGGCATCCCGCATATGGCGCTCGCCTTCTTCTCCGCAGCATCGGTGCTGGTGGCGGTGCCGACGGCAGTGCAGGTCTTTGCCTGGATCGGGACGATGTGGAAGGGGCAACCGCAATTGCGGCTGCCGATGCTGCATGTGCTCGGCTTCTTCCTCACCTTCGTCATGGGCGGGCTGACCGGCGTGATGCTCGCCATCGTGCCATTCAACTGGCAGGCGCATGATACCGCCTTCGTCACGGCGCATCTGCACTACGTGCTGATCGGCGGTTTCGTCTTTCCGATGATGGCGGCGGCGACCTACTGGATGCCGCAGATCACCGGGCGCGCGCCGATCAAGGGGCTCGGTGCCGCGGCTTTCTGGGTGATCCTGATCGGATTTCATGGCACCTTCTTCATCATGCATCTGACCGGGCTCATGGGCATGCCGCGCCGTATCGACGTCTATCCGGCCAATCCGGAATGGACATGGCTCAACCTGACCTCGTCGATCTTCGGATTCGTGATGACGATCGGTTTCGCGCTGTTTGCCCTCGACCTGATCCTGCAGGCGCTGATGGGGCGGCGCACGGCGCGTAATCCGTGGCGCGCGCCGACGCTCGAATGGGCGATGCTTTTGCCGACGCCGAGCTACACCTTCGCATCGCTTCCCCTGCCGCAGCAGCAGGATGCGCAGGCACGGCTCACCCTGGCGCGCGGCGAGGGGGCGCTGCCCGGTGCGGCGCGCGGCGTGCGGGAATTGCTCGTGACCGATGCCGGCACGGCGCGCCCGGATCACGTCGCGGTCCTGCCCGGCAATTCCGCCCTGCCGCTCGGCCTCGCTGCGGCGATCGGACTATTCGTGCTGATGATGCTGGCCGGGCTCTACTGGCTGACCCTGCCCGCACTCGCGCTCGTCGCCGCATTGGTCTGGCGCTGGGGCAGGGGGATGGCGTTCACGCGCGACCATGCGCCGGTGACGGTGGCGCCCGGGCTCGACCTGCCGGTGCAATGCCACACCCCCATGACACTCTCCCATACCGGCGCCGTCTGTCTGCTCGTCGCCAATGGAACGCTGTTTGCCTCGCTGCTCTTCGGTGTCGGTTTCCTCTCCGTCGTCGCCCCCGGCTGGCCCGCGCCGCCGCCCGGTCATGGGGGAGTCGCCGAGGCGTGGATGATCGGCGCGACGCTGGTGGCACTCGTGTTCGGCGCGTTTGCGGTTCGGCTTGCCGATCGCGCAAGGCGCAGCGGCGCTGGCATGCTTGCCGGTGCCGGTGCCGGAGCCGGTTTCGTGAGCAACCTTGTCGCGCTCGCCCTGATTGCCTGGCTGGCCGGCACCGCCCTCGACGATCCGACGGGCCATGCCCGTGATGCGCTGCGTGGGGTGCTTGCGGGCTATGTCGGGCTGCATGCCTTCATCGTCACCGGCTTTGCGGCTTTCGCCTTCGACCAGGCGCGCCGGGGCGAGATCGCGCCGAGTCGCCCGGGAAGCCTTCCCGGATGGCGGCTGTGGCAGGATTATACGGCCGCGACGGCGCTGATCGCGGCGGCGATCGTGCTCTGGCAGGGAGGTGCGGCATGAAGCTTCTCGCCTGGACGCTGGCCGGCCCGACCATCTGGGCCATCGTCTTCAGCCTCGTCTACGCGCTGCACGGCGCCGGCTGCGCGCTCGGCTGGCAGGATGTGGAGGCGCCGCTAGGCTCGGCGCATCGCCTCGCCCTGACGCTCGCCTGGAGCGCCGGCCTCGTCGCCTGCGGAATGCTGCTGGCGGTGAGACCCGCCGGCGAGGGGCGCGAGGCCTATCTCCCGCGCGCCGGCGCCTGGATCGGCCTCGGCGCCACGCTGTTTACGCTTTTCCCGGTGGTGTTTGCGAGCACATGTTGAGGGGGCGATCGACCTCGCCTCCGACGGATGTTCGTCCTTGCGCCGCTTGTGCGCGCTGCGGTGATCTGGCGCCGTTGTCTCAAACTCCGGCGCGCGCCGCGCGGCGCATGGCGCTTTCCAGGCCCTGCAGGAAACGGGAGCGGTCGCTTGCGGCGAAAGGGGCGGGGCCCCCGGTTTGCTGACCTGCGCTGCGCAGATCGGTCATCAGGTTGCGCGAGGCCAGCGCCATGCCGATGCGACTTTCGTCGAGGATATCGCCCTTAGGCGTCACCGCCTGCGCCCCCGCGCCGACGCAGCGCGCCGCGAGCGGAATATCGGCGGTGACGACGACGCTGCCGGCTTCAGCGCGCTCGGCGATCCAGTCATCGGCCTTGTCGAGTCCCTCATCCACCACGACCAGCGTAATCTGCGGATCACGCGGAACGCCGATGCGGCGATTGGAGACCAGATAGACCTGCGCGCCATGCCGTGCAGCGACGCGATAGCACTCGTCCTTCACCGGGCATGCATCCGCATCGATGAAGAGGGTCAGGGAGGCGGTCCGGGTCATGCGCGCGGGCGTAGCCGTGTCGAGAACCGGCCGTTCGCCTCGATGCAATCCTCGAGATCCGGAGGCGTCATGAAGCTGTCCTGCCGGCAGAGCAGGGCGGTGAAGCTGCCCTCGGCCATACCCGCGTCATCGCTCAAGGTAAGGGTGTCGAAGCTGATCTCGGCCTCGCGCGGCGCATCCGTGCTGATATAGAACGGCCCCGACAATCCGTCCGGGAAGAAGCTGATATCGGCATCCATGATCGAGCCTGCATCGCCCTCGCCCATGAGTGAGAGATCGAGCGAAATGACGTTGCGCATCCGGCTCTCACCGCCCTGCTCATGGCCCTGGATGGAAATCGTGGTAACCGGCCCGAATGCTTCGAACTCGGCCGTCGCGGTTCCCTCTGACGGAACATCGAGGGTCTCCCAGGCGAAGCTGTCGCCGCCAATCTCACCGTTGATCTCACCGATCGGCTCCATTGCCTGAGCCGGCGCAGCGGCGATGAGCGCCGCGAATGCGAACAGGCCGAGTGTCCGTCGGACATGACCGATGGCGGGAGACGGGAATGATGACATTGCAACCTCGTTCTGCTTGCGCGCATTTCGTGCGCGAATGACGACTTTCTTATCCCCGATGCACCGAGCGGGCAATGAGCGCGCTACCACCAGAATGCTTCGTCGGCTTGGAAACTGCGGAGTGAATCCCCGAAACTTGGTGAATCGCCCATATGGATCGCGCGATGACCCCGCTTGATCCTGTGATCAAAGGCGAACCAATATGCGATTGGTCACGCCGGCGAAAAGATCGGCGATACCATGCAGCGATGAGGGGATCATCGGATATGGCCGAGGCAGGCGATGGCGCGCCGAGCGCCGATACCGGGCGCAACGGCAAGGCCAGCGACAATTCGAGCCGCGCGCTCGGGGCGTTGCGTGCGCGCGTTAAGAATATCGGTAGCCATGAAGGCGCCGCCGTGCGCCTGCCGCCGGAACGCGATCTCGCAGCGGAACTCGGGATCGGGCGCCGCGCCGTGCGGCGGGCGCTGGAAGTGCTCGAAACCGAAGGGTTGATCTGGCGCCGGCAAGGCAAGGGCACCTTTGTCGGCCCGCGCCCGAGCGACAGCCCGGATACGGTGAGCGCGCTCGTCGACCGAACCAATCCGGAAGAGGTTCTCGAGGCGCGCATGCAGCTCGAACCCGCGCTCGCCGCCCTCGCGGCCCTGCGCGCCGACAGGCAGGACGTTCGCCGCATGCGCGATCTGTGCGACCGGCTCGCCCGCGCGAGCGACGACGATGCCCGCGAATTGTGGGACGAGGCGCTGCATCGCACGATCGGGCGTGCTGCGGGCAACACGCTGCTCTTCGGGCTCTACGAGATCATCGAGGAGGTGCGGCGAGACGATGCCTGGCGCAGCCTGCGCGAGCGGGCCCGTTCGAAAGCGATGGTCGCGACCTATGTCGAGCAGCATGCCGCCATCGTCGATGCCATCGCCCGCCGCGATCCCGGCGCCGCAGAACACGCGATGCGCGTCCATATCGCCACGCTGCGCCGCAGCATTCTCTCTCAGGACGATCAGGAGGCCGGCCTTGTCGGATAACGCGCCCCTACTCGCGGTCGAGGATCTCTCGATCATGATCGGTCGGCAGGCGGAAAACCTCGTCGATGGCGTGAGTTTCTCGGTCATGCCCGGCGAGACCCTGTGCATCGTCGGCGAATCCGGCTGCGGCAAGTCGGTCACGGCGCTGGCCCTGATGGGGCTCTTGCAGACACCGCCTGTTCACATCACCAGCGGCAGCGTGCGTTTCGACGGGCATGACCTGCTCGGGCTCTCGGTCGATGACTGGTCGGACCTGCGCGGCGACCGGATGGCGATGATCTTCCAGGAGCCGATGACGGCGCTGAACCCGGCCTTCACCATCGGCGACCAGATCGCCGAATCCGTGATGCGCCATCGCCGGATCGGGGCCGAGGCGGCGCGCGCCCGCGCCCTGGAGATGCTGGAGCGCGTGGGCATTCCCGCCGCCCGCACCCGGCTCGACGCCTATCCCCACCAGCTCTCCGGCGGCATGCGCCAGCGCGCCATGATCGCCATGGCGCTCGCCAATGATCCCACGCTCCTGATCGCCGACGAGCCGACCACCGCTCTTGACGTCACCATCCAGGCGCAGGTGCTGCAGCTGATCCGCGATCTGCAGCGCGAGAGCGGCACGGCACTGATCCTGATCACCCACGATCTCGGCGTGGTGGCGGAAGTCGCCGACAAGGTCGCGGTGATGTATGCCGGGCGAATCGTCGAGACCGCGCCGGTCGAGGCTTTGTTCAACGATCCCCAGCACCCCTATACGATCGGCCTGATTGGCTCGCTGCCGGGCCTCGAGGCGGGCCAGCGCGGGAGCCGGCTCGCGACGATTCCCGGCCTTGTGCCGGCGCCGGAATCGATGCCGGCGGGTTGCCGCTTCGCCGATCGCTGCCCCTTCGCCACCGCCACCTGCGCCGAAGCGCCGCCGCTGCGCGAAATCGCGAGCGGCCACGCCGTGGCCTGCCATTACGCCCCGCTCGAAGAGCATTGCGCGCCGGAACAAGCAGCATGATCGGAGTTACGGCATGATCGAATCTGCAGTGATGAAGCAGGATACGGCAACGGATTCGCCGCTGATCGAGGCGCGGGGGCTGCGCAAGCACTTCGTGACGAAGCGCCCGCTCTTCGGCCAGCCGACGATCGTGCGCGCCGTAGACGGTGTCGATCTCGCCGTGCGCCGGGGCGAGACCTTCTCGATCGTGGGCGAATCCGGCTGCGGGAAGTCCACCCTCGCGCGCCTGCTGATCCGCCTGCTCGATCCTTCCGAGGGCTCCGTGATCTATGACGGCAAGGACATCGCCGCCCTGCCGGAGGGCGAGATGCGCCGCCTGCGGCGTGATCTGCAATTCGTCTTCCAGGATCCGTTCTCCTCGCTCAATCCGCGCATGACCATCGGCGGGCTGGTCGAGGAGCCCATGCGCGCCCACGGGATCCACGATCCGAAGCAGCGCCGCGAGGAAGTGGCGAAGCTGTTGCGGCGGGTGGGGCTGCGCCCGGAATATGCTGATCGCTACCCGCATGAGTTCTCCGGCGGCCAGCGCCAGCGCATCGGGATCGCCCGCGCGCTCGCCACCGGGCCCAAGCTCCTGATCGGCGACGAGCCGGTCTCGGCGCTCGACGTCTCGGTCCAGGCGCAGGTGATCAACCTGCTGGAGGATCTCAAGGAAGAGTTCGGCCTGACCCTGATCGTCATCGCCCATGATCTCGCAGTGGTGCGCCATATGAGCGACCGCGTCGGCGTGATGTATCTGGGCGAGATGGTGGAAGTGGGCGAGGCGGAAAACTTCTTCGCGGCACCCCTGCACCCTTATTCGCGCGCCTTGCTCGCCGCAATTCCGGCGCCCGATCCGGCACGGCGCAACGCCACGCGCCAGGCGACCCTGACCGGCGACATTCCCAGCCCCACCGCGCCGCCGTCGGGCTGCCGCTTCCATACGCGCTGCCCCTACGCGGATGCACGCTGCAAAGAAGAGCGTCCCGTGTTGCGCCCGGCGGGCGCGGGGCGCGCCGTCGCCTGCCATCATTTCGAGACGCTGGAGCCGGCCGAAGGCCTGCCCCTGCCGCCCACGCGCAGCCCGCGTGTGGAACAGCGCTTCGCCCTGTATCGGGCGCGGCGCGCCGGAGAGACCCCGCCAAGGGGCCCGTCCCCTGAGGAAAACAGCCCGGGACCATCCGTTGCGCAACCCGCAGCGGAGAACTGACCAACAACGAAATCCAAGAGGACCAGAGGAGAGAAACCATGAGATTCATGCAAACAGTCGGGGCTGCCGCCCTGATCGCCGCAATGGCGGCGGGCGCGCATGCGCAGGAATTGCGCATCGGCCTGCAGGATGATGCCGACGTGCTCGACACGGATCAGTCGCGCACCTTCGTGGGGCGTATCGTCTACACCGCCCTGTGTGACAAGCTCGTCGATATCGATCCCGATCTCAACATCGTGCCCCAGCTCGCCACCGACTGGAGCTGGTCGGATGATGAGACGGAACTCACCATGACCCTTCGCGAAGGCGTCGTCTTCCATGACGGCACGCCGTTCAACGCCGATGCGGTGGTCGCCAATATCGATCGCAGCCAGAACCACCCCGAGAGCCGCCGCAAGTCGGAAGTGGCCTCCATCACCGGTGTCGAAGCGGTCGACGAGTTCACCGTGCGCATCACGCTCGGCGAACCCGACGCGACGCTGCTCGCCCAGCTCTCCGACCGTGCCGGCATGATGATCTCGCCGACGGCGGCAGAGGAAATGGGCGCCGATTTCGGCTCGGCCCCGGTCTGCTCCGGCCCGTTCCGCTTCGTCGAGCGCGTCCAGCAGGATCGTATCGCGCTCGAGCGCTTCGAGGATTACTGGAACGCCGACGAGATTCATCTCGAAGCGGTCACCTTCCTGCCGATCCCCGATACGACGGTGCGTCTGGCCAACCTGCGCGCCGGCGATCTCGACATGATCGAACGCCTTGCGGCCACCGATCTGGCCAGCGCGCAGAACGACGCCAACCTGACGGTCGTCGACATCACGGGCCTCGGCTATCAGGGCATCACCATGAATGTCGGCAACGGCCCGCTTTCCGAGGAGCCGTTCGGCCAGGATGCGCCCCTTCGTCAGGCGCTGAGTCTGTCGATCGACCGCAACGCGCTCAACCAGGTGGTCTTCGAGGGTGCCTTCACCCCCGGAAATCAGCCGGTGCCTCCCGGGACGACCTATTACGACGAGCGCTTCCCGGTGCCCGAGCGTGACGTCGAGGCCGCGCGTGCGCTGCTCGCCGAAGCGGGCTATGCCGACGGCATCGAGCTCACCGTGCAGGTGGCGAACAACCCGGTCCAGACCCAGGTGATGGAAGTCGTCCAGGCCATGGCTGCGGAAGCGGGTATCAATATCAGCATCCGCGCCACGGAATTCGCGACGCTCCTGCAGCAGCAGACGGCGGGTGAATTCCAGGGCAGCCAGGTCGGCTGGTCGGGCCGCACCGATGTCGATGGCAATATCCACCAGTTCGTGACCTGCGAAGGCGGCATCAACGATTCCGGCTTCTGCGATCCGCGCGTGGACGAGCTGCTCGACCGGGCCCGCACCTCGAACGATCCGGCCGTTCGCAAGGAGGCCTATGACGCTTCCCGCGAGATCCTCAATGAGGAGCTGCCCATCATCTACCTCTACCACCCGAGCTGGATCTGGGCGATGAACGCCAATGTGGAAGGCTTCGAAGCCTATCCCGACGGCATGATCCGCCTTGAAGGCGTGCGCTTTAACGACTGAGGTCGCACCAGGAAACAAAGGCTCCGGCGCCATAGCGTGCCGGAGCCTCATCCGGCCCCGGGAAGCGGGCCGGTCTGTGACACGCTCACCGGAAGGCGCCCGTCATGCTCGCATTCATCGGCCGCAGATTGCTGATCGCCATCCCGACGGTCTTCATCATCTCCGTCTTCGTCTTTCTGCTGCAGAAGCTTTTGCCCGGTGATCCGGTGCTGGCCCTGGCCGGTGAGGATCGCGATCCGGCGACGCTGGAGGCCCTGCGTGAGATGTATCATCTCAACGAGCCCCTGATCGTACAGTATTTCTACTGGATCGGCGCTGTGCTCCAGGGTGATCTCGGCATGTCGCTGCGCACCAACCAGCCGGTGACATCGCTGATCCTCGAAAAGCTGCCGGTCACGTTCCAGCTTGCCGTGATGGCCCTGATCTTCGCCGTTGGTATCGGCGTGCCGATGGGCATTCTCTCGGCGGTCTACAAGGGAAGCTGGCTCGACTACATCGCCAATTTCGTGGCCCTGTCCGGGCTTTCGATCCCGAATTTCTGGCTGGGCATCCTGCTGATCCTGCTGGTTTCGGTCAATCTCGGCTGGCTGCCGGCATCGGGCTACCGGCCCTTCACGGTCGATCCGGTGCGCTCCATCGAAACCATGCTGATGCCTGCCTTCGTGCTCGGAACGGCGCTCGCCGCGACGCTGATGCGCCATACGCGTAGCGCCATGCTCACCGTGCTGAAATCCGACTATGTCCGCACCGCGCGCGCCAAGGGCCTGCGCGAGCGCGTCGTCATCATGAAGCACGCCCTGCGCAACGCGCTGGTGCCGGTCGTGACGGTCTCGGCACTGCTCTTCGGCGAATTGCTCGCCGGTGCCGTGCTCACCGAGCAGATCTTCACCATTCCGGGCTTCGGCAAACTCGTCGTCGATGCCGTGTTCAACCGTGACTATGCCGTGGTGCAGGGCATCGTGCTGGTCACCTCGGTCGGCTTCATCCTGATGAACCTCCTCGCCGACACCGCCTACATGATCCTCAACCCGCGCATGAGGGACCAGAAATGAGCACGGTCGTTTCCGCACCCGCCCCGCGCATGCAGCCCCAGGCCGGGGAGGTCCAGCCGCAGATCGAGAAGCTGCCACCGCGCCGCAGCCGCGTCTGGGAGAAACTGCGCCGGAGGCCTTCGGCCCTGTTCGGAGCGGTGCTCGTCGGCACTTTCGTGATCCTCGCCATCGCCGCGCCGATCCTGCCGATCCCGCCGCCGGCACAGGGCGACTGGGGCGCAATCCGTGTGGCGCCGTCCCTCGACCATCCGCTGGGAACGGACCAGAACGGGCGCGACCTGCTCTCGCGCATGATCTGGGGTGCCCAGGCCTCGCTGCTCGCCGGTGTCGTCTCGGTGGTGATCGCCGTGCTTGCCGGCGTCCCGCTCGGCGTGATCGCGGGCTGGCGCGGCGGCTGGACCGATGCCACCATCTCGCGCATCACCGAAGCGCTGCTGGCGGTGCCGTTCCTGATCCTCGCCATCGCCTTCGCGGCATTCCTCGGTCCATCGCTGACCAATGCGATGATCGCCATCGGCCTGTCGGCGACGCCGATCTTCATACGGCTCGCGCGCGGGCAGACGCTGGCGGTGAAGACCGAGGATTACGTCGAGAGCGCGCGTGCGGCGGGGGTCGGGCAAATGTCGATCCTGTGGCGCTACATCCTGCCCAATATCGCGCCGCCGATCATCGTCCAGGCCACGCTCACCGTCGCCACCGCCATCATCGCCGAGGCGAGCCTGTCCTTCCTCGGGCTCGGCCAGCAACCGCCCGCGCCATCCTGGGGGGCGATGCTCAACACCGCCAAGAACTTCATGGAGCAGGCGCCCTGGATGGCGATGTGGCCGGGTGCGGCGATCTTCCTGGTGGTGCTCGGCTTCAATCTGTTCGGTGACGGGCTGCGCGACGCGCTCGATCCGCGCGAGAGCTGATCGCGGGCGCCCCGGCGCCCGCGCATCCCATGACGGCACGGTCGGAAAGGCCGGCCGCAACAAGGCGCCCGCAAGTGGCGCCACGCTTGCCCTGGAGGAAACATGGCTTTCGATCACCCCTTCACCACCCGCCCCGAAATACGCGGGCGCTTCGGTGTGGTGACCTCGACCCACTGGATCGCATCGAGTGTCGGGATGGCGATGCTCGAACGCGGGGGCAATGCTTTCGACGCCGCGGTCGCGACCGGCTTCGCGCTGCAGGTGGTCGAGCCGCATCTCAACGGGCCGGGCGGCGACATGCCCGCGCTCATCCATGATGCCGCGCGCGGAGAAACACGCGTTCTCTGTGGGCAGGGACCCGCTCCGGCGGGGGCGACGATCGCCCATTATCGCGGGCTCGGCCTTGACATGGTGCCCGGATCGGGCCTGCTCGCCACCGTCATTCCCGGCGCCTTCGACGCCTGGATGCTGATGCTGCGCGATCACGGCACGCTGGAACTGCGCGACGTGCTCGAACCGGCGATCCACTACGCCCGCCACGGCCACCCGATCCTGCCGCGCGTGGCTCATACCATTGCCGGGCTGGCCGATTATTTCCGCACATACTGGCCGAGTTCCGCCGAGACCTGGCTGCCCGGCGGCGCCGCGCCGCAACCGCATGACGATTTCGCCAATCCGGTTCTCGCGCAGACTTGGGAACGGCTCCTCAACGAAGCAGAGGCGGCGGGTTCACGCGAGGCGCGCATCGATGCCGCGCGGCGTGTCTGGTCGCAGGGGTTCATAGCCGAGCGCATCGACACCTTCCTGCGCGAGGCGGAGGTGATGGACGTGACGGAACGCGCCCATAAGGGCGTGCTCACCGGTGCCGACATGGCCGGCTGGCAGGCGCATTTCGAAGCGCCGGTCTCGCGGCGCTTCAAGGGCTGGGAGGTGTTCAAGACCGGCACCTGGGGGCAGGGTCCGGCGCTGCTCCAGGCGCTTGCCATTCTGGAAGGCAGCGGTCTCGAGAGCGCCGATCCGGGCGGGCCGGAATTCGTGCATGCCGTGACCGAGGCCATCAAGCTCGCCTTCGCCGATCGCGAGGCCTATTACGGCGATCCCGCGCATGCGGCGGTGCCCCTCGATACGCTGCTGAGCGATGCCTATGCCGCGACCCGCCGGGCGCTGATCGGACACGAAGCCTCTCTCGAGCAGCGCCCCGGCGAAATCCCCGGTTTCGACATCCAGATCCGCATGGCGCTCGCGAATGCGGCGCGCGGCGCATCCGGCGCAGCTGCCGGCGGGGCGGGCGCAGGCGAGCCGACCATGGCGCATCTCACCGAGAAGCGCGGCGACACCGTGCATATCGACATTGTCGATCGCTTCGGCAACATGGTCTCGGCGACGCCGTCCGGCGGTTGGCTGCAATCCTCGCCGATCGTGCCGGGACTCGGCTTTGCGCTCAACACGCGCGCGCAGATGTTCTGGCTCGAAGAAGGCCTTCCGACGAGCCTCGCGCCGGGGCGACGCCCGCGCACCACGCTCTCGCCGAGCCTCGCCATCCGCGACGACGGCACGCGGCTGGCTTTCGGCACGCCCGGCGGCGACCAGCAGGACCAATGGCAGCTCGTCTTCTTCCTGCGTCATGTGCTCTACAGCGAGGGCCTCCAGCAGGCGATCGACGCGCCTCTGTTCCATAGCGGGCATTTCCAGGAATCGTTCTATCCGCGCAACCTGCGCCCCGGCCATCTCGTCATGGAGGAGCGGTTCGCGGCTGAGACGATCGCGGAGCTTCGGGATCGCGGCCACAGGATCGAAGTCGCCGGCCCGTGGAGCGTGGGGCGCCTGACGGCGGCGCGGCGGGAGCCGGACGGACGCCTGCGGGCGGCTGCGACGCCTCGCCTGATGCAGGCCTATGCGGTGGGGCGGTAGATCCACGAGAACGGTTCGAAAGGAGTGACGCGCAATGACCTATTCCATCGTGGCCCTGTGTCCCGAGACCGGCCATCGCGGCATCGCCGTGGCGAGCCGCTTCTTCGCCGCCGGTGCGATCGTTCCGTATATCCGGGGCGGACGCGCGGCGGTGGCGAGCCAGGCCTTCATCAATCCACTGTGGGGGATGGAGGCCGCAGAGCGCTGCGCGGCCGGGGAGGCGGGTGAGGCTGTGATCGCCGATCTCGTCGCCCGCGATGCGGGATCGGATAATCGCCAGATTCACCTCATCGATGCGCATGGCGCGATCGCCGCCCATACGGGCGCGGCCTGCGTCGACTGGGCGGGGCATGTCGGCGCGCCGGGTGTCTCGGTGGCGGGTAACATGCTCTCGGGTCCGCAGGTCATTGAAGCCACGCTCGAGGCATTCCTTGCAGCCTCCGGCCCGCTCGCGGAACGCATGATGACGGCGATGGAAGCCGGCGAGGCCGCCGGCGGCGACAAGCGCGGCACGCAATCGGCGGGCCTGCGCCTGCATCGCAGCGAGGATTACCCCTGGTTCGACCTCCGCGCCGACGACCATCCCGATCCGCTCGCCGAAATCCGCCGCCTCTACGCGGTCGCGCATGAGCGCTTCATTCATTTCGCGGAATCGATGGGCACCCGCGCCAATTTCGCCGGCGCCATCGACCGCGCCCCGATGGACAAGGCGATCGCAGAAGCCGAAGCCGCCCGCATCGCCCGGGGCGAGTCCTCACATTCATTTGCAAGGGATCGCGGCGCGCCGAAACGGTAAATCGTTGACAATACGAGCAGGGCGCATGGGCGACACATTCCGCTAAGTGCCGGAAAAGCCGATAGCGTAGCGCGAATGTACGGTGGTAGATATTTAACGCAAGGATTTGATTTTCATAAATATTTGCAGATTCGAGCCTGATTGGCGACATGTGTCGATTGCAGCTTTCCATGCATCGCTCTGCAGCGTGAGGCAGCGCCCCGTCTTGTGAGGCCGGCGCCCACGGACCCGACCTGCTCCGGAAAGATGCGTTTCTGCCAAGGAAGCGGCGAAGGCAGTGCGACGGGTGATTTGCGCGATAAGCAAGGCGATCGGAACGCGGTTGAGCCGGGCGCGGAACCGAAATGGCCGCGCAGCCAGGAGATAGAGACCTCATCAAGTAACGATGGTTCGCTTTCACGCTCCAAAAAATCGAACATGTGAATTATGGCATGAGGCAGATTGCCTTCGGTTTTTGGTCAGAACAAGGTGCTTGCAGCCCCAGATTCATGATGTCAGCATCCGCCATGGCAGCCCACCGCGCCGCAGATGAAGGATCGCCTCGAACAAGTGTTCCATCAACCATCAGCGAGGCCCTTCCGACATGCGATGGCAGTGGCAGTGAGGACGAGGTTGGTTTTGTTCTAAATCGTTTGAGAATCTCAAGTTGTTGTAAAAACGACGGAATCATGGGCGTTCGATACAATGGATTTTTTTCTCACTGAACTTGAGCTGTGTCCGAGCCAGCCTAAATCCCTTCGTGAGCAGCTCCTTATTGCACTGCGAAGTCGCATTTTGGCTGGCAAATTCGGATCCGGAGAGCGAATGCCTTCCAGCAGAGCGATGGCCAAGCATCTCGGAATCAGCCGCAGGACAGTCATCGACGTTTATGAAACGCTGCTAGCGGACGGGTTGATCTGCACGCGCCAGGGGCGCGGCACATTCGTCGTAGATCAGGACCGCCTTCCAGCCACGGCGCAGTCAGAACCGGCGCGGAGGGCGGTAAGCTTGTCCGAACGCGGGCGCCACCTGCTGGCGAGCTCTTCCGACTGGTCACCGTCATGGGCGGAGCGGGTGTTGCAGCCCGGGATCCCGGCGCTGGATCTATTTCCGTATGAGCAATGGCGGCGAAGCCTTTCGAAATCGGTCGCAGCAGCCGGGCCGAAGGCGCATTGGAGCAGCAACCCCTGCGGCAGTGCAACCCTGCGCGGCATGATCGCTGCGCATATAGGGCCGAGTCGCGACGTCGCCTGTACGGCCGATCAGATTGTCCTGTTTTCAAGCCAACGCCTCGCACTGCACGTGCTGTTCGCACTGTTGCTCGATCCAGGATCGCCGGTGCTGGTCGAGGACCCTTGCTTGCCGGAACTTCTGGCCGTCGCGCGGGCGCAGGGTCAGATTCCGGTACCAATTTCGGTCTCGGAGGAGGGGGCCGACATCACACGCATAGACCCGGCGTATCGTGCCGCACGGCTGGCAGTGGTGACACCTGCGCACCAATATCCAACCGGCGTCACCATGCAGGGGACGCAGCGGAGCGACTTGCTTGACTGGGCCAATTCCCAGGACAGCTATATCCTCGAAGACGACTATGACGGTGAGTTCTGGCTATCTGATAACCGCGTTGGCGCGTTATACGGCCAGGCGACGAATGATCGGGTCATTTATTTCAATTCCTTCAGCAAAACGATGTTTCCGGCCCTGCGCCTGTCTTATCTGGTTCTGCCGGAGGCATTGGTCGCGCCGGTTTGTGCGCTGAAGGGACTTCTGGAGCCTCAGGTCAGCTCAATGGCCGAGCTGGCTCTGACCGAATTCATTGCCTCGGGTGCCTACACGAAGCATCTGCGCGCCATGCGGCAGGTTTATCGCGAGCGGCACAAGGCGATGCAATTTGCATTGGAACAGCGGCTCGGTGCGCGGGTGAGAATTGCGTCGGGGCAATGCGGGCTGCACCTGTGTGCCAATCTCGAACCACGGTTGGTCGATACGGAGATAACCGCCGCCATGGCCGCACGCGGCTACGGCTGCAAGGCTCTGTCCGGATACTATGCGAACCCGCCGGATACGAACCACAACGGTTTGGTTATCGGATACGCGGGTTGGGATGTGCCGATCTTGAACCGCTCCATCGAGGTTCTGGGCACACTGTGCCGTTAACAAGCAGAGGTGGTACCCTGCTGCGTGGTGGGCTGGTTCTTAACAAAACCCCAGCCCCCAAATAGCAACCCGGTCGAGCAAGAAGGGCGAATCAATCGCCCTTTGATTGCATTGAACCGGTGGATTCGATGATTATTAAGCCGTCTATACGTCAGACTGGTGCTGCTTCCGAGGTCCTGGATATTCTGGGTGTGGGCTTTGGTCCGTCAAACCTGGCCATTGCCATTGCCAGGCAGGAAATGGCGCCAGAGCTGTCAACGCTCTTTCTGGAGCGCCGGGCGACCTTCGGTTGGCACGAATTGATGCTCTTCGATACTGCGACGATGCAGGTGAATTTCCTGAAGGACCTCGTGAGTTTTCGTAACCCGCGTAGCCACTTCACCTTTGTGAATTTCCTGCACAACCAGGAGCGGCTCGCGAGCTTCACGAACTTGCAGACATTGTTTCCGCGTCGCACGGAGTTTCATCAGTATCTGTCGTGGTGTGCAGCTCATTTCGACGGTCGGGTTCGCTACGGCACCACCGCAACCGAGATCGAGACTGTTCTGCATAACGGCGAGCTCCTGTTCCGTGTAAGTGCCGAAGGGCCGAACGGTCCCGAACATCACCTTGCACGCAACATTTCATATTGCGGCGGGCTACGACCACGCATCCCCTTCCCGGTAGCAGGGGAGGGGCGTGTCTCACATGGGTATAACCTTCTCAGGGACATCGAAAACCACGCCCCCGATAGCCACTACGCCGTAGTCGGTGCGGGCCAGAGTGCAGCGGAGATCACCGAGCTCCTTTACCAGCGCGGTGCCAGGGTGACAGCGATCGCCTCGCGGTTCGGCTACATGCCCGCCGATGACAGCCCCTTCGTCAACGAGATATTCGACCCGGAACAAGTCGACGTGTTGTTCCAAACACCTGACGAAATGCGGTCGAAAATCTTCGAGATGCATGCTGCGACCAACTATTCCGGAGTTGACTTGGATCTGCTCAAGTCGCTCTATGCCGAGTGGTATCACGACAAGGTTTGCGGGAAAAATCGCTTCGATTTCAAGCGTATGACGCGTGTAATCTCAGCAACTCACACAGATTCCGGAGTTTGTCTGGAGGTTGAAGACGGGCTGAAAAGCACCCGAAGCACACTCACCGTGGACCACCTGATCTGTGCCACCGGCTTTGAGCCGCGCTCGGTTCTGGATCTGTTTACGGAGGATTTGTGCCGGCGCGTGCGCATGCATGAAAGCGGCGCGCCCGTATTCGACCGTAACTATGCGCTGGACATGGAACTGGATCCCGGTCTGGCCGTCTATGCGCCTCACATGAGTGAACGTCAGCATGGTCTGACAGCCACGCTGTTGTCGAATATGGCGGTTCGCTCGGGCGAAATCGTCGAAAGCATCGTCGCGCGCCGAGCAAGGCCCTTCACCACACGGCCGGAACGCGAGATCGCCAATGCGGGTTGATGCGCTTATCTTCGGCGGAGGAATCGTCGGGACCAGTATCCTTCGGAGGTCAACGGAGGCTGGGCATTTCCGGTTTCCGACAGAAATACTGCGCTGCGGCCACGGTGCGACCGCCGACTCCGGCTGGCTGACCCACGTCCGCGCCGGACACGCCGCCGCGCGGGTACCGATTCCGGCAACGCCGACGGCATCGGCATGATCAAGCCGCGCCACGATCTCCCCGAAGGGCTTTTTCCGGCCGCCGGCATCAGCGGTGGTGGTTTCAAGACGGTGTTCCATGACGCGCGCCGCATTCACGCATTCCTTGCCTGACCGGCAGCTTCGCCGAACCGGCGTCCCACGGGGCAATTCAAACGACAGAAAGCAGATGACGATGAAGAAGATCGCCATGTTCTCGGGCTCCACGCCCATCTACAACCTTACCTGCACCCCCGTGGATCTCCCGGGCACCAGCGCCGACCTGTTGGGCTGTCGATTGGCACCGCAGGAGTCCTCGGAGGCGCACAACCATTTCGAAACCGAGATCTTCATCTTCGTTTCCGGTGAGGGTCGCGTCGAAATGAACGGCGAGAGCCTGCCCGTCGCAGCGGGCGACGCCGTGCTGTTCGAACGGTTCGAGAACCACGTGATCGTCAACACCTCGGATTCCGAGCCGCTGCTGTTCCATTCCGTCTACTGGCCATCGGATGAGACGGCCAGCCTCGTCGATGCGGATCGCAAGTCACGCCCGGCACTGGTGTTTTCCACTCCTCCGACCCCGAATGGCGACCTGCATCTCGGACATCTGTCTGGCCCGTATATGGCCGCGGACATCCTTGCCCGCAGCCTGCGCGCTGAGGGGCGCTCGGTGCGCCACGTTACCGGTCGTGACGATCACCAAACCTATGTGATGACCTGCGGCATGAAGGAAGGGCGGTCTGCAAGCGCTACTGCCGATCACTACGACGCGCTGATCCGGGACACCTGGGAGCAGTTCGGGATCGGGCTCGATGGCTACATCGAGCCGGCAGCCACGCTGCGCTACGCGGAATTCGTTCGCTACGGTATAGGTTTGCTGCGCGACAAGGGGCTGATCGTCGCTCGTACGGAACCTGCCGCGATGGATGCCGATGGACGCTACCTTCACGAGGCGTTCATCAAGGGCAGCTGTCCGCATTGTGGAGAAAGCAGTGATGGCAACGCCTGCGAAGCCTGCGGGCGCCCAAACACCTGCACCGATCTGGGCGGCGCCACCGCAACTTTGACCGGGAAGGCGGTTGCGATCAAACCGGTGGAGCGGCTCTATTTCCGGCTTTCGGCAATGGCCGAAGAGCTGGCGCAATACGTCAAGACGGCCAACATGCCCGCACATGTGGCCGCGCTTTCGCTGGATATGCTCGAAGACGGCCTGCCCGATATCTGCATCTCGCATCCTGGTCCATGGGGCCTGGATCTGGCGATCGAGGGCTTCGAAGATCACAAGGCATATGTCTGGTTCGAGATGGCGTTCGGCTATTTATGGGGTGCCGCGAACACGCCCCGGGCGAGCGCCCGGGAAATCCTGAGCAACGC
This sequence comes from Salinarimonas sp., assembly GCA_020832565.1. Taxonomy (GTDB): domain Bacteria; phylum Pseudomonadota; class Alphaproteobacteria; order Rhizobiales; family Beijerinckiaceae; genus Saliniramus. Next base: position 20,081 of record JAFIEI010000017.1, on the reverse strand, counting down.
CGCCACGGTCTATGACGGGAAAACCGACATCGTCCATTGTTACGGCTTCGACAACGCTTATTACCACACACTTCTGTTCCCGGCTGTTCACATGGCGCTGGGGCTCGTTCCCGCGCGCACGCATCTGGTCAACGAGCTGTTGGATCTCGACGGGGCGAAGTTCTCGACCAGCCGGCGTCATCTCATTTGGGGGCGCGATTTCGTTCAGGCGGTGCCGCGCGACTACGCGCGTTTCGCATTGATGCTGAACCGCCCGGAAGCGCTGCGGGAGAATTTCGTCGTCGATGCGGTCCGGTCGGATCTCAACCGGCTGTTCTCCGGAAAGCTTAACGCCTGGGCCGAGCGTTTTTCCTCGAGAATGGCTACGCGCGACGGCCAGTTGCCTGACCCCGGAGCCTGGTTGGCCGATCATCGCCAGTTCCACGGTTGGCTGATGACCCAAGTCGACATTCTCGACGCATCCGAGGCGATGGAGAGCTTTTCGCCCCGTCGGATCGCACAGGTCATCGCGGCGGTCATCGCCGAGGCGGATCGGTTCAGCGCCGCACAGTCTTACCTGCTGGACGGAATGCGCAGCGGAAGCGCCAATTACGCGCGCACGGCCCTGGCGCTCGAAGCACTTGCTCTGGCAGTGTTGGCGCGCGCCTGCCGTGCAATCATGCCTGAGCTGTCGTGCGCACTCTCGGCGCCCCTGGGACTGGACGGTCACGATGGGCGGAACTTCCTTTCCGGCGGCCACAAGCTGAACGGCGCGCTGAAGCTGAACCTGCCGCCGGTGGCTGCGGACCTGGCCGAGCGTTTGCGCCCTGCAGCCGCCGCCAAGTCGCAGGCAGCGTGATGGCGGTGCGTCTGTCCATCGGGATTGCCGGGCCTCTGACTGGCCCGCGTGCGGCGTATGGTGCGCTGCTGCGCGCCGCGGTCGATCGGGCTGAGCCATGGTTCGAACCGGTCCTTGCCGACGACAGGGCCGAGGTCGCGCAGGCCGAGACGGTCGCTCGCGCATTCATTGCCAATGGCGTCGATGCGGTGGTTGGTCACTTCAACAGTGATTGCGCCCGAGCAGCAGGAGCACTTTATCGACAGGCCGGCGTGCCTTTCCTCATGCCCGCCTCTACCGCCGACGACCTCACGGGGACGACGGACGGCATCCGTATCTGCGCCGCCGACACGATGCAGATCGATGCGCTGGCGGAATGGCTTTCGGAGCAGGGCACACGTATTACCGAAATCTGGGAGGACGGCAGCCCCTATGCCGCCCGCCTCGGCAGTGCAATCCGGGCTCGTGGGTTGTTCGACGATACAAATACCTCCGGCGCGCCGATTGCGCTTCTGGGTGCGCATCACGCTGTCGCCCGCGAGATGCAGGCACGCGGTAGCGTCGCGGGGGCGGTATTCGTCCCGGATGATTGTGCGATCGCGGAATTCGCCGAGCTGCTCGACGGGGTGGAGGCGACTGTGCTCTGCCCCCAGGCGCAGCCTGATTTCGCCGAATGCGTCGACATTGCCCTGTCGCTGCTGCGCGATGCTGCCCACCAATCGCAATCACCGTCCCGGCAATTGCAGCAAATCCTGGATCAGCATCCGTCCCTGCGCAGTCGGCAGTATACAAAGGCCGGATTCCTGCTGCAGCGGAGCACCTATCAGAAGAAGAGCGCGAGAAGGACCGGATCATGACCGATACGGCCCCGACTGGTGATGTCGCGTTGTGTGACCCCGACGCTACGCCGCGCAACGCCACCATAGGCGTGTCCCAACTGACGGCCTATTATGTGTCCAATCTGATTGGTGCCGGAATCTTTGTAATACCCGCTCTCGCGCAGCAGGCGGCCGGGCCGTGGGCTCTTCTGGCCTGGGGACTCATGGCAGTATGTGCGGTGCCGACGGCCTGGGTCATGGGCCGCATCGCGATCGACTACGCGAACGATAACGGTGTGCTTCATTTCGTTCGCCAGGTCGTCTCGGCCCGGCTGGGGGCGGCGTTGTCGCTGCTGATCGTGCTGATCATGGTCGTGGGAAACCCGGTGATGGGGCTCATCAGCGCGCGCTACGCGCTGGTGACCTTCGGTATCGATGAAGGGATGCTTTTTCCGCTTGCGGCGGGGTTCATGTTTCTCAGCATCCTCTTCAACATGCTGGGTCTGAGCACCGGCGCGCGTATCCAGACGGCGTTGGTGGCGGTCGCCATGGTCGTCCTGCTGGCGCTGGCAGGATTGTCGCTCGGCACTGCCGAAACACTGCGTCCGGCCCCGGCACCGTTCGATCTTTCGGCGCTGTTTGCAGCCATCGGGATCTGCTTCTTTGCCTATCTCGGCTGGGAGAATGTGGCGACCATCGCACGGGACGTGGCACGCCCGGAGCGCACCTTTCCGTTGGCGTTGGTGATCTCGGTGCCGGTGATCGGCGGGACGTACCTCCTGGTCGCACTGGCGTTACTGCTGGTTTCGCAGGACGGGGCCGGATTGGGCGGCAACGTTGCGGTGATGGATCATCTGGTCGCGCCTTTCGGCGATCCACGCCTGCAGTTGGCAGTGAACGTGCTGACGCTGACCGTAGTCGTGCTGTCGACCAATGCCTGGGTGCTCTCGGCCTCTCGTCTGCTATCGGCTGATACCTGCCGTCGATCTCGGTCCACTTCTTCCCGGTCTCGAAGCGCCGTAGTACATCGTCATGTGTGATCCGTCCCTCGCCGACACCTGCGAAGGGAGGATTTGTGAGGATAAGGTTGGGATGCCCCTTACCTGCTCTCGCTACTATAGTTCTGTCGAAGCGTTCATACGGACCAAGACTATCGCCCGCCGTCATACCCGCGTGGCCGTCTCCATTCAAAATCATCGCTGTCTTCGCAACTTTGACAAGCCTGCGACTTACCTCGACCATAAAAAGATTAGTCCGATGGCGCTCCAATTGCCGTTGCTTTGAAATATCGCTGCCACCACTCTCCATTATTTGATTTCGCACATAACGCATTACGCCTGTAAGGAAGCCCCCCGAACCTCCCGCGGGGTCAAGCACAATGTCGTCGTACGTGGGTTTTGTCATCGACACAAGCAGGTCGATAACCAAGCGATTGGTAAAAAATTGCCCCTTCTCACGCTTTAGATATATGGATGTATACTGCTCATAAGCATGCCCCATCAAATCCCAGGCTACTGCCGCACCCGTTTCTGAGAGAAGTTGATAGTCTTGTAGCTCCACAACAACATCAGCGACAGAACGGGCACCAACTGTTATTTTTTCATCCCTAGAAAATACATCTGGATTATGACGCTTTACCCCTTCAAACAGATCAGATACACGTTTTGCAACAACCTTAATGCCTTCGCTATCGCGATATTCGTCAGGAGTGCAATAAAAATTTGGAAGTTCATCAGTGCTTTCTTCATCCATTGCTTTCGCGAGCATGATTCGCACCATATCCATTGTTAAGTCGTCTTCGTCCCCATCGTTACCTCGGCCATGCAGCCGATTATGACACCGGCGGAGAAGGCCCTTGATATCCTTCGGCTTTAAGAGATCGGACTTTTTTCGGCGACCGAGGGCATCCCAGGCTTCGTTGAAGCGAGGGATACCGATCCACTCCTTTAACTCGCTGGAGGGGGCGCTGAAGCGTCTGTAATATTGGACTTCATCGTCTTCGCCAGATCCGTTAAACCAAATTCCACCTTCAGCGCTAGTGTTAAATAAGTACGACACCAGCTGATCATAGCCGCTAGTGACGTTTGGTGCTTTACACTCCACAAGAAGATAGACACGGCCTTGGTCTCGCTTAGTACAGGCGAGTGCATCCCGATATACAACAATGTCGGCCCGGATAGGTTTTCCGTAAGAGTCATGTATTGTCTTGGAGCCATGCTGGATTGGTACCTCACGCCTCATATGCTTCTTTGGATAATTATACTCATAATGTAAAACGCGCAAATATCTCTGCCGGACAATCTCTTCCGGCGTAGGGTCTAACTCAACGCCATCAAGAAAGTCGACTATTTTTCCGTCTTGTGTGTACTCGACTTCAAACAGCAGCGGATTGATAGACATTTTTTCCCCCGAAAATTTGGGTAGGAAGCTAGCCGCACGTGTAGCTGTTTGCAAATGCAAAGGTCAGTGAGGAAGCGATTGTCAACAAGCTGAGGCGGCAGTTTGCGCAGCTGGCCACAGGATTGCCACTTCTCCCCGTGCCCCTAGGTGAGTTAGCCGACGTCGTTTCCGGTTTCAGCTCCGGTTTTGCGTTGCTCACACCGCGGCATTAGACCTGTTCGCTTCGAACTTGGGAGCGATCCTAAGATGCTAGCGTTTGGGTTGGGTACACCCTGAGGAGATGTTCACAAGGGACGATCCGTGTGCCCTCTCCGTCGCAGGACACGGTGATTCAGGTTGAGCGCCTTAGACAGGAGGATGCGATGTCATCTGCGAAGAGAAGGCATTTGGACGCTTGCGGGACGGGCGCACAGAGCTGAAAACGATCCTCGACTTCATTAAGCCGGGCGACACCCTCGTTACGGTGAAACGCGACCGCCTGTGATGGTGCGCGTCTCGTTAATGTCCACAAAGTCGGTATCACGGGCTGAATACGGGTCTACCCGGTGACCAGACCCATTGACAATATTGTTCACAAGATCGCTAACGTCCCTGGCTTCATGCAAGACCGAATGAGACGGAGCCCGGGGCATGAAGTGGGTTGTAACTTCCGGGGCGTGAGCTTTCAGGTCGTAATGGGTTGTAGGGGAGCCGGTAAGGGACGGATCGTTATTGGCAACGTCCTGACCGGTAGATTGATAACGTACAACCATGTTGAGAGATTCCTTTGTTTCGGTGTCTATAGCGGCTGTGCCGCATTGTGAATCAGAGAGCGAATGACAAGCTTTCAGGGCCGATAGGACCGAGTATGTCAAATTCTCTGAGGTAATCGCGGGAGGGGCGTGGGATTGGCTTGCGCTTTGCGGCGGTCTTTTTCGCGACTAAAGCAAGGTTTCCGCGTCTGAAATCGAATTTGTCGAGATTTACGTGGCGAACATAGTGGGTGTCTTGTGCGCCGGTAATCACGCGAGCGAGTCGAATGCTTTCATTTGAGCGTCGCCGGATGCAATGGACGGCATCTGCGTAGAAGCACAGGGTTCCTGTATACTCGCTCTTGAGAGCTTCATAGTCTTCCGGGTGAACCAACGCGAACCTGTCGGGGACGTTGGAGATGGGGACCAACAAAATCTCTCGGTATTTTTCGTCTAAAGCCAGAAGCGTAACTGTCTTCTTGATCGAGCGGGGCATAGTTTCAACTTTCCTTTGAATTAAAAAACGATTTACAAGTGATAAGACCTAGAGGCATCCACATTCCATCCCTGCTTTGTGCCAATAACACGCACATTCTGCATAAAAATGGGGGTGGCTTCCCTCTTGAATTTAATCACGGGAAGACACCCCCGAGGGATGACAAAGAAACCGAAACAAAAGGTCTTGATCACGAATATGAGATCACACGAGATACCGCAACAGGTACCGTGTTCCCTCTGTAAGCCCCTGGGGGTCACCGCTGGATACAGGAGCCTTCAAGACGGCGGGAGCGAAAAGCTCTAGCCCTACTCGCCTCAGAGGTTTACAGAGAGAACGCTTGGGTTGATTGACTAGCGGTCATGCCGAATTGGTGGGCGAAAAGGTGTAGTGACTACACCAGTGCCGCATCACAGACGGTCGAGGACAGCTTTAACGGAAGACGCATACCAGACCCCACCTCTAGCGGTCGGAATGCTTGCGCTATTCAGGGCCTGGGCAATATCGCGCAACGTCGCCCCCTTGTCCCTGAGTGGCTTGACGATCCCTTCCAGCTTCTTTGCTCTCGCATCGGCTAGGTTCTTCCAGACCTCATTCCGCTTCATGGTCGCATCCCTGAGACCGCCTAGGGTCTTGCCCCGCGCCTTGGCTTCCTGAAGGGCGGCCTTGGTGCGGATTGAAATGAATTCGCGTTCCTGTTCAGCGAGGGCAGCGTAGATGTGAAGCTGGAACTTGTCGGCATAGGGCATGGAAGCGACACGGAAGGAGAGACGCTTGTCTTCCATCAGGGCCGCGATGAAAGCGACCTTGCGAGACAGGCGGTCGAGCTTGGCGACGAGGAGCGTTGCCTTGTGCTTCTTCGCGAGGGCTATTGCCTTCTCCAATTCGGGGCGGTCGTCGTCCTTACCGCTCTGGATATCGACGAACTCCCCAACGATCTCCCAAGGCTCAGGGCTGTAGGTGTCGAGGTAGATGCGGATATCACGGTCCTGAGCGTCGAGACCAAGACCGCTCTTGCCTTGGTCTTCTGTCGATACGCGACGGTAGGTGACGTAACGCTGCATAGCCCTGATCTCCCCTGACGTATTGCGAGACTGAGGAGAGGATATCGCGACTTGTACGAATCGTCAACGTTCGTTGTGATCATTACAGACCGGAAGACACAGGGCGAAAAGGTGTAGTCACTATACCGAAGGGGAGGACCGACCCCCTCCCTCCCTTAATCGGGAATGCAGCCCTCAGAGGAGCCAACGGGGGAAACGGGCGCTCGGGGCGATACGCTACCCCTCTCAAATTTTTTCGGCCAGACATTTCCATCACCCGGAGTGAGGGTAATGCCAATAAGATTACCCTAAGCCTGACTTAGGGTAATGCCAATCCGATTAAGTCCCTTCTCGTCAGAAGCGAGGGAACCTGCTTCCCTCTGCTCGATTTTTATCCACTTTCTGGATTTTAATCTCGTCACTATCGAGAAGGCGAAGCGCATCGACATACATCCCATCCTTGCGGATAGCAGGGAGGACGACGCGGGTGACCCAATCCTGAAACTCACGGGCTTGAGGCTTGTCGGAGCGCATGATCAGTTTGTAGAGACCGCTTTCGGAAATGACGTTCTTGTTCGGATTACCCTTGGTCTGAGCAAGGGTAGCGACATGGTATCCCCCCAATCAGGTTGGTGGGATAAACCTGCTTCTCGTCGTTGGACAGTTGGGTTACCTTTACCCGCAGAAATTCTGTGGGTATTCTTTTCGTCAGCCGCCAAGGGTTGCTACATATTCGTAACCCTTCTCATCCTCGCCTAATCGGGACATATGATAGTTCTGAGAACCCAGAGGCAGGGTCAGACAGCGGCACACATCCACAGCGACGAACCAAGGTTCACCACAATCCCCAGAATGCCCCTACAATCCCCCCGGGGGTCGCCTAGAACGGCCAAGAGTGATCCTGGGGTATGTCGAGTACCCTTCGACCCGAAACGGCGATTTTAGGCGGACCCCGGGGGAATTATCGGGGCATGTCAGGCGAGCAAAGACCGGGACAATGCGGCGTGGCCGCAAGACAGAGGCCGGGTGTCGTCACCCATAGGACAAGCCGGGACTTGATCAAACCGGAAGTCCAGAGGAGACACAAAGCCGTTGTCCCGTCGCTCTGCGAGAGAAGACACCCTTCCCCTGTATTCGTTACCGGGGTCGATGGGAAGACGTGAACGGATAAGGCCGAACGAAGCTTTGCGGCTGTGGAAGTGCATAGAGGGTGGCCTTATGGAAGATTGAAGGGGAATGTAGGTTGAGGGCCTAGAAGCGGTAGAAGTCACGTTGGTGTATACGACACCATAAACAATTTTGGAGTATGGATTATATATCCACGTACGTACGTACGAAGAAGGAGGTTCTATAGCTGATATATTCCATGAAGAAGAATGTCCTTTTATGGAATCCTATCGGAGCCTCTTGTGAACCTCTGAGATAACTTAAATAATGTATATATATGTGAACCGGGGGTAGGGCTGGAGTGGTACCTATTAACTTGCCTTCCTCGTCGAGACCTTCAAACCCTTACTACACAACGAATTTCATCCAAAAGTATAGTCGACTACACCTTACTCGACACAGGACCGCAACGACGAAAAGTGTAGTCCACTACACCTATCATTTAATCGGTATAGTGAGACTACACTTATACTTCAGATACTCACAGAGCAAAACGCAGGCATCTATGATTGGTGTCTTCCAAAAGTGTAGTCCACTACACCTTTCCCCGTCTCTCAGTTCCTACAGTCGCTCTCCCGTCTCAGCCGCTCCGGTCCTGTGAAAATCACATGGAGCCTGCCAATCCAGAGCATGAGTTCTCCGTCTTCGATCTCAACGCCCCACGTTGCTCTATTTGAAATCTCTCCGAATACCGCAAAGACGCCCGGGAGTTTGAGGTAGGTATACACAGCGCGATGTCTCCTGTTGCATGGGGTTGCCTATCGGAATCTCAAGGCTGACAAAACGATATTCTGAATGCATTCTCTTTGTCAAATAAAATGCGCTCCCATTATAGGGAGTATCTCACAGGCGGGAACTTATAAATGCAAGCCCCGCTTATATGTGGGGAAAACCTGTGGGGAGAGAGCCTTCGTGCGTCATCGAAAATCGAGAAATATCAATAATTTAAAGGGTTTCTGGTTGTGCTGGCGGAAGGGGTGGGATTCGAACCCACGGTACGGTTGCCCGCACGGCGGTTTTCAAGACCGCTGCCTTAAACCACTCGGCCACCCTTCCACTGTGGGCGGTGATAGCGAAAAGCTTCGGCGTAGGGAAGGGGCCGAATGGTTATGTGGGCCGCTTTTTGCGCAGGTCGGCGTATCCGGGGATCGGCTGATCATGTGATCCTCCCGGGCCGGGATCACGGGAGTGTGGGATCCAGGCATGACGGGATCGCGCGATCGCAGGATTTGGCGTCCGATGCGAGCCGGCATCGACGAATCGAGTAGCGTGGATTCGATCGCCGCAGACCGCGAATCGGTAGATTGCCGCCGGCTGCTCGCGCCGCTATGCGGGCCCAATCCCCGGATCAAAGGATCGGCGGATCGTGGGAGCTTGGCTGCAATTGCCGCGCATCTCCGGCTTCAATGATTTGATAAGACGAGTGAATTCCTTCCGCGCTCGGGCGCGACGGCCGCCCTTGATCCCTGCATCCAAGGATCGGCGGATCGAATGATCTGCAGATTAACGTCTCGTTAACCATATTCGCCGAGCTTGCGTCTCAGGCATCCCGGTATCGGTGGATCACAGGATCGGCGGATACGGGGAGGGGCGCAGAATTCTTCCCGCGACACCTGCCCCGGCCTTCACGCAAACAAGGGATATCATCATGAAAGCTATCGCTTTCGTTACGCAAAAAGGTGGAAGCGGCAAGAGTACGCTGTGCATCAATCTCGCCATCGCGGCCATGGAGGAGGGGCGCTCCGTCTGCATCCTCGAAATGGACCGGCAGGCGACGATCACCGATTGGGCCGAGCATCGTGACGGTGAGGGGCCCGAGGTCGCCCAGATCGATGCCCCGCAGCTCGACGACGTCGTCGCACGCCTGCGCGACTACGATTACGACTACGTCTTCATCGACACCCCCGGCGTCGACAGCCCGGGCACGCTGTCGGCGATCCGCGCGGCGGATCTGTGCGTCATCCCCTGCCGCCCCACGCCCGCCGATCTGCGGGCCTTCAAGCCGACTCTGGCTGCCATCTACCGGCTCGAGAAGCGCTTTGCCTTCGTGCTCAACCAGACACCGCCGCGCAGCTATCGCAACCGCGATGCTGCCGACGGATTAGCCGTGCTCGGCGTTTTGCCCGACGTCAACATCGTGATGCGCAATGACCATCAGGATGCGATCGGAATGGGGCAGGGCGTCACCGAATTCAATCCGCAGGGGCAGGCCGCACGCGAGGTGCGCAAGCTCTGGGGCTGGATCGAGAAGCGCACCAACTTCAACAATCAGAGCAAGGGTCAGGCCATCGCGAATGTCAAAGTTGCATAAAGTGAGTCTCAGATCGATCGTCGCCGCATCTGCGCCGGCGCCGGTTGCTCTCGAGCACAGAACGCCCCCACGCGTCGTCGCCAACGAACCGGTACCCGCTCCCAAGACGCTGAAACAGCGCGCGAAGCAGATGTCGGTTTACCTCGAACCACCGGTCTATGACCAATTGCGGGACATCGCCCATGCGGAACGCACCAAGATCCACCCGTTGATGCTAGAAGCCCTCGATATGCTCTTCCGTCAACGCGGTGCGCGCTCGATCCAGCAGCTCATGGAGGATCAGGCGCGTCATGACGGGCCATACGGCTGAACCGCGCCGCGCAGGCCCTCGCGGCTTCTGCCGAGCGAGCCCGCTGGCGCATGGCGCCGGCGGTCATCCTTCGTCCTGGCAGATCACTTCAAGTGCTTTTCATGACGCCTGCGGTTTTTCTGCCACAGGGTTGAGATCATGGCAGAAATCCGGCATAGGCGTGCTGCGCTGGATAGGCGTTAACAATTTCGCAAGAGTTTTCCGGGGCTTGACCGCGCGTGCCGAAACCGATTTCAGCGCGCTTCGCCGCAATTTTGACCCATTTGCCGCCGATCCGGTATGGCGCTGTCCAGGCTGTTCGGGGGCTGACGCCGCCGACCGCTCCGGGTTAACTTCGTATTCGTAATCCCTGCCTCATTCTCGTATGGGCCGTGACGGGAAAGGTCGACATGCCAGATGCTGATGCGTTCGGAACGCGCCGCGAAGCCGATCAGGTAACGGGTACGCGCGTTGGTGCCTTGAAGGTGGTCCTGGTTGCGGGGCTCGCCCTCGCTCTCGCCAACTGCACAGGACAATCCTCGACCGCGAAGGTCGACCCCAAATTGGGTGTCGCTGCCAGCCCGCTCGTCGTCAGCGACGGCAGCGAGATACCCCGCGGCGGTGGCCGCGAAATGGTGGGGACTTCCTACACGATCTCAGGGCGCACCTACACGCCGCGTCTCGACGAGGATTACAGCAATCGCGGGCTCGCTTCATGGTACGGCCCCGGCTTCCACGGACGCGAGACGGCCAATGGCGAGGTGTTCGATCAGCATGCGATCTCTGCAGCGCACACGACCATGCCGCTGCCCAGCTATGCACGCGTGACCAATCTCGAGAACAACCGCTCGCTGATCGTGCGCGTCAACGATCGCGGCCCGTTCCACGGCAACCGCATCATCGATGTGTCGAAAACCGTGGCCGAAGCGCTCGATTTCCGGCAGGACGGCGTCGGGCGGGTGCAGGTCGATTACGTCGGGCCGGCCCATGTCGACGGCAGCGACGACCAGGTCCTCGTCTCGACGCTGCGCACGGACGGCCAGATGGCCCAATTGCCGGATCAGGATACCCGTCCCGGCGCCACCATGCTGGCCGAGGCCGAGCCGCCGGCGCAGGATGAGACAACCGCGACGCATGCGAGCTTTGCCCAGGCCGAGCCGGTGGGTGCCGATACCGCTTCCGATGTCACCGGCGCAGCACCGCTCGCGGTCAATGGGTGGCAGGAGCGGACGGTATCGCAGCAGCGCCGCGCGCCCTCGGGCAGCGGTGGCTCGGTCCTCGCAGGGCTGTTCTTCGCCTCGCCGGAGGGCGAGACGCAGGCTCTATCGCGCGACAGTGCTTTCGGTGGTCTCGCGACCGCCAACCAGCGCAGCCTTCGCCGTGAGCCGTGACGATCTGCAGGTTGTCGAAAACCGTTGATTAATCTTGTTTGAGGCCGCACATTGACGCTTGAAGCGGTTTTCAGGCGTCGGATGAGGATTTGTGCGTAACCTCCGGATAATTCTCCTTCTCGTGAGCGCATGGCTCTTGCCGCTGCTCTTCGTCGTGTCCTCCGGGGCCGTGGCGCAGAACTTCGAGACGCGCGCCGAGCAGGCCTTCCTGATGGACGCGGAGACCGGGGCCGTTCTCTTCTCCAAGAACGCGGACGACCTCATGGTCCCCGCCAGCATGGCCAAGATCATGACGGTCGAGGTCATCGCGGAGGAAATACGGCGCGGGCGCATCGATGCCGATACCGAATTCGTGATCTCCGAGGATGCCTGGCGGCGCGGCGGCGCGCCGTCACGCGGCTCCACGATGTTTGCAGAGCTCGGAAGCTCCATAGCCCTGTGGGACCTTCTGCGCGGCATCATCGTGCATTCCGGCAACGACGCCTCGATCGCTGCCGCCGAAACCATTGCCGGGTCGGAGGGCGCCTTCGGGCGGATGATGACGCAGCGCGCGCGCGAACTTGGGCTGACGCAGAGCTTCTTCACGAATTCGACCGGATACCACGACCCCGACCAGGTCACGACCGCGCGGGAGCTTGCGCTGCTGACGCGCCATTTCATCGAGACCTCGCCCGAGATCTACGCGCTCTACGGGGAAGAGGAATTCGTCTGGAACGATATCCGCCAGCGCAACCGCAACCCGTTGCTCACCATGGGTATCGGCGCCGACGGGGTAAAAACCGGCTTCGTCTCTGAATCGGGCTATGGCCTCGTCGGCTCGGCCGTGCAGCTGGACCAGCGGCTGATTGTCGTCGTCAACGGCCTCGAGAATGCCCGTGACCGGGCGCTTGCCGCGCGCCGGCTGCTGGAATGGGGTTTTCGTGCCTTCGAGCCACGCACTTTGTTCGAAGCGGGAGACGAAGTCGGCGGGGCGCGGGTCTATGGCGGAGAGCTGAATTACGTGCCGCTCGTTTCAAGCCGGGATGTGCGCGTACTCGTCCCGCGCGGCACGGATGAGCGCCTCTCCGCGCGCATCGTCTATCGTGGCCCGCTTTCGGTGCCGGTGCGCGCCGGAGACGAGGTGGCCGTCCTGCGCGTGATGCGGGGGGATACGCTGGCGCTGGAGATGCCGCTGCAGGCCGCTCGGGATATTGGAGAGGGTACGCTCACGCAGCGAGCGCTCGACGCGATCTGGGAGCTCGGATCCGGCGCAGTGCGGCGCGCAATCTTCGGAAGCGAGAGCGGATGAGCGGTCTCTTCATCACGCTGGAAGGCGGGGAGGGGGCCGGCAAGTCGACACAGATCAGGCGCCTCGCTGCACGCCTCGAGGCCCTTGGCCAGACCGTCGTGCTTACCCGCGAACCGGGCGGCTCGCCCTATGCCGAGCGCGTCCGCGAGGCGATCCTGGCAGGGCAGGGCAAGCCTTACGGCCCCTTCGCCGAGGCACTTATGTTTTCCGCCGCCCGCCTCGACCATCTGAAGCAGACGATCCGCCCGGCACTCGCGCGCGGCGAAATCGTATTGTGCGATCGCTTCGCGGATTCCACCCGCGCCTATCAGGGGGCGCTCGGCGCGCTCAATCAGGATGAATTGCTGGCGCTGGAGCGCGTCGTGGTCGGCGAGACACGGCCCGATCTCACCCTGATCCTCGATCTGCCGGCCGAGACCGGCCTCGCCCGGGCCGATGCGCGGCGTGGCGGGGGCGAGCTGAAGGCGGATCGTTTTGAGTCCGAAAACTTGAATTTCCACAAACGTTTGCGCAAAGCCTTTCAATCAATCGCGCAGGCGGAGCCGGAGCGTTGCTGCATCATCGATGCCGATCGTGATGCCGAGGAGGTAGAGTTCGCGATCTGGGAATGCATCAAGCAGAAATTCGCGCAAGATCTGAACATCGCCCCCGAACCTGTTGATTGAAAAGACAATGTCACAATTGCCCGAGCCAGACCAACTCTCCGGCGCTCCGCATCCGCGCCATCGCTCTGTCCTGTACGGGCAGGAAGCGGCGGAGCGCGCGTTTCTCGACGGTTTCCGCTCGGGCAGACTACATCATGCCTGGCTGATCGGCGGCATGCAGGGGATCGGCAAGGCCACGCTCGCCTACCGCATCGCCCGCTTCGTGCTGGCCCATGGGCATGCCCCGCAAAGCGCCCCCGATGATCTCGCCATTGCGCCGGACCACCCCGCCGCACGCCAGGTCGCTGTCCTGTCGCATCCCGATCTGTTTATCCTGCGCCGGCTCGCCGCGACGGAGAAGAAGGCGGCCACCACAACGATTCCGGTGGAGCAGGTCCGCAAGGCGCTTCATCTCTTCGGCTCGACTGCTGCCGCAGCCGGCTACCGCATCTGTATCGTCGACAGCGCCGAGGATCTGGCGCCGCCGAGTGCGAACGCGCTCCTGAAAATGGTGGAGGAGCCGCCCCCGGCTTCGCTTTTCCTCATCCTCGCGCACGAGCCGCGCCGGGTCCTGCCGACGATTCGTTCGCGCTGCCGCAGGCTGGATCTCGCACCCCTGTCGCAGCCGGATCTGACGCGGGTGCTGGAATCGATCGACACGCTGGAGGCGGATGCCGAGGCGATTGCGGCCGCTGTCAGCCGCGCCGAGGGTTCGGCGCGCAGGGCCTTCGAGCTGCTCGACCCGGCCAAGCGCGAGACGGTCGAGACCATGGAGCAACTGCTTGCGGCCCTGCCGCGCGAGGATTCCGGGCGCGTGCTCGCCTTTGCCGAGAAGCTTGCGCGCAAGGGGGCCGACGAGGAATTCGAGCTCGCGCTCGAAACACTGCAGCGCTGGGCCTCCGGGCTCCTGCACCGGCATGCGGGTGCCGGCGCGCGGCGGCTTGCGCCCTTGGTCGAGGTATGTGACAAGATCGCCCGCTCGGCGCGGGAGGCGGATATCTACAATCTCGACCGCCGCCCGCTCGTGCTGACCATGTTCGGCGATCTCGCCGGCGCCGTCCGGGCGCTCGACTGAGATCGTTCTGCTCATCTCTTCAAGAGGTTGCGCCGGATGGCTGCGAAGACGTACTATATCACAACGGCAATTTCCTATCCCAATGGCGCACCGCATATCGGCCATGCCTACGAGGTCGTCGCGGCCGACGCGATCGCGCGTTTCAAGCGCATTGACGGCTATGACGTCTTCTTCATGACGGGGACCGACGAGCACGGCCTCAAGGTGCAGCAGACGGCGCGCAAGAACGATCTCTCGCCGAAGGAATTCGTCGACGGGCTCGCGCCGCAATTCAAGGCCATGGGCGAGCGGCTCAACTGCTCCTTTGACCGGTTCATCCGCACCACCGATGCCGACCACCTGCCATCCACCCATGAATTGTGGAAGCGCATGCAGGAGCGTGGCGATATCTATCTCTCGAAATACGAGGGCTGGTACTCGGTGCGCGACGAGGCCTATTTCGATGAAGGCGAGCTCACGCTTCAGCCCGACGGCACGCGTATCGCGCCGACAGGCGCGCCGGTGGAATGGGTGGCCGAGGAGAGCTATTTCTTCCGCCTCTCCGCCTATCAGGACAGGCTCCTCGCGCATTACGAGGCCCATCCCGAATTCGTCGGCCCCGATACGCGCCGCAACGAGGTCGTCTCCTTCGTCAAGCGGGGGCTGCAGGATCTCTCGATCAGCCGCACCACCTTCGACTGGGGCCTGCCCGTCCCGGGTGATCCCAAGCACGTCATGTATGTCTGGGTCGATGCGCTCAACAATTACGTCACCGGCTGCGGCTTCCCCGACGAGAACAATCCGCGCTGGCGCTACTGGCCGGCGGATGTGCACATCATCGGCAAGGATATCGTGCGCTTCCACACGGTCTACTGGCCGGCTTTTCTGATGTCCGCGGGCTTGCCCCTGCCCAAACGCGTCTACGGTCACGGCTTTCTCTTCAATCGCGGGGAGAAGATGTCGAAATCCGTCGGCAACGTCATCGATCCCTTCGCCCTGACCGACACTTACGGCGTCGATCAGTTGCGCTATTTCTTCATGCGCGAAGTGCCTTTCGGGCAGGACGGGAACTACTCGCACGAAGCGATCGTCAACCGCATCAATGCCGATCTCGCCAACGACCTCGGCAATCTTGCGCAGCGCTCGCTCTCGATGATCGCGAAACATTGCGACGCTGCGGTTCCCGAGCCCGGCGCCTTCAGCGAGGCCGATCGCGCCATGCTGGACCAGGCGGAGGCGCTACCGGAGAAGGTGAGGGGGGCGATGGAGGATTTCGCCCTGCATCAGGCGCTGGCGGAGATCTGGGCCGTGGTCGGCGAGGCCAACCGCTATTTCGCCTCGCAAGAGCCGTGGGCCCTGCGCAAGAGCGACCCGGCGCGCATGGCGACCGTGCTCTATGTCACGGCGGAGGTGCTGCGCATCGTCGGCATCCTGGTTCAACCCTTCATTCCGGAATCGGCGGGCAAGCTCCTGGATCTACTGGCTGTTGCGCAGGAAGACCGGGTCATCGCGAAAATCGGGGAGGGCGGTCGCCTGGCGCCCGCTGCGGCCCTTCCGGCGCCGCAGCCGGTGTTCCCCCGTTTCGTCGAGCCGGAAGAGGCGTGAGCCGGGCATGATCGTCGACAGCCATTGCCATCTCGATTTCCCGCAATTCGCCGAGGATCTGCCGGGCGTGATCGCGCGCGCGGAAGCAGCCGGGGTCGGGCGCATGGTCACGATTTCCACGCGCGTGGCCAAATACGACACCTACCGCGCCCTCGCCGAGAGCGATCCGCGCATCTTCTTCAGCGCCGGCACTCATCCCCACAATGCCGGCGAGGAGCCGGATGTCCCGGCTTCGGAACTGGTGCGCCTCTCGCAGCATCCGCGCTGCATCGCGATCGGGGAGGCGGGCCTCGACTATCACTACGACAAGAGCCCCCGCGACGTGCAGCGGCGGGTCTTTCGCACCCATATCACGGCTGCCCGCGAGACCGGCCTGCCGCTGGTCATCCATGCCCGCGAGGCGGATGAGGAGATGATCGATATCCTCATAGACGAGTTCAGGAAAGGATCATACAAAGCTGTTTTGCATTGTTTTTCTTCCGGCGAAAAGCTCGCCATGACGGGTGTCGAGCTCGGCTTCGCCGTGTCGTTTTCCGGCATCGTCACCTTCAAGCGCTCGGAGGAACTGCGCGACATCGCCCGCAAGATCCCGCGCGACCGTCTTCTCGTGGAGACCGATGCGCCCTATCTCGCTCCCCAGCCGGTGCGGGGTAAGACCAACGAGCCGGCCTATACCGCCCATACACTGCGCATCCTCGCGGAAGCGCTCGACATGCCGGCAGCGGAGCTCGAAGACGTGACGACACGGAATTTCTACAGGCTATTCGCCAAGGCTGCGCTGGCCGACGGCGTGGCGGGTGCCTGATCATGTCACTGGTGGCGACGATCCTCGGATGCGGCTCCTCCGGCGGCGTGCCGCGTGTCGGGAGCGGCTGGGGCGCCTGTGATCCGAACGAGCCGCGCAATCGCCGCCGGCGCTGCTCGCTCTTCGTCACCCGCAGTCGCGGCGCCGGTGAAACGGCAATTCTGTTCGACACGTCGCCGGATCTGCGCGAGCAATTGCTCGATGCCGATATCCGCCGGCTCGACGCGGTCATCTTCACCCACGAACATGCCGACCACACCCACGGGATCGACGATCTACGCCCGCTGGTCATCCATATGCGCCGCAGGATTCCCGTCTATATGGATGAAAAGACGACGAGAATCCTGGAGGAGCGGTTCGATTACTGCTTCCACACGCCGGAAGGCAGCAATTACCCGCCGATCCTCGATTCGCGACCGATCCGCGACGACGCGCCGGTCGAAGTCGAAGGGGAGGGCGGTGTGGTCAGCGCCCGGCCCTTCCGCATGATTCATGGCAGCACCGACGCCCTCGGCTTTCGCATCCATGATTTCGCCTATGCCCCCGATGTCAGCACCATGCCGGAAGCCGCCGAAGCGCAATTGCACGGGCTCGAGACCCTGGTTATCGACGCGTTGCGCTACAATCCGCATCCGACCCATTTCAACGTCGCCGATGCGCTCGACCTGATCGAACGCGTGCGCCCGCGCCGCGCCGTTTTGACCAATCTGCATACCGATCTCGATTATCGCGAACTTGCCCGGCAATTGCCCGACCATGTCGAACCTGCTTTCGACGGCATGCGCATCGAGATTTCCGAATAAGGCGAGCCTGTCGCCCAGCCACATCGCGCAGCCGCGCAAACCGGGATTTGCGTCGCAGGGCTTGGCGCGAGGCCTGCAAGGCCTGACCATGACCATGCGGTCAGCGCGCGCGGGCAGGGGCTCGCGAACCGGCAAGATCAACCGCGACAGGGATCAAGGCCATGATGCAAGCAGCTTTCGTCGGTGAGAACGGGCTCGAAATCGGCGAGGTGGCGCGACCCGAACCCAAGCCTCACGAGATCCTGGTGCGCGTTCGTACCGCCGCGCTCAACCGCGCCGATCTCGCTGTCGCGGCCGGCGCCAGCCATGGCGCGATGGGCGGCGCCGGCACAATACCTGGCCTCGAATTCGCCGGCGAGATCGAGGCTATGGGCAGCGACGTTACCGGCTGGAAGATCGGTGATCGGGTCATGTGCACCGGCGCCGGCGGCTACGCGCAATACGCTGTTACCGATCACCTGCGCGCCCTGCCGATGCCGGATGGCTTCGATTTCGACCGCGCTGCGACCTTGCCGCTCGCGCTCCAGACCATGCATAACGCGCTCGTCGACAATGGCGGGCTGGCCGCAGGCGATACCGTCATGATCCTCGGTGCGAGCAGCGGCGTCGGCCTGATGGGCCAGCAGATCGCCCGTCATCTCGGCGCCCGCGTCGTGATCGGGACGTCGACGGATGATGCGCGGCGCGCGAGATTGACGGATTTCGGCGCCCATCACGCAGTCGATACACGCGATTCCGAATGGCCCGACCGGGTGCGCGCACTCACCGATGGCGGTGTGGACCTGATCATCGACCAGATTTCCGGACCACTTCTCACGCTGGCCATGCATGCATCTGCTGTGCGCGGGCGCATTGTCAATGTCGGGCGTCTGGGTGGCGGCATGGCCGAGTTCGATTGCGACCTGCACGCGCTCAAGCGCATCCGCTATATCGGCGTGACCTTCCGCACGCGTTCGATCGAGGAAATCCGCGCCATCGTCGCCGGCGTCAGGCGCGACCTCTGGCCAGCGATCTGCGACGGCACGCTGCATCTGCCGATCGACCGCAGCTTCGCACTGGCCGAAGCGCGCGAAGCGCTGGAGCACATGCGCGCGAACCGCCATTTCGGAAAGATCCTGTTGCAGGCGTAATCCAGTCGCAGAAACGCGGGCCGGTGATCACACGTGGGCAAGGCTGCGAGAGCGCGGGCGCGAGCGCGGCAAAGCGCGCGGCGGTCTCGATCCGTGCACCGTGAGTGCGCACGTCGTCATGCGCTGGCGCGCTTGATCTGGTGCGGCTGTTGCGGCCGTCCGGCTGAGGTGGGCTGCGAGATGATCCGCGTGTGGCGGGACGGCCAGCGCGTGAGTAACTCAAGATACTGAGTTCAAAGGTCTTCTCCATGTCCAAATAGGTTCCATAATATATCTTATGCGAAATACGGATTGTGGGATCGGACTGGGTTCGATGTCAGCTTTGCCACGCTCGGAACCGCCGCCCGGGATTGGACACTCGGGATCGCACCCGCGCAGCCTCCCCCGGCGGCAACGCCAGTCCTCTGTCTACCTGTCCGGGCTCCCGTTAGCGCGCTACGCTGCAGTGCGGGTTCTCGCGTGATACGCGGCAAGCGCCAAAGCGCTGGTTATGTGCAACGCGCACGTCCGGGCCTCGGCTCGGCACAGCGCCCACACATGTTTGCCGCGTGGAGCGCTTACCGTCGCGCTGGTTCGACGCGGGCCGAGTTGAGGCGCTCATGCATGTCGATGCTTTTGGGAGGCTTAGCGCCGGGGAGCCTGAGGCAGCTATTTACCCGCTCCCATCAAGGCCCCCTCCCCGGGCGCGGCGCATGTCGGAGCGGGCGCGCTCTTCGATGTCGGTGAAGCCGAATGTACCGGTATCGAGGCTGAGATCGCCGTTGAGCGAGGCGATCAGGCCGCCATCGAGCTGGGTGTGGCCTTCGACGTAAGCATCAAAGCGCTCATCGGCGATGATGCTCGTCTGCTGGTTGATCAGCGACGAATCAGCCCGCTCCCGCCCGCCGCCGCGGTTGAGGGGCGGGTCGTGCTTATCAGGATGGCAGACAGGTCAAAGAGCGGATGCGTGCGGCGTGGCCGGCACGCGGGTTGTTACTGGAATAGCAGTCGGTGTTTTGGTTCAGAGATCTTTCACGCCATCCTTTTCCTTCAGGAATGGGAACATTTCGTAGAATTTCTTCTCGATGTGAGGCTTGCGCTGGAGTGCTGCCAAGGCCTCTTCCCTTGTAAGGTGGTCATCGGATGATGTTTTTTTACGCTTGAATCCTATGCCCACCAGCGCATCTATATCAGAATCGTCGAACTCCCAATGTGGGACATAACCTAGTATATCTAATGATTTATAATCACGCCTTGAGGTGGCCCCCGGATTTCGGACAGGGAGATAAGCTGGTATCGCTCTGACGAGG